>JAPLQI010000047.1 GCA_026399755.1 Pseudomonadota bacterium
AATAACTTGGCCTTGACTTGGTCTGGCATATCTTCGGCTTGGGTGATTTCAGCGATGGCTTGCAGGCCCTCCACATCAATGGCCTCCCCCAATACCCGACCATTCATGGCGGTATCGGCCATCTCTTCCACAACTAGGCAAGCCAAGGTGCGCTGGTACTGATCGGGTAGGGTTAACTTATGCTGTAAGGCATAGCGCACAATCGGCAGGGCAGCGCTGAAGTTGCCGGTGTCGATCATCCACACCATGACGGTCATCAGCACTTCATCCTGCCCGCCACCTTGGGCGGATAAAGCCCCGCTGATCCAAGGCGCGTAATCGGGCAGCATTTCGCGCTTGGCGTCGATCTTGCGGCTAAGGGACTGGATTTGTTTAAGCCGTCGCTTGTCGCCCGCGAGTTTGGAAAGCATCAACTCATCGTTGGCCAGCGGGTTGTGAGTTGATACTTGCGCGGCAGTCATTCGCAACAAGTGGGCTTTTGCGGGGCTGATTACGCACCGCCTTGGGCTTCGGTACGCTCAGTCGGCAGCAGCTCGATGTTTTCAATCAGGCAACCGGCTTCGTACACTTCCACCACGTAAGCATCATTCGAGCTTTCGTAATTGGCGATCTGGTTGTAATCCGGCTCTTCCCGCACATGACGACGACGGCCCCCGATTTGCCAGTACAGCGACAAATTGGAAAGCGTGGTGATCAGCATTGCGCCCTTGGGGAAGAAAGGCACGGTCACAGCGGGGAGGCCACCAACCCGTTTTTGACTGATCAGCATATCCATCGCCATTTCTTCGGTCGGGGCGTGGTCTTTGTTGATCTTAGGGAAGTATTTATCGGCGAGCAGTTCGCTTGATGTAATCACCACCAGCTGCGAGTTTTCTCGAAACTGGGAATGAATCAGCGTGTTTACAGCATCAAAAACAACGGCGTCTAAGTTTTGATAATCGCCCAGCTCTTCTTTCCAAGGGATGCCGTCATCTGCTTTTACTTTGGTTGTACCGACCAAGATCTTGCCCGAGTCTGGTTTACCTTCGTCCATTACGCTGGTCGGGGCGTTCTCGCGGTACTGTTGTAGCCAACCTTTGTTCACGTCTTGCAAAAGCGGGAATTTTTCGCGGTCGGTTTCTTCGGCGACGGATACGCCATTCAGGCCAATCATGATTCGATCAAGCGCTTGTTGATTCACAATCAGGTTGCGCAGCTTGGCCTGGAAGTCGGGGAACTTGGCCCACATATCCAGCTTGTGGAAGTTAATACCGGTATCAAAGTTGGTTTGTTCACAGCGGTAACGGCCAGAACTTAAATCGGATACATCGCGTGGCTTGCGCGGCCCTTTTTTGGTGTTGGTTCGGCCTGCAATCGTACCGGTGAGCCCTAGTCCCAGCTTGTCGCCTTCTTGCTCGGTTACGCCAGGCATATTAATTTTACTAAGGAACAGGCTAGAAAGCTGGACGCGGTTTTCAAGCTTTTGCTGCACCGATGGATCGACGGAGAATGTCTTGCTGATATCGGCCACATGATTCAGGTTGGCAATTTGTTTTTCAAACTTTTCATAAACGAGTCGCGTGTCATTACGCATAAATTAGATTTCCTTAGATATATTTTTTAATTAGCAATCAGTGAGTAATTCAACCGCGCCGCCGGTGGCTCGATCCCGTCCGCCAGATAAATGACTCGGCTCGTTTTCAATTTTCGATTTGAATTCACGCAATTCGGCCATTTCGTTTTTTAATTCATCGATGCGGCTTGTCATGGTGCGAAAACCATCATTGTTTTCTGCGGTTTGCTCGGCAATGGCTTCCAGTGCTTGCTGGATATCCGCAAATTGCAGGTTTTCTTTTTCTGCTTTTTTAGAAAAGATCTTCTTTACAGATTCCAGCATCGACACGGCAAGCGCCCCTTCTTCTTCGAGTGCAAACTCGATGGCATTGGTGAATAAACAGTTTTTGTTTGTTTTGCGGGCCATCAGTGGGCTGGCACCGCCGACTGAGGCTGAGAATTGCAGCATGGATGTACCCAAGCTGGCTGGGTTATCGGTGACGGCTAAGCCAGTTAAATAGGCTTCCCCTGTGTCTGCAAAGTCGGGGTCACACTCGATGGAGGTGTAGACCTTCTGGCGGTTCTGATTCATCGCCACCAGTTCGGGCGTGGGGTCAATGGTGGCAAACAAGGCCATCTTGCCGTCGATCTCTTTGGCCTCCAGTGCCACCACATCGCCATAGGATTTAAAGGCGCTGTCCGGATAAATGCCTCGAATATGTTCCATATTCACCCGCGCCCCGTAGGTCGCTGGGTTGTAATTCTTTGCCATCTGGCTAAGCCAGGCGCGGGTAATGGTGCGGCCATCGGTGGTTGCGCCTTCGGTCGCTACCCGAAACGATTTAAATTTTTTGTCCATAGACCCTTCTGCGGTTTTATTGAATAGCGGGGTTAATTCCTGAAGGCACCCACTATCGCCATAAAAGAAACCGCCATCAATTAGCGCCTTTTGTGAATTCCTATTTCACAAAAGCCATTCAAATACACCTCTGTTTTATTCCCTTAGCCTTTGGCTATGGAAAATATAAAGAGCAAAGACCCGCGTATTGAGGCACGCCAGCTGTATTGGGCAGGCTGGCGTGTTTCGCGTATTGCCGAATCATTAGGCGAAAAGCCCGCCACGGTGCATAGCTGGAAGCGGCGCGATGAATGGGACAAAAAGAAGCTCATCGAGCGCGTCGAAGAGTCGCTGGAATCGCGCTATATCTTGCTTTTAAATAAGGATAAAAAAGAGGGTATCGACTTTAAAGAAATTGATTTGCTTTCACGGCAAATGGAACGCATCGCGCGAATCAATAAATACACCGGCGGCGGTAATGAAGCTGATCTGAATCCGAACATTGCCAGCCGCAACAAGGCAGAGCGCAAGAAGGCCGTTAAGAACGATTTCAACGACGAGCACGTCGACCTGATCAAAGAAGCCTTTATGGATTCTTTGTTTGCCTATCAGCACGGCTGGTTTGAGGCAGGCAAGAAACACAATTTTCGTAATGTCTTAAAGTCTCGCCAAATTGGTGCGACTTGGTACTTCGCCCGCGAGGCGCTGTTCGATGCGATGACAACGGGCCGCAACCAGATCTTTTTAAGTGCCAGCAAGGCGCAGGCGCATGTATTCAAGCAATACATCATCGCCTTTGCCAAAGACGCCGCCGATTTAGAGCTAAAAGGCGATCCCATCGTCTTACCGAACGGCGCAACGCTGCACTTCCTTGGCACCAACGCCCGTACCGCGCAGAGCTACACCGGCAATCTGTACGTGGATGAGTATTTCTGGATTCCGCGTTTTCAGGAGCTCCAAAAAGTCGCCTCGGGTATGGCCCTGCATTCGCACTGGCGGCAAACCTACTTTTCCACGCCTTCCAGCCTAAACCACGATGCGTACCCGTTCTGGTCGGGGGACGCATTCAATAAAGGCCGCGCTAAAGCTGATCGTATTCAGCTTGATGTTAAGCCCGCTAACCTGGCAAAAGGCAGCCTCTGTGCTGACGATCAGTGGCGGCAAGTCGTGACCATTGAAGATGCGATTGAAGGCGGTTGTAATCTGTTTGATCTGGACAAGATCAAAAAACGATATAACCCAAAAGATTATCAAAACTTGCTGATGTGTGAGTTTATCGATGATAGCGCCAGCATCTTTCCCTTATCTGAATTGCAAAAGTGCATGGTTGATAGCTGGGAAAAGTGGGAAGACTTCAAAGCCATTGCCCCGCGCCCCTTTGGCTACTGGCCTGTGTGGATTGGCTACGACCCTGCTTTATCTGGCGATAGCGCGGGCTTGATCGTACTGGCCCCGCCGCTGGTGCCTAGCGGCAAGTTTCGCGTGTTAGAAAAGCGCCAATGGAAAGGCATGGATTTTGCCGCGCAGGCGAAAGGGATTAAGGATATCTGCAGCCAATACAACGTGGCCTATATCGGCATTGATACCACCGGCATCGGGCAGGGCGTTTATCAACTGGTCAAACAGTTTTACCCAGCGGTAAGGGCCATTAATTACAGCGTGGAGATGAAAGCGCGCTTAGTCATGAAGGCGCAAGACGTGATCCGCAAAGGGCGTTTGGAGTTTGACGCGGGCTGGACTGATCTTGCGGCCGCATTTATGGCGATTCAAAAAACCATGACCGCCAGCCAGCGGCATGTGACTTACACGGCCAGCCGCTCCGAAGAAGTCAGCCACGCCGACTTAGCCTGGGCATGTATGCACGCCTTACTCAATGAGCCGTTAGAAGGCTCCAATTCGACTAATTCCGGCTTTATGGAAATTTGCTAAATGAAAAAGAAACCGTACTTACCTAAACCAACCATGCTGGCCAGCGCAGCCAATCCATCGGCCAGCGGCTCGGTCGCCTTTACCTTTGGCGAGCCTTCCGCTGTGCTCGATCGCCGTGAATTACTGGATTTACTCGAGTGCAATAACAACGGCAAATGGTACGAGCCGCCGATGTCATTTGATGGGCTGGCTAAAACCTACCGCGCCACCGTTCACCATTCCAGCCCCATTCAGGTTAAGCGCAATATCCTACTTAAAACCTTTATCCCGCACCCGCTATTAAGCCGGTCTGAGTTTTCCAAGTTCGCGCTGGATTACCTAATCTTTGGTAATGCCTATTTAGAGAAGATCACCAGCCGCACCGGCAAGGTGCTGGGCCTGAAGCATGCGCTGGCTAAATATATGCGGGTGGGGATGAAAGAAGAGCAATATTTTCAGATCCTTGATTACGCTAATGAGCACCAATTCCAGCAAGGGGCCATCTTCCACCTTTTAGAACCCGATATTAATCAGGAGATTTACGGCTTGCCTGAATACCTGTCGGCGCTTAATTCAACATGGCTCAATGAATCGGCCACGCTGTTTCGCCGCCGCTACTTTGCCAACGGCAGCCACGCTGGTTTTATTCTGTACATGACCGACGCCGCGCAAAACGAAAGCTATATCGATGATCTGCGCACCGCACTACAAGGTAGCAAAGGCCCTGGCAACTTTAAAAATTTAATGGTGTACGCGCCTGGCGGCAAGAAGGACGGCATGCAGATTTTGCCTATCTCGGAAGTGGCGGCCAAGGATGACTTCTGGAATATCAAGAACGTGACCCGCGACGATCAGCTGAGCGCCCACCGCGTACCGGCGCAACTGATGGGCATCATCCCCAACAATGCCGGTGGCCTAGGTGACGTAGAGAAGGCGGCCACCGTGTTTGCATATAACGAGATTGAGCCCTTGCAAGAGCGCATGAAAGAGTTAAACGACTGGCTTGGGGTGGAAGTGATCCGCTTCAATCCTTACGTGTTGTCGTAAAGAAACCCAAGTAAGCAGCAAGCCCGCAAGCGCGGGCTTTTTTACGTCTGCATTTTGAGAAGAATCTGCCATCAGCCCCCAGCGCGCGCCCTCGTGACCCCGCCACGCCTGCCCACTTAACACACTATTTTTTATGCACCTGCATAATGAAGGCTTAAGCCGCGCCAAATATGGCGCTAAACGGTAAAAAATGCCTCTATAAAAGCTTGCATAATTTGCGTGTTGCTTGTCTATTGTTGCAAGCAATACCACTTATCAAGGGTGATAGCGTAATTCAACTTCTACCTATGAATATTTTGAGGGAGGATTACCCAAACACCTAGCAGGCTCTTTGCTACAGTCTTGACTGCTTAGGGATATTGTCTATATTTACTGGATATTGACCATTACCTCGCCCAAGTCAAAGGAATAAAATGAAAACGACCTGCTACTCCACGCTATTTCTTTATATAACCTTACTTAGCTCGACATCATTTGCTGCGGATGGTTTGGCTCTTGCACAGAAGAACAATTGTTTAGCCTGTCATTCTGTTGAAACTAAGATAGTTGGCCCTGCCTTTAAAGATATTGCCTCAAAATACAAAAACAAACCCGCTGCACTAAAATCTCTCATGGCAAAAGTAAAAAATGGTGGTGGAGGCGTTTGGGGCACTATACCTATGCCCCCAAATCCTCAAGTAAGTCCTGATGAAATGAAAACCATGGTGACTTGGATTCTTAAACAAAAATAAATACCTACCCTATCGAAGAGCATATGCAGATTAATTAGCCCCATTATTTACAAGGATTTCATAATGAACGCAGATGAAACTCCAACATTTAGCAGAAGATCCATTTTAAAAGGCGGGGTTGCTTCAGTAATCTCAACCAGCCTGCTTTCTTTCCCTTATAAGGCATTTGCCACTAAATTAGTAGAACAAGACTTTGAGAACGGAACGAGGGAGCTTATCCCCTACCCTCAGAAATACCCGTTACTCAGAATTACCACCCGCCCAGTTCATTTGGAAACACCTTTTTCTTACTTTGATCAAAGCCTTATTACTCCCAATAAAGCAGTTTTTGTTCGTTATCACCTAGCCAACCACCCGCTTAATATCGACCCAAACAAACACACTTTAACAATTAAAGGGAATGTCTCTAAAGCACTCCAGCTCAGTCTACGTGACCTAAAGAAACGGTTTAAACCAATTTCTATGAATGTTGTATTGCAATGTGCTGGGAATGGACGCGCACTTTCATCGCCTCGAGTAGCTGGTGCACAACTAGGGAATGGCTCAATGGCCTGTTTTTCTGTTACAGGCGTGAGATTAGCCGATGTGCTAAAAGAAGCTGGAATAGGGGAAGGCGCCAAAGAAATTAAATACAGGGGAACTGATGAGCCCCCCTTGCCAGTCACACCTGCCTATATAAGATCCTTAAATATTGAAACGGCCTTACAAAATGAAATACTTATTGCATGGGAGATGAATGGTGAGCCATTACCTATGCTAAATGGTTTTCCAATTCGTTTAGTTGTGCCTGGCTATTTCGCCCCCTACTGGATGAAGCACTTATCTGAAATAGAAGTCATCAACAATGAATTTGATGGATGGTTTGCAAAAGAAGTTTATACCGTTCCCGATACACCAGATCACGGCACTACCCCAGACAACTTAGACGTCAATAAAGTACCACTTACAAAACTATACGTACGCTCCTTCATTACTAACTTTGAAAATGGTAAAAGAATAAAATTAAACAAGGGCAATCTTGTATTGCGAGGAATTGCCTTTGATAGCGGCAGTGGTATTCGTGCAGTTGATGTATCTATAGATGGAGGCAAAAACTGGATTTCTGCAAAATTAGGAAAAGATATTGGCTCATTTGCCTTCAGGCCGTGGACATTAACAATAAGTGGATTAGCAAATGGCACGCTAACCCTAATGGCAAGAGCAACAGCAAATAGTGGTGAAGTACAGCCACTAACCCAATCGTGGAATTCTGGCGGCTATGCACGCAATGTTGTTGAAGTTGTTAACATTACAGTCATCTAGGGGTGAGCATGAAACATATTCTCTTTATTCTATTCTACAGTGCGAACGCCTATTCGCTAAACATTACACTCCCTTCAGAAAGTGCAATGTATCCTGCCAACCCGCACCCCGCCTATGTGACCACTTTGCAAAAGTGCTTAATTTGCCACTCTGCAGATTACGCATTATATCAACCCAATTTATCGAAAGAAGCTTGGCTCAAGGTAACAGAAAGAATGCGCCTCTCATACAAAGCCCCCATAACTCAAGAAGAATCATCACAAATCGCTGAGTATTTATTTGAATATCAACATGCCATAAAGAAGAAGTGATCAATTTATTTCTATTTATTTGTACATATATAACCGTGGGTATTTCACCTTAGATATAGCAACCATTCTGACCATGCCTTTTGTTATAAATATCGAAAAAGCATGGGGTCAGGCCTTACATTTGACATGAGATAAAATTTACAGTGGTTTCCAAAGTAGATTAAATTGATTGCTTCATGTCAAATGTAAGACCTGACCCTATAGATTTTTTTATATTTATGTTTTATTTCTTCGTTTAGATACATTTTTCTTCTTTTTATCGAAGAATAATACTACTCCCGCTTTTACTTGAGCTTGTTTAATTACAAAAGCAAGCCCAATCAACATTAAACATCGATCAAATAAAAAAACAATCAATAGAAAAGCGGTAAACGCAATTGATAGCGCAGAAAAAACCGGATAAACATTTCTTAAGTTAAGCCCTGCCAACATTAAAACAATACCAATAGGCCCCAGAATTGTGACAGGCTTAAGATATATTATATATTTATCGGGAATTAAAGAAAGTAAGTCTCCTTCCTGCAATAATGAATTATTGTATGTGTTGTCAATTGTCATTTGAACAAATTTTTCATTGTTCTTTATAAAAAAATAAGCCGCTCTTAGTACACCAAAAAACAAAAAAGCACCGCACGTTATTCGCAACATAAGACCAATACTCGTATCTGACGAGTACGAATAAATAGCTGGACTTGCGAGAGAAAGAAAAGGGCAAATCAATGCCCCCCCAGAAAGTACCTTTAAAACATATGCATTAAAAGCACCGGACTCACGCTTCATCCAAAAGTAAATATAAGCTAATCCAAAAATACAAACTAAAGAAAATAAAACAACTAAAAAAAACTCACTAAATTCAGGCGTTCCTCCTGTATATTTATGCAATATTGCAACTCCACCAACAATAGAAAAGCATGGGGTCAGGCCTTACATTTTACATCAGATAAAATTTACAGTGGTTTGCAAAGCAGCTTGAATTGAGTAATTCATGTCAAATGTAAGGCCTGACCCTATAGTTCTGTAGTTCTGTAGTTCTGTAGTTCTGTAGTTCTGTGAAGCGGATGGCCAAATTGCAGGAGAGTTGCGTAAAAATCGGGTAAAAACCAGCTAAAATCGTCTATTTTAGCGACTAATGGGTGAAATTAGCTTTGATTCACAATTGCGCGCACTAAGTCCGACAGTCTTCTAGACTAAGTTTGTATTTCCTATTTTTCTTTTTAATAGGACAAAATAATGGAACATAATTACGCTCTTCATATCTTGCTGCGCGCAAATATTCCTCTTTTTCATGGTTTATCGATTGATGAATTGCGTGAATTTGTTCGTCATTGCAATATGCAGCAGACCAACCGAGGTGATATTATCATTGCTTATGGAGAGTATAATTCGAAGATTTACATTGTGCTGGGGGGCCTATACGAAGCACTGGTATACATTGATCAGGGCTTGAAGCGATTTAACAAGCTGAGTGTGGGAGACAGCATGGGAGGGCAATCGTTGATTTTAAACGTACCGCATGCCTCGGAGTTTCGCTGTTTAAAAGGCGGGGTATTATTAAAATTTGATCGCCTAGATTTAGTAAAGATTCCTAATTTGCAATTGAAAATATATAAGAATTTATGCCGAATTATGACAAAACGTTTGCTCATGATACGCGAATGGGCCCCCAGTGTTTTAGGCAGAAAGGCATCAAGAAAAACATATCTTCACTTTGGGGTGAAAAGATTTAGGTATAGATATGTAGGCCATGTGTTAAATCGTATTTAGCTTAATAATAATACTTAATAACTGGGGTCAGAACAAAATTAAATCCTACTATGCTTAATGCTCTTAGAGCCAAAGAAAGCGGCTTTTACTTCGTTTCGCTCTGCGTGTGCTAGTTGCCGCTCAATGACTTCTGAGCGCCAGCCTAGTTTGTGAAGCATGGTGGATGCCGTAGGCCAGACCCTATAAGTACTCATAACCTTGATGCATCCTAAACTAGCCTTTTTACCAATGTTGCTTAGTGGCGTAATTGTTCTAATACGTTGTTTTTTAGGCTAATAAAAATGCGGCTTAATTAGCTTCAATGAAGAATGAAATTATTAGAACGTTGTTTCTATTTTTCTATTAGAATCAGTGCTATATAAGTTTTTGAGTTGGCGAATGGGGTGCAAGGGGTAGGAGGTTCGAATCCTCTCATTCCGACCAATAGAATCAAAGACTTAGCCTCGCTTATGCGGGGCTTTTTCTTTATGGTGTACCGGATTTTGTACGAAACTCTTATCAGAAGCTAAAATTAATCACAAGAAAATAGTCCTTTGATTTAATAATTATGACATTGTCGTTAAGTCATGAAATTATTCAAATAAGTTAGTTATTCCTTGGCGTTAACTACGATATCCTAATACACTTATGATATGATTTTAATCATTTCTGTGATTTTTTAATTAATTATTATAAAACAAAACAATACAAGTAAAATATGACTACTATCTCAAAAATAAAATCGTTTTTTAGAAAACGACGTGATGTAATTAATTCGCCTATTTCTCATCCGGAAATGCAACTGAGTCCTCGTGCATTAAAAATGACATATGATGTTTTTGGTCAAATAAAGCTTCAATTAAAGTTAGCTGGTGTTACTAATTTAGAAGATGGTAAAAAGTGTAATGCAGTAGAAGTCCTTGCTTATTCTTTTGGTACTTTACAAGCATTTCAAGATATATCTAATATTGATTTTAGTATGGAAGAGAAATCTAAGTCTGCAAATTTATTGTCGATATTATTATTCGGTGAAGAAGAGCATGGTACCCTCATGTTTCTTATACATAATGAAAAACTATGAAAATAATGTTTTTGCCGAACCATATTATAATTATTCAAAAATGGGATGGGATAATACTATACAGTGGGCAAAAACCGGAGATGCAAAATATTCATTAAAATTATCACGGTTAATTTTTGATTATACGAGTTCGCGAGAAATATAAAGTCAAATATGACTAAGTGGCATCTCCATTTAAGTAACATTGAAGCGCCACTATTTTTCATTTTTTCCGTTCACTTAATGTTGGTTGGATAATGCAGTTTGAATTTACACATGGTGCTAAATGGGAAGCAAAATTTCTTTTGCAAGGTTGAATTTTGGTGATCGGTTGACTGCACTTGAGTGTGAAGAAAAACCTCAGAGTGAACTATTTTGTTTTTCAGCAGGGTGTGCTGCTAAGCTTTCATTTGTAAGTCGTCATAACCGACGATGTACTCATTCAACTATTGAGGTATCTCCCTGTTTTAGACTCAAGAAGAATGAGCTGCATGATATTAATTGTAAATATAATTTATTAGGCCAATTAAAAATAATAGTAGCTAGCTCTAAATCAGAGGTGTTGTCATCGATTTCAAATGGCCAGTATGAGTTTCAACTGCATATATTACTAAAAGCTCTTAGAGTATTGCCAGACTCGGCGGTTATTGATATTGGAGAAAGTTGGGCTGCGGAAGGCGAGAAAAATAAAGGGTTTTCAAATAAAGGAAGTTTGAGTAATTACCTTAAAACATTGAGTCAAATTTTAGAACTGCGTTCTTTGTGTGAAAATAATGATGACTTGAAAAAAATTATTGTTTTGAAATTTAAGCAAGATAAAATCCCATGGGGAAAGTTTTATTTTGATTTGGATAATTTATCTAAGTTTGTTTCTTTTTATAAAGATAATTATTCAACAGTGCCACTGGCTATTTCAGGCCGTATTTATGCTATCAAGCCTCCCACTGATACTTTTAAACACTATGTTGTTGAATTGTATGCTCCGTATATTTTGCCTGATAAAAATGGAATTACACGAAGGGTTGTTCCTCAAATAATTATTAAAAATAATTCGTTGCTTAAACATATGAATTATAATGATGAGTATATATTTTTTGGTCGATGGAATATAAATATTAATGATCGTAGGCTTGTCGTTAATAAAATTATCTATGAAAATATTCGTATGAATGTTGAAAATGAAGAACATTATATTGTCTTTTAGAATAAGACTATTCGCCTGTTTATTTTTTTATGTTATTTTGTTTGCGTATTCTCTCAAATGCTCTGCCCCAAAGTGAGCATACTTTCTGACCATTGCTATATCTGACCAGCCTCCCAGTTCCATCAGTGCATGAGTGGGAACGCCTGCTTGAATTAATCTGCTGGCCCAAGTGTGGCGTAGGCAGTGGAAGTTGAAGTCTTGGATATTGGCTCGCTTTACCGCCTCACGCCAGGCTCTGCCATTGGCTCTTAGTATTGGCTTATCTTTGTAGCTAAATACATGGCTGGTGTGCTGCCCCAATTGCTCATGGATAATTGCCATTGCATCCGTATTAAGCGGGATTGAAATGGCTTTATTCGCTTTAGCCTGATCAGCGTGGATCCATGCGATTTGCCGCGCTATATCTATCTGTGACCATTCCAGCGTTAAAATATTACTCATTCTGAGGCCCGTGCTGAGTGCAAACCTAGTGATTTGCTTAAGGTGCAACGGGAGTTCATAGAGTAAGCCCTGCTCTTCATCTTGCGACAGATAGCGTACGCGGCGTGTGGGGTCGGCTAGCAGCTTGAATACGGGGGCTCGGTCGATCCATTCCCATTCGATTGCTGCACGTAAAATACTGCGTATTAAATTCAAAATGGCATTGACGGTTCTTGGCTTAACTTCTGTTTTACCATTTACCGTGTCTTTTTGTTTCAGCAACCTGATCTGGTTAATCTTTTCTTGCCCGATATCTGTGAGTTTCATTCCCGATAGGCGGGGATTACCGTAAAGGCTTAAAATATGATGATTTTGTTTAGTGCCGCGCGAAATAAGCTAGTTGGTAAAACATTATTTGTTCTTTTTACTTGGGCGGTGTTTGTATGCTCTGCGCATGCTGCAGTAAAGCCTGAGATATTCATTTGCCCTAAGCTAGCAAATGAAGCAGGGTATTTAGAAAGAGCGTCAGGAATTGATTTATTCAATGGCCCGCCTTCTGAGCATGCGCTGTTAAAACCAGACAATGCAGAAGCTGCACATAGAGGGCCACTATTTTGGAGCATGGGGCCTTCACAGTATGATTATTGGTATGTGTGTATTTATAAAGATGGCAACGCTAAACAGGAATTTAAGCTAACTAAAGTTTACGAGCGCTGTACAAATATCCGCTCGGGTAAGCACTTTGACCGGCTGAAGTGTAAGTAGGCTTCTTATTTAAGTATAAAAAACGGTGGTAATTTACCGTGAAAGTGATTCAAACCCGCTACTTGGCACCTTGATTCGACTTACATATTCTTTCATGAATGTATCAAAGTCGTGCTCGGCAAATGCCTGCCGGGCGATTGCGTTGTAGCGGTCGCGCAGATTCTCTTGGCCTAGGGAAAATGCGGCGTAGAGCTTTATGTGTGGAGTTGGCAGTGCAATGATACGCACCGGTACGTTTATCGACTTGGCGAAATACAAGGCTGTGGCCGAACTAGAAAAATACACGGCATCTAGGCGCTCGGCTGCCAGTAATTTCATGTTCGAGGTTTCCCAGTCCAGCATGGTGGATTCGCTTATCCTGATCTGGGCGTGCTTTAGAAAGCCGGGATAAACCCCGTTGAGGCTCCATCCTATGGTCAAACCGTATAAGTCGGATTGGGCTTCCACCTTCTTTAATGGCGACTTTTCCAGCACGACTACAGTTGGATCAAAATGAACGTAGGCGGTGTCGGCGAAGAGTAAAAACCTTTCGCGCTCCTTCGTTCGAATCAACAGCGGTATCATCTGCGACGACTTGCTCTTGAGTTCGACTATGGATCTAGCGACGTTGGCGATTTTCCAGTTAGCGCCCTCGGCCAGTTTCGGTAGGATGAATTGTTTGTAGTATTCAATTACGCCGCCAGTCGGCTCTTGGCCTTCCTTGCTGACAATAAAGGGAGCCACGTTGAAAACGACAATATTAAGTGAGGCAGCCAGAACGGAAAATGATGCGCCGCTGAGCACGAGAATCAAAAAAATTGCGGCGCCGATTTTTCTTATGGATTTTTTTCTTTGCTTAATTACCATTGTTTTCCTCTCTCTAATCACTGATCTCTTGCTATTTGAGCAGAGGCGGCCACACCCTCTACTCGCTATGTAAGCCAGCCTTACCTTCTTGGATCGTCCTGTGCTGCTAACTGGTGCTAGACCCGTTAAAAAATAACTAAGCGAATTAATCGGGGCCTGTTTTCATTTTTTCCTTTTCATAAATATACGCAGTAAATCATCAGAAGGAAAAAGTAAGCCACTATGTAGGAGATTCAGTGGTTGGGCATTCACGTTAGAGCGGATCCCATTTTTAATTATTTGGATAGTTCACGCACAGATAGCTGATCGGATTGAAGCAAGCCATGGCGCAAAGCTCAGCGGCCATTGCCCAAAGTATCAAACCTTTCTTAAATACTATTTAAGGCGAGTCTTACTGCTTGTATTTCGCTCTTCATTGCCTCAATGGCCCAGCACGTCATTTCTGCACGCCTTATTACAGTGAGCGTTACTGTATTTATATTTCCTTCTTTAAAATAATATCGACACCAGCTCATTGTCTTTAATTGAAAATGGAGGATATTATGTTTTTATTGAGTAATATTGTGCGGAGAATAGGATTTACTTAATTTTGTCTTTCTTGGTTCTATAATATTGCTATATTGGTGTACATGATTTATAGCGAGTAGCTTGCTGTTAGAACGCCTTACTTAGTAGCTGGGCTCAATTTAAACTGTCATTTATTAACAGATGAATGGTAGGTCATGCTAAAATTTTTGTGAAATAAGTATATTTATAAAAATAAGGCTTGCAATGGAAAAGAGCAGTTTTAAAAACTTACCGCTGGCAAAAAAATTATTACTGCTCAATGTGTTTGGCATCGCCACGACTTTGTTGGTCTGTCTGGCACTGTTTTCTGTTTCTTATAGCTATATTGCTGTGCAGCGCTTAAAAAGCGAGGCGATGGTGAATGCGAATATTTTGGCTAGCAATATTGCACCCATGTTGGTTTTTAATGATCAAAAAGCGGCCAAGACTTTAGTCCACTCTTTTATCACCATGCCAGATCTGACTTATTTAAGTATTGTGAATGTGCAAAATCAGATTTTTGCAGACTGGGGCTCATTGAAGCAAGATAGCCAATTGTTCTCTTTTACCCATATTGCAAACCAGCCACTTGTAGATATTTCTTTTAATCATATTGCCGTATTGGTGCCGGTGCTCCTTGATGGCGAGTTACTGGGTGCGGTGCAATTACAGATAGGCTTTGATGCGGTTTATCGAGAAACCTTAGAGTTTTTTTTGCTAGGGTTGGTGTTAACAGCACTTGCAATTGCAATTGCTTCCATCATTTTAAATCGCTTACAGCTTAAAGCATTAGCGCCCATTTTTGAATTGTCATCGATTGCAGAAAATGTCGCTTTGCAGCGTAACTATAGTTTGCGTTCTAGTTATGAAAGCAATAATGAGTTGGGCAGGCTTTCTTTCCATTTTAATCAGATGTTGGCAAAAATAGAGAAATGGGAAAATGATATTAAAGAGGAGTTAAATCAAAGTAAGGAATCTGAGCGGTGCTTAGATTTATTGGCTAATTACGATAATTTAACTCAATTGCCTAATCGCCATTATTTTAACCAGGCGTTGGCTAGAACAGTAAACCATGCTGTTAAGGAAAATCAGTTTTCTGCATTGATGTTTATTGATCTCGATAATTTTAAATATGTAAATGATAAATATGGGCATGAAGCGGGTGATTTAGTTTTAACGATTATTTCTCAGCGTTTAAAAACGATTCTACGCAGCACCGATATGCCTTGCCGTTTGGGTGGGGATGAATTTGCAGCCATTTTGCCGCAAATTGCTGATGAGGAAGCTGCAAGAAATTTAGCTAGCAGATTGGTCGCAGGAGTGAATCAAGAGATTATGATCCACGGAGAGATCATGCCAGTAGGGGTGAGTATTGGAATTGCATGTTGTCCTTTGCATACAGGCGATCCAAAAATGCTCCTTCATTACGCTGATTTAGCCATGTATCAAGCTAAAAAAGCTGGCAAGAATACTTTTTATGTCTATGCTGCTGAACCATGAAATATATATTCTTATTATTCTTTCTATTTAGCCCTGCTTGGGCTGTGCAAGATTCGGGAGCCCCAAGTCTTGAAGATTTGCTCGATACGGCGCTGATTAATCCCCCGAGTAATGTGGATGTCTCCACTGCATCTAAATTTGCCCAAAGAATCAAAAATGCGCCCTCTGCAGTGCGGGTGATTAGCCGTGATGATATTCAGCAATTTGGCTATCGCACTTTGGGCGAGATATTGCGCAGCATGCCAGGGTTATTTACTAGCTATGATGGGCAGAATACATTTTTAGGTGCTCGTGGGGTCGCGATTCCTGGGGATTACAATACTAGGGTACTGATTTTAATTGATGGTATTCGTTTAAATAATAATGTGTTTGATAGTGCATTTGTAGGTAATGAATTCCCTCTGGATGTAGATTTAATTGATAGAGTTGAATATGTGCCAGGCCCAGGATCGGCAATCTATGGCAATAATGCTTTTTTGGGTGTAGTGAATGTATTAACCCGTGGTGCAGCTAGCCTGCGTGGTGCTGAGGGAGCAATTGAATACGGTAGCTTTAATACCAGTAAATTACGTGCCAGTATGGCCAGCCGTCTTGAAAATGGTATGGAGTATTTAATTTCGGCCAGCCAATTTTATCGTGGTGGCCCTAGTCATCCTGCTTATATGGATTACGCTGTTCCTGCTGCTGAATTTAAGGGAGATCCAGCGATTGATGGCGATTTAAGTCGTTATTTATTTGCTAAATTATCTATGGATGGTTTACAGCTAAGCGCTGCATTTTCCAGCAGGGAAAAAAAGAGTCCAGTACTATTTGGCACATGGGACACCCCATTTTTAATGATAAAAAATGGGGTGTCGCTTAATGAGAATCAGCATTCTTTTATCGGTTTAACTTATGATTTCGATGCTTTTACTGATTGGAATATGCAAGCGCGTTTGAATTATCACCAAGAAGAATATAAAGGCAGCTATCCATTTTATATGGATGAAGAAACGATGTATGTGAGTAAGGAAAATGCTAAAGGCAGCTGGTGGGATGCTGAATTACACGCGCTTTATCATCAGCTTGCTGGGCATAAAATATTATTGGGCGTAGAGGGCCGAGTTAATACTGAGCAATTTTGGCATAGCTATGTGGTGGGGTTTAATGAGCAAAATCCCGTTGAGCAATCTGCCAGCCACTATGCTTTTTTTGCTCAAGATGAATTCAGCTTGACGGATACGCTGACATTAATCGCAGGAGCAAGATATGATCATACCGAATATGGCGATCATATTAACCCACGGTTAGGTTTGATTTGGAATCCTAGGGACAAAACAAATATAAAATTATTATATGGTTCAGCATTTAGAAACCCTAATTTTTTTGAGCAATCACAAAATAAGGCTAGTCAATTTAAAAATGCAAACGCAGAAAAAATAACAACGTTAGAGCTAGTCGCAGAGCATTATTTAAGCCCCAGCAGCAAGCTAAATTCTTCTATTTATCATTATGAAATGAATGATTTAATTGGGCAGGGCGATTCAAGGTTTGGATTGATTTATGCCAATTTAGAAAAAATAATGAGCGCTGGTTTTGAAACTGAGCTGGAGCAACGCTTTGATTATGGCATTCAGGCCAAATTAGCTTATTCTTTACAAAAAACGACGATTGGCAATGATATCGAGTTATTTAACTCGCCTAGACATATGCTGAATTTTAAGTTTCTGCTGCCTTTTGCAGATTCCCATTGGAAGCTAGGTACTGAGCTGCGTTATGTAAGTAGACGAGATATTTTTTATGGGGAGCTGCCTGCACAATGGCTGGCAGATATGACGCTTAATGGCGAGATAAGTAAAAATTGTTCTGTATCTCTCTCCATCCATAATCTAGGCGATGTGTCTTATCAAGAAGCCACTCGAACTATTAATTTTGATCGGTTTTCAATCAAGCAAGATGGTCGAGATATTCAGCTAAAAATTAATGTCAGGTATTAATGATGCATAAACTGATATTGATGATTTTATGCATATTATTTTCTACATCGTCATTGGCTGCAGTGGATGAGATCGAGTTGAAAGCGAATTTTATTTTTCGTTTCGCTCAGTTTACAACTTGGCCACCGCCATCTAATAAAGAAACGCTGCTCTGTGTTTTGGGCTCAAAAAATATGTATGAAGAATTAGATAAATTTAAAGATAGAAAAATAAATGGTAATCCGGTTCGGGTGATTAAATTATCTTCAATTAAAAAAGCTGTAGATTGCCATGTACTCTTTATTGGCGCACAAGAGCGTATCAATTTAGCGATGGTTTTACCCCTGCCTATTTTAGTAATCGGCGAAAATGCTGAAGCATTTGAAGATAAAGCGATCATTGTGTTGGTGACCGAGCCGAACCGGATTAGCTTTAAGATTAATCGCTCGCAAGCCAATATGGTAGGGCTTGTGATGAGTGCGCAATTATTGAAACTGGCTAAAGAAGTGCGGTGATTTTAGGGGGAATCTCAATTTTATTAGTTTAAATACAAAAACATTCATAAGTAGTTAAGCATAAGTTATTCGGTATTTTTCAATACAAATGCAAGTGATTTTCATAGGGTGTGCAAGTGATTTTCTTGCGCACCGGCCTTTGGTGCGTAACGACTTCGTCGTTTTGCACCCTATGAAAATGCAATATTTAAAATGCAGGATCATTTATGCCAAAGAACTCACGCTATACACAATAGGTCGGCTGAATCGCATCTGCCGACCCTTTACTCATCAACGCTTAGTTAAATCCTCAAACACTTTAGTTAAACGCTTTACCGATACCGGATAAGGTGTTTTCAGCTCTTGAGCAAACAGCCCAACGCGTAGTTCTTCTATCATCCAGCGAAATGGAGCGAGTGCGGCGGTGTCTCTGCCTTCTTTTTCCCATTTCAGCATCTCGGCTTCCCAGCGTTTAAATAGCTCATTGATTTCTGCGCCGCGCTGGCCGTCTCTTTGCGGGTTGGCTACGCGTTTTTCGGCGCGGATGCGCATGGCTTTTACATAGATGGGTAGGCGCGGCAATTGCTCCCACGGGGTTTTTTGTAAGAAACCCTTAAATACCAGTTGGCCGAGTAATTCTGTCATGGCGCTGGCAAACGGCGATGGTTTGGCG
>JAPLQI010000072.1 GCA_026399755.1 Pseudomonadota bacterium
GCACTGAATGAGCTATGCAAAGCAGTGATTTACTTCGACCCTCATGCAAAAAAAGATCGCCCCAAACACCCTAAGCCGCATGATTTTACAGCCTATAAATCAGGGGTTTGAGCTTAAGTTGATAGGATTGGGTTTCACCCACCCTACGAAAAACATTTTGCTTAAGTTGATAGAATTGCTCTTTACGCCGCCAACAATTTCCGCTCATAAACCACATAATTACGATTAGGCTTCCAGCCGGCATCTTGATAAAGCGTAAGCGCATTGGCTTCGCTCGCGGCGGATTCCATTTCCATATAGGCCACATTATGCGTGGCGGCGAAATCTTCGGCGGCTTTAATTAATGCACGGCCAACGCCTCGGCCTCGGGCTTCTTTAGTTACAAATAAATCATTGAGTAACAATGTTTTTTGCATACGCAATGAAGATAAATTCCAATACAGCTGTACAAAGCCAACCGTTTTTGTGCCTTCGCAAGCGGTAAACAATACCGAGTCACCCGCTTTTAAACGCTCAACCAGATACTGATGCCCTGCTTCTAAATCCGTTTTTTGATTAAAATGCTGGCGATACTCATCAAACAAAGCCCATGCACCCCATAAGCGCCAGATTTCATGCAAGTCATTTAAATCGGCTTGGCGTATGGTCAGTTTGTTTCCATCATTTAATAGCGTGTTCATTTTCATCATCCAGATAAAGCATTAGGTAGCGGGCTATTCTTTAATTACTTTTTTGTATTCCCTTGTTATTTAGCATTCAAACACATGCTTGATTTATGGTAAAACAAGCAATTCTTATGTTGCATAAGCCAAACTGATGCTTGACTACAAATTACTAGAAGCGCTGGATATGGTGGTGCGTGAAAGCAGTTTTGAGCGGGCCGCTAAGCGTCTGTTTTTAACGCAGTCGGCCGTATCGCAGCGCATCAAATCACTAGAAGAAAAACTCGGCAAAGTCTTGGTGGTGCGTGAAAGCCCCGTGCACGCCACGCGCGCGGGCGAAAAGCTAATTGTGCATTTTCGTCAAGTACGCCAGCTAGAAGCCGCTTTAGCCGAGCAAATCGATTTTAAAGAGCAAGATTGGCAAAGCGTTCGCCTTGGCGTGAATGCTGATAGCCTAGCCATTGGCTTATTGGATGCACTCGCCCCGCTATTGGAGAGTGAGCGCTTATTGCTTGAATGCGTGATTGATGACGAAGGCTATACGCTGGACTTACTGCGGGCGGGCGATGTGGCGGGTTGTATCAGCACCCAGCCCAGCGCGGTAACGGGCTGCGCAGTACAAAGCCTTGGCAGCATGCCCTATGTGTTTGTAGCAACGCCTGCTTTTGCAGAGCGGCATTTCGCTCAGGGTTTTACCCAAACCGCGCTGATGCATGCACCGACGGCCATTTTTGGCAACCGTGACTCCCTACACAAACGCTGGTTAGGCGAGCGCTACGGCATTATGGATGACCACTTTCCCTGCCATCAGATCCCAGAAAGCCACGCCCTCTTTGATGCCGTATGTTTTGGCTTAGCTTACGCGGCCATTCCTTACGCCCAAGCCAAAGCGGTCATTGCATCAGGCAAAATTATTGAACTGGCCAGCAGCGAGCGCATTCATATCCCGCTGTATTGGCATCACTGGCAAAAACAAACACAAGAAGCCAAACGTATCAGCGATGCGGTACTGGCCTTTGGCCGCCGCGCTTTGCCTTCGCAAGAGGCTTCCTTGTATTTGAATGCTTTGTAAGTGAGAAAATCTGTAGACACAGAGAGAAGGAAGGACACTGAGAACACAGAGAAAACCATGAGTACTGTTTCTTCTCTGAAACGCTGAGCGCTCTGAGGTTCGAGATTTAATACACTTGGTTTTACTCTGAGCGATCTTTATCCATAAGAAAGCTTATTACGTTTAAAACAGCGCCGTAAGCTCTACGACAAGCCACGACATTAAAACGATCGTTTGTAAAGGCGGGATATTCCGGTCACAAGGGGCGCGATTTCTTGCTATTTTGTCTTCTATTCCAGCAAGCAAAGGCCGCCACGATGACCCGCCCTCTCAATAAAATGAGCCGTATTGCCGCCAAGACTGCGAATCTGCCGCAAGGCTTACGCAGCTTTATCCTGACCAAGCTATTTGGCCGTATCGTGCCCTTTTTATCGACGGCCAGCGTGCAGTTTGAGGAAGTCAGCGCGGCGCGGCTGGTGGTTTCAATTAAAAACCGCCGCAAAGTACAAAACCATATCAAGGGCGTACACGCTGCGGCAATGGCGCTGCTGGCCGAAACCAGCACCGGCTTTGTAATGGGCATGAATGTGCCGGACGATAAACTGCTGCTGCTTAAATCTATGCATGTGGATTACCAAAAACGCTCGCAAGGTGATATGCGCGCCGTGGCCACCTTAAGCAAGGACCAAATCGAGCTATTACACAGCTCAGAAAAAGGCAATTTTTCTGTAAGTGTAGAGATCAGCGATGAATCTGGCGAAGCGCCTATTCAGTGCGAAATGGTCTGGGCGTGGTTGCCTAAAAAACGCGATTAAGCCTTTCACATCAATTTAATACCACTGCAAGCTTCTACTCACCAAGGATGCCCCATGCAATACGAAACGATTGAAGTGAATGTCAGCAACGCCATCGCCCTTGTCACGCTTAATCGCCCTAAAAAAGCCAATTCGCTCAACGCCCTGATGTGGCAAGAGATTAAAGCAGCGCTGAACTGGTGCGATCAAACGGCCGAAGTACGCGCAGTGGTGATCAATGGCGCTGGACGTAATTTCTGTGCAGGGATTGATTTGATGATGCTGGCCGAAATCCAAACCAGCCTGACTAGCGAATGCGAAGCGCGTAATCGCGAAACCATCCGCGCCTTAATTCTAAACCTGCAATCCAGCGTCAGCAGCCTGGAGCACTGCCGCAAACCAGTGATCGCCGCGATTCATGGCGCATGTGTGGGCGGCGGCTTAGATTTAGTGCTGGCGGCAGATTTTAGATACGCCAGCACAGACGCCAGCTTTAGCGTGCGCGAAGTAGCAATGGGCTTGGTGGCTGACGTAGGCAGCCTGCAGCGCTTAGGCCGCATTGTAGGAGAAGGCATAGCGCGTGAAATGACCTTCACCGCCATGGACATGCCCGCCAACGATGCGCTTAGCGTGCGCCTAGTTAACCAAGTGTTTGTTAGCCCAGAAGAATGCCTTGCTGCGGCCATGCGCACCGCCAGCGTCATCGCAGCCCAATCACCACTGGCCGTGCGCGGCAGCAAGCAGGTACTGAACTACAGCCGCGATCATAGCGTAAGCGATGGCTTGGAATACGTCGCCACTTGGAACGGCGGCATGCTGCTCTCTGCCGACATCAAAGAAGCCATCACCGCGCAAATGAGCGGGCGGGCGGCGCAGTATTTGGATTGAAAATTCAAAAAAAAGGGGGGGGGCTGCTAGCTCCCCCGTTAACATATGGATTGGTACCGTAGGAGCGGCTTCAGCCGCGAATATCTTTGTACACAGCGCTTTCGCGGCTAAAGCCACTCCTACAAAAACATTGAGTTTTATCTTAAGTTGATAGGATTGTAGCGAAAGGGGTAATCAGCTCGGGTTGCTGAAACTAACCCGCCCTACACAACGGTATCAAAAAGACGTTTGTAATTCTTCATTCATTTCAAAACGCTGCATGGCCAGCTCGATCAATTGACTAACCAACTCTCTATACGCCAAGCCGGTGGCCTGCCACAAAAGTGGATACATGCTCATACTGGTAAAGCCTGGAATCGTATTAATTTCATTCACAACAAGGCTGCCATCCTTGCTCAGGAAAAAATCGACTCGGGCCATACCCATGCAGCACAGCACATTAAAAGACTGCACGCTCAACGCTCTGACTCGATCAGTAATCGTCGAGTCTATATTTGCTGGCAGCGTCAATTTCACAGCCTTCTTATCGACATATTTCGCCTCATACGAATAGAAATCATGGCTACTGCCTATTTCGCCAACAACAGATGCAATTGGATCGTCGTTTCCTAGCACGGCGCACTCGATTTCACGCCCTTCAATAAACTTTTCCACCAAAACCTTGGCATCAAATTTAAAGGCGGCGTCTATCGCTGCTTGCAACCCGGACACATTTTCCACTTTTGCCACACCAACCGACGATCCAAGGCTCGCTGGCTTAACGAACACAGGTAATCCAAGCTCTTCCAGCACTTTGCGGCCGTCGATCACGTCACCCCGTTTGAACGCATAAAAGGGAGCAACAGGAATACCAGCCTCGCGCAATAATCGCTTGCTTACATCCTTGTCCATGCCAATTGCGGATCCAATAATTTCCGATCCAACATAGGGAACGCCAGCAAGCTTCAACAAGCCCTGAACGCTGCCATCCTCACCACACGAGCCGTGCAGCACAGGAAACACAACGTCAACATACGTGCTGCTCGCCATGTCGGAAAGATGCACCAACCTCCCCTTGCCGCCAGGAAAAAACGAAACCAATTGACCATGGTTTATCGCTGCGCCGCCTGACTCCGTTTCCTCAAGCAAAGAATCCAGAGAGTCCACCAGCAGCCATCGTCCGGCTTTATCGACAAAGATCGGGACAAGCTCGAATCTGTCTAAATCGAGTGCATCCATCACGTTTTTTGCGGACAATAATGATACTTCGTGTTCGACCGACTTCCCGCCGAAAAGTATGCCCACTTTCACTAACGCCTTCTCCACCATGTGCTGTGTCCTTATCAAAGCCAAAAATTGATTAAAATTTGCCTGTGTACGTTTTCTAGTTTTGTGAAACGATTCTGACGAAGCTCTGATATACAAAAGCCCAACTAACCAAGCTGGGCTTTTATTTTTAAAGCAAAAAAACCTAAGCCAACCCCTGCTCCAGATCAGCAATCAAATCATCAATATATTCCAAGCCCACAGAAATGCGGATCAACCCTTCAGTAATCCCTGCGGCTTCTCGCGCTGCGGGGGTGATGCGGGCGTGGGTGGTACTGGCCGGATGGGTGATAGTGCTGCGGGTGTCGCCTAGATTGGCGGTGCGGCTGATGAGTTGCACGGCATCGACGATTTTCCAGGCTTGCTCGCGGCCACCTTTCACTACAAAAGACACCATGCCGCCACCGGCATTTTGCTGGGTCATGGCCAACGCATGCTGTGGGTGCGAAGGCAGGCCGGGGTAGTAGACTTGCTCAATAGCAGGATGCGCTTCTAGGTAGGTGGCTAGCTTTAAGGCAGTTTCTGAATGGGCGCGCATGCGGATAGGCAGGGTTTCTAGGCCCTTGAGCAAGACCCATGCATTAAAGGCCGACAAACTTGGGCCAGCGGTGCGTAGGAATAAATACACTGGCTCAACAAGTACCGATGAGCCGACCACGGCCCCGCCCAAGACACGGCCTTGGCCATCAATGTATTTAGTGGCCGAATGCACCACCAGATCCGCGCCTAGTGCTAATGGCTTTTGTAAGATGGGCGTGCAGAAGCAGTTATCCACTACCAGCAGGGCATCATGCGCATGGGCGATGTCGGCAATCGTACGAATATCGCTAATTTCAGTCAGCGGATTGGATGGTGTTTCTAAGAACAGCAACTTGGTGTTCGGCTGGCAAGCGTCAGACCATTCGGTGGTATCCGTCGCCGAAACATAGGTCACACTCACACCAAACTTACTGAGATATACGTTTAATAGCTGAATGGTGGAGCCAAACAGGCTGGCCGAGGCCACTACATGATCGCCAGATTTTAAGTGCGCCATAAACAGCGACAAAATCGCGCTCATACCTGATGCCGTAGCCACGGCGCGCTCTGCGCCTTCTAAGGCAGCCAGTCTTTCTTCAAAGGCGCTGACGGTGGGATTGGTAAAGCGGGAATAGATAAAGCCAGGAATTTGGCCGGTAAATTTAAGCGAGGCTTCTTCTGCACTGCCGACCACAAAGCTAGAAGTAAGGTACATGGCGTCTGAGTGTTCACCAAACTGGCTGCGTGTTGTGCCAGCGCGAACGGCCAGCGTATCTGGGTGCAAGGATTCGTCTTCAAACATGGCTTTTATACTCGGTCACGGTCTAAGGAAGGGTAATGCTTTCTTAACAGGCTATCACGTCCGCTTTGGATGCTGATTATAACGTAAGCATTCCACCACGCCGCCCTTTTCCCCGCTGATGACCTCCTTTTTCCATAATGAGTAGTTATGTTATACCGCGTCAGCAAACCGATCTTGAATGACACGCCGCTCCTGTTCGGCATGGCGTAATGCGTTCACGCAGGCGGCATCTAATCGCCCTAGGTCTACTTCACGTTGCAGCTCTGCCCAAACAGCCTCTTCCGCCCATGCTAACTTGTAGGGGCGCTGGTTATTGAGCGCATCAAACACATCGGCCACGGCCACTATACGAGCTTCTAGTGGAATATCCGCCATCAGCAGGCCACGCGGATAGCCAGAACCATCGCCCCGCTCATGATGCCCCGCCACCATATTGCGCATAACGCGTGCCGACATGTTTTCTGCCATCCCCAGCTCAACAATGATCTGATTAATGAGGCTTTCACCCAGTTCTACATGCCTGCGCATAGTCAACCATTCTTCATCATCTAATTTGCCGGGTTTAAATAAAATTCGATCAGGCACACCTACTTTGCCAATGTCGTGTAATGGCGCAAACAAGTACACATACTCAACAAATTCATCAGGCAGGGCATATATCTGCGCTAATTCTTTAGCAATAATGCGGGAATAGCAGGCCATACGTTCCAAATGGTTACCTGTTTCTAAATCTCTTACTTTGGCCAAATCACTCGCAATATTCACCGTCCCAATCAAGCTCCGTACTGCCGTCAATTGTAATAAATAAAGCTGCGCTATTAATCCTGTAAACATATCTAAAAAACGTGCAGATTTCTCAGTAAAGAAATGGGGAGATTTGGAATCAAAAAAAACAAAACCTGCGAGTGTGTCACGTTGATAAATCGGCACCGTATAGCTAGATAAATAACCTTTATCCTTTAACCAATCTCCGTGTCTCGAAAGCGTAGGAAAGTTACCTTCTATATCTTGTACCACCCTAGATTGATGCAGTTTTGCGAGCGACAGTAAGGAAGGAACGCTTTCCAACTTGGCTTCGTAAGCAATCAAAGCCATGCCATCATGATTACTACTCACGAAAGTTTTGAGCATATCACTACCCGCATCATAAACAGCCATCGCTACTCGATCGACACCAGAGTAACGGGATGCAATCACGCTATGAATGATCTCTATGCTTTCAGCCATGCTTTTAGCAGGCTGGCTTAGCTCTAAAAATTGAGGACTCGTATTTTGCATACTATTCCTGCTGGTTATTTAAATGAATCATGCAAGCAAATGCTCAGCAACTTGAATCACTTAATTAAACAATAGATTCAATCCATAGCAGCAACAAGACAGAGCGTAACCATCTAGCCGTTATATAAAGAAAACTTCACGTCAGTATTTAATAAATTACTGTAAGTGCCTCTATTGTTCAGTCAAAAAAAACGCCAGCCCTAGGGCTGGCGTTTTAAACATGGTGTTGCTTAAAGCAAATTCTGCTCGCCCACACCAATATTCATATCTAATAAACGGCTTTCTGCTACATCACCGGCTTTAGCCGATAAAGGCGATAAACGCTTTGCTTCTAATTCATCCAAATATGCCGGAGTAATATCGCCGGTAATATATTTACCATCAAAACAGGATGTTTCAAAAGAAGTAATCTGACCGCCACTGGCTTTTGTACATGCATCAATTAAAGCATCTAGCTCTTGATAAATAATGGCATCTACGCCAATTTCATCGGCAATTTGCTGATCAGTGCGGCCCGTAGCAATTAGCTCTGCACGCGTAGGCATATCAATACCATAAACGTGTGGATACATCACTGGCGGTGCAGCGGATGCTAAATACACTTTAGTAGCCCCGCAATCTCTGACCATTTGCACGATTTGGCGGCTGGTAGTGCCACGTACAATTGAATCGTCTACCAGCAATACATTTTTGCCACGGAATTCAACGGCAATTGGATTTAGCTTTTGGCGAACTGATTTTTTACGGCTGGCTTGGCCAGGCATAATAAAAGTGCGGCCAATATAGCGGTTTTTCATAAAGCCTTCGCGATATGGCAAACCTAATTTATTAGCCAATTGCAAAGCTGAATCACGGCTGGTATCCGGAATAGGAATAACCACGTCGATATCGAGCTTTGGAATGACGGCGGCGACTTTATCGGCTAGATTTTCACCCATATTTAATCGCGCTTCGTGCACTGAAATACCATCAATCACGGTATCAGGGCGGGCGAAATAAACATGTTCAAAAATACAAGGCACCAGCACAGGGTTGGCATGACACTGCTTGCTATGGAACTCGCCTTCAAAGGTCACATAAACGGCTTCGCCCGGCGCAATATCACGCTCAAATTTAAAGCCCAATACATCATGAGCCACCGATTCTGAGGCAACGATATATTCAAGGCCTTCTGGTGTTTCGTGCGTACCTAAGCAAAGCGGGCGAATGCCGTAAGGGTCACGAAACGCCACCAAGCCAAAGCCAGCAATCATCGCAACAACCGCGTAAGCACCTTTTACCCGTGCATGCACCGCAGTAATCGCATCAAAAACGGTGTCTGCATCGAGTTGCGGGCCTTTTACACGGCGTGATAACTCATGTGCAAACACATTCAGCAGCGCTTCAGAATCTGAATTGGTGTTGATATGGCGCAGATCAGTGCGGTACATATCTTCTTTTAGCTGCTTATCGTTGGTCAGATTGCCGTTATGTGCCAGCACAATACCAAATGGGCTATTCACATAAAAAGGCTGCGATTCTGCAAGGCTAGAGGCCGAGCCTGCAGTTGGATAACGCACATGGCCAATCCCTGCATTGCCCATCAATGAGCGCATATTGCGAGTGCGGAATACATCACTCACTAAGCCTTGCCCTTTGTGCATATGGAGCGTCAGCCCCTCTGCAGTCACAATACCTGCAGCATCTTGCCCACGATGCTGTAAAACCAACAAGCCATCGTACAACAGCTGATTAACGGGTGTCTTGGCGACGATACCTACAATGCCACACATCAGGAGTGCCCCTTTGGGTTCTTTAATTGCAAGAAATACACACTACCCATCATCCGGTAGCTCAATTTTTACTGATTAATACAGTTAATCGTAATGAATACGTGCAGCAAGCGCTTCTGGCAACCACACTTTTGCCATCCCCGCCGCCTCTTCAAATAAAGGGCTAAACATGGCATTTCGCCAGATTATTTGCTTAGGCAAAGAGGTAAACCCAGCAGCAAGCACCAAGGTTAAGCTCAGTAAAAAGCCACGCAGCAAGCCAAATCCAGCGCCAAATAAGCGATCCATGGGCTTTAAGCCCGTCACTTGCAAAAATTGATTAAGTGTTACTCGCAACAGGGCAGACACCACCCAAGTCACGAAAAAAATAGCCACAAATGCCGCAAGATAGCGTAGCTCATCGTTCGGCAAGCTTTGGGGCATCCACACCGCAGCCATGCTTGCATAATGGCTCGCCAACCAGAAAGCCATGACCCATGCGGCCAGCGCCAAGGCTTCTTGCACTAAGCCTCGCATCACTGACAGCATCATGGATAAGCCCATAATGCCTAAAACCGTGTAATCAAAGCCCGTCATATTAAGCCCATCATGGCGAAACCATAGCCCTTCATGACTAAGACAGAGTAATCAAAGCCTGTCATATCCAACCTATTTGCTAGATAGGTGCCCGCTCAATCCAAGCACTCCCATTTTTTTAAGGTAGCTTTGTGCTTTAGCTTCATCTTTCACTGGCCCGACTCGAACCCGCGTTAATGCGCCTTTTTCTGTGGTTACTTTTTCAGAATACGCAGGGACACCCTCCCCCTTAAGCTTACTAACCACTTGCGCGGCTTTATCTCCATCGGCATAAGCACCTACTTGAATAAAGTATCGCTTATCTGAGGTGCTTTTTTCTGCAACGGCCACGGGCTTAGTTGAAGTATCTAGGCCCTCTAAAATACGCAAAGGATCAGCCGCAGGAGCAGGCGTTGGTTTAGGCGTAGGCGCAGGAGTAATCACTACTTTCTTTTGATGATTGACCAACTTACCTGGCAATACACTTTGCGCGGCACTCGCAGGGCGATATTGCGGCACAGGGCTTGGCTCTGGAGTAATTGCTTGTGTATCTGGCTGGTCAGGGGCCAACACAGGAGGCTCGCCAAGTGCAACCATGGATGCCACTTCTGGCGCCGTCGTAGCGATGGCAGGTGCAAGTAAAGCAGGGGAGCTAGAAATAATCTCTATATTGTTGCCGCCCGCAATATTAGTAGGCGGCGTGCTGTCTAATGCTGTCCACAAGACAATCAGGGCGAATAGCACCAGCGCAATCGCCCCAACTAGGCGGCGACGTGCTCGTTTTTTAAGTTGCAGCAATTCTTCGCTGACATTTCGATTAACCATATTCAGCGCTCACGCGTCGCCATCACTTCGGCCACAGTGTAAAAGGATCCAAAGGCGAGAATTCTATCACTTTCCCCAGCAAGCTTACAGGCCGAAGCAAAAGCAAGAGGCACATTCTCATAAATATTTATTTTAGCCAGCGGTGCAAGCTGGCTGACAATTTTGGCAAGTTGCTCAGGTGTGGCTGCTCTTGGCAGCTGTGGTGCAGCTAAATGCCAAACATCAATACGATCTGCCAATAAAGCCACTACACCCGCAATATCTTTATCTGCCATCATGCCCATGACTGCATGGGTGCTTGAATAAAACCCCATGCTATCTAAATTAGCACGTAAGACTTTGGCGGCATGCGGATTATGCCCTACATCGAGCACTACGGCTGGCCGACCGGGTAAAACTTGAAAACGCGCGGCCAGTTCAACCTCAAGCAGGCCACGTTTTATATCGCCAATCCCAACCGGCAAGACTTCTTTTACCGCATCGAGCAGGGCCAAGACAACTGCAGCATTACCAAGTTGGTATTGCCCGCGTAGTGCAGGAAACGGCAACGCATGGCGACGCACACCGGCTTTATTCCACCATGTCCATTGCTGCCCTTCTGCTTGCTTCTCAAAGCCAAAGTCCTGACCAATCAATTGTAAATGGGCTCCGATGCGCTGGGCCTCTGCAATTAGCGTGACGGGCGGCTCTGGGTCGGCACAAATGGCAATCTTGTTTGGGCGGTAAATCCCTGCTTTTTCATACCCAATCGCTTCTCGCGTGTCACCCAAATAGGACTGATGATCTAGCCCAACATTCACGACAGCAGAAGCAAATGGCTCGAACGCATTTACGGCATCTAAACGCCCGCCTAAACCCACCTCAAGCACCGCCACATCCACACCTGCGGCCATAAACTGCTGCATCGCGGCCAAGGTGCCAAATTCAAAGTAAGTGAGCGAAGTTTCGCCCCGTGCCGCTTCAATCGCTTGAAAGCTGGCCACAATGTCGGCGTCATGAGCAGGCTGCAAATTAATGGCGACTCGCTCTTGATAGCGCAATAAATGGGGCGAGGTGTATGTACCGACTTTATAACCGGCGGCGCACAAAACACTCGACAGCATGGTGCAAACCGAGCCCTTGCCGTTCGTCCCCCCTACCACCAACACAGGAAAATCAGGCTTTAAGCCCAAAGCATCGCGCACACGAGCAACCCGCTCAAGGCCCATATCTATGGCACTAGGGTGAAGTTGCTCTAAATGGGAAAGCCAGGCATCGAGGGAGAGGGAATCAAACGGGATAGGCATCAGTTAAGGGCAGGCTGTTTAGAAAGAAGGGTCATTAATTGCGCTAATTTTTGGCGCATTTCGCGGCGATCAACAATCATATCAATCGCGCCTTTTTGCAAGAGGAATTCAGAACGCTGAAAGCCTTCTGGCAGCGTTTCACGAACCGTTTGCTCAATCACACGCGGGCCAGCAAAGCCAATCAAGGCGCCTGGCTCGGCCATCACCACATCACCCAAAAAGGCAAAAGAAGCAGACACACCACCCATGGTTGGGTCGGTCAGAATAGAAATAAACGGCAGTTTTTTATCTGCAAGCTTAGTCAGAATCGCGCTGGTTTTGGTCATTTGCATTAAGGAATTCAAGCCTTCTTGCATCCGGGCGCCGCCCGAGGCAGAAACACAAATAAACGGCACATTGTTTTCAATGGCGGCACGCACACCACGCACAAAACGCTCACCCACAACCGAGCCCATCGAGCCGCCAATAAACTTAAACTCAAACGCAGCAACCACCACCGGCACGGTTAAAATCGCACCTTGCATGACCACCATGGCATCATCTTCGCCGGTATCTGCTTGAGCCGCGGTTAAACGATCGCTATATTTTTTACTGTCTTTAAATTTCAGTACGTCGAGAGGCTTAACTTCTGCGCCAATCTCAAAACGCCCTTCTTGATCGAGCAATAAATCCAAGCGACGACGCGCATAAATCGCGTTGTGATAATCGCATTTTGGACAAACCTCTAAATTGTTTTCCAGATCAGTACGGTATAAAACCGCGCTGCAGGCCGGGCACTTATGCCAAAGGCCTTCCGGCACACCGGATTTACTCACGGTGGTGCGAATCTTAATCTTCGGCGGAAGCAGTTTTTGCAGCCAGCTCATTGTTATTCCTCCATCAGCAGCACTTTAATAAACAAGCAAATGTGGCCTTGTAGATATAAGGAGAACAGCATGCTGTTCTCCTTATTCTGCGCTGGCCATCAACACTTGTTTAAGCGCGTGCGGTGTCCATCGCGGCACGAATGCCGGTAAGAAAGTCTGTTAATCGATCAGCTAGGCCTTCTTCGCCCGCCTCAGCTTCTTTTACTAAACGTGAGCCAATTACAACCGCATCGGCCACACCAGCCACGGCTTTTGCCGTAGCTGCATCACTAATCCCAAACCCTACGCCTACAGGAATATTGAGATATTCTTTGATAACACTGAGTTTTTCAGTGACATCTTTAATATCAAGATTCGCCGAGCCTGTTACACCCTTTAGCGAAACATAGTACACATAACCCGCCGCCATCTCTGCAACCGCTTTAATTCGGGATGCATGCGTGGTGGGGGCCAGCAAAAAGATAGGATCGATGCCATGTGCTTTAAGGATATCGACGCGCTCTTTGGCTTCTTCAGGTGGCAAATCAACGGTTAATACACCATCCACGCCTGCCAATACCGCCGCCTTAGAGAAAACTTCATAGCCCATCGCTTCCATTGGATTCGCGTAGCCCATCAACACTACAGGTGTTTCTGTGTTTGTCTGGCGAAACTCAGCGACCATGCCCAGCACGTGGTTCAGGGAAACACCATGCAAAAGCGCCCGCTCTGATGACCGCTGAATCACAGGACCATCGGCCATGGGGTCAGAAAACGGCACGCCTAGCTCTAAAATATCAGCGCCACCCGCCACCAGCGCATGCATTACACCAACCGTAACACGCGGATGCGGATCTCCCGCAGTCACAAAAGGGATCAAGGCCTGGCGATTCTGGCCTTGCAAACGCGCAAACGTTGCTTGAATTCGAGACATAGGTCTATCCAGAGGGTGTTATTAAAGTTCGATACCAGTAAGGCGAGCCAATGTTGGGATATCTTTATCCCCACGACCCGACAAATTCACCAAAATCACTTGATCTTTTGACATCGTTTTAGCCATCTTGGCCGCGTGTGCCAATGCATGACTCGACTCAAGGGCCGGAATGATACCCTCAAAATGACAAAGATCGTGAAAAGCTGCAATCGCTTCATCATCATTGATCGCCACATACTCTGCGCGACCGATATCTTTTAGGTAGCTATGCTCAGGCCCAACCCCCGGGTAATCCAAGCCAGCAGACACCGAATGGGTATCGCTAATCTGCCCATTTTCGTCTTGCATCAAGAAGGTACGATTGCCGTGCAACACGCCTACTTTGGCGTTGGTGGTGAGAGGAGCCGCATGGCGACCCGTCTCAATACCATCCCCACCCGCCTCTACGCCTATCAAACGTACAGATAGATCATCGACATAAGGATAGAAAATACCAATCGCATTAGAGCCACCACCCACACAGGCCACCACGGCATCGGGCTGGCGACCTATCATTTCTGGCATTTGCACCTTGCATTCATCGCCAATCACCCGCTGAAAATCACGCACCAACTGCGGATAAGGATGAGGGCCAGCACAAGTGCCGATGATGTAATAGGTTGAATCGACATTAGTCACCCAATCACGCATCGCTTCATTCATGGCGTCTTTCAGCGTTTTGGTGCCGGATTCTACGGCAACGACCTTAGCGCCCAAGAGCTTCATACGATAGACATTGGGTGCTTGGCGCTTCACGTCTTCAGCGCCCATATACACGATGCATTCCAAGCCATAACGCGCTGCAACCGTTGCGGATGCAACGCCGTGCTGGCCCGCTCCCGTTTCGGCAATCACCCGTTTTTTGCCCATGCGGCGAGCAAGTAGCGCTTGGCCTATGGTGTTGTTTACTTTGTGCGCGCCGGTATGGTTTAAGTCTTCGCGTTTCAGATAAATTTGCGCGCCACCGAGTATTTCAGACCAACGCTTGGCGTGGTAAATCGGGCTAGGGCGGCCAACATAGTGCTTGAGCTCGCTATGGTATTCAGCAACAAACTCAGGATCTTGCAGGGCTTTTTCGTACTCGATACGAAGCTCATCAAGCGCGGGAATCAAAGTTTCGGCAACAAAAATACCACCAAATTGGCCGAAATGGCCGTGGGAATCGGGCTGCTGATAGGATTGCTGGCCGTGTGTTGTCTCAGTCATGCGCATTTCTCTCTGCTTGATTAATAAACGCAGCAATTTTTGCTACATCTTTTACACCCTTGCTACTTTCTACACCGCTCGATACATCAACGGCCCAAGGCTTGACCTTGCAAATCGCTTCAAAAACATTTTCTGGATGTAAGCCGCCAGACAAAATTAGGGGCAAAGGTAGCTTTTCTGGGATCAAATCCCAATCAAAAGCCTCGCCTGTACCACCTGGCACGCCATCTACAAAGGCATCAACCAATATCCCTTTACAGAGCGGCCCTACAAAACGCTGCGCATATTCTAACAAATTTAGATCAGGCTTTACCCTTAGTGCTTTCAAATAAGGGCGGCCAAATTGCTGGCAATATTCCGGCGATTCATCACCATGAAATTGCAATAGATCGAGAGGCACACTCGCCAAGACACTGCGCACAAAGGCCGCCTCGGCATTCACAAACAAACCCACGCTACTGACAAAGGCAGGCAAGGCCGCAACAATCTGCTCAGCCATGGCGATTTCTACATGGCGAGGGCTAGGCGGATAAAACACCAAGCCAATAGCATCTGCGCCTAAATCGGCGGATCGTCTTGCCATTTCTGTGTCACGCAGACCGCAAATTTTAATTCGTGTTTTCATCCATCAATCCGTTAAATCAAACCGTGGCGTGATTCTGGCTCGCTCGCCAAATCGAATTCAGGTGGATAGCTTACACCAGCTAGGTATAGTCCGTCTGGCATAAAGGTTGGAGGCGCGCTGGTTCTATCCTTCGCAAGGATTAAATCGGCCATCCACTCAGGGGATTCGTTGCCCTTGCCAATATGCAGTAAGGCACCAACGATATTGCGCACCATATGATGTAAGAACGCATCGGCCGAGAAATCACAGATAATCAGATTGCCTTCTTTTTGTAGAGAGGCACGGCTCATGGTTTTAATCGGCGATTTGGCTTGGCACTCTGCCGCTCTAAAACTTGTAAAATCATGCTGACCAAGTAGATAAGCGACCCCAGCTTGCATCGCCTCGAAATCTAAATCATAAAACGCCCACCCCATCCGCCCAGACCACAGGGCGGGTCGTACAGGGTGATTAAGTAAGAGATAGCGATAGTGCCGCGCAAAGGCGGAGAAACGCGCATGAAATTCATCCGAAACGGGCTTGGCCCACAGCACCGCCACCGTATCGGGCAAAAAGCTATTCACCCCCCTCACCCACGCGGTGAGCGGGCGATTCACTTGGGTTTCAAAGTGAACAATCTGCCTTGCGCCATGTACGCCAGTATCGGTGCGGCCAGCGGCATGCACACGAATCGGCTCTCCCGCCATTTGGCTCAGCGCCAGCTCAAGCGCCGCCTGCACTGTGGGTAAGTCTTTTTGAACTTGCCAGCCATAAAAGGCACGACCATCGTATTCCACTGCGAGCGCGTATTTCATTACACCATCATCATCAAAGTCATTGACGCCGCACAAGCAAGCAGCAGCATCAAATCAAAAAAAGACAGCGACTCTACCAGAATAAGCACATCCCGCAAGTCGCTAGGCTGCTCTGCTTCGGTCAATCGCTGCAAAAAACCATCCCATGTTAAGGCATCTTGCCTTAGCAACAGCTCCGCCGAAAAGCGCATGGTTAAGCTCAGCCGCAATGCCCATCGTTGACGATCAAAGCCCAGATAAGTCAGCGGAGCAAATAAGGTATACAGCCCAGAAAACATCTGCGCAGCGCTTAAGCGCCACAACAACACCTGCAAAGCAGCCAACACCCCCAGCAAGCGAAATATCTGCTCACCTCCTTTTAGCAAACCTTCTGCAGTAGGCGCCCAGCTATTGGCCCAGAGATACTGCCCAGGCGTTGCCCAGCCATAAACCAGTACGATGGCAAGCAGCAGGTATCGCGTGCGTTTTAAGGTACGCCAACAGCGTTCTGCGCAACAAGCCAGTGCGATGAGTACAGATGCCAGCGAACAAATCAAGAGTGGCGTGCCCTGCACAATTTGCAAGAGACACGCCACCCAAAGCCACGCCGCAATTTGATTCGCAGAATGGACTCTAATCAAAGATTACCCAACAATGCTTTCGCTTGTTTTTGCTGCTCAGGATTACCTTCACCAATCGCCTCTTGCAAGATTTCTCTGGCGCCTTCGGTGTCGCCCATATCAACGTAAGCCTTGGCTAAGTCGATTTTGGTTTGCACCGGATCATCACCAGAAAACTCTAAAGGATTGCTGTCTGCAACACCCGCATCCGCATCAAAATCAAGATTCATTGCCGCTAAATCAATGGATTCTTCGGAAGGGAAATTAGGCGTGCTTATTTCAAGCGGTGCATCGAGCGAAAAGTCAAAATCCAAGCCCAATCCATCATCAGCGCTTGTTGCCTCCAGCACATCTTCGGCCATAGCGGCCACTTCAGGGGGTGCGGCCATCGCAGGCTCGGCAATGGCGGCCGCCTCAGAGGCCTCAGGCATTGCCGACAAGCCAAATGGATCTTCATCCGACAAGTCACCCAGATCTAGATCTGGCAGTGCAGTCGCCAACTCTGGAAGTGGAGCCGCCTCTGGTGCCACGTCTAAGCTATCTAAACCGTCAAAATCCAAATTAAAATCAGGATCAATGGCTACGGGCGCAGATACTTCCGGCTCATTGCCAACGGAAAAATCAACGGGCAGATCCAAGGAGAGCATTTCCTCAGCAGCCGCCACAGCCTCAACGTTCATATCTACCGGCTTAGCCACTTCTTCAGGCACAAGGAAATCATCTAAGCCAAAATCAATACCCGCAGCAAAATCATCCATCGCTGGCGGCACAGGCTCTTGATCAAACTCTTTTAGATCAGCCAACTCATCGACTTTCGCCACGGACAAATCATATGGAGCTTGAGCACCATCTAAAAATGGATTGATTTCCGCTTCTGTTCCAGCGGCCTTGCTCAGCGGCGCAACCTCATCCATATCAAAATCGAGCGAGAGGTCTAAGTCAGTCAAGCGATCAGCCTTAAGCTCACTGGCCGGCTCTGCAATATCTTCGCTCATCAACGCGTCAAAATCGCTTATCGCCGTGGGCATCGCCGCAGGCAAGTCCTCTAAGGGCAGATCAAAATCATCAACGGCCCCATCCAGAGCGTCCGCCACGCCAACGGGCACCGCAGCGGGTGCAAGCTCTACACGTTGATAAAGCGGGTTTTCCGGGTCAAGAATACTGCCTTGATAAGCAGCACGCTCCCATTGAGCGCCACGACCCGAAGTCATCGCAAACAAATCAGCAGCAATTTCTTCGTATGACGTTGGATCTTTCTTGGCAGCAAAGATCTCCAGCAGTTTCATACGAATTTCATGTCTCGTCGGATCTTTAAGCAAGGCATCGCGTAAGATTTCTTCCGCCTGCTCGTTGCGATCGTAAGCCATATAGACTTCCGCCTCAGCAATCGGATCTACCTCATCCGTATCAATTGTGCCAAGGCCTTGACGGCTAAAGTCAGTCAGGAAAGAGTTTTCTGTTGGTTGAGTACTAATGACTGCGCCACCCGTATTTCCGAGCAGCGTATTGGATTTTAAGTCTCCGCCGGTCAATACGCTATCTGCAAATGCACTACCTTGCCTGCGACGACGCGACCACCAGAATCCAACACCACCAAGTAAAATAGCAGCTAAGCCACCGCCAATCGGCAGCGCATTATCGACCAGCACATCGACCAAACCGGGCTCTACTTCTGGAACAGGTGCCGGCATTGGCGTGCGACGCACTTTAGGCTTTACTGCTACCACATCACTAGCAGGCAAGGCGGCCGACTGACTTGCAGAAGACTCAACAACAGCAGATGCAACAGGCTCTTCTGGGAGCGAGGCTGAGGCTACCGCCGGCAATGGTGTGGCCGCCGCTGTTGGCACCGGCACATCCGTGACCTTGCTGGCTTTTTGAAGCGCAACACCCGTCTGGCTCTTCAACGCCAGGAGCTTTTCCATGTCATGGACATTTTTTTGCAGCGCAGCAACCCGCTGATTGGATTCATCCAAGCCCTTTTGTCTCGCAGCCACTTCCTCTTCTAGCGCGCGAACACGCGCTTGCTCACCCTGCTGATTTACTTTGCCGGGCGCTTCGCCCTTAGATAACTTCAAAACATCTTGCTGGGCGCTGCTTGATTTTGCTTTTTCTTCAACTTTTGGACTAATACGACCCGCGTTGGCTGCTTCATTTCCCGCAACGGCTGGGCGCTTTTGTACCGCCTCAGCCACTTTGTTGCGATAGGCCTGCCAATCTTTAGATTGTAAGCGCACCTCTTGGCGCGCCTCTGTAGCCGGAAGCGACTGAAGCTCATCTTTATTAGGGATGTTCAGAATTTTGCCGCGACGCAAGCGATTCATATTGCCATCGAATGCATCTGGATTTTGCCGATAAAGACCGACCAACATTTGCTCAAGAGTGATCCCTTCAGCACCCGTTTGACGTGCCACACCAGAGAGGGTGTCGCCCCCTTTTACCTTATATTGACTTGCCGCTTGCTTGGCCTCTGCTGTTGGCTGACTTGCTGCGGCTTCGTTCCTTTTAGGAGCAAGTACAGCACCTCGACGACGCGTCCCTGGCAGTGCCGAGGGTGCAAACGACTCGCGAGGTCTTGCCTCACCATTGGCGGCGGCAACTGAAGATGGGGTGTAGCCAACAGGATCAATGAGCGCGGTATAGTCGCGCTGAATTTTTCCACCAGACCAATTTAAATCAATTAATAAATCTAGGAATGGCTCAGAAATAGATTGGGTAGAAGACACCAATACAAATTGCTGGCCATTTGCACGCTTTTCAATGACTAAACGCAAACCCAATGCTGCAGAAGGATAAGCGACTTGAGCTTGTGCGAAAGCCTCGGGAGACGCAAGCCGAGCAAGCAGCCCTTCCGACTCACCTGGCTGCACAGAAACCAGATCTATTTCAGCCCGAAAAGGCTGACCAAGCCCAGAAAGTACGTTTAGCCTTCCTAGGCCAACTGCACCAGCGGATAATGGCAAGGCCAATATAAGGGCAAGGACACACGCCTTGAATTTCGGTTTGATTGGCACAATTCCCCCAGCACTTCACTTTGTTTTTTTTACCCAAGCATTGAAATCTTGGCGCTTACAACACGGCAAACATAACATTTGCGCCAAGCTTGGCGCAAGTCAGGCACCCAACCTACATACACCTTTGCATACAAAAAATTGCCACTTTAAAACAGCTTAGTCACCCATTCCCAACTTAAAACCATCACATACAATAGGTGTAGCAAAGTAAGAGCAACATCTATTTACGATAAAATAGACTCACAAATCATATAGCAAATATATTGCACTATTCCAATAGATATCGACACAGAACAAACAATTACACAAAAAAATCCACACCTTTTCTAAACAAAACATTCTATTAAGACTAAAAAACCGTAACAAAAACAAAAGTGAAGCTGATGTGAGTGCCCCTTCTCAATCTAATTTCATCAAAAATATTTTCGACGCCCTTCGCAAGGTTAATAATGATCTAGCTCAAGTATCACAACTAAAAAAATGTGGCCCATTATTCGATATGCCAACAGCACATCATATACTCGCAAATGATTTCTACATTTGATTCACACGGCTGTTGTATTTCTCACCAATCCGCAAACAATCCCTGTGAGTCATACAGAACCTCCCCCTCAACGAATAGCCAAGCCTATTTTATAAACGTATCAACACTCGATCTGATGTGAGCAGTTATCGCTAAGGATTATTTATTAATAACTACGTTATTACGTCCCAGCCCTAGAGCTCTGCTAAAATCGAGAAAGTTATGCCACAAAGCGTCTTAGACCCGTACACGGGGAAAGCACACCCAGTAAAAAACGAAAGAGTAGCTTTTGTTTCTTTATGGGCTCTTTTCTATAAGATGCCGCAGGCGAGCCGCCCCATAGAAAGTAAAAGGATTCAATCATGACGTACGTAGTGACCGACGCCTGTGTGAAGTGCAAGTACACAGATTGCGTCGATGTATGCCCAGTCGACTGTTTTCGTGAAGGACCAAACTTCTTAGTCATTGATCCTGATGAGTGCATTGACTGCACACTCTGCGTTGCCGAATGCCCAGTCGAAGCTATCTACGCAGAAGATGATGTCCCTGCGGAGATGCAAGACTATATCGAGCTCAATGCCGAGATGTCTAAAATATGGCATGCCATTGTAGAAAAAAAGGATCCGCTTCCAGACCATGAAACATGGGCAACGGTCAGCGATAAAATCGGCCACATCGAACGTTAAGCAGCTCATGCTTTATATTTCTTGAGGTCGATCCCGTTCTCGGGTATGATCCGCCGCTCTTAACAACCTTGCTTGACCGTAGTCGCACGCGGCAGGCTTAACATCCATAAGGAGATGTCATGCGACATTACGAAATCGTATTTATCGTGCATCCGGATCAAAGCGAACAGGTTCCAGCGATGATTGATCGCTACAAGACCCTGATCACCAACGGTGGTGGTGCTATTCACCGCCTTGAAGACTGGGGCCGTCGTCAGTTAGCTTACCCGATCCAAAAGATCCACAAAGCTCACTACGTCATGATGAACGTCGAAATCAGCCAATTGATTTTGGACGAACTCGAACACGCCTTCAAATTCAATGATGCTGTTCTGCGCCACATTACTTTGCGCACAGAAACTGCTGTTGTTGAAGCTTCCCCAATGATGAAGGAAGAGAAGTCCAAGTCCCTGACTCCAGCCGCCGAAGGCGTTCCTGCTGCCTAAGGTAACAAGTAAGCACTGCGAAAATTTCGCCTTGCTTGCTACGGACTACTAAATTGGACAAACGTAACCGAGTACTCATTGACGGTACCGTTATAAAACGAAGCGATTTACGTTACACCCCTGCCGGAACTCCTGTTTTAGAAATAGTGATCACTCACCTTTCTGAGCAAATTGAGGCAGGTAAACACCGCAAGGTGGAGTGTGAAGTGGCCATGATGGCACTCGGCGATATTGCAGCAAGGCTTGCGTCTATTCAAATAGGGCAACGACTTGCCAGCAAAGGTTTTATAGCTGCAAAAAGTAATCGTTATCGCAATGAGCTTGTGTTGCATCTCGAAGAATTTGAATTGTTGAATTGAGGTTTATCATGTCGCGTCATCTGTTCAAGCGGAAAAAATTCTGCCGCTTTACCGCCGAAGGCATTGCCCACGTGGATTATAAAGATATTGCTCTGTTAAAAGACTTTATCTCTGAAAACGGTAAGATCATCCCTGCCCGTATCACTGGTACTAAAGCTAAGTTCCAGCGCCAATTGTCTGAAGCCATCAAAGTAGCTCGTCTGCTTGCGCTTCTGCCATACACCGACCAACACTAAGAGAGAAGAATAAAAATGCAAATCATTCTGCTCGAAAAAGTAGCAAACTTAGGTGGTCTTGGTGATGTGGTTACTGTAAAAGACGGTTACGCACGTAACTTCTTAGTACCACAAGGCAAAGCAAAACGCGCAACTACAGCAAATTTGGCCGAATTCGAAGCTCGTCGTATTGAGCTAGAAGCACGTCAAGTTGAAATTATTGCAGCTGCAACTGAGCGCGCTGCTAAGCTGGAAGGCGCTGCTGTTTCTATCGAACAAAAAGCCGGTGTTGATGGCCGTCTGTTCGGTTCAGTAAGCACACAAGACATCGCTGAAGCATTCGTTGCTGCTGGCTTTGTAGTGGCTAAATCTGAAGTTCGTCTGCCTGAAGGTCCTTTCAAGCAAATCGGCGAATACGATGTTGAGCTGGCATTGCACCACGAAATCGTGGCTGCAGTAAAAGTGACTGTTGTTGGTATTAACTAATCATCACGATTAGCTAATAGCTTCACATATAAAAACGGCAATCTTAGGATTGCCGTTTTTATTGCCCGCCAGCAAATCAAACTACCCGCCTCTTTTTTCTAATTTGCATTCATAACTCAATAAAACTCGCCCCTTTTCATCGACGCTATCTAATTTCACAGAAAAACCCCACAGACGTGAGATATGCTTAAGCACTTCATGGGCGCTATTACCCAAGGGCCTTCTTTGATATTGATAATGACGTAGAGTTAACGATCGATCCCCCTGAGTATTAGCCTCATACACTTGAATATTTGGCTCCCTCCCTGCCAAATTGTATTGCTCAGCTAGTTTCTGCCTAATTTCTAAATACCCCACATCATCATGAATGGCGGCTACTTTTAATTTAGGCAAATAGTCATCATCCAAAATCGCAAAGAAACGAAACTCTCGCATTAATTTTGGCGATAAATACTGCAAAATAAAGCTCTCATCTTTAAAGTTTCGCATAGCAAAATCGAGCGTTTTTTTCCAATCAGTATTCACTAAATCGGGAAACCACACTGCATCTTCCTCAGTAGGCTCCTCACAAATTCGCCTTAAATCTCGAAACATCGCAAAACCTAGCGCATAAGGATTGATACCATTAAACCACTTACTGGTTACAGGCTGCTGAAAGACCACATTGGTATGGCTATGCAAAAACTCCAGCATAAAAGCATCATCGACCATCCCTTCGTCATACAATTGATTTAACAATGTGTAATGCCAAAAAGTAGCCCAGCCCTCATTCATGACCTGCGTTTGGCGTTGTGGATAAAAGTATTGGGCAATTTTACGAATAATTCGCACAATTTCTCTTTGCCACGGCGCTAATAATGGGGCGTATTTTTCAATAAAATACAGCAAGTTCTCTTGCGGCTCTGAAGGAAAACGGCTTTCTTCATGCGTTTTTTCTTCTTCAGTACGCTTAGGGATGGTTCTCCATAACTCATTAATCTGCGATTGCTGATAGTTTTCCCGCTCTGATTGCTTGGCCAATTCTAATGAGAGCGATAATTTTTGCGGCCGCTTATAGCGATCCACCCCGTAATTCATCAGGGCGTGGCAAGAATCCAGCAATTCCTCCACCTTATCTTCGCCATATCTTTGCTCGCACTGCGCAATATAGTTTTTTGCAAAAACCAAATAATCAATAATGGCCGTTGCATCGGTCCAACTTCTAAATAAATAATTGCCTTTAAAAAATGAATTATGACCAAAAGCCGCATGCGCAATCACTAGCGCCTGCATGGTCATGGTGTTTTCTTCCATTAAATAGGCAATACAAGGGCTAGAATTAATCACAATCTCATAAGCAAGCCCCATTGCCCCGCGTTGATATGATTTTTGCGTAGATAAGAAATGCTTACCGTAACTCCAGTGGTTATACATCACCGGCATCCCTACCGAGGCATAGGCATCCATCATTTGCTCGGCAGAAATCACCTCTAATTGATTTGGATAAGTATCCAGACCAAAACCCTTAGCAACGCGCGCTATTTCCCGATAGTAGTCATCAATTAAATCAAATGACCACTCAGAACCGGTCGATAATAATTTTTTTGTGCGCGTTTTTTTTTGACGTGTATTCGTACTCATACACCCCCCCTTGCGCTAACTTTTTTAAATAGCTCTTTAAAAATAGGCCAAATTTCTGCCGGATTGCGTATGCGCCGCATTGAAAAATGCGCATGTTGTTCGGCCACTTTCTCATATTCAAACCAAAGGTTTTGCGGCTCCCCCTCTGTGATTTCCACATAAGCGTAATATTGTAAAAGCGGCATAATTTCAGCACTTAATAATTGCCGACATTGTGGCGAATCCGAATCCCAGTTATCCCCATCACTGGCTTGGGCAACGTAGATATTCCAATCAGCATCGGGGTAACGCTCATCAATAATTTTCTTAGTAAGCTTTAATGCAGAAGAAACCACCGTGCCGCCTGTATCTCTTGCATGAAAAAAATCATGCTCATTGACTTCGGTAGCTTGGGTATGGTGACGAATAAACACCACTTCTATTTTTTCGTAAGCACGCACTAGGAATAAATAAAGCAAAATAAAGAAACGCTTAGCAATATCTTTTTTTGCCTCATCCATAGAGCCAGATACATCCATCACGCAAAACATCACTGCCTGAGTAGTCGGCTTAGGCACACGAATGCGATTGGTATATTTCAAATCAAAGGGATCAATATAAGGAATACAAACCAGCTTCGCTTTTAATTCACGAATAATGGCTTGTAATGTTTGTACTTCTTGTGAGCGCTCCCCTTGTGTTTCAAGCAATTCATCCAATTGCTCTTGCAAGGTATTTAACTCTTCTAATGGCCCTGCTGATAGCGCAATACGCCGCCCTAATGCGGCACGCAGGCTACGCAGCACATGAATATTGGTCGGCGTACCATCTGAGGTAAAGCCCGCTCGCACCGGCTTCATCACCATACTTTGCTTTAATTGGGTTTTAACCAAATTAGGCAATTCAAGATCATCAAAGAAAAACTCTAAAAACTCTTCTTTGCTTAATTCAAAAACAAAATCGTCCTCTCCATCACCGCCATTGCCCGCGCCGCCATTGCCGCCCGCACCATCGCCACCAGAAGGACGATCAATTTCATCGCCTCGACTATAGCGATCATTACCTGGAAAAACACGCTCCCAAATACCGCCTTGGGCATGGGCAAAACCTGGCTCATTGATATCTTTAACAGGAATAGAAACTTTCTCTCCGCGCTCTATATCGGTAATTGATCGCCCATTTACGGCACGGGTCACCGCCTCTTTAATTTGCCCCTTAAAACGACGAAGAAATCTTTCACGATTTATCGCCGACTTATTTTTACCATTTAAACGCCGATCAATCATATGGATCATTTTGCAACTCCAGTGAGGCGTGAGGCGCAAGGAGCAATATCGAGCACCCTCGAATCACTCCTCCCCCCACTGGATTACGATGATTTACGTACTCTTAAATACCACTCGCACAATAGCCGTACTTGCTTAGGCGTATAGCCTTTGCTCACCATTCTATTTACAAAATCCTCATGTTTACGTGCATCATCATGACTGGCCTTGGCATTAAAGGAAATCACCGGCAGTAATTCCTCTGTATTAGAGAACATTTTTTTCTCAATGACCGAGCGTAACTTTTCATAAGAAGTCCATGCGGGGTTATTGCCGCCATTATTAGCACGGGCACGTAATACAAAATTAACAATTTCATTTCTAAAATCTTTCGGATTAGAAATGCCAGCTGGTTTTTCTATTTTTTCTAATTCATTATTCAGGCTAGTCCGATCAAATGATTCACCAGTATCTGCATCGCGATACTCCTGATCTTGAATCCAATAATCTGCCAGCGTGACATAACGGTCAAAAATATTCTGCCCGTATTCAGAATAGCTCTCTAAATAAGCGGTTTGTATTTCTTTGCCAATAAAATCAACGTATTTCAAAGCCATAAACTCTTTGATATACGAGATATATTTTTGCTCAAGTTCGGCAGAAAATTGCTCACGCTCGACCTGTTGCTCCAGCAAATACAGCAAATGGACTGGGTTCGCCGCCACTTCAGCGTGATCAAAATTAAATACTTTAGATAAAATCTTAAATGCAAACCGCGTGGACAAGCCATTCATGCCTTCATCGACACCCGCAAAATCGCGGTACTCTTGAATGGATTTAGCCTTTGGATCAACGTCTTTTAAATTATCGCCATCGTAGACCAGCATCTTAGAAAAAATACTGGAGTTTTCTGGCTCACGCAACCGTGAAAGAATCGCAAACTGCGCCATCATTTTTAATGTGCCAGGCGCGCACGGCGCTTTAGATAGTGAGGAATTAAATACCAGTTTTTCATAAATCTTCACCTCCTCACTCACCCTCAAGCAATAAGGCACCTTTACAATATAAATACGATCTAAAAAAGCTTCGTTATTTTTATTGTTTTTAAATTGCTTCCATTCAGATTCATTAGAGTGCGCTAAAACCACGCCATCAAAGGGAATCGCCCCAAAACCTTCCGTGCCCTTAAAGTTACCTTCTTGGGTAGCGGTTAATAGAGGATGCAAGACTTTAATAGGCGCTTTAAACATTTCTACAAATTCAAGCAAGCCTTGATTGGCCAAGCAAAGCCCACCTGAATAGCTATAAGCATCGGGATCGTCTTGTGCGTATTTCTCTAATTTACGAATATCCACCTTACCCACCAAGGCGGATATATCCTGATTGTTTTCATCTCCTGGTTCGGTTTTAGAAATAGCGACCTGACGCAGCACAGAAGGGTAACGTTTTACCACCCGAAATTGATTAATATCACCATTAAATTCATGGAGTCGCTTAACGGCCCAAGGGCTAGGAATGGTTTTTAAATAGCGGCTAGCAATACCGAATTGCTCATGCAATAAAGCACCATCCTCGTCCGCATTAAACAAGCCCAGAGGAGATTCATTAACCGGTGAGCCTTTAATGCAATAAAAAGGCACGCACTCCATCAATTCTTTTAATTTTTCAGCAATCGAGCTTTTACCCCCGCCCACGGGCCCCAGCAAATAAAGGATTTGTTTCTTTTCTTCAAGGCCCTGAGCCGCATGCCGGAAATAAGCGACCACCTGCTCAATGACTTCTTCCATGCCATAGAATTCACGAAATGCTGGGTAGATTCGAATCACTTTGTTTTGAAAGATACGTGACAAACTAGAATCAAGCCGAGTATCAATTAATTCTGGCTCACCAATCGCCATCAACATGCGCTCTGCCGCCGTGGCATAAGCGACTTGATCTTGCTTGCACAGCTCCAAATAGTCCCTTAGGGACATTTCTTCTTCGCGAGTGCGCTCATAACGTGCAGCAAAATTATTAAAGACATCCATGACGCCTCTCCTCACCGTGTATGTCATACAAGTGGCGCGGCGATTGCTGCACCTCTGCATCCTTTATAGACATTGTGAGCCTGAATATTTCAAAAAATGACTAGTAAATTGCGAGGACATTCACATAAAGAGGAGGCTGCTGTAAATGAAGACAAAAAAAAGAGCCCTCAGGGCTCTTTTGAAATACCAGTAAAATATTAATCTCGCAATGCAACAGAAAAAACAGTCGAACGATTACGCCCACTTTGCTTTGAAGAGTAGAGTGCCAAATCGGCCTCTTCAATCACTCTCTGTGGGTTTTCAAGCCCTGAATGACATTCAGAAAGACCCAAACTGGCGGAAATTTCAATCTTTGTCTCACCAAACATAACGGGGACCGAACATAAAATTTCACGAATTCGCTCCGCAGCAATCTCCGCTCCAGCCAAATCGGTTTGTGGCAGCAATAATAAAAATTCTTCGCCGCCATAACGACCAAACACATCGGTATCTCGCAATGTAGTCAGCACTCGAGAAGCCACGACTCGCAGCACTTCATCTCCTGCAACATGCCCATAATTATCATTAACTTGTTTAAATCGATCTAAATCAAACAAGATCACGGTAAAAAATGCCGCCTGATAACGCGACATGCGTTCCAACTCTTGAATAAATCGCACATCTAGATAGCGGCGATTATAAATACCCGTTAAGCCATCCCGATTAGAGAACTCTTCCAGTTTCCCCATTGCTTCTTGCAGCAAGTTTTGTGCAATGGCATTATCAGTGACATCAAATAAATTAACGGTTACTGCATCCACCTCGCCCGATTCATTTCGCACTGGCATGAAGGTGGTATTTTGTTGCATAAAATCCATACCTCCCGTAATAGGGCGATTATGTGGAAATTTAAACAAATAAGGCCTTTGCTCCCAGGAGGTAAAAGCAAAGTTTTTAAGTACAAAAACACTTTCAATCTTTTTACTGAGCCACTTTTGTGGCAATTCAGGAAAGAGCTCAAACAAATTAGAGCCAATCGCCTGCTCAGCAGAAATACCACTGTGTTGAGCCATAAAGCGATTCCAAAGCAGAACACGATGATTTTTATCTAGCGAAAAAACACCCACCCCTACTTCATTTACAATAAAATCACACAATCTTTGTTGCATTAGTTTGTACCTATAAAGTCATCCATGAATGCATCAATCGCCAATTGCAATCGCAAAATAGATTCTTCAGGCATCAAGGTCAGTAAATGACAGGTAAAATCACGAATTTCTAATGTGAAATGTACTTCAACCAACAGGGCGTAATTCCAAGTCAGATGTTTGGTATTGATCAACTGATCAACTTCAACATTTTCTGCCATAATCGTCGGCGCTGAAAACACTAAAGAGGCGCCCAATAAATCAGCCACGCCATTCAAACAAGCACCAATCAATACATTACCAACATCTAATAATAATTCCCGCTCGGCCGTGCGATCAATAATGCCATCATAGCCCATTAAATCAGCGAGATTCCTGCAGCCATGTTGATCATAAACAACCATGGCCTCACCAGACAATGAGCCATTAAAAGATTGACGTATTGCTGTGGCAGCACTTTTCGCGCCTATCATATTCAGCATATTGCTACTGATAGAAGACGATTGGATAATATTAATGCGTGGAACGGATAGCTTAATAAATGTATCTAGAATTTGTGCTAGCTGCGCCCCTGCACGGCCCATTGCAATATTGGTGATTTCTTGTAGCGCATCTGTTTGATCTTCAGTCAAAAACAATTCTTCATTCATAAAGCGATTCCATATTCGCGCAAAATAATCTCAATATCAGAAGCTTTCACTGGTTTTTGAACAAAGGCCGCAGCCCCCAATTGTCGTACACGTTCACGCGCTATGACTTGAATATCAGCCGAAACCACCACTACATAACTATTTAGCCCTTCTTTCTGTAATGTTTCCAGCACAGAATAACCATCTAAAACGGGCATTGTTAAATCTAAAAACATTACATCCGCTTTGCCTGCACGATAAGCCGCCAGCGCTTCAACACCATTGCATGCCTGTGTTATTTCAACATCCCAACCCTGAGGCAAAGCTCTAATCAGCATTTTTCTAGCCATAGCAGAATCATCAACAACCAAAATGGGGGTAGGCACTTTTTAAAAATCCTTTTTTAAAAACGACTTCAACATTCCACTAACAATCAATATTTTCATTATTTTAAAACGATATAACACCATCAAAAAACAAATTACAGAAAAAATTGAATAATACGCCCCCCTCCTAAAAGGATGAGACACACACCAAAGAAACAACGCAAATACTTGTTTTTAAATAGAAGTCTTAGCTGATCCACAAAAGCCGACATCAGCAGTAAGTTTGGAAGTGTACCCAAGCCAAAAGACAACATAATTAAACCGCCATGCCACGGGCTAGCACTTGCTAAAGCATTTAAAGAAGCGGTATAGACCAAGCCACAGGGAAGCCAGCCCCATAAAGCGCCAACAATCAGCGTATCAGACCATTTTTTAATCGGCAAAAAACGCCGCATATAGGGCTGGATTTTACCCCATAACGGGCGTCCTGCTTTTTCTAAAAGCAAAATCAGTGACGACCATCCCGCCATATAACTACCAAGCAGAATGAGCAATAAATTAGCAAAGATAAATAGAGTGCTTTTAACCCCCTGCAAGGCGAGCAGGGTCGATAAAGATCCAAGCAAGCCCGCAAGCATACCAATCAGGCAATACCCCAGCAAGCGACCAAGATTAAAACCCAAGTGATAATGCCAGCGCGGGCCATTGGGGAGCTGCAAACTAAACGCAGTGACCACTCCCCCACACATCCCCACACAATGCCCGCCTCCGAGCAGGCCAGCCAAAAACAATGCAAATAGGTCAAATTCAAGCATTACATTTATATCAACTTAGAATAGCGCCCAGCGGGTGGTGCGTGACGCAAATAACGATCAAAAATCATGGCAATAGAGCGTACAAGAAAACGCCCTTTGGGGGTAATAAGCAGCGAATCTGCCCTTAACTCAAGCAAACCATCATCTTGAAGTGGCGCAAGCAAAGCTAATTCTTCTGAAAAATAACTTTTAAAATCAATTAAATACGCCAATTCCACCGGTTGAAAACTCAATTCAAATTGGCACATTAAAGATTGAATTACCGAGCCACGCAAAAAATCATCATGTGTGGTCATTAAACCACGCTCAATGGGCAAACGATCCTCATCGAGCGCTAAATAATAAGCCTCAATATCTTTTACATTCTGAGCAAAGCAATTAGCCACTTTACCGATAGCAGACACACCAAAAGCCATTAAATCGCAATCGGCATGCGTGGAGTAGCCTTGGAAATTGCGGTGTAATTGCCCGCGCCTTTGAGCAATAGCTAGGGCATCATTAGGCAGGGCAAAATGATCCATGCCGATATAAACATAACCCGCGGCAAGCAATTGATTCACGCTACTTTGCAAGATGTCGAGTTTACCCTCAGTTGAGGGTAGCTGCCCAGCATCAATACGTCTTTGCGGTAGAAATCGTTCAGGCAAATGAGCATAACTATAAAGAGCAAGCCGATCGGGGCGCAAAGTTAAAACACGCTCTATCGTTTGATACATGCTGGCTTGGCTTTGATGTGGCAAACCATAAATCAAATCAATACTCACCGATTTAAAACCATTGGCACGCGCCGCATCAATCACCGTTCTGGTTTCTTGCTCAGTTTGAATCCGGTTAACTGCTTTTTGAACTTCTAGATTAAAATCTTGCACCCCAACGCTCATGCGGTTAAATCCAATTTGCCCCAAAAGCGCCACAGTAGCCGCACTCACTTTACGCGGATCAATTTCGATAGAGAATTCACCATCAGGCTTTAAATCAAAATGGCTGCGAATACCCTCCATTAAACGGGTCAACTGTGCATCGCTTAAAAACGTAGGCGTACCGCCGCCAAAATGCAACTGCGAAACCTTGCCACGTTTAGTTAATAATGCCGACTGCATTTTTACCTCTTTAAGGAGATAATCGAGGTATTGGTCTGCCTTGCTTTGATCTTTTGTAATAACTTTATTACAGGCGCAGTAATAACAAATAGTATTGCAAAATGGCAAATGGAAATACAAAGAAAGAGGCTTAATCATGCTACCGGGCTGCTGCTGCCGTACACTTTGTTCATAGATATGGGCATCCATTGCAGCAAATCGATCCGCAGTGGGGTAGGATGTATACCTCGGCCCCTTCCCTTCATGCTGGCTAATTAAATTTCGATCAAAATCAAGTGGCTGTAATACAGTAACATTATCTTGGAGCATTACCTTTCATCCTTATTTATAGTATGGGTCCAGCTTGCCCAGATTCATTTTTCATAACCTTGATCGATATCAAAATTTGCACGAGAACTTGTGCTTACTAGGTGATATCGAGAACACGAATTGAAACGCCCCATGACAATGACACCTCACATCCCAGTACGCGATCTCACTCTTAAGCATCTGCGCCAAAGCTGCGTGAATTGCAGCTTGCGTGAGCTTTGCTTACCGATCGGTCTTTCCACTGATGAAATGCGCGAACTTGACACCCTGATTACTCAAGCCAAGCCTATAAAACGGGGTGAAGCGCTTTACCGTGCTGGAGAGCCATTTCGCTCATTATTTGCGATTCGCCTAGGCTTTTTCAAAGCCAGCGTTATTTCTGAAGATGGCCGCGAGCAAGTTACTGGCTTTCACATGACGGGCGAGTTGATGGGCATGGATGCAGTCAGCTCAGACCTTCATACCTGTGATGCCATTGCACTAGAAGACAGCGAAGTCTGCGAGCTACCTTTTACAGATATGGAAGAATTAAGCCGCCGTATTCCAATATTGCAACATCATCTATATAAAATGATGAGTCGTGAAATTGTGCGCGACCATGGTGTGATGCTGCTATTAGGTAATATGAAAGCAGAAGAGCGCATTGCGGCCTTCTTGCTCAATTTATCCCAGCGTTTTGCCATCCGTGGCTATTCGGCCAGCAGCTTTCATTTGCGCATGACGCGCGAAGAAATCGGCAGCTATCTGGGCCTAAAACTAGAAACAGTCAGCCGATCGTTGTCTAAATTCCAAGAAAACGGTTTAATTAAAGTACAGAACCGTTTGATTGAAATTATCGATGCTGCTGCATTAAAACAACTGATCAACAACTGCCAACCTTAAGACGCCATGAACAATACTCCAGTCGGCCCTGTTCTATTTCTTGCACCAGCGGCCATTCTGGAGTCATTGCAATCTCGACTTAACCCATTGCAATTGCCGCAACTAATGCTGCTTCCCCTCGGCATGCAGACCCAAATCCCCGACCTGCCTGCTGGTGGGATACTTATCACGGCCGGACATGCAACGCTGGATGAGTATCTACAAAGTGCCCATTGGGCTCATACCCAGCATTGGCAGCACGTTGATCTGGCATTAACCGGTGAGCCTGAGTGCGCGGCGCAATTTGGCTGGATGCTGGCGGCTAGCGGTACACATACCGCTTTAAGCCTCGCCTGCCCCTTGTTAGATGCACTAGCGCCCGCTGGCCGCAACAGCTGGCTACACTCTGGCGGGCCTGGGGCAGCCAGTTTCTTAGCATTATTGCAACTCATCCTGATGAAGCCACTTTTAGAAAGCTGGAAAATTATTTTCCCTGATGGCAAGCCTGCACCCAAAGCAGATTTATTTAAATTGGCCCAGCTGCAAACTGAGCAGTGGCAGAGCATCGCGCCTCTGTGCTCACACTACTTAGACTTTGCCAAAGATAGAGCGCATCAAACTTTTCACACACAAGCCTGCCCGTTCAATCTTCCAGCGCATGCCGAGCCCGCAAGCACGCTGGCACAGTTTATTCTGTCTTTAACGAAAGACCACTGAAAGCCTCGAGCCCCTGCTAGGCAGCTATAGCGAAAAATAGTGATTATGATGTGCAGGGTGCGTCTTACATAAAAAAGCCCCGTTTGAACGCCCCCAAACAACTATCGTTTGGAGAAGTTCAGAACAGGGCTTTTTACTTACAAAATATATCAACTAAAAACGGGACCAATTACTTCCCGCCCAAAGCCTTAAACGCTTGCGCCGATGCAGCTAAACGAGCACGACGGGTTTCGATGAGGCCTTGGCTGGCATTGTAAAACTCGCGCTGTGCATCTAGCACCTCTAAATAGCCCGACAAGCCCGATGCATAGCGTACTTCTGCTAGCTTCAAGCGTTGCGCCTGCCGCTCTGCAAGGCGTTGCTGGGCAGTCAGTTGCTTGCTCAGCCATGTCTGATCAGACAGCACATCGGCCGCATCTTTGAATGCCAGCTGAATGGTTTTTTCGTATTCAGCCACGGCAATCACTTTGCGCGCTTCGGCAATATCCGCACCAGCACTTAAGCGACCTCCATCAAACAGCGGCAGGCTGATTTGTGGCAAAAAGCTCCAGGCACGGTTGCCACCAGAGAATAAATCCTCCAGCTCATTACTCATCACACCGCCGCTGCCCATTAAAGTGACTTTAGGGAAGAAGGCCGCGCGTGCTGCACCGATATTGGCATTAGCCGCCACCAGCTTTTGCTCAGCAGCGCGCACATCTGGGCGCTCGAACAAGACGCTGGAATTTAATCCACCGGGCAACTGGACTACTTCTGCATTTAAATTCGGTGCAGGCAGGCTCACCGCCTCCCCCACCAAAACAGCAAGCGCCGTTTGCGCATTGGCAGCTTGGCGAGCTAAAGCCGCATGATCGCTGCTTGCGCTATCTTGAGCGGCTTCGGCCTGCAAAAGATCGAGGCGATTGGCCACGCCCACATCCATGCGGCGTTTCACTACACGCAGGCTTTCGGCCCGCGCCGTAGCGGTTTGCTCGGCAAAGCGGCTGCGTGCCTGTAAGGCTTGAGCGCTGTAATAGCTATTGGCCACATCGGCGATCAGCGCACTGCGTACCGATTGCTGCGCCTCTTCGCTCGCGAGGTAATTCGCTTTAGCCGCCTCGCTTAAACGACGCACACGCCCCCAAAAATCCACCTCGTAAGAGAGCAGCGCCAGATTAGCCTCGTAGCGGCGGCTGATATCAGCGTCCGGATTGTTGCGGCTGATATTGCCCGAGCCATTGGCATTCACTGAAGGCAGGAAATCCGCCTTCTGAATACCATATAGCGCACGGGCTTCTTCGATTCTGGCCGTGGCGATTTTTAAATCGCGGTTATTGGCCAGCGCTTTTTCAATCACCGCACTCAAAGCGGGGTCAGAAAAATAAGTCCCCCACTGCGGCGTTGCGATATCCGCTGGCTGGCTGCCCACCACACTAGCAACAGGCGCTGCGGGGCGAATGTAATCTGGCCCCATCGCGCATGCGCCCAAGCCCAGCGTCATCGCCAACAGCAGCGTCTTAGACATTAATTGTTTTTTCATCTTTATCGTACCTATTGGTTCGCGTCATGATTCGAAGAGCGGGCGCACCGCCCTTCGAAGACCGGCAAATCTAATTAACGATGGTCATCCGCGATTTCGTCGCTGCGCACCACGGTTTTCTCAGGGAAGAAGCGGCGCACCACTACAAAGAACACCGGCACTAAGAACACCGCAAATACCGTTGCCGTAATCATCCCGCCCATCACGCCAGTACCAATGGCACGACGACTCGCAGCACCTGCACCGGTACTCATCGCCAGCGGCAATACACCGGCAATAAAGGCGAACGAGGTCATTAGAATCGGGCGGAAACGTAAACGACACGCTTCCATCGTGGCATCCACCACACTCATCCCTTGGCGCTGCAAATCACGGGCGAATTCAATAATCAGAATCGCGTTCTTTGCCGACAAGCCAATAATCGCGATCAACCCTACCTTAAAGTACACATCGTCTGGTAAGCCACGCAATGTCATAGCAGCAACCGCACCGAAAATACCCAGCGGCACCACCCATAACACAGCAAATGGAATCGACCAGCTTTCATACAGTGCGGCAAGGCATAAGAAAACGATCAGAATCGACAAGCCAAACAAGAATGGCGCTTGCGAGCCAGACAGGCGCTCTTCAAACGAAGTACCCGACCATTCAAAGCCCACGCCCGCTGGCAATTGCTTAGCCATCGCCTCCATCGCATCCATCGCCTCTCCCGAACTTTTACCAGGAGCTGGGCCACCAGAAATCTTAAAAGCAGGCAAGCCGTTATAGCGATCAAGCGCAGAAGCACCCGCCTGCCATTTGGCCTCAGCAATTTCTGATAGCGGCACTAAATTACCCGCACGGGTTTTGAGCTGCAGCTTGAGCAAATCGTCGGGGGAAAGACGGCTTTCCGGCGTGGCTTGCATCAAGACACGCAAGATACGGCCTTCGCGCACAAAGTCGTTTACATAGGCAGAACCTAATGAAATCGCCAATGTGCTATTAAGCTCGGTCATATCAATACCCAGCTGGCTGGCTTTTACCTTGTTTACATCCAGTAAAAGCTGCTGACCCGGCTCTTGACCATCAGGTCGAACCCCAGCCAAGGCTTTATTTTGCGCGGCCATGCCCAGCAACATATTGCGTGCTTCATAAAGGCGATCACGGCCCAAACCGGCACGATCTTGCAAGCGGAAATCGAATCCACCCACCGAGGCCAATTCAGGAATTGGCGGCACATTGGTGGCAAAAGAGAACGCTTGCTTAATGCGGAACAACATCATATTGGCGCGTTGCACCACGGCTGCAACCTGATCATCCGGCTTAGGACGATCTTTCCAGTCTTTTAAGGTGACAAAGGCCAGTGCTGCATTTTGGCCACGACCAAAGAAGCTGAAACCCACAATCGCAATCACGCGATCGACTTCTGGCTGCTTCACAAAGTGCGTTTCAATTTGCTCAACGATTTCCAGCGTACGCTCACGCGTCGCACCAGCAGGCAATTGCACCACACTAATAAAGTAACCTTGGTCTTCGTCAGGCAAGAAAGACGTAGGCAAGCGCGACATCAACCAGCCGGTAGAGGCCAAAATCAAGGCAAAGAACAACAGGGACAAGCCGGTTTTGCGTATGCATGTGCCTACCCAGCCCTGATAACGGATCGTTAACGCAGCAAACTTGCGGTTAAACCAACCCAAAAAGCCCTTAGTGCCATGATGCTCGCCCTTTTTCAAAGGCTTGAGGAAGGTGGCGCACAGTGCAGGCGTTAAGGTTAAAGCCATCAGCGCCGAGAAGAACATCGTCAGCACCAAGGTGACCGAGAACTGGCGATAAATCGCGCCCACTGCACCCGAGAAAAACGCCATCGGCACAAACACGGCGGTCAGCACCAAAGTAATGGCGATGATCGGGCCGATAATCTGCCCCATCGCTTTTTGCGTGGCTTCGCGTGGCGCAAGCCCCTCTTCCGTCATGATCCGTTCGACGTTTTCGATCACCACAATGGCATCATCAACCAAGATACCAATCGCCAATACCATGGCAAACATGGTCAGCACATTGATGGAGTAACCAAACAGCTGCAAACCCACCAAAGCACCCAAGAGCGCAATTGGCACAACAATCGTCGGAATCAGCGTGGCGCGGATATTACCTAGGAATAGGTACATCACAATAAACACCAAACCAATCGCTTCAACCAGCGTGGTCAATACTTCCTTGATCGAAACATCCACAAACTTAGAGGTATCGTAAGGCACTTCAACGGCAATGCCCTTAGGGAAGAACTTAGACAACTCGTCTAGCTTGGCTTTTACTGCCTTGGCTGTTTCGAGCGCATTGCCATCGGGGGAGAGCTTAATCCCGATCGCCGCGATGCTCTTACCATTTAAACGCGCCAATACGCTGTAATCGGATGCGCCCAGCTCAACTTTGGCCACATCTTTTAAGCGTAATTGCGCGCCGTTTTTGCCATCACGCAAGACGATATTGCCAAACTGCTCAGCCGTTAAGTAGCGGCCTTGCGTCACCACTGTTGCGGTAAATTGCTGACCAGCAGGCGCAGGCAACTGGCCAATCTCACCCGTGGCCAATTGCACGTTTTGTGCACGCACGGCTGCCAAAGCTTCCGCTGCAGACATTTTAAAACCAGCCAACTTAGCCGGATCCAGCCAAATACGCATAGCGTATTCAGAGCCGAACAACATCGCCTCGCCCACACCTGGTACACGGCGAATGGAGTCGATCACGCTGGAATTCACATAACTACCCAGCGCCACATTGTCGTAGCTACCATCTGGCGACAAGAGCGTCACAAACATCAGATAGTTGCTGCGAGATTTAACCACCTGCACGCCTTGTTGGCGTACTTCGCTAGGCAAACGTGCTTCAACCCGTTTTACACGGTTTTGCGCTTCGACCGAGGCGATATCTAAATCTGTACCCGGTTTAAACGTCAGCGTAATCGCCATATTGCCGGCGCTATCACTGTTGGAGCTCATGTACTGCATGTTCTCCAAACCGTTCATTTCCTGCTCAATCAGCGCAGTAACCGTTTCCTCCATCACCTGCGCACTTGCGCCGGGATAAGTGGCGTTAATCGTTAAAGCGGGCGGAGCCACTTCGGGGTATTGAGAGATAGGCAGGCTTTTGAAAGCCAGCAAACCTGCCAAAACAATGATAATGGCGATCACCCAAGCAAAAACGGGGCGATCGATAAAAAATCGAGCAAACATAAACTCTCCTAATGCGCTAGTGATGCCCTATGCATCATCAGCAGCACCTATTTTTTTGCAGGGGCAGAAGCAGATGTCGCAGGTGCTGGTGCAGATTTAGCCGCAGCCGCATCCACCGGATTCACCACCGCACCGGGGCGTACTTTCTGGATGCCATCGACCATCACCCGCTCGCCACCTTTTAAGCCGCTCAGAATAATCCAGTCCGTACCCGAGAAACCGCCCGTTTTAACCGGAGCAGGTGCCACTTTATTATCGCTACCCACTACATAAACAAACTGGCCCTGCGGCGAGGAAACAATCGCTTTTTGCGGCACACGTACCGTGGCATCCATCGCACCCTGCGCAACTCTTACGGTTGCAAACATACCTGGCAGCAAGAGGTGATCGGGGTTAGGGAATTCAGCACGTAAAGTGACCGTACCTGTTGTTGGATCTATGGTTTGCTCGGCAAACAGTAATTTGCCTGCGTGCGCGTAAGGCGTGCCATCTTCGAGCAGTAAATCAACCGGCAAGGAGGCTTGCTTAAGCTTGCCCACCTTAGCCAGCTGCTTTAAGCGCAATAGATCAGCGCCAGACTGGTTGAAATCCACATACACCGAATCGATTTGCTCAATCGTTGCCAATGGCGTAGCTGTACCCTTATTCAGCAGTGCACCTTCTGAAATCAAGGCGCGGCCAATACGGCCACTGATAGGCGCTTGCACACTGGCGTATTCCAGATCAACGCTGCTGCGGCGCACTTCTGCATCCGCTGCAGCCACTTCAGCCTCGCTTTGTTTCAGCTGTGCTTCGGCCTGATCAAATTCTTGACGGCTTACACCCTGCTCACCCACCAGTTGGCGATAGCGATCCGCCGTTTGCTTGGCGACCATCAGGCTAGCCTTAGCTTTGGCCAAATTTGCTTTTGCTGTTGCCGCATTGGCTTCTAGTACGCGCGAATCAATCTTAAATAAAGACTGGCCCGCTTTGACTTCGCCGCCTTCGTTGAATAAGCGTTTTTCTAAAATACCATCCACCCGTGCTCGTACTTCAGCCGTGCGCACAGCAGTAATCCGCCCACTTAAATCACGAGTCAGTGCAGAGCTACCCGCCTGAGCCGTTACCACGGTGACTTCGGGTGGAGGCATGCCTCCACCTGCAGCACCTGTTGGGCCACCTTCTTGTTTACCGCAGGCAGCCAGCAAGCTAGCCGCTCCAATAACTAAAACCACACTTTTTTTGAGTGAAGGCAGCATTCCTAATCCTTTGTAATATGACATTATTTATTCATGCCTATAAATTTCAGCAGTAATGAGATTGCATTTCATTTCAACGAATACAACAATTTAACACTTGAATCCTAACTGACACAAAAAAACACTTACACCTGATATGCACGTAAGAACATATCAACAATCCGATTCACTTTTGCGGTTTCCCCAGAGGGATCTGGTGGCTCGCCACCAAACAACAATTTCAGCTGATCGTAACCTGCCAACATATCAAATAAAAACGTGGCCGCTTCAAACGGATCAGCAGGGCGTAGCACGCCCTCTTGCATTGCCGTTTCTAACTGAGCGGCCAGCTGCTTGGCAGTACGCTCAATACAAAGCTCGAAATGACGGCGCGCCAGATCAGGAAAACGCGGTGCCTCACCGGTAAGTACCCGATGCGCCTTGACCGATTCTGGCGTCATAATTTGTGCGCGAAACGACAAAGAAAAACGCAATAAGCGCTCTCGCACATCCCCTTCGGTGACCGCAAGCGGCGCAAGCATCTCGCCGATAAAGTGATCAATCGCTAATTCAAACAAGGCTTGCTTACTGCCAAAACGGTTATAAATAGTTTGCCTTGCTACGCCTGCTCGGGCGGCCACTTTTTCAATGCTGGCACGATAACCCATCTCACAAAAAACAGACTTAGCAGCACAAATGACAGGATCCAGCCCTGTTTCATCCTCTGCAAGCTTACTCTTAACCATCATCACACCTCATTTTGGACTGGACAGTCTAATCTAAAAAAATACAAAAGTGAAGACTTTACAAAGCAGCACTTCCCTTTAAAAAAAGAAGTCCGCGCCGTTCACACAAATCTCAATAGAATCAAAGGCCGTAAGTAAATCAACAGATGAGCTTCCCGCCCTTTTTGCTCCCAATAAAGACACAGTTTTGATTAACGCTTTTGAACTAAGAATGCGAAGCCGCTGACAAAGACCTAAACTCACAAGGCAATAGTGTGAATTTATAAAAACACTATGCACTGGTTTGAAAAAATAAAAACCAATACTCTGGGCGGCCTTATTTTCCCTCAATGCAAATGACATTACCTTGAAAGCTCACACATGGAAATAAATATTAAAAGGCGATCCGCAGCGCGGAATAAGTCAGTTTGACCTGTTTTTTAAAGCACTTGGTCCAAGCTAAATACGTGCGAAGCCTTACGATTTTTATGTTTAATTAACCATTATTTAAATCCCCCAGCTGGAGATAGCCCATGAATCAGGGTGCTCGGACTTTACCTAAAATATTTCGCCTAAGCGCCCTTGCCACACTGGTTTTACTCAGTGCCTGCGGCAAGGAAACCGGCCCTACTGCACCTCCACCCGCCCCTGTCAGCTTTATTGAATTGAAAGCCGTTGATGTTGCGCTGAATAAAGAAATGGTAGGTGAAACAGCGGGCTATCGCGACATTGAAGTCCGCTCGCGCGTGAATGGCATCTTATTAAGAAGAACCTATGTAGAAGGGGCGCAAGTAAGCGCTGGGCAAGTCTTATTTGAAATCGACCCTGAGCCTTATAAAGCATCCCTAGATCAGGCCAAAGGCCAGCTTTCCTTAGAAGCATCGAAGTTAGACAAAGCCCGCGCCGATCGGGATCGAATTATTCCACTCTTTAAAGAAAACGCAGTCAGCCGTAAAGATTACGACGATGCGATTTCTGCTTACGCCTCTGCTCTCGCCAGCAGCCAAACGGCTCAGGCCAGCGTCAAGCAAGCCGAACTAAATTTAGGCTACACAAAAGTAACCGCACCCTTTTCGGGCACCACCAGCAAGCTTGTGCAATCAGAGGGTAGCTTAATCTCGGCGACAGGCGATTCAGGTCGCCTCACCACCATCAGCCAGCTTGATCCACTGTATGTGAACTTTTCTTACTCTGAGCAAGATCGACAAGAGCTAGAAGCAGGCACGCGTAGCGGAAAAGTAACGCTCAATGATGCAAAAAATTTCATCGCCAAAATTAAACTCGCCGATGGCAGCGTTTATCCGCAATCGGGCCTCGTTAATTTTTCGGATAACCGCGTTGATCCTAAAACCGGCACCATCCGCGCCCGCGCTATTTTCAAAAACCCCAAAGGCGATTTGCTGCCGGGGCAATTTGTTCGCGTCACACTGGAGCTGGGAAAACGCAAAAATGCTATTTTGATTCCTGAGCGGGCCGTTGTTCAGTCGCAGGCCGATCATATTGTGATGACGCTCGGCGCCGACAATAAAGTCGTGCCTGTGCCGGTAAAACTAGGTTCGGTGGTTGATGGCAAGGTGATTGTTGAATCAGGGCTCAAAGCGGGGCAGAAAGTCATTATCGATGGCTTGATGAAAGCAAAACCGGGCTCTGTGGTTAATCCATCTCCCGCCAGCAGCCCTGCTGAACAATAAGGACACCCTATGTTTTCTAAATTCTTTATTGAGCGGCCGATTTTCTCCAGCGTGATTTCGATCATTATTGTGCTGGCTGGTTTGGCCGCGATGCGCTCATTGCCTATCGAGCAATACCCGGGCATTACACCGCCTGTTGTTTCTGTTTCTGCTGTTTACCCTGGCGCCACCCCAGAAGTAATTGCCCAAACGGTGGCCGCACCGCTTGAGCAGCAGATTAATGGTGTAGAAAAAATGATTTATGTTCAGTCTGGCTCGGCATCAAACGGCCAAATGAATATGAATGTTTACTTTGAAATTGGCACCGACCCCGATCAGGCGACGATTAACGTCAACAACCGCGTTTCAGCGGCGCTGGCGCAGTTGCCTGAAGAGGTAAAACGCCAAGGGGTGACGGTTAAAAAGAAATCAACATCCATCTTAGAAGTGGTGGCTTTGAATTCGCCTAACGATCGATACGACACCACCTATCTATCTAACTATGCCCAACTCAATATTATCGATGAGCTAAAGCGCTTACCTGGAGTGGGCGATTTATCCATGTTTGGCGGCACCGATTACGCCATGCGCGTCTGGCTGCGCCCTGATCGGCTAGCACAACTTAAGCTCTCGCCCTCCGATGTGATTGCTGCAATTCGTGAGCAAAATGCGCAATTTGCCGCAGGCAAGATTGGCGCTCAGCCTACTACGGCGCCGATTGATTTTACTTACACAGTGAATACGCAAGGCCGCTTAAAAGACGCTAAAGAGTTTGAAAACATCATCGTGCGCTCGACATCCGACGGGGCAAAAATTCGCCTGAAAGATGTGGCTCGCGTAGAAATGGGCGGCAAAGATTATGATCTACAAGCCCGTTTAAATGGCAAGTCGGCTGTAGCCATCGGCCTATATCTACAACCCGGCGCTAATGCGGTTGCCGTTGCAGCGGCCGTAAAATCCAAAATGGAAGAGCTGAAAACGCGCTTTCCCGAAGGGATTGCTTACTCCATTCCTTATGACACCACTGAGTTTGTAAAAATCTCCATCGAAGAAGTGGTTCACACCCTGTTTGAAGCCATTATTTTGGTGTTCATCGTGGTTTACCTCTTCTTGCAAAACTTCCGTGCCACCTTAATTCCGTGTATTGCCGTGCCGATTTCGCTAATTGGTACGTTTGCAGGGATGTTGGTTTTAGGCTTCTCGATCAACCTCTTAACCCTTTTCGGGATGGTGCTGGCCATTGGTATTGTGGTGGATGACGCCATTGTGGTGCTGGAAAACGTCGAACGGATCATGAGCGAGAAAAAGTGCTCAGCCAAAGAAGCATCCATCCAAGCCATGCAGGAAGTGGCGGGGCCCGTGATTGCGATTGTGCTGGTACTCTGCGCCGTATTCCTACCCGTAGCCTTTATGGGCGGCATGACCGGTGTGATGTATAAGCAATTTGCAGTCACGATTGCTGTTTCGGTGATTATTTCTGGGATTGTGGCTTTAACGCTCACCCCTGCGCTGTGTGCGATCTTGCTCAAAAATAGCCATAGCGAACCGGCTCGATTTTTTGTGTGGTTTAACAAAAGCTTTGATCGCATCACCAATGGTTATGTTGGTGGAGTAGCCTTCTTAAATCGCCGTGTTGGTGTGGCCTTTGTGCTGTTTGCGGCCATCTTGCTGGCGATTTTTATCTTGCTGCAAAAAGTACCCGGCGCGCTGGTGCCTGATGAAGATCAGGGCACTTTAATTAGCGCGGTGATGCTGCCTGATGCCTCTTCACTCAACCGAACAGCCACTTCTAGTGCTCAGTTTGAAAAAATGTTGATGGCCAATAAAAACGTCGAAAACGTCGTTTCTTTTGTGGGCTTTGACATTCTTTCTGGCGCAATTATCAGCAATAGCGGCATTGTGTTTTCTACACTTAAAGACTGGAAAGAGCGCCAAGATCCTGCAGACAGCTCATTTGCACTGGCTAAACAATTCCAAGGTATGGCGTATATGGGGATGAAAGATGGCTTTGCCGCTACTTTTAACCCACCGGCCATTCAAGGGATGTCCACCACAGGCGGGATTGAAGGCTATTTACAAAACCGTGGCACGGGCAATACAGCTGAATTCTCTAAAGCAACGCAACACTTTGTAGAGGAAGCAAAAAAACGCCCTGAGTTTGCTAGCGTATCCACCACCTTCCGCGCCAATGTGCCGCAGATTTATCTCGATCTAGATAGAGAAAAAGCCAAGGCACTTGGGGTAAGCATCAACCAAGTGTTTGACACCATGCAAGCCACTTTTGGCCAAGTTTATGTCAATGACTTTAACCAGTTTGGCCGTACTTACCGCGTGCAATTGCAATCAGAGGCCGATTTCCGTGCTCGCCCAGACGACATTCGTAATGTCTATGTGCGCTCAGATAAAGGTGAGATGATCCCGCTCACCAGCCTTGTGCAAGCCAAAACATCGGTAGGCCCAGAGCTTGTAGAGCGATTTAATGTATTCCAAGCCGCTAAAATCATGATTCAACCCGCTGCTGGCATCAGCTCTGGTCAGGCAATTAAGGCCATGGAAGAAGTCGAAAGCAGCGTATTAGGTAGTGATTACAAGCTGCAATGGACAGGCTCGGCTTATCAGGAAAAAGCAGCAGGCTCATCCGCAGCGCTGGCCTTTGGCTTCGGCATTATCATGGTGTTCTTGATTTTGGCCGCGCAATACGAGCGCTGGACGCTGCCGATTGCCGTGATTAGCGCCGTGCCTTTTGCCTTATTTGGCGCACTATTGGCAGTGTTCTTAACTGGGCTTACCAACGATGTTTATTTCCAAATTGGCCTAGTCACGCTGGTGGGGCTGGCAGCGAAAAATGCGATTCTAATTGTAGAATTCGCCGTCATGAAGCACGAAGAAGGCATGAGCTTGCTCGATTCTGCACTCTCGGCCGCACGCTTACGCTTCCGTCCGATTGTGATGACTTCGCTCGCATTTATCTTGGGCTGCTTACCACTGGTTTTATCCAGTGGCGCAGGCTCGGCTAGCCGTCACTCACTCGGCACCCCCGTCATTGGCGGCATGCTTGCAGCCACCTTTATCGCCATTTTCTTTATCCCCCTCTTTTTCCGCTTGATTATGAAAGCCAGCGAAAAAAAAGCCGCGACGAGCCCTGAAGCAGGAGATCATCATGCATAAAACAGCACTCGCCCTGCTGATTGCAGCCGCGCTCAGCGGCTGCGCACTCACGCCACCTGTCGTTAACACCAAAACTGAGTTTCCTGACACATGGCGCAGTGATTCAGTCAGCGATATCAGCATAGGCAAAAACTGGTGGGCGCAATTTGACGACCCTGTCTTAGATAACTTGGTGGCTGCGGCAGAAGCAAACAACCAAAATCTAGTGATTGCTACTTCACGCATCGATGAAGCCCGTGCCGCGCTGGGCATTAGCTCGGCCGACCAATTGCCTAGGCTCGATATCGGCAGCAAGGCAGGACGCAGCAAATCGTCCCAGCTAAGCAGCCCATCGGACAGCTACTCCATTGGCGCCTCGGCATCATGGGAATTAGATTTATGGGGCCGCATAAAAAACACCACCGATGCAGGCAAGGCCGATCTCTTAGCCAGCCAATACAATCGAGATGCCGTGGCCTTGGCGCTGTATGCCAATGTGGCGCAAAGCTATTTTAATTTGCGTGCTTTAGATCAGCAGCTCGCCATTGCCCAAGACACCCTCAAAACGCGCCAAGAAAGCTTTCAATTACGTAAGCGCCGTTTTGAAGGTGGGGTGACATCCGAATTAGATATGCGCCAAGCCGAAGTTGAACTGGCCGCAGCGCAAGCCAGTGTGCCGGGCATAGAGCAAAGCATCACCAAGGTTGCCAGCAGCTTAGGAATTTTGATCGGCCAAAATCCGCGCGACATGATTGAATCAGGCATTACACGCGGCAAAGACTTAAAGCAAATTAGCCTACCTGTGAATGTGCCACTTGGTCTGCCTTCCGAGCTATTGATTCGCCGCCCAGATATCCAAGCCAGCGAGCAATCGCTCAAAGCTGCAGGCGCTCGAATCGCCGCGGCGCGGGCCGCTTACTACCCCACCATATCCCTTACCGGATTATTGGGCGTTGAAAGCGCATCCATTGGTGATTTATTTTCTGGCCCAGCCAAGACTTGGTCATTCCTTGGCAACCTAGCCGCACCGGTATTTGACAATGGCCGCACCGCAGCCAACGTGGATGGCGCCACCGCCCGCCAAAAACAAGCGGTGGCAAACTACCGCCTCAGCATTCAGCAAGCCTTTGCCGAAACCCAAAACGCCTTGGCCGCCAGAAGCAGTAGCGTAAAAATTGTGGCCGCTCAACAGCAGCAATTGGATTCGCTGACTCGCCAATTAAAGCTGGCCACACTGCGTTACGACAATGGTTTTTCTGGCTATTTAGAAGTGCTAGACGCCCAGCGATCTTTATTCCAAGCCCAGCTTAATTTGGCCGCAGCCCAGCGCGACCAACTTAATGCCACGGTGGATCTATACAAAGCATTGGGTGGCGGGTGGAAGGTGGGTAGTTAACAAGCTGTTTCAGCTTCACTTGGCAGAGTGCTAAACCTTGAACCATATATTTAAATTGTAGGGCGGGTGTAATCCGCGGGTTGCACCCGCCCTACAAATGCAAACTGTTTTATTTCGGGAAGTTTTTTCGAGCCATATCCTTACCTCCGCAGCAAAAACGCGCCATCACGGCGCGCTTGCTGGCATAGATGCTGGCTTGGCATCGCCGCTAAATGGCCAATGCTCGTTCATATTGATCATAGTTTGATTCGCGCTATGCATCACCACATCCGCGTCTTTGATTGCCTTTTGTAAGCTAGGGCGCGTTTCTTTAAGTAAAAGCTGCAGCTCTTTCAAAGCAACATCTGCACTTCCCCCCGTTTGCTCATACTTATCCATCGTCATTTGTAATTTTCTGCTGATTTCTGCCAGCTGCGCATCCGCACGCACGGCCACCGTTTTAAAGCTCGCTAAAGCGCCATCGGCATGACCCAAGGTGGCCGGTATTTTTTTGCTCGTTAATGTTGTAGCAGCTGACAGCGTTTTATCCAGCCGAGCCCGAGTGCCACGCAGCTCATGCAACAAGGCGCTCGCTTCCTTGAAGGTACTCCCTAACTGGCCATCAGGCGATTTAAGCATGACCACCAAACTCTGCATTTCTTCTAGCAAGGGGAAAAGTCGCCCGCGTAATTGTTGCAATAATTCACTCACCCCGTTTTGAGGGTCAAACGCCAACACCGCGCCGCCCACCAAGGGCTTACTGTTTTTTTTACCTGCAGATATCTGAATATAGCTATCGCCAAACATCCCCTCCCGTGCCAATGAAGCAGATGAATCGCTTTTAATCCAGCGCTGAAAATCATCATTAATTTGCATTTGCACCCGCACGCGGGCGTCGTCTTCCAACTTAATGCCAACCACCTTGCCAATCGGCAAACCAGACAAGCGCACCAACATGCCTTTATTTAATGACTCCGCACTTTCGGCATAAAAAACCAAGGCATAGCTCCGCTCAAACCATCCTTGCGAGCGTGCCAGCACAAATAAAACCAGAGCAACAAGCAATAATCCACCAGCAAAAAACAAAGCCACTTGCTGGTGCATTTCTTTCTTTAATGGATTATTTGGGGCGCTATGACTCATTTTGTAGCTCATTTAAAAAGGCCAATAACTCACAAGAAGTCCAATCCACTTCATTTGTAGGCGCGCCTAAATCATCGCTAAATACCCACCAATGACAATGCGCAATCAGCGGCTCAGCGCGCTGCATTAAATCTCGGTCTGCAAACAACACTCCCGCAAACCAATCGTTATCCGCCAGCAAAATCTTTGGCTCCATCAATAAAGCCCTCACCAACAGCACCGCACGCAAATCGGTTGCACTTAAATGTGCTGGCCGCGCTTGCAGCAATCGCGCGCTCGCTTGCTCGTCATAACCCAAGCCTGCCAAACGCTGTTGCAAAACCAGCAAAATAGAATCGGCCGCTTGCTGCCGATGCCAATTCACACTCAGCCATAAGTTTTCGGCCACATTAATATTGCTTAATAACGCGCCTCGTAAAGCCAACAAACCAAAGCCCTGTTTAAGCTGATGCAAGCGAGCACACACTGCGTCCAAGGCCTTATTTTTGGATTCTGAATCACGGCAATGCAATAACAGCCGCTGTGGCGTACCTTGCAAATCCATCATACGAGGCTCATTACCACGGCAATCAGCGCATCCATAAGCAAGATCGCCACGATGCTGACTAAAACAGCCCTCGACGCCAAACGGGGGATCTCGGTACTGGCAAAACCGGCGCTCAAACCCAGAAAACAAGCGCTGCTACTGGTTATAAAGCCAAACAAAGCACTCTTGCCTAGCCCCATCATTAAGGATGCCAAATGCAGTTGGCTTAAGCTGCTATCAATCTCGGCAATCAAACCCGCTTGTGGCGTAGCCAAAGCACCGCAGAACAAAGCACCCGCCATAAAATAACAAAACAACAACATACAGCTCAGCCCTGCCGCCACGATGCGCGGCCTGATTAAATACGCCCCCACCGCAATCCCCAGCCGCTTTAAGGTACGCAACTCACCCGACACCTTCATCGCGACCAGCTCAGTGGCAATCGCAGAAGCACTGCGCGCCGTAAAAATCAAAGCCACCATCAAGGGCCCCACTTCTTGCATGCAGCTAATCATCAGCACATTCATGGCCTTGGCGCCGCTCTGACCAAAATTGCCCTGCACCAAGGTAATCACAATCGCCCCCATCGCCGCGCCCGCCAAAGTACTGACGCCGATCGACTGCACGCCAGAGAAATACAACTGGCGCAATAAAACGCGGTGCATCGCAGCGGGGCCAAAAGAAGGGATCACAAAATCAAACATGGAAAGGAATTGTAAGAAAGGGGTAGTTCAGTATAGAAACACCAAAAGGGAAGCGCCATAACGCTTTTTGCGCCATCAAACTGCGGTTTAACGAAGTCCTTTGACATCAATTTGCAATAATTAACACGATGCAAACTTGCAAAACTTCTGCTCTGCGCTTACAATGCAGTGGCTGTATCAATGCGGGCGTCGTATAATGGTAATACCCTAGCTTCCCAAGCTAGCGCCGTGAGTTCGATTCTCATCGCCCGCTCCAAATCCTAAGCCTCATTAATCCCCGTTAGCCCGCATTTTTACTAGGTTTTAAGCCACTTTCAGGCTGTTTATAAAAAACCAAAAAACGGGATTTACGGGGGTTAATTGATAGCAATCTGCCCCAAGTTTGCCCCAAGTTTTTTACGCAAAACTAGCAACCTTCATTTATTTCCGATGTTTTCCGGCCCCCAAAAAAAAACACCTTCATCTCATAAGCCAACGCATCGCAACTTAATTGAGTCGCCACAACGCACCCAGCCTCCTAAGCTCTTTTCATTTAGGAGGCGTCTATGCTCTACTTCTCGAACCCCGCCAATGGGCACACCTTCGCTGTAACGCTAGGCCGTGATCCGTTCGACCAATCCCCGATTCTATTAATTTATCGTTCTGGCGATTGCTTAGGCCATGCCCCTGTAACCGAGCGCCCTACTTCATTTCTCAAGCGCCTGCGTGAAATTCGCAAGATGCGTCGGCGTCATGGTTACGAGCTGACTTTTGTTTGCCCTCGGAATTGCCGCAAATGAGCCAAACCACTAATGCACCAATGATCGTTTACGCCGTTGCGGCACAAAAAGGCGGCACAGGTAAAACAACACTAGTCACACATTTAGCGGTAGAGGCTGCAAGAACGCTGCGCGTAGGCCTGATGGATATGGACGGGCAAGGTTCACTATCCCGCTGGTGGAATCGCCGCCAAGCCGCAACGCCGCTTTTCTTCAATGCCGCATTGCCTACTTTGCGCCAAAGTATTGAAGGAATAAGGCAAGAGATTGACGCCCTGTTTATTGATACGCCCCCAGCGATTAGCGAAACCATGCGCCAAGTGATCACCCTAGCTGACTTCGTGATTATCCCGACGCTGGCCAGCCAAGACGACCTAGAAGCCATCGTCCCTACCCTGCAAATGTGCAATCAACTCAACAAGCCGCATCTAATCGTATTGAATCAGGCCGACCGGCGAATTATTACCAGAGAGAGCAAAGCCGCCATTGAGCAAATGGGGCGAGCCGCAAAGGTGACTTTGAGCCGACTCAATAGCTATTCAGCCAGCCGCACCGATGGGCGCACTGCGCCTGAGTTACAGCCCAATAGTACGGCAGCGCGTGAGGTGGCGGCATTGTGGCAAGCCGTCAAAGGGGCAAGCCAGCAAGGAGGATTTGCAGCATGAATCAAGCGAAGATTACCCCGCCAGCAGTGCAAAAAGGATCGGCGTCCCCTGTCATGGAGACGCCGCAGATGGAAGAGCAGGCACTGACTAAGCTTTCGGTACGCCTGCCAAAGCAAGATCACCAGCGCTATAAAATGCTGGCCTTGGTGTTGGATATGTCGCTGAAAGATATGGCGGCGCTTTCTCTTAAAGAATTCGCCGAGCGAAAAAAAGACCGTCAATCCTAATTGGTAGCTAATTGGTAGCTAATTGGCAGGTTTTGCATTCTTCGCATTCCCAAAATTATGCCCAACAAAATCGAGCACAGTACGCGCCACGCCCAGCGCTTTCGATACTTTAGGGTAAGGCAGGTGAGCCGACAAAATAGCGGCAGCACCCACTACGGAAGTCACAGCTTGGATTGCGTCAAACAAGCTCATGCAAATCTCCTTGAGTAAAAAAAGGCACCCGACGAGCGCCCTTATGGCTATTGAATTGCTTGGATAGAACGCCCTGCATATCCACCGATTGTGTGGATAAGCAGCAATCGTTAAGCATCACCTGTAGGGCCAAGATCAAAAGCTAGCCGAGCACGCCGGTAATGCTTTGCCCGCTCCCCCAACCCAATCAAGCCACCATTAATCGCACGGGTGCAGCTAGCCAGATCACAGAGCAAGGCCCATTGCACGGCAGTTCTTCCGTGATACGTTGCCATGTTGGCGAAAAAAGCCGCTGCGCTTCGAGCGGCCACGGCAGCGGTTTGCAGTTGCTCAGGCTTTTGCACCAAAGGCAAAGCCAGCCAGCGCTCCATTGCCGCGTAATTATCTTTGCCGGTGAGCTGAATCAATCCAGCTCCGCGATAAAGCCAGCCATCATTTGGCCCCGTATTACCCATGCGCTTGCCGTACACGTAATTGGCAATGTCTTGCGGCTTGCGGGCGTAGCGCTCGGCCAGCTCGGGCGTGTTAAAGCGCTTTTCCCACGTTTTGCGTAAGCCTTCCGCGCTGTAGTTCAAATTCTCAACCAGACTGGCGAGTTGATTAGATTCATGCGCCACCTGTGCCAAAAACATGGCGAGCACTTCGGGCTGTTTCAGCCTGAATTCAACGCAAGCCTTAGAAAGCAGAGGCGAAAAAATAGCCGCTTTGGCGCGGCTTAGGTTTGGCATGATGGCGCAGAGTTGCGCGGCAGTTATCAGATCAGGCATTGTCTTCATCCTTGCTTTTGCCAGGAATCAAGGCGGCAAGCTGGCGCTGAATCCAAGGCACATCCCCCAAAATAGCCACTGCCGTTTCTGAAACAGTGAGCGCCACATTCCCCGCCAACCAAGAAATAGCCCCCGAAAAGGCAGGGCTCAAACTCCAAAACTCAGCGGCGGCCCAGCCAGTAAAGGTTGCCCCCACAAAGGCGGATAGCAGTAGGATAAATTTCTGCCACGGCGGACGAGCACCTAGACGGGAGTAAAGCATCACAACCCCGAAGGCTGCGCCGGTGGCTGGTGCGGCAATATCTGTAACCAATATACGGTCTGGCATAAGCCCTCCTATGGGCGTAAAAAAACCGCTCTAGGCGGCTGTGGGGTTTTTAAACGATTCAACTACTTTGGTTTATTTTGCTTGTAAACATCAAGCAACTGCTGCATTGCCTCTTGCTCATCCTTATCAAGGATTTTCTCAGCGGCACGCTTCTCTAGCGTACTCATTTCACTACTTCTGATTTCTTGGCGCTGTTCGTTAAAGTTCTTCATTTGCTTTTCCGATGCTTTTACTGCGCCCCCCAAGTAAATTAAATCGCCAAAATCTGTTTGGGCATCCATCAGCCCCTCCTCATTTCCTGCTTTGGCATTTTTCTCGTACTCGATCACGCCTTGGCTAATCTCACGCTTCGCAGAGAAATAGGCCTGCTTCCAATCACTTAGCTTTTCAGCTTTCACAAAGGTAGAAACAAACGGCATCTGCTCAATATCTGGCGACTCGCCTTGTGCGGCCAGTCCTCCAGATTCAAGCGACTTAGCCACAAAACGCCCCGTTCCGCCAAGGTGATACTCAACCAATAGCTTCAATGTTTCAGGGCTAACACTCACGCCCCCTTCGCGGTAATCATTGCCGCCCGTTACTTTGTTAAGCATTTGCGCGGCTTCGTCATAAACAGTGCCACGCGTGGCACGATTCATAAGCTGCGAATCAGGCACACCAAAACGCCCCTCTGGCATCAACTGCGAGCCAAAGCCATTACGATTCAACGCCACCATTGCGCCCGCCTTTACTATCGTTGGCGTAAACGCGAGCATGGTGTTTTTCAGATCCAGCTCGCCCTGCAAACCAACAGGGGAAAAGTTTTGTGTAGCGGATTTAAAAACATTAACCGCAGCGGCCAGTGGTTTTTTCTGTCCAATGACAACCTCAGTAGCAAATCGGCCTACTTGATAAAACCAGCCCCAGCCATAAGGCATAGGGATATTCAATCGCCGCCCCCCGCCAATAGGGATAATAAAGTTTCGCTCTTTTTCTGATTCAGGGATTTTATCCCAGTCATCGCCTGCTCCCATCATGGCCCATAACAAAGGCTGGAGCATACCCAAGGCAACTAGCCCACCCGTAGCGGCCCACACTTGCTTTTTATGCGGGCTATCCACCAAAGCCTCTTTAATCCGTGTTGCGCCCTGCACCGCAGGATTCCAAAAGAGAAACAGCGTCCGCAGAACGGGCGTCATGTCCCCTTTTCGATTAAAGTTAACCGTCACATTTTTGGCGATATTTGCCGCCTGAGCAACGGTCTTGCCTGCGTCCAAAGCAGCCGCAAAGCTAGCCAAGCGGAAAGCATTCTCCGTTGCGGAATTGGCGTATTCGATGTAATCAATCAGGGAGTTATTGACCGCCTTATAGGCCACTTGCTTGGTCGCGCTCCAAATATTGCCCGATTTAACATCGTTCAAAATACGCGCTACATTATTGCCACTGGCATCATCGAGCATTCGCTCAATATTGCTAGCTGTTCGCTCCAAATCACCAACCCAAGCCGCGCCCGTATTGCCGCCGTTATTTCTAAACTGAGCCATCAGCCGCCGCATCTTCGGGTCTTTTACGGTGCCATTCTTAGCCTGCTCCCACGCTGCTTTTAATGAAGGAAGGTAATACGCTGTCGCCTTGGCTGCGGCCTCTGCGCTAATCTCACCAGACAATTGAAGCAAGCCCGCCTGAAAGTCCCGTAATGGATTGACCACAATAAAGGTCGGGTTCTTCGCCGTCCACATTTGCGCCAGTAGCCGGTTGTATTTCTCGATCGTAGCCAAGCCCGTAATAATTTCTTCTTGGTTCATTTTCTTAAACTGCGCAGCCAATACAGCGTCATGCAGCTGCACCCGTACCTTTTGGCCTGCCACATAAATCTGAAACTCGCCATCGCCCAGCTGCGATTTGGTGCGCCATTGCACCGTACCATTTGCTAGCACAGCTTGCTTCTCTGGCTTATCAATCGTCCATAGATCGGCATCAGGGTTATCTGCAATAAATTGCGCAGCGGTCAGCGCAACGCGATTTTTCTCCGCTGCCATGACGGCCAGCTCACGGTCACGCACAATATTCGCCAGAATATCCCCCGCACGCGACACGCGCCCCGTGGCACGCCTAAGCGTAATGCCAGGTGAAAACCCCTTGCCCTTTTGATCGCGGCTCACGCGGCCATCGGCATCATCCGCCCGCTCGAATCCCTTGAGCGGCACATAATGCGCATAAGCTGAGTTATACGCATCCGCCTGATCTTGGCTAATCAGCCCGCCAGATACCAACATCTTTTGAGTACCTAACGTTAAATCCTGCATGCGCGATGCAATGTCATGAAACTCGCCAAAGTTTGGCTGTGCCTTTGCCTCCGCAATCACATCAGCCGCATCTTTATTGCTCATCCCAGACAAAGCCTCGTTATCGGCCCGATCAGGATTGATCGCCTGCATCCGCTCATTACGCTCGGGCGCATGCAAGGCATAAAGATAAGCCTCAATATCGCCTAGCTCAATTTTCCCCTTCGCCATACGCTCAATCAGCGGGCGCACTTCTTTCTGAGAAAAGTCATCCATGCGCGTAGCAGCTCGCCCAGGCATCCGCTCCATCGCCCCATAGATATCAGAAGCATCAGAAACCTTACCGCCCTGCTCGACAATAGCTCTTTGAACATCGCGCCAGCGGTTAAGCTGATTCTGAATCTTTGCAGTCGCCTCGTCCAAATTGCTGTGCTCAGGCAAATCCCACCCTTCGCGAGGCGGTGTGCCATCTTGCTGGTCTGCCGCATTTGCTGCATCGTTGGATTGAGGTGCTGGCGCTTCGTCGCCCTGAATGCCAATCCGTGCCGCATGACTATAGCGTGTCTCAGCGGGCTTGCTTTGCGCCAACACCCCCGCCTCTTGCTTTGCCAACTGCACAAGCAAGGCAGGCGTCACCAGATTAGGCGACAAAGGTAATTTAAACTTCACCGACAACTTAGCCAGCTGTGTTTTAACCGCACTCACCACCGATTGCAGCCACTCCCGCACCGTGCGCGGCGCTTGCGTCCCGAGGCTGGTAGCCTCTTCTACGGCATAAGCCAAACGCTCTTTTAAAGCATTCTCGCCCGTGGTTTCGCTATTTTGGACACGCTCATCCACGGCAGCCATAAAATCGCCCATTGGCGTACCTAGCTTAGCCTTGGCCCAAATACTCAGCGTCTTTTGCATTGCCTCGTAATGCTGACCAAATGCGCCACCATTCGCATCAGAAGCGTGGGAAACCTCATGTAGTAGCACAGCCAGCGCGCTGTCTTTGCCAACTTTGGAAGGGTCTAGAGTAATGGTTTCGCCGTCGTACTTGGCTTGAGCGCCATTCTCTACCTCGCCAAATTGCAGGCGGCCGGAGTCGATCAGCTTGTTTGTGGTGTCAGTGCCAAGGGCGGATTGCAGGGCGGGGACAAGATCAGCTTGCGTATTGGCATTATCCGCCAATGGGTCAGCCAGACGGGACTCCTGCAGATTAACAGTATCGGCCCTAGTTGCCTCGGCGTCTAAAGCGCCAAGTGGCGAACCTACCCCCTCACTCCGACCGTCACGGTTTTGATCTCCTTCGGTGGCGGCGTCAAGGTTTTGAGCGTTTCGTGCAATATGTCCGCCGCCCAGTTGGATAGCGTCGATTCCCGCTCCGGCTGGTTCTGCTGCGTCTTGAGCAAAGGCTTGGCTCTGTTCGTCGAGCGTTCGCCGATAACTGGATAAGTCGGGTTTTCTTCCATTTAAAATCTCCGTAAAGGCTGCGGCCTCATCAGCCTGATGAATAGCAGGGTCACGTAAAATATATTGCACCGCATCAGGATCAACTCGGCTCGCTCTGGCGGCCAGATCAACGTGAGCGGCCTCTTCGGGCGTGATGTCGGTTTCTTGCACGGCTTGAGCAACATGTTCCATACCGCCAAAAGGCTGGGCAGATTCAGGGGGTAAGGTCGGCTCAAGCGCTGCGGGCGGCTCTGTGGGTTGTAATGTCTCTGACGAAGGCGTGACGATTGGGCCTTGCTCGGGAGGTGCTGTGGGTTGCAATGCTTCGGGGGATTGCGAAACAACCGGCCCCTGCTCAGGCGCAATGCTGGGTGCAATCAACTCAGGCGGTAAGCTTTCCAAGGTCGTATCAACTTGCGGCGCGGCCTGTAATTCTTGCGCCACAGGCATTACTGGCTGAATGCCCCCACCAAGCTGTTGCAATAGTGCCTCTTGATTGGGCGTGCCCGCTTCATCCACAGATAGCGATGTATCCGGCGGCATTTCAAGCGATTGCATCGCCGCGCCACTTTCTGTGGCCACGCGGATTTGCTCCGCGCTTAGTGGCTGGGTAATGCCGGTTTGCGGGTCGATTGTTTCGGTCAAGGCCGCGTCACGACGAGCCTTGTGCTGCGCGTGCAGATTAATCGCCGCACCTGCGCCACCGAATGACGCAGCGCCAACCAAGCCGCCAATGGCAGCGCTTTGCAAATCAGCGGGCAATCGATCGGCGTATTCATTCCAATCGCCAGCAACACGGCCATTTGTGCCGTAATGCTGATCCATGGCTGATTGCCCTGTCTGCGTAATCATTTCTTGGGTCGGCTCAATTGCAACGGCACGGCCCAATTTATTAAGGATTTTTCCGCCACTAGCCTTGAATACCTTGGCAACCGCACCTGCACCAATCGTATCGCCAATCCCTTCCAGCCCGCCTTGCACAATGCCGTTTGCCAGCGCATCCCCTTTATCTAGCCCAGCATCCCGCGCTTCGTTGTACGCACTACCACCCTGAGAAAGTCCACCAGAAACCCCCATTACTGCGGGATTAAACCCTGATCCCATCGCAGGCAATACCTGCTCGGCCGTCGATTGAAAGCCGCGATAAATATCACGCCCTACAGAATTGCTTATAAATTGCGACTGATCCGAGGCGGCGTTAAGCGCCTCCATGGCCTCGGCATTGCCCTTGAAGTAACCAGCAACCTTATCAGCTCCAAGCTGGTCAGCAATGGCATAGCCCACATTGTTAATCATCTTATTGGGGCCAGTCGCAACGCGAGAAACGAAATCCAAACCCGCCATCACAGGATCAATAGGCTGCGCTTCCAATGCAGCCTTCTTCTTAGCCGCAATCAGCTTCATTCCTTCTTGCTGGATAAACTTCACTGGGTCTTGCCCATCAATAGCCGCAAGCTTGGCACGTGAGCGCAGGCCAACAAGGTCGTCTTCGGTCAGCCCTGTTTTAAGTAAAATGCTTTTATCCGCATTTTTTTGCTGAACAATTCGCTCTTGCGTATCCGTTGCACCAGCCAAACCGCTACTGCGCTCCAAGGCTCTAGGCGAAGGCGGCGCGGCCCTAGTGAGTTTCGAGCCATCCACATCAACACTGCCGCCGGATAGTAATAACTGATCCGCACCCTTGCCAAATATCTTGTTTACATAGTTCAGCGTTTCTTGCTTCCACTGGCCGTCTTGAACATGCCCGCCCCCGCCGTTATAAGTCGCCACCGTTTTAAGCCAGTCGCCCTTATGGGTACGCAAGCGCTCCGTCAATAAATACGCCGCCCCTTGGATGTTTTCTGCTGGGTCTTTGGCATTCTTAATGCCTAACGCGGCGAAGTTTGCGAGCATAATCTGCAACAACCCAGTTGCACCACTGGTCTTGTTGACAATATTCGGATCGCCCCCGCTCTCAACAAACGCCAAGCGCTTAAGCATATGGCTCATGACCGCAGGCTCTACCCCCGCATAGGGCGCGTACTTCTCCGCCGCCGAATCAAACAGCGCATCCATGCCCGTATTCATATCAGAGACTTTGAATGTCACTGATTTAGGCGCAACAGGCGCAGGGCTTGGTGCATCCTGCGTATCCAAGCTACGCGCCGTATTTTCCAGCGCTGCTCTGTAATTTTCCTGAGCTAAACTAAACACACCCATTGATCGCGCCCATAAAAAAAGCCACCCGAAGGTGGCTGGTTTAGCCTCGCAGAAACGCGAAGCGTGTAAATTTCAATATAGCTGAATCGTATCAAGTGAAAGACGGCTTGTCATTAGCATAATTTTTCTTTCTCTTTTTGGTGCTTTTCTTCTAAACTGCTTTCTACGCAATTAAGCATGGGAAGAATCAAATGGATAAGGCTACGCTTACTCGGTTGGTTCTAGCTCTCGGTTTGTTGATTGGCTTACTTGCGGGGTGCGCTACAACCACGGCTGTCAGCCAAGGGAGATACCTTCAATTTTACTACCCCGCATACAACAACTTAGTAGGGGCCCAAGTCGCTTTCCCAAGTAATGAATTGTGCACCGGCGCTATAAATAACATCCAAACTGACCGTTCTTTTTACCGATGCACTGATGAATCTGCATCGTCCTCTTTAAATTACCGTGCTGGATTCAAGAGCATTACAAGTGCCGTGGCTATTGAAATAGAAGCGCTATCACTTCAAGAGTGCAATGCCCACATTCAGACGGCAATTTCTAGGCGACTAATTAAAGAAGAAGATATTAAAGTTTTAGCTCCTTGCGCTGAAAAAAGCTAATTACAAGGCGCGCAACTAATGAATCCAATTTATACGCATTACGAAAATCTTAAAGTTACTCGCAATGCACCGCCTGAAGTTATTCGAGCTGCCTATAAGACACTCTCTCAGAAATATCACCCAGACAAAAATTCTAATAATGCTGATGCCGCACGCATCATGTCAATAATCAATGTTTCATACGAAATATTATCCGACCCTCATAAGCGTCAAGAGCATGATCAGTGGATCGCACGCCAAGAACTAATGGACGTCCCCACCGGCAATGTAAATACTAATGTTCAACAGCCGCTTGAGGTAAGTGTTGGCTTTAGCGATTTTTTTTCCCACATTTTTAGAAATTGGTTGGGCTATGGTGTTGCTGCCTTTGTTATCTGGGCATTAACACATACCGAACCAAGCACTCCGCCGCCCGAACCAAAGCCATATCAAATAACGCCCGTAGATGCGGCAGAAATACTGGGGCTACAAGCACAAGAATCTCATTACCCATCGCCTAGTTTAAAGCCAGCGCCATTCTATCAAGCAACACCAGATACATTGCACATTGAGTACGCAAGGCCAAGTGCAGCGCCAAACGACCAGCCATGGCCGGAATTCGCCAGCTACCTCAAGGGTTATCGGCGGCTTCATACGGATGGACTTTCAACAGTTACAGTAGACAACAGCCAAAATAATTCTGATGTGTTTGTTAAATTAGTATCCTTGAGCAAAGCAAAAGCCTACCCAGTTCGGCATTTTTATATTCCTGCCTTTAGTAGCTTCACTTTAAATAAGGTCAAAGCAGGAAGTTATGACATTCGCTACCGCGATCTCGGCGATGGTAGTCTATCTCGCTCTGAAACTTTCTATCTTGTGGAAGTGCCGATCGATAATGGCATACAGTTTAGCAACATAACTATGACCTTATTCAAGGTGCAGAACGGAAACATGCAAACCTATGCATTATCCGAAGCGGAATTTTAGCTTCTTCAAAAAAAGGACAAATCTCTTAATTTGGAATTAGCGCATGAAAAAAATAAAAGAATTTATTGCGTACTTTGAAGCGCATAAGGTAGTTACCTTTTGTGTAACAATCTTAATCTGCATCCTACTTCATGCATTCTTAACAAGCTTCGAATTTAGGGTTCACGAAAACGGCGCGCTTTGGAAAATGAATAAAATCACAGGGCAGGTGTGGATTTGCTATCCAGGTAATGAAGTCGTCGAGTGCAGATAATTTGCACTGAAACTTATGCTATTAACCCGTCCACTGGCGGGCTTTTTCTTGCCAAAAACAAAACACATAGTCTATAGTGCGGTTATCGCGTTATGTAACGCGAGACAGGATTGGTCTCCTGGATAAGTTAGCGGGCAAGCCGCTTATAGCGGTTTTTTTACGCCCGTAGCATGGCTTTCCCTATGGGCGTGCTGTGCGGGGCAGCTTCGGCTGCGCCGGTGCTAACTTCCGGTAGACCAACCCGCACAGTTCCGCCCACCCCTGATTGGTCTCAGGGCGCGGATTTAATCTGCCAAGTTAGGAGTTTCATCATGAACACTCAATCAGTCCCTACCGTCTTCACTTTCGTCGCCCAGCAACTTCGGACCGTTATGATTAATGGCGAGCCATGGTTTGTTGCTGCTGATGTAACTAGCGCACTAAATATTGATAACACACAAACTCGACGCCTCGATGATGATGAAAAGGGTGTGTGTTCAATACACACCCTTGGCGGTCAGCAAGAAATGAGCATCATTAACGAATCAGGCTTATATAGCCTCATCCTTGGTAGCCGCAAACCAGAAGCCAAAGTCTTTAAAAAATGGGTCACTTCCGAGGTCTTACCCGCCATCCGTAAAACAGGTAGCTACACCCGTCAAGCCGATGGCGATGCCCCAGAATTAATCAGCAACTCAGATATGCGCAACCTCACCCGTTTAATGTGGATAATGACGCATGATTTTCAATTTGAGCAATCTCTTTGCAATGCTTGCTGGAAATCAATCAGAGACGTTACCGGCACCAAGTCCCCAGCTCGTTTTCAAGTCCGCCACATCCCGCTGATTGCAACAGAGTGCCGCCGCATTTACTCCATAACCAGAGGCATGCGGAAAGTCATGCTCGATGCAGAAGCAGCGGCGATTAAGCAAATCGCGCTCGGTACGCAAGATGAAAATCTCATCCTAAATGAAATGCGACAAAAGCTCGAACAAATCAATTTTGAAGACTCCAGCAAGGCCAACTTACGCTTAGCTAAGTGGGAAGAAGGAGATATTCAGTCATTTGTTCGGCGTGTCAGCAATGAGCAAGATCGCCACGCTAAATTCCAAGAGCGTTTAGATTTACGGCTAGCGGCTTAATATAAAAACATCCAACTAATTTCTGCTCCCCCAAATGGGGGGGCAGAAATTTATCACTATTCCCCCGCTTTAAAGACCCTGTGACTTATCGGGAAAATACCCAAAAAGTCAGTTCAAGACTTTTAGCCAAAACGGGCTAAAAGTCTGTCCAGTTGCCATATTTGCCATCACCGAAAGCCTCGTGGTTTTTCGGGACTTTCCGATTAACACCTAACCCATTGATTTAAGAGCTACATTTTTTTTAAGAAATGTCACCACCCACTTTGCCAATCCTAAAATATTGCCACCGTCCCAATATGGGACTAAAATAATAGCCATGAGAATCGTTGCCAAAAGAAACATCGTTCTATTCTGCCAACGACACCCTGCGGCTGCGGCCCCACTAATCAACTGGTATGAAGAAACATTAAAAGCCCAGTGGCTCACCCCACAAGATATTAAAAATCGCCACCCTAGTGCTAGTTTTGTCGCACGCAATCGCGTGGTTTTTAACATCAAGGGTAACGACTATCGCCTCATTGTGGCGGTGGTTTATCGGCTCAGCGCTATTTATATCAAGTTCATCGGCACTCACGCTGAATACGACAAAGTGGACGCCAGTAGTATTGAAATGGAAACCTAAACATGAACATTCACCCACTGCACACGGCAGACGACTACCAAGCGGCGCTCAAGATCGTTTCAGCCTATTTTGACAACGAGCCCGTTGCTGGCTCCGAAGCGTCGGATCATTTTGAAATTCTCATTACCCTGATCGAAGCCTACGAAGCCAAACATTACCCCATGGCATTACCCGACCCGATCGAAGCGATTAAATTCCGCATGGAACAGCAGGGGCTGAGCGTGGCCGATATGGAGCCCTACCTCGGCAAACCTAACCGTGTGTATGAAATACTCAACCGAAAACGTAAGCTCAGCCTAGCGATGATTCGCCGCCTACATAGTGGGCTCAATATTTCTGCCGAAGTACTCATCGCACAGTAAAGCGATTACTACCCACCCACCTTCGGAATCGGGTCGGTTAGAAAATTGCGCGGTGCGGGTGCGTCCTTACTTGGTTTATTTAATTCATTTCGCAAGCCCACAATTTCATTTTTAATTTTCCTTACTTCCTGCTGCTTGGCTATATACGCAGGATCTTTATCGCCTTTATTCATACTTATGATATTTTCCAGCTCACGCATCACGATTTTCAAATCTTCTTGGCGCGTCGTAATGGCTCTAAATACTTCATCTCTACGATAATCACGCTTACTACCGATACCCTCTGGGCTTCGCTCAAACCTAGCCTTTTCATCTTTAATTTCGGCCTCTTTGGCATTTGTAGCTCCATTTTGTTCTTTTACAACAACCTCGCGATTCCCTTTCTCGCTAGGCTTGCCGGTAATGACATTTTCGCCGCTAGAGTAATTACCCTCACCTTTCAGGGCACGATTCCAAGCGGCCAGTGATTCAATGGCGCGTGGGTGTTTGCTGTTAATCGCCGCCTGTAAAATGCCGTTCATTGAGCGCTGCTCGTCGCCCTTCATGACGCTGCCGTAATCGTCTGGGCTCAGGGTACGCAATACTGCGTCACCGTAATCTTCTCTAACCCCATTGATTCGCTGAGCAGCGGCCTGATCCGGCACTTGATGCTCCATAAAGGTCTTGCCTACTTCATCAGGCACACGACCATCGCTCAATAGACCATTAATGCGCGCGCCTTCATCATCTACTTCAATCGGTTGGTTTTCAGTTGGCATTTGCCCAGAGCGAATATGGTCTAAGTATTCTTTGATTCGCGGCAAAGGAATACCGCTACTAGCGGCAACCTGCATCAAATCTTCCTCGGTTTTAGGCAGAGCAGCGCCTTTGCTTCCACGACCACCACCGCCACTATTGGCCATGCGCTGATTAAACATATCTCGTTGCTGGTCGAGCCGATCGCCGAATAGCTGCTTCTGCGCGTCCAGTTTCGCCTGCTGATACTCGTCCTTATCCTTCCAGCTTTGCTCTGCTTTGGCTGACGCAGCCAGATAGCCCGCGCCACCCGTTGCCGCCCCTACAATCGTTTCAAGGATTCCAGCCATTACATCACCTCTTTCGGTGCTTGGTTTTCAGGAGTGCCAGTAGGCTCTTGCTCTGCTTGCTGTCCGCCCTGCTTATCGACCACACGAATTTTAAACAGCGCCACGGCACACGGCAAAACAGCTTTAGCGTAGGCGGCAAGCTGCTCTTGCGGCAAGGCCTCAATCTTCACGCAGAACTCAGCCACTAGCTGCGAAATCATCATTAAAGCGACGCTAATTTGCTTAGGGTCACTCGCTTCACCCCCTTGCTGAATTTGTTCCAAACCCGCCGTAATCAGATTAACCACCAGCTCGCCGCCTTCGTCTTCATCCAGCTTGCCATCGGCCATCAGCTTCTGCTCAAGGCCCTGCCGCATTTCTGGCTTATAGATTAAAGCGCCAGCTCCTTTGGCAAGCCGAACACATTGCGGCTCAGGCTTACCTTGTGCTGGTGGCTGACTCTGTTGTGGCGTGGCTGGCGAGGCTTGTGGTGCCATCGCTTGTTGTGCATCAGTAAAAATGCCCATTATTTAAATCTCCCCGCATTAATTTCAGCTTTAATCGCATCAGGAATCTGCCGTGCTTGCTGCGTTCTATCCCATTGCTCTCTGCTCATGGCTCGCTGCGCTTCGATTTGATTATCCTGCGCACGGCTCTGCAAATAAGCCTGACCACCCCCAGCTACAATCGACGCTAATATGCCCTTGGTTGATGAATCCATGCCGGAATAAGTTTCGCCAATGTTTTTAGCACCATCCCGTGCCACTCCCCACATACTAGATAGGATGCTACTACCGGTACTGGTCCACGAAGGGCCCGAGTAATTAGGGTGATCCTCGTCGCTATTGTCACCACCAAACACACCACTCAAGGCATCAGAAATACTAGAGCCGAAGTCACCCAAGTCATCAAAAAAGCTCATTGCTTTACTCCTTAAGTTAGTCTCGGTGGCGGCGCAATCATCGTTACGCGCTCCATACCGGTTCGACCCACATTACCGACATTGCCTGTATTGCCAAAAAGAGCCAGAGAAAGCGAGCCCTCAGCATGATTGCCGCCATTCCCTGCGGCTTGCTCGCCGGTTGAGTAATTGCCGCCCTCCGAGTGACTACTCGGTGCTGCATTAGCTACGCTTTGCGATAACAGGCCGCCGGTATACTGCCCTGCTTTATTCAGCGCCAGCCCTGTCAGGGCATTGCCACCTACCAAGCCATTCACCATTGAGCCAACAACACCGCCGCCGGTTTCGCCTGCAGCTTCGTTATTTCCCATGGCAAGATTCGTTCCGATACTAGTCACGGCCCCAACCAAGGGGCCAGCGGCCTTGCGAGCAAGACTGCCTAGTACGCCGGGCAAGCTATTTTTAACCCCATCCAAACCATAATTCATGGCATCACTAACCACATCACCCGCCCTCAGCACTAAACCGAGCGCCGGATTAAGTAGCCCTACTCCCGACTCAACTGCATCACCGATTTCAGCTAAGGTGGGATTGGTAAAGGCCGCGTCAGCCCAGCCAACAATGCCTTTTCGCCCCGTATAATCCATACCCAAATCAGAAAGCCGAGACGAAAGTACTTTATCTCCGTAAAAGCCGCTCTTTTTTGCAGCATCCCCTTGCTCTTTTAAAGAGAATTCACCTATCTTTCCGCCTTCAAACTGTGACAGCGGGGTCGAGAAAGTGCCACTTTTGCCGTTAGCGTCATCCACAGCCTGCTGCGTTCTTTGCTCTACTGTTGGAGAAGGTCCTTGTTGATCTACCCCCAGCGTAGCAGATAGGGATTTCGGCCCTTCACTTGGAGCATTGTTACTCTGATTGCCGTTGTCATTACCATAGCCATGCACCGCATCGCCCGGTCCGCGCCCGCCGCTACTGCCGCTTGGCCCACTGCCAGACGGGCCGCTACTCGAGCCATTCGCCCCAGCCATGCCGCCACCATGCCCACGCCCCATATTTCCGCCGCCACCAAACGCACTGCCGCCTGCCATGATTAATGCTCCTCCATACGGTTACGGGGAACTCTATTCGACGATTGATTGAGTAGCGGGTCGTATACCGCAGGCTGATTTTCTGCAGGTGGGTTGGTCATGAATGTAGGCCTGATTGGCGCAACAGGCGTTAAGGCAGCGGGGTCAATCCGCAGTTTAAAGTTTTGATAGCCATCTGACGGCCCTAAAAACAAACTATCCCAGCCCTTAATCATTTCATCTTTATTCGGATGAGTTCCATCCAAGATATTCATCTTCCCTTGAATGTAATTGCTGTATTGCTGAGCATTGAGCGTATCTGCGGCCATCTTAGATCTTGCTACTAAGCTGTCACGATCCAGATTGTTCTGCGCAAAGAACTGATCATTTTGCTTGGTCAGGGTTTGCGTAAACTCATTTGCCCGAGCACTCCGATCCAGCCCCGACTGCTCAGCGCCCACTTTCAGTCGCTCCAGCTGCAGATCCCGCTGTGAGTCCAAATTACGCTGCAGCAGCCCCGTGTTTTGGTTACGATCCAGCGTGTTCTCGCTACGCTGAAAAGTCTGCTGATTCTGCTGCAAGCCAGCAGCCTGATCGCGGTCTAACTTGGCCTGTCCGCCTTGAAAGCCTTGCTGATTGGCCTGCAAACCAAACTGCGCATCAATATTTCTTTGCAGTAGACCCGTGGCTTGATTACGGTCTTTCTCACTTTCGCTGCTTTGAAAAGCAAACTGATTCCCCTGCAAGCCAAATTGATTCTGATAACCCTGATTAGCCGCTGCCGTGCTGCTGTAGGTATTAGCATCGGCCTGCGCCACCGGCAACATCACCGACAAAGCACCTTGCTCGCCAGATTGTGCCGCCATACCGCTATTGCCCATCCCGCGCTCGGCAGCGGTTTCTATGGCATTGGTTCTGGATCGCGTAATCAGTGGCGAACCGCGATCAGACAAAGCCGCCAAATTCTTTGACGTCAGCTCATTGTCTTGCACTGCACGGGTAATGGGGCCGGTATAAGCGGATGGCGTCGGTGTAGCGCGGGGCGAGGCAACATACATCTCATGCATCACCGGATTAGCTCCGCCCGTGTCCACACTGTTTTTTAAATAATAAGGATCGACCGTTGACGCCTGATCATGCGTCATCCAGCCTTTGTCCACGGCATCGCGTGTTTGTTGTGAAGTACCCATGACGCCCCCTTAAATCAATTGGCCGGTTTTAACGGCTTCGGCACGCTCGGCACTCAAACAATGAATGCCTACCAAGTAATCAATGATCTGCTGGGTACTCGCCAAACTCAGATCAATTTCAGTTAAGCGAGGATCATCCAGAATCTCGTAAGCATCCAGCAACATCGAATCTGTCGCTCGCGCCGCTTTGATTGCCATTCGTTCTTGCGCGGTAAAGCACAGTTTGAATTGAATTGGGGTGAGTTTTGGAGGGGTGACAGGTGTAGGCGTGACTATTACACGCGAAAAAGCACGGCCATCATATTGATCACCTTCCGTCACAGTATGCTCAAGGGGCAAAGCAACGACAGACTGCAGGCCGGTCATTTCCTCTTTGTCACTCATCGCAAGTAAGGGCTCAGCCGTACCACAGCAATTTCTTAACTAACTCTGGCATGCTGCGCTTTTTATCTCTGGAGCGGCAGCATGGGCGTTCGTCAATGGGATCTGAGCTTGAAAGCGGTACACATTTGGCGAGCCAGCGGCTTGA
>JAPLQI010000123.1 GCA_026399755.1 Pseudomonadota bacterium
ATGGTGGATAAGCAGCAGCTTTCTAGCTTGGAGCGTGAAGTAGAAATTGCGCGGCGTTATTTGAATATCGAAGCGGTGCGCTTGGGGGATAGATTGCATGTGGAGTGGGATATAGCACAGATGCCCGTGGCCGCAACCGTACCTCCTTTATTGCTGCAGCCGCTGTTAGAAAATGCAATTTATTATGGTGTAGAACCTATATTGGAGCCTGGGCCGGTGCAAATCAGCATTAGCCTTAAAGATAAACAGCTTCACCTTGTGATTAAAAATTCGTTACCACCGGCAGGAACGGTTAGCCAGCATCGAGGCAATGGTATGGCGCTAGAAAACATCCGTCAGCGTCTGTTGCTCCACTTCGATGCAGAAGCCAATCTAAGCACTTACGCGAATAACGACTATTATCAAGTACATATTGTCTTGCCTTATCGGGAGATTCCCCATGGGAACACCACTGCGCCTTTTCCTTGTTGATGATGAAATCCCTGCTTTGCGCCGGCTGCAAGATGTACTTGCCGACATTGCAGCTGAATGCCCACACGATGTGGTTGGCACTGCCACCAGTGGCATGGCTGCCCTTGCGGCACTTGCTGAGGCCGATGCCGATGCGGTGATTGTGGATATTCAAATGCCACAAATGAGTGGTATTGAGCTGGCGCGTGAGCTAAGCCACTTCTCGCATCCGCCCGTGGTGATTTTTGCTACGGCATTTGAAGAATACGGTGTGGCTGCTTTTGAAGTGCGTGCGGTAGATTATTTGCTAAAACCGATACGTAAAGAGCGGCTGATTTCTGCCTTAAAACGGGTACAGGATATGCGTTCTGCTAAAGTTCAAGCCGAGCCTGCTAGCCATGCTCGCAGCCATTTCAGTGTGACTGAGCGGGGGCGAGTTCATTTAATCCCCGTTTCAGACGCCTACTATTTAAAAGCAGAGCAAAAATATATTACGCTGCGCACGCGTGATCGCGAGTACCTGCTCGAGGATTCGCTGACCCGCTTAGAAGAAGAATTCGGTCATCATTTTGTGCGAATTCATCGCAACTGCTTAGTAGCCCGTGACATGATGTCGGGCTTTGAAAAATCTGCCGTGGGTGGTAGCGAAGCGCACTGGCAAGTGATTTTGCGCGACCTACCCGAGCGCCTTGCAGTGAGCCGCAGGCAACAGCATGTGATTAAAGAGCTTAAAAAATTGGAAAGCGAAGGTCGATAGAGGGAGCGAGATGTAGGGCGGGTGAAACCCGCCGATTTATAGCATTTCATGTCATAAAGGCGGGTTTCACCCGTCCTACATGAAATGTCGTAGGTATGAACTGCGAGGCGTTTCATTCATCCAAGCTACGTTTTAGGCCAAGCTAAATCCCAAGGCGCTGCGATACTTGCCAGATGAGCCTCTAGCCCCTGAAAGGCTAATCCTGATTCTGGGGATAGCAGAATTCGCTGCTGTTCCCCCTGATAATCAAAATCTAAAGCCCAAGCATGCAAATAGCCACGATCTGCTGGTGTGCCACCATAGCGCTCATCGCCCAAAATAGGGCTGCCCAAGCTTTTCAGGGCAACGCGTAATTGATGGGTACGGCCGCTAAGTGGCCTAAGGATAAACAACCGTTGCCCATGAAGCAGATCTCCATAGCTAAAGAATTGTGTGGCCGCTTTTAACTCGCCATCGCGGCTTAAACGCCAAGAGCCCCCCCTGCCCTTTTCCATCGCACCTTTGATCAGGCCCTGCTTTTTGGAGGGTTTTTTGTCGGAAATGGCTAGGTAATATTTATTAATGCGATGCTCAGCAAAGGCCTCACCAAAGTAGCGGGCTACCTCGGCGCTTTTGGCAAAAAGCAGTAAACCAGAGGTGAGTTTATCGAGTCGATGCACAGGCCAAAGTGGCATACCGCCTAGTGTTTGGCGTAATACCTCAACAAAGCTCAGCTCATCATCTTCTTTGTGAAAAGATAAGCCAGCAGGTTTAATCGCAACTAAAAAGTCTGGGTGGTCGTACGCAACAAAGTGACTCATATATAAGCACATTCTAATTTAGTGTAAGGTTCAGAGATAGCAAATTAATATAGGTCGTAAGCATAAATATATGCTCAAAAAGAAACTATTCTGGCACGCCATTCTAATCTCGATTCTTGCCTGTGTGGCCGTGACGCTGTTTGCTGCTTGGCTGGCCAGATCGCAAGCAAAAAAAGAGTTGCAGAGTTATCTACAGGATATTGCCGAGCAGGCCATGCTGCGCAGTGATCGTGCGTTTACAGTAAGCAGTCTTTTTATGGATGAGCTTAATCATTCTGCATTAAATGACTGTAGCGAAGAACATCAACAACGCTTGAGCGAGATTGCCTTTGACGAGCTGTTTGTGCGAAATGTTTTGTATGCCCCCGATGGCATCGTGCAATGCTCAGCCTCAAACCGCCGAGTATACCCTTTGCCTAAGTGGGATCAAAAAACCACCTTGGGGCGCTCGCTTTGGTTTGAATTTAAAGGTGATCTTCCTAAGCGCTCAATTTTATATGGTGCTGGCCCGCATTACGCCGTGATGGATTCCCAATATTTGGTGGATATTCTATATTCTACCGGTAAAAAAACGCGGCTTATATATTGAAGCCTTGCTGCATCAGAGGATATTGGCAAGCAGTCAGGGGGCAAAGAATAAACCGGACAATACATGGCTAAGCCAGGCCAGGGTGAGCAAAACGAATCCTGAGTACATTATTACGGCCTCTTTACCTCCCAAAGAGTTGCAACGTGCTTGGCTAGATTATTTTACAGATCTATTGCCACTCGGCATCGCGGTGTGTGTACTGCTCGTTGGCATTATTATTTGGTTTACTCGGCGCAGTTTTACGATGGGGCTGGAGATTATTGAGGGCCTGCGATTGGGCGAGTTTGAAGTGCACTATCAGCCCATGGTTACGCTGGCTACTGGCGAAGTGTGTTGTGCCGAAGCGCTATTGCGCTGGCAGCGGCAAAATGGCTCCAAGATTAGCCCTGAGCTATTTATTGGCTATGCAGAAGAAAACGGTCAAATCGGCCTGCTGACGCAATTTGTGCTGGAAAAAGTCATTACTGATTTAGCGCAGCTTGCTAACCAAGATATTCCTATCTCAGTTAATTTAGCGGGCTCAGATTTAGCCTCACCGATGTTTGTAGAAAACCTTACCGCGCTCTGCAAAAAACACCAGCTTGCCCCAAATCGTATTGAGCTAGAGATTACCGAGCGCAGCCTTGTGCTGGGCCAGAGTGCGATCGAGGTGATTACTTGCTTGCGGCAAGCGGGCCATGTGATTTTGATTGATGATTTTGGCACTGGCTATTCCAGCCTTAGCTATTTACATAACCTGCCTGTCGATATCTTAAAAATTGATAAAAGCTTTGTGCAAGCCCTAGGCAGTGGTGCTGCCACCCACCATGTGGCATCGCATATTGTGCAAATGGCTAAAGCATTGGGTTTGAGCGTGGTGGCAGAAGGGATTGAAACCACCGAGCAGGCAGAAATACTGAAAGAAATGGGCGTTGAATGGGGCCAAGGTTGGCTGTATGCCAAGGCGATGCCCTTTGCCGAGCTTAGGCAATTTTTGCAGGGGTCTACCCCCACAACGCTTAAACCGCTAAGCTCCGATCCTTTGCCTGATGCCGTATGAAACTGACCTTAATTGCTGTTGGGCACAAGATGCCGGATTGGATTGACTCTGGATACAAAGAGTTTTCTAAACGCATGCCGCGTGATTTTCCACTGCAATTGCTCGAGCTAAAGCCCGATAAACGCGGTAGCGGCAAAACCGCGCAGCAAGTGATGGTGGATGAAGCTGAGCGTATTCTCGCTGCCATCCCGCAAGACGCCCGCGTATTGGCTTTGGATGAGCATGGTGCCAACTGGACCACCATGCAGCTAGCCGAAAAAATGAAAACATGGCAAATCGATGGCCGTGAAACGGTGTTTATCATCGGCGGCACCGATGGCCTAGACCCAAGCGTAAAAAAGCGCGCCGACCAGCTATTACAACTCTCCGCCATGACCCTGCCCCATGGCATGGTGAGAGTGATCTTGGCCGAGCAGCTTTATCGGGCGGTATCGATCATAAATAATCACCCTTATCATCGCGAGTGATGATGTTGTAGGGCGGGTTGTAACCCAATTCTCTCAATATAAGATCAAAAACAGGTCCAAGTTTGGTTTTGTATAGGGTGTGCATTTGTTTCTCTTGTGCACTGCTCTATACAATTACAAGAGTTAAATCATCGTAGGGCGAGTGAAACCCGCGTATTTTTCAGCTTTGCTCGCGGGTTTCACCCGCCCTACAAATTCCCCCCTACCCTATCGCTATTGATACCCATGCCAAAACCTCAACTCTACCTCGCCTCTGGCAGCCCACGTCGCCAAGAGCTGCTGGCGCAAATTGGCGTTCAATTTGAACGCATCGCAGCCCCTATCGATGAAACACCCTTTCCAAATGAAAGCGCCAAGGATTATGTGCTACGTCTGGCCCAAGCCAAGGCAGAAGCAGGTTGGCAAGTGATACTGGAACAGGGCAAACATCCCCTCCCCGTTTTAGCCGCCGATACCACCGTGGTGCTGGATGGGCAAATCCTCGGCAAACCGCTAGATGCCAATGACGCGATCGCCATGCTAGAGCAGCTATCAGGTCGCAGCCACGAAGTGCTCACCAGCCTAGGTTTGCGCACGCATACCGGCACAGAAATCGTGTTGTCGGTCAGCACCGTTACCTTTATGCCACTGAGCGCTGCCCAAATAGCCGCCTATGTGGCCAGTGGCGAGCCTATGGATAAGGCCGGTAGCTACGGTATTCAAGGCGCAGCTGGAATGTTTATCTCAGATTTGCAAGGGAGTTACAGCGGCGTAATGGGCCTGCCCCTGCACGACACCGCCGCCCTGCTGGCTCGGCATGGCTTGGGGTTTCTTGCGGGTTTATCTTAAAAAACGTTAATTCTTTGTCTGGAAATTGGTTGGCTATAAGCTTATTCATGATGTGCGGGCAGTATGACATTTGGAATAAATGGTCTACCCGATGTCAAAAATGGTCGCTACCTGACCATTTTCGTCACATTGCACTCAGCGCCAGCAATAAAAAAAGACCCAAGAGGGTCTTTTTTTACGTCTAAAGCAGATGGTGCCGTTGAGGTGAGTCGAACACCCGACCTACTGATTACGAATCAGTTGCGAATCAGTTGTTTGATGTTTTATAATGCATTGATTTTTAAATGAAATTTAAAAAAATGTGTCTATTAAAAATATTTTTTACTCAAGAAAAAAGCCTTATAAATCAATGGGGCACTTTCCCTTAATAGACAGATTTTTGGCCTATTCTACCGCCGTGCCACGGCGGATGTGGCGGCGATCGTAGGTCGAGTCAATTGATTTATCTGTTTTGTGGCCAGACACGTTTTTCGCCTCTTTGCCGTCTGCTTTCAGCTGCGTGATCGCTTTCGCTCGCATGTCGTGGATGGTAAAGCGCGTATTGCCGGCAAGCTCCCATGCCTGCATGAGTCGCTGCAAGAGAGTCGATACACCGCTATCGCTGTAAGGCTTGCCGTTATGTTTGGCAAACACTAGCTGGCAGTCTGCTGGCCGCGGCAATGCTTTTGCATTTTCAACTGCCATGTGCAGCCGGGGCGTCCATTCCACTAACACCCGGACGTTGGTTTTCTGCTGTTTAAATTCAATGCCCTCTTCGTGGGCTATGTCATCCAGGGTGAGCGGCAAAACACTTTGTCTACGCTGGGCGCAGAGGTATGTAATTTCCATAATACTGGCAATGAGGGCTGCGGAAAGTAGTGATTTATCGCTGCTATAGCTGCTGTCTTTGTCTGTAGAAAGGGCGCCATGTTTTAGCGACCGCGCCCAGGCGAGGAATTTTTCTAGCTCCTCATTAGATACCAGTCTGGTTCTCGGGGTTTCTTTATTCCCGCCAATGCCCAAGCACGGGTTACTGCTGACAATGCCGTGGCGCATAGCATGTGTGAAAGCCGTAGAAAGCAAGGCTTTCTCTCTGTTACCCGAAACCCCTGCACCTTGCTTGAGCCTTGTCTGAAGGTACTGCCATACATGGTGTGGTTCGACCTCAGATGCCTGGAAGCCCTCAAAAGCGATCGCCAGTATTTTGCTTGAGCGCTCATACTCTTTGCGCGTTTTCTGCGCCAGCGTTTGTTTATCTGCAAGGTATTTATTGATGATGCCGGCAACGGTGGTGGCATTGGCCAGCGCTGGTGTAACCAGCTCTGCATACTTGCGCAGGGCCAGCGTTAAATCGTTCAGCGGCGCCAGCTTGTGCCATTTTTTGGAAGGATCAACAAACCAGAATGAGCCATGCTTGCGGTATACCCGCGACGGCAGGTCTTTGTCTTTACTGCGTGGGTAGCTCATCTTATGGCTCGATAATCATTGTGTTGGTCAAAGGCATCTGTTGATAGATGCTAGCCATGGATCTGGCCCAAGTACAGCTACGCCTTTGTAATACCTGATTATTGATTCCCCTTCCAGCTCAGAAACTTCAGCTATGTGTGCTAATTGGCTTTCGCCGATGTATGCCATGATGCGTGTTTTGGGGCCAATCTGACGTACAGATGCAGTTGATCCGCCGATGTTGTCCCATTGTTCATGAATGCATTGTGTAGTTGCAGCTGCTGTTTTTTTGCTGTTAAAAATTTTACTAGGTGACTTCATGGTCAGTTCATTGGGCGTGTTCATGCAGCCAGTCATTAAGAATGCAATGCTAATTATGGGAAAAAGTACTAATTTTTTGAATGTCTGTGGGCGTAGGGCTGTTGACATTTCCAAGTCTCCTAGTAAGAGCATGGAAATTTACACGTTAGATTGATAAAAGAAAACCCGCACAGGGCGGGTCAAATATTACGGATAGTTGCTGGTCGGAGGATGAAGTGCCGTTAGCGCTGCCCTGCTGCACCATCAATAATCGCAATCTGCTGGTCGGCATATTGCTCGATAGCTGCAGTGATTAGCTGGTTTTTGCTGGGGCGGCCTTTGGCGTTTTCGTACACGTACAGCAACTTTGCATGCACCGGCGCAGGCAGGCGGACAATCTCCTGCATGCGCCCTTTCGGATCTGCCAGCTGCCAGGGCTTGCTATCAGGCGCGGCTTTGTAGCGTGCGGCTTCAACAATCTCATCGCCTGCGGCAAGGGCTGCTTTTTTGTCGCTGCTGGTGGTGGTTTTGAAGGAGGGTTTCATGGGTGTCCTAAGTGGTAGTTATTTAGTTTTCCTTTCAATTTGTTCGGGTGGGTTTAACCATTTTGGCGAGATCAGCAATGTGCTGTGTTCGTAAAGCCTTGCGCTGAACTTCGGCAATTATTTCGTCGTTTACAGATAACGCTACCGACTTCAATTGAGCTAGTTTTTCACAAACAACATTAGCAATTACATCTGGCTCGCTCAAATCAATGCCAGCCGCAACCGCGATTCGTTGTAATGCATCTTTCATTTTTGCATAGTGCGCATGTTCTGCTTCGCGTTCGTGATAAGCGTCAAGGCAATCACGGCACAAGTTAATTTCTTGTTCTTCGGTGGTTTCGCAAAAACCGCCGCAGTTATTGTGAAATTGGCAATCCACGATCTTTCCTTTAATTTGTCGCTTTACTTGAGATTGCAGGCAGCTCTTTTACAAATCGAGCATTCCAACCAATTTGCATCCAGCCTCCGCATTTGCGGTGTTGATATTGCTCCCCGCGAATCTCGCTTAAATCATCGCCTTCAATGCCGATGATTTGCTTGCAGTGTGGACAGCGAACGCAGTAATCACCGCCGTCTTTGCTGACTAAATTGATGTCAATGATTTCATCGGTAGCCATCAGTTTTCCTCTTTTGGTCAGGCAGCGAATTCTGCTGAAATGTACGCAACCAGGCTTTCTATTTCCGCCCGGGCTTTGCCGTTTGGCTCGTACTCAATTACGCTTTGCCCCGCGCCTAGGCTTCTGACATAGCTGAGGCGTTCGCACAGCCTGGCTGGGCAGACAGGCAGATACTTGGACAGCAGTTCGTCACTGTTGATCGCATCGGCCAGCTCGTTGGAATCCTGAATGGTTGGCAGCGGGTGAACTTTGTTAATCAGCACAGTGGCACGCGGGGCTTTGCCGATTTGCTCTTCGATGGACTGGCATAGCTCCAGCGCGGTTTTGAGTGCCCACATTTCTACGTGGCTGGCGGCCATGGGGATTAGCCATAAGTCGCATACCAGCGCGGACTGACGGATTTCAATGGCATCGCGCCCGCCTGCGTCGACGATCACCAGATCAAATTTATTGGCCATGGCGATTAAATCCTGCCCCATGCGGCCATTCATATTGCAGACCGTAATGCGCGGGGTAATGCTTGCAGCTGAGCGTTCACGCTGCCACGCTGTTGCGCTGCCCTGGATGTCGGTATCCACTAAGCACACTTCCAGCCCCGCTAATGCATAGGCCACGCCCAGATTGATCGCCGTAGTGGTCTTGCCTACACCGCCTTTTTCGTTTGCACACAGAATAATCATGGTTGGTTCCTTGGGTTGAATGCAGTAAATGAATTGAATACTTTGCATGCATTGAATACATTGAATGTATTCAATGTATTCAATGCATGCAAAGTATTGGAGGTAGTATTTTTGATTCTTATTTTTCAATTTTATGCAGCCACGCCGTCATAGCAGTCACAATCAATGTCTATATTGCTTTCTGTCTGAAATAAATTAAATTGATTGTCAATGCTTTTAGCTAGGTCTCGCCATGCATAATTTCTGCCTAAGCCTTTTACTGATGTTAATTCGGCATTGTCTTCCATTGTGATTGCTCTCAGCATTAATGCGGGATACTTACTTTTCAGCTGTAGAATTTCATTTTTTTTACTAGATGGACAAAAAAAACATGCAGATTTTCCAGGTTGATTTAACCCTGCGCGTTTAATTGCCGCCACACATTCGTCTCGCCCCCAGCCCCATTCGATTAATAAATACTGGTAATCATATTTATTATCGGATAATATTTTGGCACGCCTTTCTTCGTCAGCGTCATAGCCAATTAATTTAATTACTTTCCCGCCTTGTCTCCAGTGTTGGATTGCTGGTGGCCAGTTATTGATATACTTATCTTGTGGATAGCGCTTAAATTTCAGGCTGCAAGATTTATATCCGTAGGCAATGCTTGGCAGCATTTTTCCTTCTATGCATTTTTGCTCTAGCGTGATTTTGTCGCCGTATTGATTAACTTGCTGAACAGTGATGATATTTGGGAATCCTATTGATACGCACCACTCTGAAGTGTCTTGGATATCAATATAAGTTTCTGGCAATTCAGCCCCTGTGTCTGCAAATAATATCAAATCAGGGCGAATACTTCGTTCAAATAGGCCGACTAATAGAGCCTTACTATTTGTGCCCCCGCCATAAGAAACAACGATAAGATTTTTCATTTTCTCTATCCTTGTGAATGTATTCAATGTATATATTGAATAATGTGTATTCATTGAATGTATTCACTGCATACAAATGATTAAGGCCCGATTTTTTGTATGCCTCACTATTTTTTATTGCTGATTAATGTGAAGCCAAGGCGATAGTTTTTTTATTTTTTCTATCAGTAGATGGTGTAAGGCGATTAACTCTGGGCGTTGCGCGATAAATTTTTTCCAAGCGTGATCTGTGGCCTTGTTGACGTCTGTTGCCATTGCAAGGTCTGTTAGTTTGTGAAGAAGTCGTTGTTGTGCTTCTTTTGTATAGAACTCCAGATCATCGGGAGTGTTGATGTAGCGATTTCTGATTGCAATGGGAAAGGTTGCGGCAACAAGGGTAATTCGATCTTCAACGCTTGTTAGCGCAGAGAAGGTTTCTTTTATGGCGAGTTCGCATTGTTCTTTAGTGCTTGCTAACTTGTCTTCCTCTGTCATTTTTAACTCAGCGGCTTTGGTATGGGTGCTTGCCAGTGCGCGCAGCAGTGCTTCTGCTTTGCTGAGGATTTCAATTTCTTGGCGCGTGAAGCCGTTGCGATGCTGTTTGAGTTCTGAGCTAATGCCGCCGGCAATGCGCTTGATTTGTGTACTGTGGCGGGTAAGGGTTTTTGCGTTAATTAGCGTGTTCTTTGCAATCTCGGTTGCTGTTCTCATGGTCTGCTCCTAATGCCGCGCTGCGGCGTTTAACCCGGCTATATTCAGTTGCTTTGTCTTGGGCTTATCAGCTGCAATGGCTGGGGATGGAATGCCGCCAAGTCGGCGCTCTACCTGTGCACGGCCGATTAATGGCAGGCCGATGGCGTTGTTGATGAATTCAAAGCCATTGGCGTGAAGCCAGGCGCTAATGCGCTTTTTATTTTTCCAGCCTGTCATAGCTTGCAGTTCTTCAAGGCTGAGCCAGATCGTGGTGTTCATTTGCTTTGTACTTGTGAATTGGTGACCAGTAGCTGGTAAAGCTGGCTTTGCATTGCACGCAGGCCAGCTGCCGTTTTTAGCCACTTCTGGTAAATTTCGATTGCATCAGGGCTGTCTTCCCATTCCCCATCTGTGCTGTTTGCTGCGCGGATGATTTTCGCCTCTGCTTCCAGCAGCTCAGCGGCAGTGATCAGCAGGCTCATTGCCATACCTCTTTTGTCCGCTGAATAAGCAATGCGTTTTCTTCCAGGTTGTGGCGAGCTGCACGGCGCTTGGCGAATAACTCTGTGTTGTTCTGTAGCATGGCCTGCTCTGCTGCGCGTTGGTCACGCTCTCTGACAATCTTCTCAATGGTGATGGGTTTGGTTTTCATACGGCAGCCTCGCTGCAGGGCGCTGGCGCTTCGGCTCCCCATAGCACCGTTTCATAGAACAGCTCAGTAAGGTCATGCAGGGTTTGGATGCTTCCGCTGTTGTCTAGCCAGCGGTCGATAAAATATTGATCAATACCTGCTTCTGATAGATGCGAGCTGCGTGGCTGATGGCGCGGATTAGTGATTTTCCAGATATCTGCACGATAGGGTTTGCCAGATATTGCTACGGCTTCATTATTAAAGCGCAGATCAGAAATGACGATATTTCCATCGGTTGCCTGCAGGTTATTTTTTAAGGCATTAATAAAGTAATTAGGTTGTTTGGCCCGGCGAAAATCTCCCCAACACTGCATAATCCAGCGAGGAGAACGAGGGCAATAATTGAAAGAAGTTTCATTGCTGCCAGTTTCTTTATTCACAAAAGAAATAAACTCAACATTTTTACAATAAATCAGCATCAATTTGCTGGTTTCAATTTCTTTTGTTTCACGATTGGTAAATACGCTTTCATCCAGACTAAAAGCATCACAAACTTCTTTGCGTAATACATCAGCAAATGCCATTTTTTTGAAATTGTGCCGATGTACTAAATAATCAGCCACCGTGTCTTTGCCCGCTCCGGCTGCGCCAGTTAGTGCAATGATGATTTTAGTCATGGTTGTTCCTCAGTAAATTCAGGAGTAATGGCAATTAATAATGTTGAAAATATATATACAAAGCCAAGCAATGTTATGGATGCATAAGCGCTATTTTCTGGGGGTTTCACAGCAATCAAAATATAAGCAATAGCGAGCCATGAGATTGCAATTAAAAAAAGCACGGTAAGAGTAATGATTAAATTTCGCATGATAAAAACCGCTTAACCGCGATGATTTCTGCGCCATCATCACTGAATTGCATATGCCAGCCACGGCTCTTTAAATGCTTTAATTCGTGAAGGTCTTCACTGAGTGCTGCAAAGTTTAATTTAATGATTGTCATGGCCTGCCCCAGAAATGGAAAAGTTCACTTACATCGCACAGCATCCGCACGGCAGATGCTGGACGTTGGAAGCGTTACACGTTGCCGAAATAAACTGGCACTTGGGATTCTTCTTCAACCTGTTTGATTAATGCTTTTGTGGCGACTTCGAGTGCTTTATCCGGGCGGTTTAGTTCATACCAAAGGCTAAGCGCGCCAGATTCGCGGTTAATGCGGAAGCGTAATTTCGCTTCAATAAAGAAAGCCGGGCCATCGCCAATAAAGGGTTGTACGCCAATGCCAAAGGTTTCAAATAAAGCTAATTTGCCTTTGGTTTGGTCGGTGCCTTCTTCAACATATTCAAATTGAACCTGGCCATTTTGAATTTTTGTTGCGCTGCGAAAGCGCACGGTGCTGGTCATTTCGAGATTTGTGCAAAATTCAAGCAGATCTGCTGCTGAAGGGTATTTTTTCTCTGGCTCGCTTGGATCAGTGCAAGAGATATTGGCAATATTGTTTTCAAGAAAATGAGCAAACTGTTCTTGATTCATTTTCTGTTTGTCGTTTTGCAGCCAATTAACCCAATCGACTGTTTTTGCTGGTTCGTAGTGGGCAATAAAATCACTAAAGCCAGCCTCAATTCCATCGTTTCCATTCAAAATAGCTTTGAATTTAACGCGGTTTTTATCGTAATCCGCATCCACAATTAAATGAGTGTTGCCCATTTTGCGCGCTGGGGTTGTGCGTAAGTGGCTTAGTTCTTTTAATGTCCATGCGCCGTCTTGCATTGGCAGGAATGCAATGGACAGGCCATTTACAAGCTGAATAAATGGCTGTTTAGCAGCGTTTAAAGCGGATTCAATTTGATTTTTCTGGTCTGACATGGTGGTTCTCTTTAGTTAAGCTGCTTTTTGCAGCGCTGGGGTGGAAGTGGTTACCGCTGTCAGGTCTAAATTGCGCTGACGTGGGTCTTGGCGGGACAAGCTGCCGCTTGGGGATACAAACATCAGGGTCTGACTCTTCGCTAATTGCGGGATGCTGGATTTGATTTCATCCACCACCGTTACCGCACAATCGCCTTTACTTGCCGGGCTGATAGAGATCTTCAGCGTGATATGGCCTTTTTTCCCTGTGGCTACAACGGCATTGGTGAGCGTTGCGAGCTCTTCGCTTAGCTCTTCGGTCATTTCGCCTGCACGGATATCGCGCAGGATGTCTGTTGCTGTTCGCATTTGGCTGGGCCTTGTGGTTGGTTCAATAGCTAACGTAATTAAATATAGCTCTTGAAATATAGCCCGGTCAATAGCAAACGCAATATTTTTTAATAATTTGAAATTTAGGACGAAAAAAAACCACCGCTTAGGTGGTTTGTTCTGTTGCACATAACAGAAAAGCCCATATGGGCTTTAGGGTTTAGGTATTAAGAAGGGCTTACTCGCATCCTAGCGTCATCGCTTCAATTGAAGATTTTGGCGTTATGGTTGCTCCGCCACCAAGGTAAAAATCAGCAGATGACCCAGTTCCCATTGTTTTTATATGGGCAATTGCCCAATGTGCTGGGCCATTGAGTATTACAACTTCTATGGGTTCTTTGCCTGTGTTTACTACCTTGGAACGTAGTGAGCCCAGCGCGTAGCTATCGGCATTTCGATCAATGCAGACTGCTAATGCCAGAGGGGAGAGTTTGCTTGTGAATGCACTATAGGGACCGTTTTTTAGTATGTCAGTGTGCGTTGCACATGCATTTAGCAGTGTCACAGCAATTATCGTTATTGCTTGTTTTTTCACCGTACAGTCCCTGTGTGTGCTGGTTAAATTCCGCCGCTTACGGCAATGACTCGCCCAATGATCTGAATTTTATCGACGAATTCAGCAGGGATATGGCGGTCTGGGTATTTGTTTTTGTCTGCGTTATCAGAGCAAATGCGTAGAGCACCATCGATTTCTTTGTGTACGCGCTTTACAAATACTTCACCTTCAATCGCTAGGGCGTAGACTTTTCCTTCGCTGATATTGTTTTGGCAATAGTCTACTACCAGACTGTCCCCATCTAAAATGCGTGGCTCCATACTGTTGCCATCTGCAACCATGGTTGCAGCGCATTTTGGGTCTATACCCACTCGGCTGGCCCATTTACGACGGAATGCTTGTTGTTGTCCTTTGTAGTCAACCTCCCACACTAAATTGCCACTCCCAGCTGACAGCTTTATGTCTAGTGATGGGATAAAAACGTAGATGTCTGGATCTAGCTCGTCTTCGTTATCCCATACTTGAATAGGGCGCAGCGATGTTGTGTTTACGCCGGTCATGGGGCCTTTGCCTTGTTCTAGCCATAGCGGATTACATTGCAGTGCCTCGGCCAGTGCAACAACAGCATTAGTGCTTTTATTTCGCCCAGACTCAAACAGGGCAATGGTCGGTTGCGCAACGCCCGCCCGTTTTGCCACTTCCCCTTGTGTTAAGCCTAGTTCTTGCCGACGTTGTCGGACTCTGTCTGAAAATGTACTCATATAGCGATTGTAATACCTATATAAATTACGATGGCTATTGCGAAATAATAGCTAATGAAATATATTTGAGTGCATGAACTGGACAACACTCATCAAAACGGTAATTAACCGAGGCTACACCCAGCAGCAAATCGCTGAGCTGGTGCAGTGTCGGCAGCCAACTATAAGCGCGCTGCTTAATGGTGGTCGTGGCAAGCGCATTAGTTGGGAGCTGGGTGATGCTTTGCTAAAGCTAGAGCAAAGCACGCGTGAAGCACCAAAGTCTTCCTCCTCTGGCGTTGTTTCCGCATAAACGCTGGTTTTGCCGGTTTATCCGGCTTTTTTACACCTCGTTGTTGTTGCTGACTTTAGATGACAACCATTTTTTTAAATACGTTTGCCGACCAAAGGAAATAACGTGTCTGAAGCGATCATTGCAAGTGTTGAAGATGCTGCGTACCACAGTGCCCATGCTTACCCCGGCGGTGTTGAGTCTTTGGCGCCGCGTATGGGGATTGGTGCTCAAGTTCTGCGCAACAAATTAAACCCTAATACCAACAGCCATAAGCTAACCCTGGCTGAAGCCGATTTGTTGATCGGGATTACCGGCAATAAGTCAGTACTGCATGCGTTGGCAATGTCCCATGGCATGGTGTGCATGCCGCTGCTGGCGGAGGGTGAATATGCATGTGATACCACTGTTTTAGAGATGGTCACTCGCTTATGGCGGCTTGGTGGGCAAGTGGGGACTGCAGTAGATGAAACGCTGGAAGACCAAAGAGTTGAAGCGTTTGAAGTGCAAAAAGTGCGTGAGAAAGTTTATTTACATGTGGCGGCGCTGCATGAGTTAGTGGCTCTTCTGGAAGGGATGTCTGAGTAATGGTCACGCCGCGCCCATTTCAGCAGCAAAAACTTTTTAGGCTGGCATGGGCAGTGCGTAAAACACCAGCTTGCAAAAAACGTGAGGCCATTCGTGCTTTGCTCTGTGGTTTAAAAAATCTTTTGGAACAGCAATCAAATGTACAAAGACCCGACGTTTGATGTGGTGGCTATACGGGAAGCCCGTGAGCAGCGGGCTAATCAGGCTAAAGCAGATTGGTTAGCGCGGAGAATTGCGCGCAGATCTGACCCGGCGTACCGGGCTATGCGTCGGCAGAGAATCCAAAGGCTGGTGCGTTTAGTTATGTCAGGAAAAATGAAGGATAGGCGATGAGTATTAAACGAAAGCGTTTTTTGAATGGTGCTCCTGTTTTGATGGTGAAACGTTTTACTGCACCGGTTCAATGCCAGATATGGCTAAAAAGTCGAAGCCATCGTAAATCAAATACACCATATAAAAAAGGAGGTTGGTATTTGCTTAGTGCTTACCGGCCACCTGTTGATAGCGTTCTTTAAGCTCTTGAAGCAGGTTTTCACCGAAATGCTGATAACCATTTAAGGTTTGCTGGGAAAGGGTTGATTCCGCAAGCAGCGTTGCCATGACGTCTTCCATTTCTGAGTGAAATGCAGCTGCTAACTGTTTGATATCTGCAGTGCAAACGCTGGCCATTATCAGTGTCTGCAGCCCTATGAAATTGCCCAGATGATTGTCTAGCTGTAATTGCTGCGATTGGCATTTTTCTGTTTGCTGGGATAGTTTTTTTTCTAGGTGATCATATCGCTGTTGTAGTTCAGAGAATTGTTTACTCAGTTCGTCTAGTGTCATAGCTGGCTCCGGTTAGCTCACAGTGTAAATCAAAAAAATAATGAGGTTGAAGATGGGTGCATTGCTGGGCGGGGTATTAGATCAATTTCGCGATAAAGGGATGCCAGATCTTGGCCCGCAACAATTGCAAGCCGATGATAAGAAGCATGTTTATGGCCCAAAGAAAAAAGCCTGGTACCGCTTAAATGAGTATGTTTCGCCAAAAACGGGCAAGGTCTGGTTGTCCGGCGTGTTCGGATATAAAGATGAATGGTGGAAAGTTGAGCATGCTGAGCAGGAGCCAATTCCAGCAGAAGAGCGTGAGGCCGCGCAAAAAGAATGGGCGCGTAAAGAAGCCGAGTACCAAGCTAAGCTAAAAATTGCGGCTGCGAACGCAGCTTCCAGAGCACGGCAGCAGTTGCAGGAGTCAGCAAGGGCTGGTGAGTCTGCATATTTGATTCGCAAGCAGGTTAAAAAGCCAGAGTCAGTCCGGTTTATGCAGGATGATAAATTAGGCTGGATTATTCTGCCGCTGATTCGCTACGACCGAGGTGAGCTGGTTGGCTCGCAAAAAATTGCACCGGAAAAGTTTAAGGATGGCAATGATAAGTTTTTTAACGGTGGAATGGAGAAGAAGGGGGCTGCTTGCAGGCTGGGCGATGAGCCTATTAATGGTGATTTGATTCTGATTGCAGAGGGCTATGCCACTGCTGCTACAGGCAGAGAGGCAACGGACTATGCTTTGCCCGTATTTATGGCGCTTGATAGTGGCAATTTGCTGCATGTTGCCCGTATTTTAAGAGCCAAGTACCCGAACAGCCCTTTTTTGTTTCTGGCCGATGATGATTATCTGCCGACTAAAAAAGGCGATGATAATCATGCTGGTGAGAAAAAGGCATTTGCTGCGTCTCAGGAAGTGGGTAATGCAGTCTATGTTCTTCCCATGTTTAGTACGGAGCGTCGTACTGATCCTGATGATGAGCTATTGCCCAAGCTGACAGACTTTAATGATTTGCATATTGCCGAAGGTGTAGAGGCCGTTGCTCAGCAGTTGCAAAAAGCAATTGAGCGCTTATTAAGCCCACAAGACTATGCTGTGCCTGCCTTCCCCACACCCCTTCCTGATGATATTGGCACCGCGCCAGCGCAGCAAAATGGGGGGGCGGGGGGTGAGGGTTTCACGCTTGATTTAATGCTGGCGCGTTTTGCGCTGATCATAGGTGAGCGGCGTGTGTGGGATACGCTTGAGCAAATGGTAATGAAATGGCCGGGCTTCACTGCTCTGGTTGGCAAGCCACAGGCCGCAACATGGGAAGCCAGACCAGATAAGCGAACGATTCGCCAGACAGACTTGCCAAAAATAAAAAGAGGTAAAGCAGTTGACGATGCGACTTTGGGTGCAAGTGCCATGCTTATGGAGCGTTATACCTTGCTCTACGGCACCGAAACGGTATGGGATGCCGAGAATCGTATTGTTTTAAGCTTGTCTGCTGTAAGGGCCGCATATGGTGGCGATGCCGTGAAATTTTGGCAGGAAAACCCATTAAGAAAGATGATTAATGCTGAAAATTTGGTATTTGATCCTACTCAGACAGTTAATCTGGAAACCCATGTTAATTTATTTGCTGGTATATCGTTAAAGCCCGTTTTTGATGAAGATTTGGCAGATCCAATTATTGGTTTAGCAATGCATTTATGTAATCACGATGCAAAAGTTTATCACTGGTTAATGCAGTGGTTGGCCCTACCATTGCAAAAGCTCGGTAGTAAGATGGATTCATCTGTGCTGATGTTTGGCGAGAAGCAGGGGACAGGTAAAAGTTTGTTTTTCGAAGGTGTTATTAAGGCAATTTATAGCGAGTACGCAACTACAATTGGTCAGCATCAGCTGGATAGCCAGTTTACGGCCTGGCAGTCCCGGCGCTTATTTGTTTTGGCTGAGGAGGTTGTTGGCCGTGCTGAAAAATATAGCCACATTGGTACGATTAAGCATCTGGTGACTGGTCGTACCGTGCGAATTAATGAAAAAAACATGCCTGAACGTGAAGAAGCTAATTACTCAAATATTGTGTTTTTAAGTAATGAAGTCCAACCATTACACTTAGAACTTGATGATCGGCGATTTATGGTTATTGAGCCTAAAACATTACTAAAAGAAAGTGATCAAATGGAAATGAAGCGGGCGCTAACTAATGGGGCTATTGCTGCATTTTATGGATTCTTAATGAAGTATCCAATTGACCGGCTATTTGATGAACGCAGTAAGCCGCCAATGACGGCCGCAAAAGAGCGTTTGATTGAGTTTGGCTTGTCTGGTTGGCAGATATTTTATCGCCATTGGGTTGCCGGTGATCTTCCTGTACCGTATTGTTCGTGCCGAACAGAAGATTTATACGCTGCATTTAGAAAATGGCGAGAGACTGAGGGTGGGTCAGATAAACTAACGCAAACTAAATTTTCCAGCTTAATGTCATCTCGCTTAAAAAAATCCAGAGAGCATCTATCATCTGGATATGATCGTAAGAAGGCGATGGTATTTATTATAGGTGAGCCCGCTGATGGTGAAAGCTTAGGTAGTTGGCTGACTATTGAGTGTGCCCGTTTTGCTGAGTGCTTGAAAAATGGGTTTGATAAAAATGTATTTGATAAATAGTGGGTCATAGTGGGCAGGGTTTGGGTCATAGTTTTAAGCTAACCCTGACCCACTCCAAAACAAGTAACGGCGCGGCTTCGCGCCGTTTTTGCGTTTTTGGCAGGGTTATTTCTGTCGTTCCCGCGTGTAGATATATCTGTTATTTATCTCCTCTACCTCTTATTAGTTCTATGGGCGGTAAAAAATATATACACGGGAATCTATCTATAAACCCTGTCCACTATTAATTAATAGTCTCTAAGCCATTATTTATAAGGGTTTGATGTGGGTCAGGGTTGGCTTAAAACTATGACCCAAACTATGCCCACCCTGTCCAAAATCTCAAACACGTATTTTTTTAGTTTAAAATCATGGCTTAAATAAAGCTGGGCAATGATCTGGCTAAGGAGTCCTCCATGCGGGTATATCGGAGGCGAACGTGGTTGAAATTAATCTGGTTAAAATTTATGAAGGTAAGACTGCCATAGAGCTACTGGAAAATTGGAGTGGCTGGCTTCGTGGTAGTGTGAGCAAAAGCAGCACGTACTGCAGCTCAATGTATATGTCCCCAGAGGAAAAGATTTTAGCGGGCGCTTCATGTAAAGCTGCAAAATGGAATGAACAACAGGGCGCGCGGGTAGAGGCAATACTTGCAGTAATGATGCAAAATCCAACACAACAGATTTTTGTACGGTTATTGCAAAAACACTTTTATTATCGAGCCAATCCGATGGCGGTTTGCCGTAAAGAAAGGCTGTCTTTACATGATTATGACTGGCATATTGCAAGGGCCATTCATGCGCTTGAAAAAGTTTTTCAGGAAAATAGCTTGACTCCAACAAAAATGCTGCGCTACAGTGTAATCAACAATCCGATACCGCTACGGCGTGAGCAGAACCCTTCGAGGGTGCTTCTCTGCGCCTAGTGAAAAGCCAACCCCGCAAATGCGGGGTTTTTTATTGCCTGTTATTTATGGAAGTGAGCTATGCCATTTGCAGCAAAGCGTCCTTGTGCGCACGCTGGGTGCAGCTCGCTGGTAAGTGGTGGGCAGCGTAAGTGTGATGTACATCGTAAGCAGTTACAGCGTGAGCATGATGCCCGGCGTGGCTCGGCAAGTGAACGGGGTTATACATCGCGCTGGACAAAAGCGCGGGCAACATATCTACGCTCAAGGCCATTGTGTTTGATCTGCAAAACAGCAGGGCGATTAGTTCCGGCAACAGTAGTTGATCACATTGTCCCGCATAGGGGCGATCAAACTTTGTTTTGGGATTCGGAAAACAACTGGCAACCACTCTGTAAGTCGTGCCACGACAGGAAGACAGCAACAGAGGACGGCGGGTTTGGTAATCCGGGCACAAGTGCTGCGGTGCAAAAATCAGATTCTGGTAGTGGGAGGGGGTGGTAAAAGTCTGGGGCATCTACGTCCAAGACCGTACGCTTAACTGCACTTTTTCGCGGAACGTTTTTAAAGGGAGGGGGGGTCAAACAATTGGCCACTTCTCAGCGTTTTATTTGTTAATTCTGGCGTTTTTAATGCCGGATGCCCTGAGAGGCTTCTATGAGTGCTGAAAAGCCGCCCTTTACAGTAATTCAAGGTGGGTTTGGTAAATCCTCTTTGGGGAAGGTTGGAGAGGTTCAATCACCTAATAAACCGCCGGGTGATCTGAGTACCCAAGAGCGTCGGGTCTGGGATTATATATGTGGCCAGTTAAGAAATGCCGGCATCGATCACACAACCTTTGGTCTTGCAGCAATGGTTGTGTCTAAGACCTACATCCGCTGGGTGCAGGCTGAGGCGAAGTTAGAAGAAGTCATGGAGAAAAATGGGGGCAGCTATTTGGTGAAAACTCCGAATGGCTTTGAGCAACCGCATCAGATTTATTACGTGAGCCGTGACTTAAAAGCGGACCTTTTAAAATGGCTTCCTGAATGCGCACTGACAATCCCATCGCTAGCAACCATCCGGGCAAAGACGGGGGATCAGTCACAGCAGGACGATCTGTTCGCCGACCTCGTCAATCACGCCGTAAGCCGACCAAGCGCATCAGGGCATTAATCCCGCCTGAAGATCAGTGGCACGAATGGGACCGGCTCTACGGTATACCGGTTCTGAATTATGAAATCACTGTCGGTGAGTATGTTTACCTGGCAGTTGAGCGCCATTACAGAGATTTACAACAAGCCCACAAACGTGGGCTTTTTTTTAGCCCTGAGCATGCTTGGCATGTAATCGAATATATCCAGACTTACTTCGTGCACATCAAAGGGCCGCTCGCAGGTACGCCAATTCTGCTGGATCCATGGCAGTTGTTTTGGACCGCATGCAAGTTTGGCTGGCGGAAAGCGGACGGTACTCGACGATTCTGGCTGGCCTATGAAGAAGTCGGCCGAAAAAACGGCAAATCAACATGGACCGCACCCCAAGGGGCCTATCTGTTTATGGCCGATGGCGAAGTCGGTGCCGAAGTTTATGCCGTGGCCACAACGCGCGAGCAGGCCATGACGGTATTTAAACCTGCATTTGATAATTTCAAACGCTGGGCAAGGCGCAGCCCAGGCATTGCACGCAGCTTCAATATTTTTAACGGTATCAATCAGGAAAAAATCACATGCGACAGCAGTGTATTCAAGCCGCTGCCCGCCAATGCCGACAATCTGGACGGTTTGAACCCCTCGGCGATTTTGTTTGATGAATTGCACGCGCAAAAAGATCGGGCTGTGTGGGATGTGATGGTCTCCGCGATGGGCGCCCGCTCACAGCCGATGTTAAGCGCGATCACCACGGCAGGTTTTATTCTTGATGGCATTTGCACAGAGGTGCGCGGCTATCTCATCAGTGTTCTGAAAGGGACGCGGCAGGATGATAGCTTTTTTGGGTACGTCTACACGCTGGATGAAGGTGATGACCCGCTCGCTGAGAAAAATTGGATTAAAGCGAATCCCGCGCTGGGTATGGGTAAAACCATGGACTACATGCGCACGCAGGCCCGTATGGCAGCGGCCACGCCTGGCGCGATGGCCAATTTTAAAACCAAGGATTTAAACCTGTGGGTGAATGATGCGGAAGGCTGGTTTGATTTGGATGTATGGGACAAGGGCAAAAAAACCTTTGATCCGGCATGCCTGCATGGGCGTCGCTGTTTTGGTGGCCTTGATCTGGCCTCCACCCGCGACCTTACCGCATTGGCGCTGGTATTCCCGCCGGAATATGACGATGAGCCGTGGTATGTGCTGGTCTACATCTGGGTACCAGAGGCGAAAGTCAAAGCACAAGCGGACGATGCCGCGCCTTACTCTCGTTGGCGCGATGCCGGCTGGCTGATTGAAACGCCGGGTGATGTTACAGATTACGCCCCTATACGCGAGAAAATCCTTTGGGTAATGCAGACTTTTGATCTGGTCGAGTTGGGGTATGACCGCTGGAACGCGCTGCAACTGGCGAATGAGCTGATGGAAAAGGATGTGCCGCTGGTAGAAATCCCGCAAAACACCGGTGGCATGTATCCGGGCTCTAAAAAGCTAGAAGAATTGGTCTACAGCAAGCAACTGGCCCACGGTGGCAACCCAGTCTTGCGCTGGGCCGCTGGCAATGTTGCGCTGCTGTTTGATACCAACGGCAACTATCGGCCTGATAAGAAAAAATCGAAAGAAAGCGGGCGTATCGACCCGATTGTTGCTGCAGTCATGGCGCTGTCGTGTGCAGAGCGGCATGAAGAGCCCGCCAAACCAAGGATTACAATTTTATGAAAAACTGGTTAAAGCGATGGGTTGGAGTTAAGGAAGAAGTCCGCTCAATTGAAAATCCTAATACCCCATTGGATGACGCAAATGTGGTTGCATGTTTAGGCGACTCTCTGCCCAGCACAGCAGGGACTCCTGTTTCTGCGCAGTCGGCGATGACTTTGTCCTCAGTTTATGCTGCAGTGAGAATCTTGGCGGAGACGGTGGGTAGCTTGCCGCTTCAGGTTTACAAAAGGGCTGAGTCGGGTAAAGAAAATGCCAGCAATCACCGGCTTTACCCTATTTTGCATGACACGCCTAATCGACTGATGACCAGCATGGTTTTCCGAGAAGTTGGCATGGCGCATTTAGCGCTTTGGGGTAATTTCTATGCTGAGCTTGAGCGCGATAAAGCGGGTCGGGTGATTGGGCTTTGGCCGATTCACCCCAGCCGAGTCAGGGTTTTTTTATCCGATAGCGGGGATAAGCGCTATGTTATTTCTGGCGTCAAAGGGGGGCAAGTTACCCTTCTGGATGACGATGTTTTGCATATTCCAGCACTTGGGTTTGATGGTTTAGTCGGCCTTTCTCCGCTGCGTCTAATGCGTAATGCAATTGGTCTTGGCTTGGGGGCTGAGCAGTATGGTGCTCAACTTTTTGCAAATGGGGGGCGGCCATCGGGCGTCTTAAGTACAGAAGGTAAGCTTACAGATTTACAGGTTGAGCAGTCCCGAGCGCGCTGGAAAAAAGTCTATGGTGGCGCTAGCGATGGAAATCAAGTTGCTGTTTTGGAGGGGGGGCTGAAATATCAGGCTATCAGTATGCCCCCTGAAGAGGCGCAGTTTTTACAAACGCGGAAATTTCAGATTAGTGAGATTGCTCGCATGTTTCGTGTTCCACCGCATATGCTGGCTGATTTGGAGCGATCTACATTCAGTAATATTGAGCATCAGGGGATTGAATTTACAACGCATAGCATTCGGCCATGGTTAGTACGCTGGGAGCAAGAGCTCAATAGGAAGCTTTTTGCTGGTACAGATTATTTTTGTGAATTTAGCTTAGATGCGCTTTTGCGGGGTGATGCTAAGAGCCAGATGGAGGGCTTTGCCATCGCACTGAGAAATGGAATCTATTGCGTGAATGATGTGCTGGATAAGCTAAATATGCCGCGAGTTGAGGGGGGCGATAAGCGGATGGTTCAGGCCCAAATGATTCCACTCGATAAAATTGGAGAGTTAAATGACAACAGTAGTGGAAGTGATGGAAAGACGGGTTCAGGAGACGGGCAAGCTTGAATTGCGTAAGCAAAAGCGCAGTGATGATGAAACATCTGAATCGCAAATTACTATCCGTGGTTATGCTGCCGTTTTCAATAAGCTGAGCTTTAATTTGGGTGGATTTCGTGAACAGATTGCACCCGGCGCGTTTGATGGTGTGATGAATGATGATGTGCGAGCATTATTTAATCACGATCCTAATTTTGTTTTGGGCCGTCTGTGCTCAGGCACACTGCGTCTTGGTCAAGATGCAACAGGGCTTTGGTATGAAGTTGATTTACCGGATACTCAAGTTGCAGAAGATCTTGCTGAATCTATCGGCCGGGGTGATGTCACTCAATCCAGCTTTGCATTTAGTGTGAGCTACGATGGGCAGAGCTGGGATGAGGATGACGAAGTAGGCACGGTACGCACGATTGTAAAAATATCGCGCCTGTATGATGTAAGCCCTGTTACCTATCCCGCTTACCCAGATTCAACAATTGCAAAACGTAGCATGAATGAGTGGCGAAGCAAATCAACGGCAAAGCAGCAGCATGAGGCTGTGGCAAGCCGTAAACGCCAAATGAAAATTCTCGGTATTTAGTTTTTTCCTTGAAGACCCACTATTCGGTGGGTTTTTTTATGCCCGCCGCGCGCGGGTTTTTTTTATTGGGGTTTTAGATGGATAAGAAGCTACAAGAACGGCGCGCGGCGCTGGCCAAGCAAATGCGTGATCTACATACGCTGGCAGAGAAAGAAAGCCGTAGTTTTACCTCTGATGAAGATTCAGCATGGGCCAAGATGGAGGCAGACCTTGATGATCTTGATAAGCAGATTCAGCGCTCTGGCAAATTGCATGCTCTGGATCTTGATTTAGGCAGTAGTACAGGTGTTCGTTCGCTTGCAGGTGATGATGGTGCAGGAGCGGCGGATGACGAGTTGTCGCATAGCACTATTTTCCGTTCATTTTTAATGAATGGTATTAGTGGGATGTCATCGCAAGAGCAGGGGATTGCTCGCCGCTATATGGATCAGTCTAAGGAGCTCCGCGCATTTGCTGCGGGTTCTGCGGGTGCAGGTGGTGTGACAGTCCCCCCTGACTTTTTGAAAAAACTGGAAATTGCCTTAAAAGCATTCGGTGGAATGCTGAATGTGGCTGAAATTATGCCTACCGATACTGGGGCGGTATTGCCAATGCCGACCTTTAATTACACAAATGTCCTTGCAACAATTATCGGTGAAGGCCAGTCCAGTAACACAGATAACAGCACTCCTTTTGGTGTTGCTAATTTAGGCGCATATACTTACCGCACACCAATTTTGCCGATTTCATATGAATTTCTGCAAGATTCAGCCTTCGGTGAGCAATATATTATTGATGCGCTGGCTGGATCAATTGCCAGGGGTTATAACGCCCATGCTACGACAGGGGACGGCGTTGGCAAGCCTCGCGGGATTTTGTTAGATGCAGCTGCAGGTAAGGTTGGTAGTACTGGGCAAACGAATATAGTTACTTACGATGATGTGATCGATCTCATTCATTCTATCGATCCTGCTTATCGTGTTGGCAGTAAGTTTATGTTGCATGATTCATCATTAAAGGTTTTGCGTAAGCTTAAAGACACGACTGGCCGTCCAATTTGGACGCCTGGCTACGAGTCCGGTATTACCGGCCTTGCTCCAGATAGTTTGTGCGGCTATGGCTATGAAATTAATCAAGATATGCCAGTAATGGCGGCCAATGCCAAATCAATTATCTTTGGTGCACTGAACAAATATAAGGCGCGTATTGTGCGTGGAACATCCGTTTTACGCCTCACTGAGCGCTATGCAGAAAATCTGCAGGTTGCGTTTTTATTATTTGCTCGCATGGATGGTCGTTTGCTGGATGCAGGCGCAAATCCAGTGAAGTATTACGCCAATTCTGCGACTTAACTAACCCAAGGGCTGCAATGCAGCCCTTTTTTATTGGAATTCAAAATGGCTGAGAAAACAGTAAAAGTGGTCGTGCTTGCGGATACCCCTCTTGATGGCAAGTCGTACTTGTCTGGTAACGTGATTGAAGTATCTGAAAAAACAGCAAAGTCGTTGCTTAGTGGTGGCGTTGTTGATGATAACGCCGATGCGGTCGCATATTGGCTGACGCAAGGTAAGTTAATCGTGCATAGCGTAGCTGAAGCTGCTGAGTAATTACACATAGTCTAGTCAGTCTAGGCTTTTAGGATCGCCAATGATCACCCAGCTCACTCTTCCGGCTAGTGAGCCGGTAAGCCTTGCGGTAATGAAATCCTATTTACGGGTAGAGGGTGCGGACGACGATGTGCTAATTGGTATGCTGATTAGCTCTGCACGTCGTTTTGCAGAAAATTACACAGGGCGAATTATTGCTCAACGTGATTTTAGAATTGACGCCGTCAGTTTTGGTGATGGAGTCTTGCCACTTAGTCCCGTGGCTGGCATTTCTAGCGTGAAATATTTAGATGCCAATAAAGTTCTGCAAACATTAGCTGGGCTGGATTTCTGCCCACATCCGTTATCTCCTCAGTTGTTTCCCCCAGCGACAGGCTGGCCAGCAGTGACAAAGCAGTGGAATGCGGTCCAAATCATTTGCACTGCAGGGATGAATCCTGTTCCTGAAGATATTCAAAATTGGATCATGCTCCGGGTTGTTACTGCGTATGAGCAACGCTCAGCTGTGATTGACTTAAAGACAACTGAACTTTCCCGCTCCTTTGTTGATGGGCTACTTGATTCCTATTGTGTGGTGGCGTTATGAACCCCGGCAAATTAAACCAGCGAATCGTATTAAAAAAACGGGGGGAGCAGCGTAATGACTATGGCGAGTCTCAGGATATTTGGACTGATCTTGCTAAGGTTTGGGCAGAAGTGACTGCATTGCGCGGATATGAACGTACAGAGGCCTATTTAGCTGATGCACGCAGCAGCTGGCGTTTGGTGATTCGAAAAATACCGGGAATCACTACGGCGTTGCGCGTGCAGCATGGCTCTCGGGTGCTGGAGGTCAAATCGGCGCTGCCAATTGGTACCAGTGCATTTATTGAGCTGATCTGTGAGGCAGTGGAATGAGTGACGGATTATCGGTAGTAGGGAATGCCGAGATTGCTCAAAAGCTGCTGGATTTGGCAGATATCGGCAAGCGGCGGCACGTTCTCGGGGCGCTTTACCAGGGGGCGGTGGTTTATCGCAAGGCGATTGAGGCGACGGCGCCGCAAAAGACGGGTTTTTTGAAGAAGTCGATTGCGGCTTGGCGAGTGCCAAAGCGTTATCAGCTTGATCAAAACATTCCAGAGGCCAAGGCTGGCGTGGTGCGAAATGTTTTTCGTTTAAATCGCCCTCGTCGCGTCGCTTTAACAGGGCGGCGCGCCAAAAATAAAAAGGGCAGCAGGCGCTTTGCTGTTGTGAATGCGTTCTATGCCCGCTACGTGGAGTATGGAACAAGCAAAATGGCGGCTAAGCCGTTTGTCAGGCCTGCCTATGCCGCCGCTCAGTCTGCAGCGTTTGCTGCGGTTTCAAATAACATCAGTAAAGCGATGGCAAGGATTACAAAATGACCCGTTTAGAGCAGATTGTACAGGCCCTCTATACCAAGCTTTCAGGTGTTGCCAGCTTGTATGTGATGCGCTTGCGGGCCTTTGAGGAAAGCGAGCTGCCTGCAAGTAATTTGGTGATTGACGGTGTTTCCCCCGCAGAGCGCAGTGTGCTGGGCGCTAAAGATTGGGATTTAAAATTTACTGTAGTCAGCATGGTTAATGGCGATGCTCCGTTTGCGGCTTTAGAGTCTCGGCGCAGTTTGGTTCATACCGCATTAATGACTGACCCGCGTTTGGGTGGGGTGGTTACAGATATTTCTGCACACGGCTTTGAGATAGAGCCTGATCCTGAGCTGCCGCTGGTACGGATGTGGCAGCACTTTACTTTGCAATATCGAAACAATAGCGAACTGGAGGTTTGATTTTTGGAACTACCACAAACTGGCGGGGCCTACACCCGCGACCCCGTTACCGGGGAGCTGACCCAAGTCAGCCAACCACAACCCGCTCCGGCGGGTTTTTTTACGCCTGCAGAAACGGAGGTGAATAGTGCAATCAAAGAAACGGCTGATCTGCGTAAAGCTTGAGTCAACGTATGGAACGGATGCAACACCGACGGGAGCGCAAGCGATTCAGGTGCGTGATCTGTCGATTACTCCGCTGGAAAACGACGCGCTGGATCGCCAGATTGTCCGGCCCTACCTGGGCGGCTCCGACAAAATTATCAGCGGCTCGCGCGTCAAGATTGAAGTTGAAGTGGAATTAACAGGCTCAGGGGCTGCAGGTACTGCGCCGAATGTTGATGCGTTGCTGCGGGCTTGCGGCATGGCGGTGGTGACGACGGCTGGTGTTTCGGTTGTGTATACCCCGATTTCCGGTGGTTTTGAATCGGCAACCATGTATTACAACCAAGACGGGCTGCTGCATAAAGTAACCGGTGGCCGTGGCACATGGGCGCTTGCACTCAAAGCCAAGGCGCTGCCGACGCTTAAATTCAGTATGACCGGACTTTATAACCCTGTTGTGGACGCAGCCATGCTGGCCTCTACATTCAGTGCCGTTCAAGTGCCGCTGCCTGTTGGTTCAGCAACTACAGTGAGCCTGCATGGTTATGCCGGGCGTATGGATGCGTTGAATATCAACCTCGGTGCATCCGCAGTTTACCGTGAGCTCGTCGGCTACCGTGGTGTGGAAATCAGTGATCGTGCTGTTGAAGGTGATATCTCGATTGAGATGCCACCTATTGCAGCTAAGGATTGGTTTAGCGCTGCGCTGAATACCAATGTCGGCACATTGGCAGTTACCCATGGGATTACCGCAGGGAACATCGTACAAGTGGATGGGCCACGGGTCTCTGTGAACTCACCGGCTTATGAAGAATCCGACGGGGTGGTCATGCTCAAAATGGGTCTTTCATTGACCCCATTGGCCGGTAATGACGACGTTAAGCTAACGTTCCGCTAATCAATCCCCGCATTTGCGGGGTTTTTCTTTTAAGGGTGTTCATATGTTCCAGTTAGCTGCAATTACTACCTTTTGGCGTGAGCTGAAATTCACCGAGCAGGTACTTAAAAACGAAGAAAAAGAATTCGCCTTCAAATTGCAATTCAAACGCCTGCCCACTGAAGAGCTTGAACGACGCACGGGTGTAGAAGGCAAAGAAACTATGCAGGAATTTCTGCCTGACGTGGTCACGGACTGGGATGGCGTTGCGGGCGAGGATGGGCAGCCATTACCGTTTACTCCCGATAATTTTAAATCTCTGCTGCAGGTGGCCGGCATCGCTCCACTGGCGTTTAGCACCTATATCCGCGAATCGGCGGTACTGCGCGCAAAAAACTAGCCATGGCTGCCCGCGCCATGGTTGGGCGCGAGCAGCCAAGCTTGCAGGATGATGCTGTTGTTTTGGGCGTTATTTTGCCGGCAGAGCTAGTCAATGAAGATGAGTCTGACTCAGAGCTTTTCCCCGAGCTGGTCCCTGTTGTGCAGTTTTTTTCCACCTGCCTGACGCAATGGCGGGTGGGCGCTGGCGGTGCGGTCGGACTGGACTATCTGGCTGTCAAAATGATTGCTGATACCCAGGGCTTGCCGTGGAGCTCACAGCTGCTAAGCGATATTCAGGGTATGGAATACGAGGTGCTGACAGCACTGTCCAGCCAGTAATAAATAAAATAAATTAACGGGGGTGGGCTCATGGCGAATAACGAACTGCAGATCAGAATTACCGCCGATGGCCGCGTTTTAGTTGCAGAAGCTGGCAGGGCTACCCGGGCATTAAATGCGATTGGTGTTCAGGCTACCGCCACCAGCCGTGATATGGATCGCATGGCCGATGGAATTGACCAGCTGAACCACCGGTTTTCCAGCATGGGCAATATTGCGACTACAGCGATTGGCGCATTAATGGGCGGGTTTAGCATTCATGGCATTGTGTCTATGAATGATGAGCTCACAAATATGGAATCCCGCCTTAAGCTGGTGACCTATGGCTCAGCTAATTTAGCTGCAGTGCAGGATGATTTATTTGCTCGCACTCAAAAAGCCCAGACCGGCTTTCAAGATACTGCCAATTTGTATGTACAAATGGCTCGCTCCACCAGTGGGCTGGGGGTGCAGCAGGCGACTGTGATTGACTTTACTGACAAGGTCAGTAAAGGGTTGACCATTTCTGGTGCTGCGGCAGAAAGTGGCCGTGCAGCACTAACCCAGTTCTCCCAGGCCATGCAGTCAGGTGTGCTGCGTGGGGAGGAGTTTAACTCCCTGAATGAACAGGCTCCATTTTTACTGGATGCGTTAGCTATTGGTTTGGGTAAAGCGCGTGGTGAGTTAAAGGGGCTGGCAGACGATGGTCAGCTGACTGCAGAAGTGGTTTTCCCCGCCATGCTGCGTGGTATGTCTGGGATTGACGCGCAGTTTGCACAAATCACTCCTACAGTTGGCCGCGCAATGCAGGCCCTGCAGGATCATGGCGCTGTAGCATTGCATCAGTTTGATAAATCATCCGGTGCATCGCAGGCGTTGGCACGCTCAATTACGTTTGTTAACCAAAATCTGGATAGCATGCTGTCTGTGTTGGGGTTAGTAGCTGAGGGCGGCGCGCTGTTGGCCACGGTTTATGCAGGGAAAATCACCAGCGCGTTTGTGTCTGGCAAAATTGCTGCATTTGAAAAAATTCAAGCTAACCAGGCTCTTTTAGCTTCTGAGGCAGAGCTTGCTGCTAGTGCTGCTGTGCGCGCCGAGCGCATGCAACAATTAGCTGTGCAGGATATGAACAGAGCTCGGTCGGCTGTGATTGCTGCAGAGCAGCAGGTTGCTGCAGAAGTGGCGGTTAGTGTAGCAGAGCAAAATGCGCTGGTAGCATCATTAGCTGCTGATCGTGAGCGCTATGCATCAACGGCAATACAGATTCGGAGCGAGCTGCAGCTTGAGCAAGTCCGGCTGCAGGCGCAGATCAATAGCATTGGTCGCGCGCAGCGAACGCAAGCCATGGCCGCCCTATCAATAGAGTTGGCTGCGGCCAATACGGCATTAGCCAGAACAGAGGCGGCATTAGCTGCTGCAGAGGTGGAAGCGGCTGCAGCGGCCAATGCATCGTCAGCCGCACAATCGCGGTTAACCGTAGCACGTGAGGCCAGTGTTGTGGCTACCGGCGAAGCCGCTGCAGCCACCCATGCACTAAAAATTGCCCAGCTTGAAGCGGCCACTGCAAGTACCGCCGCTGCGGGGGCTTCCGGTGTGTTTAGCGGGGCCATGGCCATGCTTGGCGGGCCAATCGGTCTTGCGGTGATTGCCCTGGGCTTGCTTGTTTTTAATTGGGATAAAGTTGCAGATGCGGCGGGTAATGCGGCTACCGCCAGCCAAAAGGCAGTCTCGGATATTGCTGCTGCATTAGGGCAACGAAAAGTAGCGGCAGCCAATGATGCAAGGGATGCGCTAAAGCAATCTTTAGCCGATGCAAATGCAGAAATTGGGCAGATGGATCAGTTGCTTAGCAATAAGGGCTTAAGCGAGTCATTACGCAAAACGTATAGCGAGCAGCGTTCTACTTGGGTAAATATCGCCTCTGATCGCCGTAATGCCCTGCAAACCGCAAATAAAGAGATTGCCGACTTTAAAGAGAAGCAGGCTAAAGAGGCTAATGCTGTTCCAGAGCGAGTTTACGATGCCAAAGATGGAAAAGTGTACACCGATGCTCAAAAGGCTAAGGATATGCCTGTTGGTCTGGGTGTTGCCACGACAACTAAGGACTACATCGAAAAGCGCCGCAATGACGCCCAGCAGCTCAGCGATGCGCTAAAAGAAGAAGGCAAAGAGTATCAGCGCCAGCTGAAAATTGCCGATGGTAACGCTGAGCTGTTAAAACAGGTTAATGAAGCCCATCAAAACGCTTTAAAGAAAATCAACGAGCAGTACGGCGAAAAAGGCAAGAAATCGCGGGGCGGAATTGCTGCAGCCTCCGATACGCAGCTTGCCGGGTTGGCCAGCAAGATTGCAGCGGCTGAGCAAGAGTCTGTTTCAACGCAAAAGCTGAATGAAGGGCAAAAACTCGCTATCACGATTGGTGAGCAATTAGCGCGCACGACAGATAACAAAGTCCGCGCCAGCCTTGAAGCAAAGCGGGTGCTGGCTGAAGAGCTGGGAGCGCTACAGCAGCATAATGAAGTTGAAAAAGACTACGCAGCGCAGAAAGAAAAGCAGGCCGATTCTCGCGCTAAAGAGCTGTTGGCTTTGCGTAATGAGGTTACCGGCTGGCAGGATAAGATTGCCACTTTTGGCATGGCCAAAAGCGCTATCGATGCGCTGGAGCTCAGCAAGCTGGATGCCCTGCTGACTGACAAAGAGTGGTCGCAGGCGCTGGACCAAAATAATATGGGCCTGGCGACTGAAATTCAGTTTTTGAAAGAAAAGCGTGCGCTCATGGGGCAAAAGCTTGAGTCTCAGCAGCAGTATGAAGGTATGGATGAGGCTGATAAATCAAGTAAAAAAGATTTAAAGGCAGAGGTTAAGGAGCAAGCCAAGGGCCTGAAAGAGTTGGAAGGGGTTTATCGCGGCGTGTTTCAAGGCTTCGAAGACCAGCTGGTAAACATGACGACAAAGGGCGAATTTAGTTTTCGGGGCATGATCGATAGCATGATTAGCGATCTGATGCGCTTGATGATTCGTCAGCAGATGATTCAGCCGCTAATGGCCGCCATGGCCGGTGGTGGTAGTTCCTCCGGGCTGTTTACGCAGTTTTTGGGCGGGGCAATTGGCATGTTTACCGGTGGCGGCGGGGGCAGTTCTACCCCTGCCGTTCCTGGCGGCGGCTCAGTTGGCGATTTTTACGGTTTTGCCAACGGCGGAATTATGACGCCGATGGGTAATTTGCCATTGTCGAAGTACGCCAACGGGGGCATTGCCAAGTCCCCTCAAGTCGCCATTTTTGGAGAAGGTCGTTATAACGAGGCCTTTGTCCCGCTGCCGGATGGCCGTTCTATTCCCGTTTCACTAAAAGGAGGCGGTGGTGGGCGGCCTCAGCAAGGTTCTGATGGAGATGTTTACATTACTTTGTCTCCGCAAATTGATGCGCGTGGAGCCGATGCTGGGGCACTTACACGGATTGAAACTGCCCTTGCTGAGTTGGCAAAAAACGTCAAACCCATGGCGTTGGATGCAGTAAGGCAAGCTCAGTTACGCAATCGGCGAACGCCGCAGTTTTAGTAATACTTCTAAATAAAGGCCCCAACTGTTAATCACAGCTGGGGCTTTCTTATTTCTATTTTTTAAAAGGTTGGGTATGGCGACGTTTCCTAATTCTCTGGCGCCATCTGCAATCAATATGGGCAGCCAAAGCACTACGTTGGTGAGCAAATCTCATTCCGGCAAGCGCCAGGCTCGCAAAGTTGGAACCACGCTGCTGACCTTTGATGTGAGCTGGACCAGGTTAGACCGCGCCCAGATGGGTGAGCTGTGGGGCTTTGTGCAGGCCCAGAGCGGGCAATACGGCGTGTTCTGGTTTTCCCCTGCTTTATATCTGCATAGCAGTAATCCTGCCGCACCAGATACCGCAGAGGTGGCGGCCAATGCAGCCGCGCGGCAAAAAACCGTTGCGCTGACCAAGTTGCCAGCCAATAAAACCCTGCTGAACACGGGGGATTTAATCCGCTTTCAGGGTCATGCAAAAACCTATGTACTGGCCGCGCCACTGGTGAGCGATGCAAATGGTACCGGAGCATTAACCCTGGCATTTGATCTGATTGCTTCTGTTGACTCTGGCAGCATGGTGTATTGCCGCAGCATCGCGGTGCAGGTTTCGCTGGTGGATGACTCGATTGCATTGAATCAATCCCCTCCGTTTTGGCATGACCTTTCTTTAAAACTGATCGAGACCATTTAAATGCGCAATTTAGCCGCCGGTACGTTGGCAGAAATGGGTGCGGCTCAGCAGCGCTGTGTGCATCTGCTGGATATTGTCCTTGATGGGGAGACTGTCAGCATTACTGACGATGTGACCGCAGTTGTGGTTGGTCCTAAAACCTATATGGCAACAGGTCATCTGCTGCAGTTTGATCATGATGGCGATGCGGACGGCATGCAGATCAATGCGCTCACTGTCACGCTGTCTGGCGTAGATAAATCAATGATCGCCAGCGCCCTGAAGTACGATTTTTTGGGCCGCAGGCTCACGCTGCTGCGGGCGTATTTTGATGTGAATGGTGTGCTGCAAGCGCCGTTTATGCTGTTCGATGGCCGCTGTGATGGCCCTGCCATTGAAGAAAACCCAGATGACGGTACTTGCACGGTGCAAGTCAAAGCATCCAGCCATTTTGTTGATTTTGAGCGCGTGCGCGGGCGGCTGACAAATCTGGAATCACAGCAACAATGGTTTCCTGGCGATAAGGGCTTCGAATTTGTCGCAGCTCAGGCACAGGATATCCAGTGGGGTGGGGCATGAATTTCAACCAGGCATTATGTGATTTTGCTGTGGCCGTGCAGGGCGAGCCCTATACCCGGCCAGATACGGTCTGTTTGGCACTGGCGTTTCGTGGCTTAGATGCCGCAGCCGGTACCAATTTTTACCCGCAATGCCACCCGCATATTTGCTCATCAGCCAGCATGCGCCGCTATTTGGGCAGTACTGGTCTGGATGGCTTGATCGGCAAGCTGCTGGCTGTGGGCTTTGAAGAAGTAGATCCGCATGGAATGCAGCCCGGTGATATTGGCTTTACCGGTGGCGGGCCCTTGGGTATTGGCGCGGTGCTGATGGTAGGCAGCAAGGTGCTGACCAGTAATCCGGCAGATGGCGTTGTGGTGTGCGCTGCAGAGCAAGTGATTTTGCAGCGGGCGGTTCGATTTAATCGTTTTAGTGAGGTGAATTAATGCCCGTCGTCATTGCTATTCCTGCGCTTGGCATTGCCATCACCGCCGGGCAGATTATTTTATTAGTCGCCACTACGCTTTACTCCATGCATCGCGCCCAGCAAGCGCGTAGTGATGCAGAGCAAGCCGCGCGTGAACAAGCTGCTGCTGCCCGCGCGGCAATGAATTTGAAATTTAATGCCGTCAACAACGTCGGAAACCTGCCGCTGGTGTATGGCCGTGTCAGGATGGGCGGGCTGGTGTGTCTGCAGGAAGTGAGTAAGGATAAAAAATATCTGCACATCGTGATTGCCCACGCAGAAGGCGAGTGCGGCCCTGCTTACAATCTTTACTTGGATGGCACGCTGGCCAGCGACAATAAATTTAAAAAGAAAGAAAAGCGCCAGGTAAAAACCGGCACCGTCGTCGAGCGCTATCAGACGGGCAATTCTGGCTATGCTGATCGCACTGTAGACCGCTATGAAGAGCAAATATTTGAAAGCGCACTCGTAGAATGGCATTACCACAGCGGCAAAGATGATCAGGCGGCAGATGGTGATTTAATGTTGGCCCTGCCGGATAAATGGACAGCCGATCACAAACTGTCTGGCGTGGCATATAGCTATATCCGGCTTGAGTGGGACCCGGATGTCTGGCGGCAAATCCCGAATATCACGGTAGAAATGGACGGCAAGCTGGTCACAAACCCGAACGACGGCAAGCAAACCCTCGTTTCAGCCAACCCCGCCCGCTGCCTGCGTGATTATTTATTGTCTACGCGTTATGGGCGTGGCCTGAGCGCTGCAGATTTGGTTGAAAGCAGCTTCACTGCTGAAGCCGCATATTGTGATCAAAAGATCGATATGGGGCATAAAAACGCAGATGGTTCTGCAATGCCAGTCGAGCGCTATCGTGTAAACGGCATGATCGATACTGCCAAATCATGCCTGGATAACGTGCAAGAGCTGCTGGAGCATATGCGTGGCTCGCTGCTGTTTATCGATGGTAAATATAAGCTGGTGCTTGATAAAGCTGATGTGCCAGTCATGCAATTCAACGCCGACAATATGGTGGGCAAATGGCAGATTAAACGTGCGGACCGGCGTGACAAATTGAATCAGATCACCGCGCATTTTGTAGACCCGGCTCGCAATTGGGAAGAATCTGTTGCCACAGTCAAAAACACAGCATGGAAAACCGAGGACGGTGAAAACCTGCTTGAGCGCACACTGGATTACTCTTTGGCTGGCGATGAGCGCCGCACTCGCTATCTTGCAGAGCGTGCGCTGCGGAACAGCCGTATCAGCATTGGTGCCAGTTTTACCGCGCTGGCGGAGGCGGGCAAATTGCAGCCTACCAACGTGGTCAGCATTAGCCATGAATCGACCGGCTGGGTAAATAAGCTTTTCCGTGTTGTGTCGGTTAAGCCGCTGGTTTCCGGTGATGTTGACGTGGCCGTGCGGGAGTATGACGCGGGCCTCTATTCAGAAAAACCGCTTACTGCATTGCCGCCCTTGCCGTCCACAAATTTGCCAGATCCGTTTGCGCGGCTGCCAGCACCAACCAGCCTGACCTTAACCGTGGATAACCCAACTAATTCCTACGGCGAGGTGCAAACCCGCTTAAAAGCAGTGTGGACGGCGGTGGACGGCATGCTGGCAGAGTATCAAGTGCGCTGGAAAAAACAATCAGAAACCATGTGGCAGTCCGCATATACCCGCGATCTGCAGATGCTGTTTGTTGTCGAGCAGGGCATTCCTTACGACGTATCAGTTGCCGGGGTGTCGGCGCTTGGGCGGCTGGGCGATGCCCGTATCGTTGGCGCCACCGCGACTGGCCCAAGCGGCACGTTAGTGGATGTCAGCGGGCTGGTATGTGATCTGAGCGCAACGGGCGATTTTGCCTTCCGCTGGAACCCTCACCAGGATACCAGTAAATATGCAGTAGAAATTATCAGTAGTGGCGTTACGCGCCGAGCAGAAGTGATCTCCGGCGAAAAGTACGTTTACACCTTTGCGCTTAATAAGATTGACGGCGTATCCCGTAGCATTACCTGCCGGGTAAAAGCGATCGCAAAGGATGGGCGCTCATCAAACTGGGGTAGCAGAACGGAAACCAACCCGCCACCTGCAGCACTCAGCGGCCTGAAGTTAGAGGCCGGTTACGATGCAGTACTTTTTAGTTGTTCTAAACCTGCAGAGCCAGATTTTAATGGTATCCGGGTATGGGCCTCATTAACGCCTGGATTTAGCTTTACCGATGACAGCAATCTGCTTTATGACGGCCCCGGCACCCAGGTGCCGATCAGTGTTTTAAAGAACGGCACCAAACTGGCCGGTGGTGTGCCGGTATATGTTCGGGCAGCGGCTTACGATATCTTTGGAAAATCTGGCCTCAGCATTTCATCCGAGTTGGCGTGTACGCCGTTGAAGTTGCTGGCGGGGCTAAAGGCTGACGAGATTGCCGATGTAATTACCAAGGGCGGCGCTTTGCAAACGGCGCTGGTCGCTCAGGGTTTAGAGTCGGTACGCATCGTCGCCAGTTTGCCCAATCCTGCGGTGTATCTGGGTAATAAAGCCGTCATGAATACAGCGGATGGCAAGTTGTATTCGTGGAATGGTGCAAAGTACAAATCGCCAGATTTAACGCTGACTGCTGATTCTGTTGTTGCCGGCACGATTGCAGCAGGGGCGGTGAATGCGCGGGAAATAGCCGCAGGTGCGATTACGGCTTCTAAGGTGGCGATTGGTGGGAGCAATTTAGTCGCGGATCCTTCTTACCGAGATTTGGTGTGGTGGAATAGAGAAGGGGGATGTGGCATTGAGGATGGCGGGGTTGCAGGTTGGGCCGGGACTCGTTATCGGATGGTGTTGTGGCCTGGGGTGCCTGCATATTCTATGAGCATGCCGTTTACGCTGGAGCCAGGGGCGCGTTATAGATTGCAGGTGACTGTCTATGGCAATAGTGCCGTAGGGGGGCTGCAGGTAAATTTATGGGTCGCGGGTGTTATTGAGCAGCCATTTAATGGGGGGCCGGGTTGGACAAATGTTAGTAATGGGCACAATGGGCAGCAAACCTATAGCTGCGAGTATACGGTTCCTGTATCTATCCAGCAAAACCAGGGGCGCATCGCAATTAGTCACACGATGACAGCGGGTAGCTATGTGATTGGCCTGGTCTCCGTGTCAAAAATGATGGGTGGCGAGCTGATCGTAGATGGCGCAATCACTGCCGAAAAAATCCGTGTCACTAGTCTGCAGTCTGTCACGGCCCGCACTGGCAATTTAATTGTCGATGAGGGCGGGTCGGTGTGTAGCGGTAATTTCAGCAACGCATGGGCTTGGCCCCTACCAGGCACAACCGGATTTCATTTGTCCGGGCGTGGATTACTGATGGGAAGCCCGAATTTCAACCCCAAAACTAATCATACCCCTGACACTGGGCCGTTTTTTCATTACGACGTACAGAGTGGGGATCTGGAAGTTCGGCGGGGAGTGATCAGGGCGTCAACTGTTGAGGCATCTACGTTTAACGGTTGCACATTCAATGCCCGGGCCGGTGATGGTAATGCGGGTTTTCAGGTTTTCCACCCCAATGGTGTGGCCTTGGTCAGATTAGGGGTATTCACCTGATGACTGATGCAGTTCTTGAAATCAAACGGGCCGATGGCTTGATGCTGTGTAATTTAAACAGCTTGGGCGGTGTTTGGGGTGGTTGCGTTAAAGCCACGCTGAATGCCGGTGATATGCAGTCTTTTCCGTTGGGGCGAGGTCTTACAATGTGGCTGACTTATGTTTGCCTGGGGGCGCATAGCGTGCAAACCGGTACAACGGTGGATGGTGATCCCTACGTGGCCTTAATGCCTAAATCCAATGTGGCGCGGCGTATGCGAACTGATTCTATCGTGCAGGTGTTTTTTAGATGATTGGATTAGAGATCAAAAACAGCACTCAAGAGATGATGATCTCTGCAGATTTCAGGCACCCGCATTTATTGCTCAGAACCAGCTTTGGCCCGCCCGTTTTTCAGACTCGTACCAATGAGGGCTATTACTACTCTGAGCATGAGCCCATTAGCAGCTGGGATGTAAATGACGGCCGGATCATTGCTTTTATCGGCATGCCAGATGATGGGCGCTTTTACGGTATGCATTTTTCCCGCTTATGCGTGTTGGGCTTGGCGCCTGCAGGCGATCTGCCGATTGCTTATGTATTTAGCTCTCAGGTTTTTCCGCGTGGGCCATGCATGGGGCTGCAGCTTTGTGATCCGTCCAATCAGCTGATGTATGACAGCATGTTAAAACCGTTGCACATCGCTGCGGCAACCTCTGCGGCTGTGTCGTCGCCGATTCAGCCGCAGCTATTGCGCGGCGTCATTCCCTCCCGGCCTGCCTATTTTTTGCCCTCGCATTATGAGGAAATCGGTGTGAAGCGCACCGGTGGATTTATCACCGTGCAAGATTGGAGGGGCCTGTGGACGCTGCAGCCAGATCGGCTGATAAAGGGTGATTTATTTCAAGTTGCTCAAAGTTATGAAGACAACACCCGCACATATTCAGTGCAACATGGCTATAGCGGCGCGCATCAGCTGATGTGCATCGATGCAGCAATTTACGATTAATCTACTCAAGAGAATTAAATGAAAAAAGTAACTGCTATTACTAAGCAAATGGGCTTTTCACTCAATCCAATCACCATTAATGGCGACTTATCCATTAGCGTTGGCGTGTCGATTGGAGTGATTGCTGACGATGGAACTCTGGTCGGTGGTGGTTTGAATAATCACTATATCCAGCCTGCTGAATCGATTGTTGCACTTTCTGGTTTGCCACTAAAGGATGAAACGGTTTTAGATGCGCTGACCCGCTCTGTGGGTGATGTGCTGAAAGCCAAGGGTCTGCTGCCAGCTTAGTTTTGTAAGTTGGCTATGTTGTACAACTATCCCGCGCTGGCGGGTTTTTTTACGCCCCTTTACGCCCCAAGGAGGGCTTATGCCCGATCGTGTTTTGAGTTTTAGCGACATTTCTGCACCTGTAGCCGGCGCAGCTTTTGGCGTGGTCACGCTGTATTCGCGCTTGGGCAGTCGCCCTGCCTGGCAAAAGTTTTTGCTGATTTCCTCTGCTTTCGTCGGTGCTGTTTTGACAGGGTGGGCGGCTAATGAATTTTGGAGTTTAGGCCCGGGCCTGAGCGGGGCAATTTCGTGGCTGGCTGGTAATTTGGCTCTGACGTTTATTGATTCCATTGTTGCCATTCTGGGCGATGTGCCGTGGATTAAGCGCCAGCTGTCCGCAATGATCCCCGGCAAAAGTCCTGACGAACCTAAATAGTAGCAAGCCCGCTTCAGCGGGCTTTTTTATAGGGGCTACCCATGCATCTAGTGCTAAAGCGCGATTTTTTTACCGGGCAATCCACCACTAGCGTGCTGTCTATTGAAGGAGCGTTCCAGTGTTTTGTGCTCGAAGACGTAGACCGCAAGCTCGAAAGCGGCGGGGCCAAAATCCCCGCTAAAACTGCTATCCCACGCGGAGTTTATCAAGTGGTCATCACTTATAGCCCGCGTTTTAAACGACCCTTGCCGCTGCTACTGGATGTACCGGGGTTTGAAGGGGTTCGCATCCACTGCGGTAATACCGATGCCGACACTGAAGGTTGTCTGCTGGTCGGCAATGCACGTTGGAGCGATCGCGTCGGCGGCTCGCGCATCGCTTTTGATGCGCTTTTTACAAAAATCAAGGCTGCGCTGGATCGTAAAGACAAAGTGCTGCTGGAAATTAAATAGCACAGGGGGTTTGTGTGAAAGATATCGCGGTAAACATCGGCAATGCTCAGGCCGTGGTCGTTAGCATGGGTGTAAATAGCCAGATTGCACAGCTCAAATTACAAAACGCTGGCGTCGCAGCCGCTGGCATCACCGTGCTGGTCGGTAGCTGGCCCAATGTTTCGCGCGTCATCGTGATTGATGAGCCGCTGTCTGCAGGGGCGCAGCGCAGCATTGATATTCCGGCGGGCTACGATTTATTAGAACTGCAGCTGGCAGGGGTTGGCTTTTTAATTAACGCGCAGATCGAAGGCGCTGGGCTGGATGAGTCGAAAATCAACACAGGCAATCGTGAGAAGTTGTTTGGGTTAGTGCGTAATACTGAAAAATTGCCAATTCAAGCCCCGCCGATTTCCCTGGGTGGGGCAAATGGCTTTGTAGATTTAGTCATCGCAAGTCAGCTGTGCAGTGCCATGCAGTTCACACATGCAAGTGCGGGTGAGACGGAGATTAGCGAGGGGGTGTTTACCCCAGCTGCAGTGAATGAGCCGCGTTACAGATGGGTAAATGGGCGGCGCGGGGTGAAGATCGAGGAGCCAGATACTAACATTCTTAAAGATTCTGAAGATATGTTGGCGACGCTTGGAGCACAAAACATAACGGCTACAAAAAATACGCTAACTCGTATCCCTGCCAAACCTATTGGTCTCTTTGCTCGGTCAGCGACAAAGGAGGCTAATGCTCTGCCATTCACTTTTTATGCAAAGGTGCGCAGAAATGGCTCGGGGCGGTATTTTGCGATGCGCCTTCAGGGGGTCTACCCAGGCAAGGCCGACGTCGTTTTTGATCTGCAAGCAGGGTTGGCTTCATTGGGCGCAGTGGCAAGCGGTGGGTTTTCAAATGCATCTGCAAAGATTGAGCCATATTCGGGGGGCTATATTGTTTCTTTGACTGCAACCTCTGATTTGGACAGGCAAATTACTGCGTTTGTTTCGATTTTTGACGCGCAAAAAATAGCGGTGGATGATTCAGAGTCTTCATCTGCGTCGGTGATTGTAGATTGTATGCAATTAACGCAAAAGGGGTTTATGTCGTCGTACATTCGTACCTCTGAATCACCTGCCAGTCGCGCCCCTGACTTGCTTAGCTTTGACACTGCTGCGTTCGGATTAAATCTGAGCGAGGGGACGTTTGTCATTGATTCACTCATGCGAGCTACAAAAACACAAAATCGCTGGCAGGTGGTTATGAGTCTGGCTGATGCTGATATGAAAAATACATTTAAGGTATGGGTTGATCCGGACGGATTTATCGGGTTTCAGCGGCAAATTAATGGTGTGAAAGGCGAGCGGGTTGGGCCGGCTATCGCGAAAGAAGGGGTTTTGACTCGATTAGTCGCAATTTACAACGATGTGGGTATTCGTTTGTTTTATGACGGGCAATTGATCTTCAATATCGCACAAGCAGGCAGGGCGGTTGGTTTGTCCAAGTTAATGCTCGGCAATATTTTAAATGGCGATCAGGCTATTGATCTGACTGTGTGTAATGCGCGTTATATGCCGCGGGCCCTGTCTGATGCAGAAGCCGTGGCTCTAGGGGGGGCGGTATGAAAGATATAGTTCTGAAATTCCCTTCCCGTGCTCTGGCATTCTCACTTGCTCAAGCTGCTGGCTTAACCAGCAAAGATCAGGAAGGCAAAGCGGTCTTGACTGCATTTACAGCAAATTATGGCATTTTTATCACAGGCGTGATCACCCAAAACTTCCCGCTTGGCTCCGATATGAAGCCGATTAAGCCGCCCATTACGCTAGATGGCTGGTGGGTGCGGGTTCGCGTATTGTCCGGGCCCGATTTGCCGCCAGAGTTTTTGCCCTATATCACAGAAGAGCGCCCGCCAGGGCTATGGGCGATCGCGTAGTTATCCACAAATCCAGTGGGTAAAGCTGTTCGTCATCAGTCTGTAACTCAATAAAAATAAGCGCCCCATGTGGGCGCTATTTTTTTAATCAATCAGGGGGCGTCATGTTCAAAGCCGCGCTGGCAGCTGGGGTATTGCTGCTCGTTTTATTGATCTATTCCCATTCTCTGCCCCCTCCTGCTGCGCCGGAATATCGCGTTAGCTGCTACGACGAAAACAACGTCGAGGTCGCGCACGGCCGCTGGAGCGTTCATGAGTGTCTTGTGTTTTTAATGAAGAGGAAACGAGATGAATAGGGTATTAATAAGCCTGGTTGTGGGGCTGGCAGTTTTTTTTGCTGGGCTGGGAACGGGGGTTTACTTAAAAGGCAATGCGGTGGCTGCTAGTGAGCTGAAGGCTGGGCAGGCTCAGCAGGCAGAGTCAGTGCGTAAAGTGGATGCTGCAACGGTGGCCGCAATTGCCAACGCGAATGCAGCGCAAAAGCAGGCAGTTATCTATCGAACAATCACAAAAGAGATTATTAAATATGCAGAAAATCATGCCAGTGGCCCTGCTTGGGTTGATCCTGAGTGGGTGCGCATCCACAACGCCGCGGCCGCCCCAGATCTCGCCGCCTCCGGCGATGCTTCAGATAGCTCCGGTTCGGCTACAGCAACTGAGGCCATCGGCATCGTCGCCAGTAACTATGAACTATGCAATCAATACGCAGAGCAAGTAAGGGGCTGGCAGGGCTGGTGCAGGTCGCAGGGGCTTTGTAGGTAGTTAATTATTTTTCTGAGCTGACTGCATGTTAAGCAGGGCGATAATTTGTTGGTTCTGCATTTCTATCGCACTCAGCCTCTCCACTATATTTGTCTCTGCGCTAATTGATGCTTGTAAGCGTATAACCATCTCCTGATTTAAGGAGTGATGATTTAGCTGTGCGGCTTTTTCTAAGGCCTCATGCAAGGCTGCTGGAAGCCGGATTTGGGTGCGGATAATGTCATCGATCATGCCGCAATAGTGGCTGTTTTATTGAGTCATTGTATAGTGCCAGAGTGGCACTAACGCTTATCAGTGCTACAGTGTTTTGCTAGGTTTTAAGTGGTATTATCAAGGAATGTTTTTGCTTTATTGTAAGCTAATTTACATTTTGCTGACTCATATAAATAAAAATGCCCATCCCGCGCCAACGGGATGGGCATTATAAAAAAACGATCCCCTCATGAGAAAAGGAATCAAGATGGATAGTAGTTTTGAAGCAGCTGTAATACAAGATGAAATGCTGCCAAGTGATAATGCGGATGTTTTTGTGCTGCAGATTAAAGTCGAGTACTTGCCCGGGCGTTCTGTTTCTGTACCTGTTACGCCATTATTATCATCTGCAGATGTTTTGGCCGCCAAATCATATTTATATAGTAGTGGTATAAATATGGCATTGGCATCAATTCAAAAACTAGCGCAACTATAAAGCAATTTGCGGCAGGCCAGCATCGGAGTAAATCGTAAGTTGTATTTTTGTTGTAAAAATTAAAACCCCTGCTTATGAGTAGGGGTTTTCTGTTTGTATGTACAGAATAATGTCAGGATGTGACGATTTTGGGCACATCGTCAGATGTTTTGCTTTTAGAGGAACGTTTGATTGCGTAATGCGTGGAGTGATACAGGGGGTAATGTGGCATGGTTATTTTTTGGGGTATAAAATGTTTTTAATAGACAATTGTCTATTAAAAACATTTATTATCGAGTCTTATTTTTCGTAAACCGTTGTTTTCATTGGTGCCGTTGAGGTGAATCGAACACCCGACCTACTGATTACGAATCAGTTGCTCTACCAACTGAGCTACAACGGCAGTTGCTCACCAAAGTATAAAGCACTCACCGTTGGTCTGCCGACAAATCCAGCCGTTAATCAGCTTACCCCTAAAACCTATGCTCATATTGCACATGTTATATCCAAGCAAAGAATATATTTTGCATATCAGTGCTCAGGGAAAAAAGCTTTTAAATCAAAGGTTAGGAGCAAGAAATGAAAAACATGCAAAAGGGTTTTACCCTGATCGAACTGATGATTGTTGTCGCTATTATCGGCATCTTGGCAGCAGTGGCGATCCCTTCTTATCAGGACTACACCAAGAAAGCGAAGTTTACGGAAGCGGTTCAGGCAACAGCAGCTATTAAGACTGCTGTAGAAATTTGTATTCAAGATTTGGGTGATAAAACTAACTGCAATTCTGGCGGTAATGGTATTGCTGCTGTAGCGGATACAGGTTCCGCACGGGTCACAAGCGTTACAGTTGCTGGCGGTACCATTACGGTTGTGCCGGTGGCAGCGGGCGGTATTGCGGCTGTTGATACCTATATTTTAACTCCAACCGTTTCTACTAAAGGTGTGGAATGGGCGAAAAGCGGCGGTTGCGTGACTGTACGTATTTGTTGATTAATCTCTTAGATTGTTGATAATAAACAGTTTTATTTTAAAAACGCCCGTATCTTTTAAAGGATGCGGGCGTTTTTTTATGGGCATTAGCACACTATTTGCGCTGCTGCTGAGTCTTGCCTAGTGCCGCGTTCATTCATCGGTAAATTTGATTGTAATAGCTTGCATATACAATCTGGCATGCATATTGCTATGAATGTGTATGCAGAATGTTTGAGTTAAGCGAAGCGTAGGGTTTCCTTCTTGAATATTTAACGGGAGCGATAAATATGAAAAACATGCAGAAAGGTTTTACCCTGATTGAATTGATGATCGTTGTAGCGATTATCGGTATTTTGGCTGCTGTAGCGATTCCTTCGTATGCTAATTACCAAGCAAAAGCAAAAATGGCTGCTGGTTTAGCTGAAGTTAGCCCAGCAAAAACTGCAATGGAAGAAAAATTGAATAATGGTGAGGCCGTTGCAGATGCAGCTGCTATTGGTTTAGCAGAAACTACTAATAATTGTAAGATTGCTGCAAAAGGTGAGACTACAGGTGCGGCAACTATTTCATGCTCATTGGCCAATGCACCAGAAAAGATCTCAAAAGCAGTTATTACTTGGACACGTGCAGCTGGTGGCGTTTGGACTTGTGCAACAACCTTAGCTGGCGATAAAGATTTAGCTCCAAAAACTTGCCCACAAGCATAAACCGGGGACAAGGCCGTAAGGCGTATGGTTTTGTAGGGTGTCAATAAGCCAAGGCGCATTGCGCCGTGGCTGCTGATAGATGCCACATCAACCCCGTATCCAACATAGGTTCGGGGTTTTGTTTTTTTGTGAACTGATCACACAAGGTGCAATGTGCTATCGCTTATTGGCACCCTACAAAAGGCTATAAACGTCGCAAGCGGAAAGCTCGTAAGGTGTATGGTTTTGTAGGGTGCCAATAAGCCAAGGCGCATTGCGCCGTGGTTGCTGATCGATGCCACATCAACCCCATATCTAGCGTAGGTACGGGGTTTTGTTTTTTTGTGAACTGATCACACAAGGTGCAATGCGCTATCGCTTATTGGCACCCTACGAAAGGCCGTAAACGTTGCAAGCCGTAAGGTGTATGGTTTTGTAGGGTGTCAATAAGCCAAGGCGCATTGCGCCGTGGCTACTGATTGGTGCCACATTAACCCCGTATCTGTAATGGATGCGGGTTTTTGTTTTTGGCGCGGTGATGATTTGAATGCACCTCGGTGCAATGCGCTTCGCTTATTGGCACCCTACGAAAGATCGTACACGTCGCACGCGGAGTTTATTGACACTCTACAAAGGCTTTGTGTCATAAGGCACATGGTTTGGTGGTTTTGTACTAGATTTACAAGATGCCTAATTATCGACGCGCTTGGCATCCAGGCGGTACTTACTTTTTTACCGTTAATTTGCTGCAAAGAGCAAATAATGATTTATTGGTACGCCATATTGATTTATTGCGTAATGCGGTGCGGCATGTGCGTTTATCTCATCCCTTTGTGATTCATGCTTGGGTGGTGTTGCCCGAGCATTTGCACTGCATTATTGAGCTGCCCGCTAATGATTATAATTTTGATGTGTGTTGGCGTTTAATAAAAATAATCTTTTCAAAATCTCTTTCTAAAACAGAATGGCGTTCAGATTCGCGTATTCAGCGTGGTGAGCGTGGGATTTGGCAACGTCGTTATTGGGAGCATTTAATTCGTGATGAGCGAGATTTTATGGCTCATATGGATTATGTACATATAAACCCGCTTAAGCATGGGCTAGTTAATAAAGTATTGGATTGGCCTTATTCAACATTTCATTTATTAGTGCAGCAAGGTGTGTATCAAGCAGATTGGGCGGGTGGGGGTGAAGAGTAGATTACTTATGAAGAATAATTGGGTTTTTGGTGTTGAGTTGTTAGAGCGTTAATAAGCCACGGCGGATTACGCCGTGGCTTTGGTGAAGGTGCAATGCGCTTCGCTTATTGACACCCTACAAAAAATCAATCATCAAGCCTTAAAAATCTCCCTCACATCCCGCGTGCCCCATTCTGGGAAGTGTTTGCGCACCAGTGTATTTAAATCCACTTCAAAAGCACGCCATTTAGCCAATTCATCTTGCTCGTCACTTGCAGAATGAGCTGCTGCTTGTTCGATCATGCCTGCGCCAGCGGTGGCGTTGCTTAGTCGATCGATGATGATGAAGCTGCCGGTGCCTTTGCAATCTGCGTAGGTGTCGAAGACGACGGGGGCGTTGAGGATGATGCGGCAGAGGCCGATTTCATTGAGTTTTAGCTCGCGGGCTTCCACATGCTCCATGCTGTTTACATCGACGCGGTGGGCGATTTGGGCGACGCGGCCGAAGACGTTTTTACCCGCAAGTTTAAAGCCGTATTCTTTGCCCACGGTAAGTGGTACTTCGTTCATCCACACCAGATGTGCGTCAAAAGACTGGCCGATTTGCGGGGCAATATCGCTGGTTTTGACGATCATATCGCCACGGCTGATGTCGATTTCCCGATCTAAGGTCAGGGTGATGGCCTGGCCGGCAAAGGCGGTTTCCAGCTCGCCCTCAAAAGTAACTATCGCTTTAACCTTGGCGGTTTTGCCTGAAGGCAGGGCGATGATTTCGTCGCCAGGGAAAACGCGGCCAGCGGCGATGGTGCCGCAAAAGCCACGGAAATCGAGGTTAGGGCGGTTCACGTATTGCACCGGCAGGCGGAAGGATTCTAGGCGGCTATCGCGGTTGATTTGCACAGCTTCTAGGTGCTGCATAAAGGTGAGGCCGCTATACCAAGGCGCTTGCTCGCTTGGGGTCACCACATTATCGCCGCGCAGGGCAGAAATCGGCACGAATTGAATGTCGGCGATATTGAGGGATTTAGCCAGCGTCAGATATTCTGCGCGAATTTCATTAAAGCGCTGTTCGCTAAAGCCGACTAAATCCATTTTATTCACGGCGATAATCACGTGCTTAATGCCCAGCAGGCTGACGATATAGCTGTGACGGCGAGTTTGGGTTTGCACGCCGTAACGCGCGTCGATCAGGATGACGGCCAGATCACAGGTGGATGCGCCGGTGGCCATATTGCGGGTGTATTGCTCGTGGCCGGGGCAATCGGCGATGATAAATTTACGTTTCTCGGTGCTGAAGTAGCGGTAGGCCACGTCGATGGTAATGCCTTGCTCGCGCTCAGCTTGCAGGCCATCCACCAGCAGGGCCAGATCGATTTCTTGATCGGTGGTGTTGTATTTTTTGCTGTCTTTTTGGATGGCGGCCAGCTGGTCTTCAAAAATCAGTTTTGAATCGTGCAGCAGGCGGCCAATCAAGGTGGATTTACCGTCGTCCACATTGCCACAGGTAATAAAACGCAGCAGATCTTTGTTTTCGTGCTGCTTTAAATAGGCTTCGATATCGCTGGCGATCAGATCAGATTGGTGTGACATGTTTATATTCCGAGAGTAGGGAGTATCAAGGGAATGCAGATAGGTGTCGGACTGTTCAGGGAGTAGGGAGAGGGGAGTAGGGAGTAAAGTCTCTCCCTTATCTACTCCCCACTCTCCAATCCCCACTCCCCGCTTCTAGAAATACCCTTCCATTTTTTTCTTTTCCATTGAGCCAGATGAATCGTGGTCGATCATGCGGCCTTGTCGTTCGCTGGTGGTGGTGAGTAGCATTTCCTGGATGATTTCTGGCAGCGTTTTTGCGGTGGATTCAACCGCGCCGGTGAGCGGGTAACAGCCCAGCGTTCTAAAGCGTACCGATTTCATTTCTGGCACTTCACCCGGCAATAGCGGCATACGGTCGTCATCTACCATGATAAGGGTGCCATTACGCTCTACTACGGGGCGAACGTCGGCGTAGTAGAGCGGCACGATATCGATGTTTTCCATATAGATATATTGCCAGATATCTAGCTCTGTCCAATTAGACAGCGGGAATACGCGAATGCTTTCGCCTTGGTCGATTTTGGAGTTGTAGATATTCCATAGCTCTGGGCGCTGTACTTTTGGATCCCAGCGATGGTTTTTATCGCGGAATGAATACACACGCTCTTTGGCTCGGGATTTTTCCTCGTCACGGCGCGCGCCACCAAAAGCCGCGTCAAATTTATATTTATTAAGCGCCTGCTTCAGGCCTTCGGTTTTCATCACGTCAGTATGCTTGGCCGAGCCTGAGCTAAATGGATTGATGCCTGCTTTTACGCCTTCTTCATTGATGTGAACAATGAGATCAAAGCCGCACTTTTCTGCCATTTTGTCGCGAAATTTAATCATTTCGCCGAATTTCCATGTGGTGTCGACATGCATCAGCGGAAAAGGCATTTTGCCCGGCGCAAAGGCTTTGAGTGCCAGATGCAGCATCACGGCAGAATCTTTGCCGATGGAGTAGAGCATGACCGGATTATCAAATTCGGCGGCCACTTCACGAATAATATGGATGGACTCTGCTTCGAGTTGCTTAAGGTGAGTCAGCCTTGCTTCACTGAGGGTAGTCATACTTTATCCGGGCAAAATAATCGGTTACGAAGCTTATATCCTTAGGTTAAGCGAAGGATCTAATCGTTATATCTATATGGATGCTTTCGCGATGATTTCTTTTACTAACTCGACATTCGTTTCTACCAAGGCGTATTCGTCTTGGCCGGGGATGCCCATATGCACATTAGGGTTGCAATAACGCATCTTGCTGGCGAAGGGCAGGCGGGCCGAGGTGTGGAATTCTTTGCAGCCGGTGGTGGCGACTAATTCGGCGATATTATTGCTGCGCACGCCAGCACCTGGCATCACGACGAGTCGATCTCCTGCGGCGGCTTGCAGCCTTTTAAGCATGGAAGCGCCTTCTAATGCAGTAGCTGCTTGGCCGCTGCTGAGCAGGCGATTGCAACCGGTGGCGATCACGTCTTCCAGCGCTTTGAGCGGGTTTTGGGCCACATCAAAAGCGCGGTGGAAGGTGACTTGCATGGGGCTGGCTAGCTCAACCAAGGCTTTGCAGCGCGGTACATCGATATGTCCATTGTCGGTGAGTATGCCGATGACGATGCCTTCTACTCCGAGCTTTTTGCAGGCAGTAATATCGCGCTGCATCACTTCGTATTCCAGATCGGTATATAAAAAGTCGCCACCACGCGGGCGGATAATCACATTCAGGCCTATCCAAAGCCGCTCTCTGGCCACCGCAATTTGCCCGTAAGATGGCGTAGTGCCACCTTCTAACAGGTTGTCGCAAAACTCAACCCGATGCGCACCGCCTTCCTGAGCTGCTAAACACGATGTAACTGATCCGGCACAGATTTCTAGCAAAATATCAGACATGGGCACTTCCAAAAAGACACTTCCAAAAGAGAACGCCGCCAGAAGCTGCGGCGGCGTTGTTTAGACTGGATTAATAAGACTTGTAAGGGCTTAAAAGGTTCTGAGGCAGCGGGCTAATGCGTAGGGCGGGTGCAACCCGCCGTTTTTTCGTGTCTCAGCACAGCTCGGCGGGTTTCACCCACCCTACGATAATTTATCCAGTTTTATAGGATATACAAGACGCAGTTGGAGCGCAGAGAGCGGTGCGCAAGAAAAACGACTTGCACACCCTATAAAAACCAAGGCCTTATTTGCATGAAGCAAATGTTATATAAATCTTGTAGGGCGGGACCCCGCGAGCGATGTTGAAAAATACGCGGGTTTCACCCGCCCTACGATGATTCATAGGGCGTTTCAATTTCTAATCAATACGCAATTACGCCGCCTTCGCCACAAAAATATCCTCATTCAGCGCTGCATAAATAGCGCGTAAGCGCCCGTCTAGATCGGAGAGTTGCGTGGCGAGTTGTCTGACCATTTCTTCTAGCTCTTCGATACGGCCTTCCAGTGTGTCGGTGGCTTTATGGATGCGCTTTATGCTTTCTAGGCGGCGGCGTAATTGCAGCTGGTGTTCGCGCACCTGCGTTTCCATCGGTGCCATCACGGCTTTTAGCCAGTTTTCTACATCGCGATTAGCCACTTCAAATACATAGAGCACTCGGCTGGCGATGGTTTCAAAAAACTTGTGCGAAAGCTTGCCCTTGCTGGTGGTAAGCAGGGTGCTGACGGTGTTGAAATGCTCACGGAAGGATTTTTCTAGGCGTGAAATTTCTTTATGGTATTTCAGCGTTGAGAAGGGCGGCGGGGTGACATTGCCTAGGCCGTGTTCTTCGCTAAATTTTTTATACATCGCCGCCATCATGGCTTGGATTTCCGCCACCTGTGCTGCGGAATGGCTGATATTGCCGTTCACGTCTTTAAAAAACTGATCCATGATCGCGCGCAAGCCGCCTTCGCCAAAGGAGAACATGCTGTTGTCCATTTGGCTGCGTACAGTTTCAATATTGCTTTTTAGCGCGTCGATGCCAAGTAAAGACATCAGCTGATTGGTTTGCTGGCTAAAGATGCTGCGCAGTGCTTGAAAGCGCACCAAGCCTTGCTCAAATTTGCGCTTGTCGGCATGGACTTTATCCATCATTTGCCCGACCACATCTTGGTTTTTGCCGCGCAAGGTGGATAGCTCGTTTAGCTGCTCCAGCACACCGCTACGGCGTACCGTCAATATAGAGCGCATGCTTTTAACGATGTCTTCTACTTCGGTGATGGTGCTATCGCGAACAATATCTTGCTTGGAAGGCAGTAGCTCGTTGGAAAGCGCTTCTTCTAAGGCGGTGAGGCGCGAGCGTGCCAGTAAATCAACATCTTGGTTTACTTTGGCAACCAGCGCTTTTTGCGCCGAGATAGGGTAAACATGGCCAACAGGCACGCCGAGTAGCTCGGAGGTGGTGGCAATTTGATGATTAATTTCAGCTTCAATTTGCTCGGGGGTTTTTAATTCATCCCACATGCTGTCGATTTTATTTAGCACGGCAAGGCGGCCACGATTGCCGCCTTTTGCGATATGCGAGCGCCAGATATCAATATCAGAGCGAGTTACACCGGTGTCAGCGGCCAAAATAAACAGAATAGCGTGGGCATTGGGTAGTAAGTTCAGCGTGAGCTCGGGCTCGGTCCCAATTGCATTCAGCCCAGGCGTATCCAGAATCACCAAGCCTTGTTTGAGTAGCGGATGCGGGAAGTTAATTACCGCATGTCGCCAACAAGGAATCTCGATGGTGCCTTGAGCGTCCACTGCAATCAGCTGATCTGGGTCTTCGGCATTATAAAGGCCATAGCTGGCGGCTTCGGCCACGGGGGATCTGCGCGTAAGGCCAACATGGCGGAATGATTCAAACATGGCATCTGAATCATTAATATCCAATGGAATGGTTTTCCATTCCTCAGGATAACGGCGATATTCGCTGGTAGTGACATTCTGAGCGCGGGTTTCAATCGGCAATAGCTGAATCGATGGCTCACGCGAGGCATCATAAAGCAGCTCGGTAGGGCACATCGTGGTGCGGCCTGCCGATGAGGGAAGGATGCGCTTGCCATAATTCGCAAAGAAAATGGCGTTGATCAGCTCTGATTTACCGCGTGAAAACTCGGCCACAAAGGCGATATTGAGTTTATCGTCGCGTAGCTTTTCTATCAGCTGAGAAATACGCAAATTGCTTTGGGCATCTTCTAAATCTTGCTCGGTCAGCCAACGGGCAAGTTGGCTAATGGCTTGAGTTAGCTCGGCACGCCAAGTGCTATAGGCTTGGAAATCGCTGACTAAGCGATCGCTGCCACTTGGATCATTCACTGCTAAATCATTTTGATGCAGATAATTGGTGCTCATTGCGATCTCTCTTGCTATGCCAAGATTTAGTGTAAGTTTTTTGCGAGGCTGAATAATGCGCTATTCAATTAAAAATGAATATTGTATTTCTATTAATTTTGGCAATGGGGGCAATAAAACGTGCTGCGTTGCCCTTGGCGGATTTGTTTGATTTCGCTACCACAAATTCGGCATGGCATACCTGCACGGCCGTAAACAAATGCGCTTAGCTGGAAATAGCCAGCCTTACCATCACTATCCACATAATCACGCAGTGTGCTGCCGCCCGCAATAATGGCATCACCTAGTGTTGCTTTGATTGCCACAACTAATTGTGTAGATTCTAAAGCACTTAAGCTATTTGCAGCTCTAGTTGGATTGATTTTGGCTCTGAATAAAGATTCGGCGGCATAAATATTGCCTACGCCTACCACGGTATGATTATCCATAATGGCGAGCTTAATCGCTATTTTCCGATTAGAGTTGGCGGATAGAAGATGGTCGGTATTAAATTGCTCAGATAATGGCTCGGGCCCCAGCTTTAGTAATAAAGGGTGAGGGCCATTTTCTAATGCTTGCCATAAACAAGCGCCAAAACGGCGCGGGTCCCGATATCGTAGGCGTTTGCCATTGGCTAAAACAAGATCAAAATGATCATGTTTTTCAGCAGGAAATGCTTCAGTTAATACTCGTAAATTACCTGACATTCCCAAGTGAATAAGCAGGGTGCCATGTTCAAAACTAAAAAGTAAATATTTAGCACGGCGACTGACGCTAAGGATCTTTCGTCCTTCTAATGTTTGAGCCAAGTCGGCTGGTATCGGCCAGCGTAGTCCTGCCTGGCGAACAATCACCTCGCTCACCATTACACCTTCGATATGCGATGCAATGCCACGCCGAGTTGTTTCAACTTCTGGTAATTCTGGCACTTTGTCTTCCTATTGGCAGGGCTTAGAAAATAGCGATTTAGTCGAGAGAATCGAGTAAAAATAAGAACGTAGTGATTTGTTTATTAAGGGAAATGAGCCATATTTTTTTTGATTTTTGCGTGGCTAGGCTGTTTGCTTACTATGCTCTTTAAATATAGTAAGCGTAAGACGAGCTATTACTATCTGAAATATCCGAGTTAATATGGAATGATTAATGACGTTACTGGATTGTGCCATGCTCGTCCCTTTCCGACTTAGCTCTTTTAAACACAGCGCTCTTTGCTTACTTATTAGCAGCTTATTTTTGGGCGGATGCGCCTCTGCGCCCTTTGCATCAACGTCCGGTGCTGCCGCAAGCGAGCCCGCCGAGGCTGTCGCTGATGTAGAGACTGTGCGGGATGAAAGCTTTGCGCCAGAAACCTTATCGCGTTTGCCTCTGACCAATGACTTGTTGCTGCGCTTTTTAGTTGCCGACATCTCTTTGCAGCGTGGCCGTACCGCCCTATCTGCACAAACGTGGTACGACCTCGCTAATCGAACCCATGATCCACGCGTGGCACGCCGGGCAACGGAAGTGGCCGTCGGAGCAGGGCAGCTTGGCTTGGCGCAGGAAACGGCGCAGCAATGGATTACCGCCGCCCCTAATTCGGTGGGCGCACGACAAATACTATTAACGTTATTGATAAGGGCTGATCGAATTGAAGAGGCTCGCCCACATATTGAGGCACTGCTAGCCGCCAAGCCTGAGGATGCCGCTGCTTTCTTTATGCAGATGCATTTACTCTGGGATAAAACCAGCGATAGGAAAGCCGCTTGGGCACTCACCGATGAGCTGACGCAAAAGTATCCACAGCTACCCGAGGCACGCTTTGCCCGTGCCGTGGCCTTGGCTAATCAAGAGCGCTTTAACGATGCAATTGCAGAATTAGATCGTGCTTTGGTGGCTCGGCCTAACTGGGATACGGTGATTCAGTACAAGGCGCAGCTTTTGTCGAATCAATCGCCTGCGGCTAGCGTTGAATTCTTGCAAAAGTCGGTTAAAGATAATCCGATGTCATTTAGCCTACGCAATAGCTTGGCGCGTGAATTGGTCGCTGCTCAGCGTTTGCCTGAGGCGAATCAGGTTTACCAACAAACCCTTAATTTACAAGCAAATAACCTAGATGCGCTGATTGGCACGGGCCTGATTGCATTGCAACAGCGCAATTTAGATACGGCGTATCAGAATTTAGGCGCTGCAATTAAGCAAAACCCGCGCAATGTGGATAACTTGCGCTACTACCTTGGGCAGATTTCGGAAGAGCGTTATCGTTTTGAGGAAGCATTAGGCTGGTATAGCCAAGTGGGTGGAGAGTTTGCCCCATCGGCTAAAAAACGCTTACCTCGGGTCTATGCTCGCTTAGGTCGTATGGAAGAAGCACGTAAAGCAATCGCTGCTTTGCCTAGTGACACCGAGCAAGCACGAATTGAGCATATCCAAATGGATGCACAATTGTGGCGCGAAGCGCGTGATTATAAAAAGGGTGTGGATACTTTAAGTAAGGGGATTGCGACGTACCCACAGTCGGCTGATTTAATTTACGACCGTGCTTTATTGGCCGATATGCAAGGTGATTACGCCTTGGCTGAAAGCGATTTACGTAAGTATGTGGCGTTATTGCCAGCCAATGCTCAGGGCATGAATGCCCTAGGTTATACCCTGCTGACACGCACCACCAAGCTAGCAGAAGCCGAAAAATGGCTAGAGCAAGCCATTTCACTAGAGCCAGATAGCCCTGTTATTCTGGATAGCCTAGGTTGGCTGCGTTATAAGCAAGGCAAGCTGCCCGAGGCAAAAGAATTATTAAACCAGGCTTTTGCCAAATTGGTCGAGCCTGACGTTGCCGCGCATTTGGCTGAAGTATTGTGGCAGCTTGGTGATAAGGTCGAGGCTAAAAAAATTGTGGATGCCGCGCTCTTGATTGATGCAAAAAATGAAACACTGCTTGAGACCATTAAACGGTTAGGTATTCGTTAATGAGGGCATGGTTGGTTTTGTTGCTGCTGCTTACGCTGGCAGGCTGTGCGTCTACACCGCAAGCGCCGCGTGCTGGTTATTCGGCGAGTGGCCGCGTTGCTCTGAAAATGGCCAATGAAAGGCATTATGCGCAGTTTGATTGGCATCAGTTGGGTGAGCAAAGCGAGCTGAGCCTTTCTGGTCCACTCGGCCAAACTGCGGCGGAGCTGCGTTTTAGCCCTGGCAACGCCAGCTTTCGTGAGGGTAATAAACGTGAAATCACCGCCAATTCTGCCGATGAGCTAATCGTAGAAGCGCTAGGCTGGCCTTTACCAGTGTCAGGTTTGCGTTGGTGGCTACGTGGTGAGGCTGATCCACAGCTTGCAATCACTAGCCAAAGTGATATAGAAAATGGCCGTCTACTCTTACAAGCAGGTTGGCGTATAGAAAGTACTGATTATCGTGGCCAGCCTAGCTTGCCGCATAAATTAACGCTGAGTCGCAGCGATTTAGAAATCAAAGTAGTGATATCAGAATGGCAATGGAATCCTTAATGAGTAGCCCGCACGATTGGCAAGATTTTCCTGCACCCGCCAAGCTCAATCTTTTTTTACATATTATCGGCCGTCGTAGTGATGGCTACCATTTGCTGCAATCTGTTTTTCAGCTGATCGATCTGGCCGACACCATTAGCCTGCGGGTGAATGATGGCGGTGAGGTACAGCATTTCAACCCGATATCCGGTGTGCCTGCGGAAAGTGATTTAACCGTGCGTGCTGCGCGTTTGCTGCAAAAAGCAACCGGCTGCAACAAGGGTGTGGATATTCGCGTAGAGAAGCGCCTGCCTATGGGCGGTGGCGTAGGTGGGGGGAGTTCCGACGCGGCCACGGTGATGTTGGCATTAAATCGCCTATGGCAGCTTAATTTGCCACGTACACGTTTAATGGAGTTGGGTTTAAGCCTAGGTGCGGATGTGCCATTCTTTATTTTTGGCGAGAATGCATTTGTAGAAGGCATAGGCGAAATCATGACGCCAGTGGCAACGCCAGAGGCTAATTTTGTGATTTTGCACCCGCAAGTGCATGTCTCAACACCACAAATATTTTCCGACCCTAACTTGACAAGGGATACGCCGCCGATTACAGTTCCGCACCTCAGCAGCGCCATCACCCAAAATGATCTGGAAGAAGTGGCGTGTAAGGGTTATCCGGAAATAAGCGAAAGCATTGCGTGGCTTAGCCAGTATGCAAACGCAAGGATGACCGGCTCAGGTAGTTGTGTTTTTGCAAGTTTTTCTTCACCCAACGAAGCAAACCGTGTAATATACGACCTGCCAAAAAAGATGACCGGATATATAGCAAGGTCATTAAGTAAGCATCCATTACATGAATTTGCCGAGTAGTTGCGGGCAGTTTCATTAGGGGAGTCGCCAAGTTGGTTAAGGCATCGGATTTTGATTCCGACATGCGAAGGTTCGAATCCTTCTTCCCCTGCCATCATTCGAATAGAAAAGCGTGTAATTTAAAAATTACGCGCTTTTCGTCCTTCTGGAATACAGAAATGGCTTACGATAGTCTCATGGTGTTCACTGGTAACGCTAACCCGAAACTTGCTGATAGCGTAGTTAATCACCTGGACATCTCGATTGGCCGTGCCACGGTTGGTCGATTCTCGGACGGTGAAGTGACCGTTGAGCTGCTAGAAAACGTTCGCGGTCGCGATGTTTTCGTTTTGCAGTCCACCTGTGTCCCGACCAACGATAATCTGATGGAAGTGATGTTAATGGTTGATTCGCTGAAACGCGCATCAGCAGGCCGCATTACTGCAGCAATTCCCTACCTTGGGTATTCCCGTCAAGATCGCCGCCCACGCTCCGCTCGTGTACCTATCTCCGCCAAAGTGGTTGCAAATATGCTGACCGTTGCTGGTGTAGATCGCGTGCTGACCGTTGATGTGCACGCAGATCAAATCCAAGGCTTCTTCGATATCCCTGTAGATAACATCTACTCGACACCAGTTTTGCTGTCGGATATTCGTGAAAAGCGCTATGAAAACCTGATGGTTGTTAGTCCAGACGTAGGCGGCGTATTACGTGCCCGCGCCATGGCTAAGCAATTGGGTGTGGATATGGCGATTATCGATAAACGCCGTCCTAAGGCTGGCGTTGCCGAAGTCATGCATATTATCGGTGATGTAAAAGACCGTACCTGTGTGATTATCGATGACATGATCGATACCGCCAATACCCTGTGCAAAGCCGCGCAAGCGTTGAAGCAACACGGTGCAAAACGCGTATTAGCTTACGCTACTCACGCCGTATTCTCTGGCGCTGCTGTAGAGCGCATTATGCAATCTGACTTGGATGAAGTGGTTGTAACTGACACCATCCCAGTGAGCCAAGCTGCACAAGATAGTGGCCGTGTACGCGTGGTATCGATTGCTGGCCTCTTGGCTGAAACGATGCGCCGTATCAACAACGATGAATCCGTTTCATCTTTGTTTGTAGATTAATTTGATTTTCGGACTTTTGTCCGCTTGCTGTGCTGTCTGGTCGCGGACAGCACATATTTAAATGCACTTCGGTGCTAATGGAGTTTTATCATGACTTTTGAAATCAATGCAGTAGCACGTGACACGCAAGGTACGGGTGCGAGCCGCCGCCAGCGTCGTGACGGTCGTTTGCCAGCAATCGTTTACGGTGGCGATGTAGCCCCTGTAGCCGTAACACTTGACCACAACAGCATGTACTACGCTTTGCAAAAAGAAGCGTTCCACACTGCTTTGATCACACTGAATGTTGAAGGCGCTGCTGCTGAGCAAGTTCTGGTTCGTGCTGTTCAATACCACCCATTCAAGCAATTGGTTCTGCACGTTGACTTGCAACGCGTAAACGAAGCAACTGTTGTTGAATTGAAAGTACCATTGCACTTCATCAACGGTGAAAACAGCCTAGGTGTTAAGTTGCAAGGTGGTTCGATCAGCACTGTGCTGAACGAAGTAATGGTACGTTGCGTAGCTTCTAAGCTGCCAGAATTCGTAACTGTTGATTTGGCTGATTTGTCTGTTCTGAAGACTTCAGTTCACTTGTCAGACATCAAGCTTCCTGATGGTATCGAATTGGTATCGTTGGTTTCTGGTAAAGACTTGGGCGTTGTAAACTTGAACGGTGCAAAATCTGTTTAAGTTTTAGCTCTTTAAAAAACCCGCTGCGGCGGGTTTTTTTTCGGCTGTCTATTTAATGCTTCTGGTATTCTTTCTCTTTTCTAAAATATAGAGAAAGCTATGCATAGGGATCAGCCATCATCAGGTCAGGATTATATTCAAACATTTAGCTGGAGCCCGTTGGCCTATTTGGCCAGCATGCCGGTGCTGCCCCCGAGGCACAAAGCAAAAGTGTATTTGGCACTGATGCTGATGCTCCTTGCTACTCTTATGTACTGGCTAGGCCCTCTTCTTGGGCATTCTCCTTTCCATGTGCGGCAAGATGGGCTGGACTACGCACCCTATTTCACCGATGTGCAAGTTTCTACTGATCGTAAAGCACCGCAAGGTTTGCTCATTGCAGAGGCCAAATTTGGCCTGCTTGGGTTTTTGCCGGGTTTTAGCTTGAGCCAGTATTCATCTGAGAATAGCCAGCTATTAGTGCTTCGAGATCGCGCAGGAAAAATTGAATGGCAGACAAAGATCGATGTCCCTAGCGCGGGCGAGGTGACGGCTGCTACGCCAGGCCGCTGGATTGGGCGCTTTAAGTTGATTCCTGCAAGCGTCGGCTGGGCTTGGTCTGGTGGCTGGAGTATCGATATAGAATCAGATCGAATTCTTTGGGGAAAAATCTATCTAGCACCGGACGCTAGCTTGCGCGTTATTCGCCACGAGCCAAATGCAGCGGCTTTTGCTTCGCTCAGAAAAATGGGTGCTTAGCAGCAGGTCAACCTTAAGTCCGACAGGCTGCTAGGGTATCATGTAGCCCTTTTCGCCTGTTTTTGAAAGACTATGCCGCAAATTAAACTGATCGTAGGGCTGGGTAATCCCGGTAGTGACTACGCGCAAACCCGCCATAATGCGGGATTTTGGTGGGTGGATGAAGTCGCCAAAGATGCCAATGCCTCTTTGCGCCACGATAATAAATTCCACGGCTTAGCAGCCAAAGCTCGCCTGCATGGCAGCGATTTCTGGCTGCTAGAACCGCAAACGTTTATGAACCGCAGCGGATTATCCGTGGTGGCGCTGGCGCAGTTTTATAAAATCTTGCCCGCAGAAATCCTGGTGGTGCACGACGAGCTGGATATTCCTGCAGGGCAGATCAAGCTGAAGCAGGGCGGCGGCAATGGCGGGCATAATGGTTTAAAAGACATTCAAGCCCATCTAGGCACACCTGATTTCTGGCGTTTACGCGTGGGCATCGGTCATCCTGGCAATAAGGCCGAAGTGGCTAATTTTGTCTTGAAGCCACCACGTAAAGAAGAATTTGAAGGCATCATGGATGTGTTTATCAAAGCCCATCACGTACTGCCTAAAATGCTGGCAGGGGACATGGGCGGGGCGATGCAGCAATTGCATGCGGGTGTGCAAAGGCCAAATAAGCCTAAACCAGATACGGGCACAATAAGCTAGAACACTGCAATTCTTCTTGCACATAAAACCCAATTCTTGAACCACGGAGAGCGTGGAGGACACAGAGTTACACGGAGAAAACCTTGTAATGCTTTTCTCCGTGGCCCTCCGTGTTCTCCTTTTCCTCCGTGGTTCAAGATTTGGGTTTTGTGTCTAATGAACTTTGAGATTTTCTGTTTTAGGACTAATGACAATCTATGAATCGCACTCCTGTAAATCTAATTAGCGGTTTTTTAGGCGTGGGCAAGACTACCGCCATGATGAAGCTGCTCGCCACTAAGCCCAAGGATGAATACTGGGCGGTGGTGGTGAATGAGTTTGGTGAAGTAGGCATCGATGGGGCCAGCCTGTCGGTGGCTGCAGATGGCTTGCAGGTAGCTGAAGTGCCCGGCGGTTGTATCTGCTGCACCACTAGCCCCATGCTGCGCGTGACGCTGACTAAATTACTCAAAGGTAAGCGCCCTGATCGCCTGCTGATCGAGCCATCAGGCTTAGGGCATCCGGCAGGGATTATTGATTTACTGCGCGATCCTTTTCTGGCCGCTGCGCTGGATGTGCGGGCGGTGCTGACGTTGCTTGATGCGCGGCACTTGCAAGACAGCCGTTATACCAGCCATGAAACATGGCGCGATCAGCTGCAATTGGCCGATGTGATTGTGCTGAGCAAGGCCGATCTGGCCGATGTCGATCAAATGGCTGCAGCATGGAAAATGGCAGAAGCGATGTTCCCGCCAAAGCTCGCCATTGTGCAAGCCGTGCAAGGCGAGTTCGATCCTGCTTTGCTGGATTTAGAGCTGCATCCAGAGCGCTGGCCTGTCACCAGCACACCTAATTTGCATAGTAATAATCTGCGTAAACGCGTTAAACCAGTTGCTGCCGTGGAAGAAGAGTTGGTCTGGCCGATTAAAAAATCCCACTCCGCCTTGGGCTCGCATAGCTGCGGCTGGATTTTTTCCCCAGAAACACTCTTTTTTAGCGGCAAGCTGGCCGATTTATTTGATGCGCTATCGCAGCCACAAAGCTTGGGCTTAGCAGGTTTATCCCGCGCGAAAGGCGTGTTTCATACCGAGCGAGACTGGTATCGATTCGATTGGGTAGACGGCATGCCAGGCGCCACCACTACAGCTTACCGCCGTGATTCTCGTTTTGAAGTGATTGTCAGCAGCGAAACCGTGCCCGATTGGGCGGCGATAGAGGCTGCTATCTTGGCCGCGATGATGTAAATTCCAAACCTAAACCCAAATCTTGAACCACAGAGGACACAGAGAACACGGAGGGTCACGGAGAAATACCTTCTGTTTTTTTGGTTTCCTCCGTGATCCTCCGTGTCCTCCTAAACTCCGTGGTTCAAGATTTGGGTTTTTAGTTTTTATTTCGACGTAGTTCAATCGCATGGGCGTATTTGATGTAGGAGGCGATGGCTTTGCCTAGCGAGATTGCTAATCCATCGTGCCCCGCCAGAAAGCCTAGCTTAATCACATAATGTTTTAAAAATGAAAACAGGCAATGAAAGCCTGGTGTGAGCGGGCCGATTTTTTTATTGGTTTTGGCGATGGTTTGTGCCTGCCAAGTGCCATAGAGGCAGGCCCGCTTAAAGATATCCGGATAATCTTTATAAGAATAATGGGTAATATGCGCGGGTATTTTTTTTAATGAATTGCTTTGAATTTTAGTGTGTGCAGCGACAGGTGAAAAATCCACCTGTGTTTTATTAAAAATGCGCCGTACATAATCTGGATATTGCCCAGCAAAGCGGGTAGTTTGATTGCCAATATAATTGCGGCGGCGCGTTTCAATTGCGCTGACATTTTGCTGGCTTAAATTAGTATTTTTTAAATAAGCGACTAAATCGTCTTCTAAGCGCTCATCGGCGTCTAAATTCAGCACCCAATCGTGGCGGCAATGCGGCAAACCCACACTGCGCTGCGGCCCATCGCCTAAGAAGGGCTGCGAAATGACTGTTGCGCCTTCTTGCCTCGCTAATTCTACGGTGTTATCACTACTGCAAGAATCGACCACCACAATGTCATCGCAAACCTGTTTCATAGAACGCAGGCATGCAACGATATTGTGTGCTTCATTAAATGTAATAATCAGACCACTTATTTTTAACATGTTTTGCAAGCGTGTAGACGCGAGATAGCTGTATTGAGGCTGCTATAATCTCGCGATTGGCTAGCTACTTGCAAGCTTGCATTTTACGGATTCCCTATGAAAGTTAGCGGCTTTACCTTCCTACGCAATGGCACTCTGCTTGGCTATCCCTATATTGAAAGTTTAAAAAGCTTACTCAGCGTTTGCGATGAAGTGGTCGTAGCAGTAGGTAAAAGCGATGACGATACTTTGGAGCGCGTGCGAGCCATTGGCGATGCACGGATTCGGGTGATTGAAACCACCTGGAATGAGGATATGAAAGACCGTGGTTATGTTTATGCCCAGCAAAAAATGATTGCTCAATTTAATTGCAGTGGCGATTGGGCGTTTTATCTGGAAGGCGATGAAATCATTCATGAAGAAGATGCGCCCAAGATTCGTGCCGCAATGGAAAAACATTTAGCCAATAGCGAAGTTGAAGCACTGGTATTTGATTATCACCATTTTTATGGCTGCCCAGATTTAGTCGCCCAAAGCCCTGCTTGGTATCGCCGTGCCCCTCGAATTATCAGAAACACCATTCGCAGCTGGGCACCTGATGGCTTGTTTTGGGTGGTGATGCATCAGAATAAGCGCGGGCGTTATCCAAATGCGGCTTTGGTGGGCTGCCCGATTTATCATTATGGCCATGTGCGATCTAGCGAAAAAATGAATGAGAAGATTCGTCAGGTTTCCCGCTATTGGAATCACACCCCTAAGGCGCATGATTACAGCCAGATTGATGCCAGTATATTGCAGCCATTTAAAGGCAAACATCCGGCCATTGTTCAACCTTGGTTTCAGGATTATGCCGAATTAGTATTCACACCTGATCCGCAATATCGTTTATCTAAACGCGAAAAACGTCATCGCTGGCAAATGAAAGTAGAAAAACTACTGGGCCGCGATTTAACTAAAAAACATTATCGTCTGGTGGTGGCATGAATCTAAATATTACTCGGCAGCCGCTACTGTGGTTTGCCTTTCTGGCGGGGCTGGCTATTCCTGTTTCAACCGCCATGCAAAATATTAGCGCAGGGGTATTGGCTTTATTCGCGATTTTTACCCCAGAAATACGCCAGAATATTGGCAATGCATTACGCCAGCCTTTAATTCAGGCCTGCCTTTTGATGTATTCGCTCTTTGTATTGGGCGTATTCTGGACTGATGCATCAATTAACGATGCGCTTGGCATGTTGCTTAAAATGCGCGCCTATTTATTAGCGCCTTTATTTTTTGCTGTATGTACTTTAGCTCCGGTCCGCCAGTATTTATTAGCGGGTTTTGGCCTTGGTGCGGTGATTACCCTTGTGCTTTCAATTGGCAGTGGCCTGAGTGGCATCCCGATTATTCAAGGCGTGATTGGCGATTACTCCGTGTTTAGAACGCATACCTATCACAGCACCTTTGTCAGTTTTCTTGCCTGCGGTATTGCCGCGTATTGGATGGCAGGACGCTTGCCTAAGCAATGGCGCTGGCCAGCGGCAATCACCATTGCCCTGTGTATTTTTGATGTGTTCTTTATGGTAAAAGGCCGCACGGCGCAAGTATTGTTGCTCTTACTTTTAGGCTTATTGGTGGTGCTATGGCAGGGCAGGCGCGGTTTTTTTATTGCACTGATTGCTACTGCAGTAATGGGGCCTTTGCTCTATTTAGGATCCAGTTCATTGCGCACAGGAATGAGTACCGTGCAAAGCGATGTGCAAAGCTACGATAAAGGCGATATTGATACCTCAGTGGGCTTGAGATTATTTTTCCATAAAGTAGCTAAAGATTTAATTAAAGAAGCGCCTGTTCTGGGGCATGGCACGGGTAGTTATGCCCAAAACTATTTAAAGAATGCCGGTGATTCGGAAGTGCGCCGCTCATTTGCTAATCCGCATAATGATTATTTATGGTTGGGTGTAGAGCTGGGTATTGTGGGGATGTTGTCCTTGGTTTTAGTTTTACTCGCCACAGCAAAACAAGCATGGAATACCATTTCGGCTGAGCGCTGGTTAGGCCTAGTATTAGTCTGCTCTTACGGGGTATCTACCTTAGCCAATTCATTTTTTACCGACAATATTACGGGCCTAGCCTATGTGCTATTGGCTTGTGCCTTGTTGGCGGGCTCCAGTTTTCAGCGTAAGGTTTCTTTATGATTAGCATTATTACTGCCATCCATAATCAATTAGCGGTTAATCAATTATTCTGGGAAAACCTGCAGCGCTATACCCATCACGCCTTTGAGCTGATTATTATTGATAATGGCTCGAATGATGGCAGTGCTGAATTCTTTGATTCGGTGGGGGCAATCGTGATTCGTAATCACGCTAATTACGCCTATCCACACAGCCAGAATCAGGGGATTGCCATTGCAAAATATGACTGGCTCGCTTTTCTTAATAATGACATTATCGTATCCCCCCTGTGGGATATTAAACTGATTGAATCGATGACCGCGAATGGTTTAGAGGTGGCTACGGTTTGCGGAATTGAGCAAATTGAAAATGCTCAAGAGACTAAAAAACTGAAGCATCGCTGGCAAAAAATTAAAAACTTCCTTGGCTTATTTGGTTTTAATCGCACCACACTCAGCTGGATGCATAAGCTGATGTATCGCAATTGGGAAGGTTTTTGCCTTGATAGGCAAACGCGATTTAAGCATCAAGTTAAAGAAGGTTTTGTGGGTAATACGGTGATGATAGCCCGTAGTGCTCTGGCTAAAATTGGCGTGTGGGATGAGCGCATTCAGGCCGCTGATTTCGATCTATATTTACGCACTAAAAAGCGTGAACAAGAGGTTGGCGATATGCGCGCTATGCATGTTTGCCTAGACGTATTTATTCACCACTATATTCGCCTGACGATGAAAGCGGGCTATCCGCCATTTGCGGATAGAGATCAGCTGATTGGTCTGGAAGATAAATGGTCAGACGCAGAGCGGGCGCAATTACAGCAATTAAATAAATAAGGGCATATAAAGTTCTGTGGACACAGAGGTCAGTGAGAACATAGAGCACACTGAGAAAAGCATAATGGTTTTCTTGGTTTTCTCAGTGTGCTGTTTTTTATCTCAGTGTGCTCTGTGTCTACAGATCTTATATTTGGTATTGCCAGATTTTTGGAAATGGAAAAACAATGCAGCTACCTCGCAGCGTTGGTTTAGTCACCGCTCAAAAAGCGGTTTTTGACGAGCCAATTACTTTATCTTCCGGCGCTATCCTGCCGTATTACGAGTTGGTTTATGAAACCTATGGCACGCTGAATGCCGATGCGTCGAATGCCATTCTGGTTTGCCATGCTTTATCGGGTAATCATCATGTGGCTGGCCGCTATACCGTCGATGATAAAAATCCTGGCTGGTGGGATACGATGATAGGGCCGGGCAAGCCAATTGATACCGATAAATTCTTTGTTATTGGTTTAAATAATCTGGGAGGTTGCCATGGTTCAACCGGGCCTTCTTCGATTAATCCGGCTACCGGCCAGCCTTATGGTTCGACTTTCCCGCTGGTATTGGTGAGGGATTGGGTAGAAACGCAAAAACGATTAGCCGATCGCTTAGGTATTGCTCAATTTGCAGCAGTCATTGGCGGTAGCTTGGGTGGGATGCAAGCGCTGCGTTGGTCTATTACCCATCCAGAACGAATTCGCCATTGCTTGGTGATTGCCTCTGCGCCTAAATTAACCGCGCAAAATATTGCCTTTAATGATGTGGCCCGTCAGGCGATTTTGACCGATCCTGATTTTCATGGTGGCGATTATTATCAGCACAATACCCTGCCACGGCGTGGCCTGCGATTGGCCCGAATGTTGGGGCATATCACTTATTTAAGCGACGATGGCATGGGCGAGAAATTTGGCCGGCTATTGCGCTCGGGTGAATATAAATACGGCTTTGAAGTGGAATTCGAAATTGAATCGTATTTACGCTATCAAGGCGATAAATTTGCCGAAATATTTGATGCCAATACCTATTTACTGATGACCAAGGCGCTGGATTATTTTGATCCGGCCCGTCATTACAATAATGATTTAGTGGCGGCTTTAAGCGAAGCCAAGGCGCAATTCCTAGTCGTTTCATTTACCACTGATTGGCGTTTTTCTCCTGCCCGCTCTAAAGAAATTGTAAAAGCTTTACTCGCGGCTAAACGCCAAGTTTCTTATGCAGAAATTGAATCAGAACACGGCCATGATGCATTCTTAATGGAAGACGCTCCTTATCACGCCATTATGCGGAATTATATGTCGCGGATTGCTAAGGAGATTACTCAATGAGCGAGTTAAAAACTTTACGCCCTGATTTGCAATATATTGCCGATTGGATTCCCCCTCAATCTAGAGTATTGGATTTAGGCTGTGGTGATGGCGAATTGCTGGCTTGGCTGGCAGCCAAAAAAGAAGTCAGCGGCTATGGCGTTGAAATTGATGTCAATGGCGTGGTGGGCTGCGTGGCTAATGGCGTGAATGTAATTCAAAGCGATATGGAAAGTGGCTTATCGACTTTTGAAGACCATTCCTTTGATTATGTGGTGCTTTCACTCACCATTCAGGCCATGCACAATATTGAAGGTATTTTGCAGGAAATGGTCAGAGTGGGTAAAACCGGCATCGTGACCTTTCCTAATTTTGGCTTTTGGGAAAATCGCTGGCAAATCTTAATGGGCCGTATGCCGGTATCAGAAACGATTCCTTTTGAGTGGTATAACACGCCCAATATCCATTTTTGCACCGTGAATGATTTTGCTAAATTATTGAATAAATTAGGCTTAAAAATAGATCATCAATTGGTATTAAATCAGGGTGAAAAAGTAGAATTCTTACCCAATCTATTAGGCAGCTTGGCTTTGGTGCGGTTTAATAAAGTTTAATCGTGATTTAAGCAAACCCAGATCTTGAAACACGGAGGCCACAGAGAACACGGAGTTTCACGGAGAAAAACTATATAGTTTTGTTTGTTCTAATTAACTTGTTATTGCGCTTTTCTCCGTGGTCCTCTGTGTTCTCCTTTTTCTCCGTGTTTTAAGGTGTGGGTTTTCTTTATCCATTACAAAGGCACTCAATGACTATTCGTTTTGGGATTATCGGCACTGGCCATATCGCTAATCGCTTTGCTCAGGGTTTGGCTTTGATTCCTGAGCAGGCCCAGCTTGCTGCGGTGTGGAACCGCAATCAGGCTAAGGCCGCAGCTTTTGCTGATCAGTATGGCGGGGTGGTGCATCAAAGCGTAGATGATTTGCTCGCCAGCGATATCGACGCGGTGTATATCGCTACGCCCCATACCAGCCATGCTGAGTACAGCATAGCTGCCATGAAGGCGGGTAAGGCGGTACTGTGTGAGAAGCCTGCGGCCACCAGCCTTGCCGAGCTGGAACGTGTGCTGGATGTGGCGACGCAAACTGGCCAGTTGTTTATGGAGGCAATGAAGCCAGGCTTTTATCCGCTGTATCAGGCGCTGCGTGAGCACTTATTGATCGACCCGATCGGCCCGATTGCTTTTGTGCGTTGTGGCTTTGCCAACCCTAATGTGGCACCAGACCATGCCGTGCTAAAGCCAGAAATGGCGGGCGGTGGTCTGCTGGATATCGGTATTTATGGCGCGTTTTTAGCGGTGGATTGGCTGGGTGGCGTGCAGAATGTGCAGGCTTTGGGGCGGCTTAATGGTGGTGTGGATACTTTTGCCAGCATCAATAGTCAGCACAGCGGCGGTATCAGCCAGCTTTATTGCGGCCTTGATCTGGCTGGATCGGGGGAGGCGATGCTGGCTGGCCCAGATGGCCATGTTGTGTTGGATGAAAAATGGTGGAACCCAACTGCCGCGACTATTTTCTATAAAGATGGCCGAAAAGTCAGGCTGGAAATGCCGCCTGTGGGCTCTGGCCTGCAATATGAAGCCGCACATTTTTGCCACTTATTGAGCACAGGCCAAAGCGAAAGCCCATTGATGCCTTACGCTCATTCCAGAGCCATGATTGCCATGATGGATGCGGCAAGAGCCGAGTTGGGTTTGGTGTATCCATTTGAGGCGAGCTAAATAGCGCGCTTAGGCTAATGAATTGATAGCGTTTCTTTAGCAAACCAATCGCTCAAAAAATCAATCAACACGCGCAGCTTGGCCGGTTGGGGTAGGCGTTGTGGGTAGACTAGATACAGCGATTGGGCGGGCAGGCTAAACTCGGGCAACAGTTGCTGGAGCTGCCCGCTGGCTAAATCGCCAGCAATTAAGTAATAAGGCAAACACACCGCTCCCGCGCCATCTAAGGCCAGATTCCTTAGCAAGCCATAATCGCTGATTCTTAACTCCGCCTTGATATCCACCGCGTGTAATTCCTTGCCACGATTAAAAACCCAGTGGCAAGGGTCGCGAAAGTGAGAGTTAGCAAGGCAGGGCCAAGCTAGCAAATCAATGGGTGAGGCCAGTGCAGGCAAACCCGCTATACAAGCCGGGGATGCAACAAGGCAAAGTTGCACCGATACCAAGGGCTTCGACACCAGCCGCTCATGCCCCAAATAGCCTGACCGCACCGCAAGATCATAGCCATCGGCCTCTAAATCTCGCGGCTCGCGGCTGACATCCAGTTCTACTTCCAAAAGTGGATATTGCTCGCGCAGCGTCATTAAAATCTGCGACATAAATACCCCGCCAAAACTAGTTGGCACGGTGATACGCAATAAACCTGCCACTTCTTCACGCAAAGCGAGTACAGCCTGCTGGGCGGCCGAAACCTGCGCTTGCCATGATAAACAATGCGCCAAATAAACCTTGCCCGCCTCGGTGAGATTGAGTTTGCGTGTGCTGCGAAAAAACAGCGCAACTTTTAGCAGATTTTCTAGTTGCGATACCTGTTTGCTAGCATAGGATTTAGAACAGCCTAAAATTTCTGCAGCCCGAGTAAAGCTCCCTTGCTCTGCCACACAGGCAAAGGTATTGGCCCAAATCACTTGCTGACTGATTGTTTCCATAGAGGCAACACTCGATTGATTATTAAGCTAATTATCATTGATTAAAGTTTGTTTATGCTAGTAGCTATACACAATTAAGGCTAATCAAAGGCCAATAGCCTACTAAGCAAACCCATCATCACAGAGAAAAACTATGAAAATCCTTGTTATCGGTGCCAATGGCACGATCGGCAAAGCCGTTGTTACAGAGCTAGCCGCACGCCACGAAATCATCACCGCAGGCAGAAGCAGCGGCGAATATCGAGTTGATCTAAAAGACGCAGCCAGCATCACCGCGCTGTTTAAAGAAGTAGGCAAAGTGGACGCGGTGATCTCTGCCGCAGGGAATGTACACTTCGCCCCGCTGGCCGAATTTAGCGCCGACCATTACGCCATCGGTATCAACGATAAGCTGATGGGGCAAGTGAACCTGGCGCTGGCCGCGCAGGGCGCATTGAATGACGGCGGCTCAATCACCTTAACCAGCGGTATTTTAAGTAGCGATCCGATTCGCTTTGGCAGCAGCGCCAGTATGGTAAACGCCGCCATCGACGGCTTTGTCCGCGCCGCAGCCATCGAATTACCACGCGGCCTGCGCATCAACAGCATCAGCCCAACCGTATTGCAAGAAGCCCTTGAAAGCTACGGCCCCTACTTCCGAGGCTTTGACGCCGTACCCGCCGCAAAAGTAGCACTGGCCTATAGCAAAAGCGTAGAAGGCGCACAGACTGGGCAGGTTTATACGGTGAATAACTGACACCACTGAGGAGACAGAGAACACGGTGTTGCACGGAAAAAAACAGGGTTTGAATTAAGTTGTTCTGTAGGTTTTTAGTATTTTAAAACCCAGTAGTCTGAATTCATATTGCCGCTCGTGGCACGGGGCTTAAATCTCCCCTTGAAGCACGCCGAAGCGAGGAACAAGCGGGGCGGGGGATCGCTTGGGCGCGAGGGACGAGCCAATCCCGCCCGCCGCCGCCTCGATTGTCCGCAGCGGAGGGGCTTTCGTGCTGGTCGGGGCGGCTTTCTTTGCTTACTTTCTTGGCCGTTCAAGAAAGTGAGTCCCCGCGGGGATGCCGCACCTAAATCAACGTGCCGAAGGCACTAAAAAGATCTTTTTGACTTTGCTTAGCATTGGGTGCCCCGCGTATTTTTTAATATTGCTCGCGGGTTGCACCCGCCCTACAAAATATGAAACTCACACCTCTTCCACACTATATCGCTCACCCCCCTGAATCTCAGAAGCCACCAGCCTTGCAATCGCCGCCGCCACATCTTCTGGCTGGCGTAGTAAGCCCTGCTCTTTGCGGGCAATAAAGCGGCCTACGTCGGGGAATTCTGCTGTGGTGCGTGAGCGGATTTCGGCTTGCATGGCGGTGTCCATCACGCCGGGGTCAAAATTTATGCAGCACACAGGATGCGCTGCCGTGCTTTGCTCTACCGCCAGCGCACGGATAAAGTGCTCCAAGCCTGCTTTGCTGGCGCAATATAAAGACCAGCTGCCGTAGCCACGAATCGCTGCGCCGGAAGAAACCTGCAGCACCGTTTTACGAGCAGGCAGATCGCCAAAATGGCGGATAAACGCCGCAATAATGCGGATCGCTGTATTGAAATTCAGATTCAGATTGGTGGCAATTGCCTCATCATTCAGCGTAGCAACTGGGGATAGCGGGCTGAGCATGCCCGCGTTATTGATCAGCAGCACCTCTTCCCAAGCTTGGCTAGCCAACTGAGCAAAATGCCCATCAACCAGATTTGCTGCATTGCTTGCTGCCAAATCAACGCTGATATGACCTGCAAGCTTGCCGCTGCGCGAAAACTCACAAACCTGCCAGCCTTGGGCTTGATACAAGTTGACCAGCGCCGCGCCTAAACCAGCAGATCCGCCGGTGATACAAAGTAGTTTCATGTTTTTCCTTTGATATATTTTTTAGAACCCAAATCTTGAACTACAGAGAACACAGAGCTCCATGGAGAAAAGCAACTAGGGTTCGTAGGGTGTACAAGGACGAAGTCCTTACGCACCAAGGGCCGGTGCGCAAGAAAAGCGGCTGCACACCCTACAGATCTTTTTAAATCAATTTGTAATCTCATGCCAAAGTCCGGCGGGTTTCACCTGCCCTACAAATGAAGGGGGGCTTGTCAGCATTTCAGCACGCTCATCCTTGCATTCGAGTGGGCCAATTTCTTGCCCTGCTTGAATAATCAGCGGCGCTTTTACACTGACTGCTGTGTAGATTCCTTTGGGCGCTTGCTTGGCTTCAATCACTGTTTCACCTGCTTTCAGCAGCGTAACCCAGCCAGTTTTTTCATCTACCGAGGCGACGTCGGGCTGGCTGCTGAAATAGCTGATCACACCTTGGCTATTGCTGGCAGGAGCGGGGATATAAAATGGCTCGTCATCCAAGGTTTTGTTTGTCATCATCAGTGCCGCCAAATTAGGCAGAGGCAAAACTGCCTGTTGCTGCGGGCTGAATACGATATCGTCCGCATTTAAAGCGCCAAGCTGGGCAAGCGATAAGGCCACAAGCTGCTCTGGGCTTATGGCCATTAATAATTTGGGGGGCAGGGCGGCTAATTGTGGCTGGCTTAATACCGGCAGTAATTTTAAAGCCGCCAGTTGAGCTTCCGTCATGGCAGCAATCGCTTTGGGGGGCAAAGAGAGTAATTGTTCAGTATTAAATAGCTCTAGCTCGGCCACAGGCATACGAGCAAACTGCGGTGGAGATATCTTTTGCAGGCCTAAAAGCGTGGGGAAGTTTAAGCGCTTTACCGAGGCTAGCTTTGCATCGCCGCCTAGTTCTGCGGCGGCTTTGCTTACTTCCACTTCAATTTGTAGCACCGCGCCATCGCTTTGTTGCACGTCCAAAATATACACACCCGCTTGCTGAAAGCGCGTCAGCATCGCCCTGATTGTGCCCGCTTCCAGTACAAATAACTCTGCCCCACGTTCACGAACCACTGCCTTGCCACTGCTTTGCAGGGCAATAATTTCTTTTACAGGCAAGAGCAGCAAAATAGTTTGGCGATTACTGATATCAATACTCACCCCGCCTGCAGCAGTATTTTTATCTGGGATTGGGCCGCTAAGGCCGGTATAGGCCAACGCTGATTGCGGGTAAGGCCGCTGAATCGCCTCGCTTAATACCGGCGTAAATGCTTTTGGTTCGGCAATATACTGGGCGCAGCTGCGGCTTTTAATGCCGCTGCCACTTAAGGGAAACGCATAGCGCAGCACAATATTGCCTTGGGCGACATCCTGCTCTATCGTACGAGTCGCTGTGATACTCCATTCATCTTTGGCTATTCCCATATTAAATATGCGGCTCGATTCACTCCCCTTATATCCACTGCTCAAACGCAGGCAATTGGTAAAATACTGGCTGTATTGCACTAAGGATTCGCGCTCTTTTTCACCCCAATGGCTACCTTCTGTATCTTGTGAGCGCGTATAGCCTAGGCCTAAATCGAGCTTAGAAAAATAGCTAGGAGCGAGGCTGACATTGTAAATAGCCCCTTGGCGTTTGGTGTTTGACATGCGCGAATCAAAATCGCTGCTACTCACCAAATCCGGATTTTCAAGGCTAGGATCAGTGGCATACACCGTCATACCTAGCTCAGATAAAACGCGGCCCCTCGCCCAGCTCTTTTTCAAATTCAGCAGATAATTATTCTGCCGCATACTCAGCTCATCGTTGCCATGGGTAAACTGAAACTGCTTCTGTGCCTGCTGCTGGCCCACAGAAAGCCGCAAACGCAAATGATCTGGAGTGCTAAATATCCCAGTCAGCAGAGCTTCTTGAAACCCCTCGCTGACTTCTAAATTAGCACCCAGTGCAAAGTAATCACTCAAGGCAAAGCCCGCATCTAGATTGAGTGCTGTTTGATTTGCTTCTGAATAAGCAACACTGGCGCTCAGACGCTCGGTCGAGTTTTGAAACCCTAGGCTAGCGCTTTCAGACTTCCAGTTAATTTTGCCTAGCGATGTATCCTGAGCGTCAGGCAAATCGGGTAAATCTGTAGCATGCAAGACGGGACTAGCTAACAGGCTAATGAGAACTATTTTTTTTAACAAGGAATCCACAGCTTTTATATCAGCGATCTTTGAATCTAATGAAAGCGCTCTATATTGTCTTGGTAAAAGTACGATCTATCCTTGCAGAAAAAAGCCCCCTTGAACGGGGGCTTGGGCGGCGATGCTTAAAATACGGCTAGCATTTTCTCCACCGCGCTGACATCTACTTTCTTATCACTTTGCAGCCGTTTAACAATTCTGGCTGGATTGCCGGTCACTACGCAAAAAGGCGGCACATCTTCGCTCACCACGGCTTGTGTGCCGATCACTGCGCCTTCGCCAATGCTCACGCCTTTTAGAATGGTTGCTCCTGCACCTATCCAAGCCCCATTCGCTATTTTCACAGGGGCGGAGCGGATTCTTGCGGCTTCACCCGCTTGACCACGCCCCAGTAAAGGATGGCCGCTGCTATCCATAATCGTCACCATCGGGCCAAAAATAACATCGTCGCCGATATCTACACGCTGATAAGCCAAAATCGCCACACCCTGTAAGACCACTCGATCGCCAATTCGGATTTGCCCAACAGGGCCGTCGTTAATTTGCACCGTGCTTAGCTTAACCGGCAAATTATGAAAAGCAGGGATATGCCCCGATTCGATATAACACTGGCTGCCAATCACAATACTGCCTGCAAACTGAGCCTCATCAATTGCAGGCGCGACTTCACCCGCCTCCAGCAGCTCTTTATCAATCACTCGGGTATACGACAAGCGCGGCGTGCCAGAGAAATGAGTATTTAGACCTATCCTCACCTGATGATTTAGCAAGTTTTCGGCCACATTCTGAGCAGGGTTACCTGCTAGCTCGGGCGCAATTAAATAAATATTTTGATATTCGCAGGGCATTTTATGTCCCCTCGGTTTCAAGCAATTCAGCGCGTTTGGTTTTCTTAATTGCGTAATCGCGATGAATTTTAATCACTTTATTTAAGGAGTATTTTTCGTCGTTCAAATCTTTGCCATAAAAGCTGGTTGACCATAGCTGATACTTTTGATGAATGCGCAAAGCAGCGATTTCTGATTGTTCTTTTTGATCGTCCACTTCTTTTTTATGCGGCCAATGGAAAGAAACCGCTTCGCGCTCCATTGAAAACTGATTGTTATTGAGGTGTAAACGCACGCCTAAATCAACGTCCTCACCACCCCAGCTATTAAATGATTCATCAAATAAGCCCGCTTTCAATAGTTGTGCGCGCTCGGCTGAGGCATGGCAAGTCCAGAAAATATCAAAGGGAGCAGGCCAATTGCTGATGTTGTCCCCCAGCTCATCGTATTGCTGCTGACGAATATCATGCGCCCCCATCAAAGACAGACGGCTAATCGTGGCATCGGGCGTTTGATAGTCGATCTGAGAAGACATTTCGGCCAGCAGGCTATTAGCGACTTCAAAGCCATAAACATAGCCAATGATCGCCACGGGGAATTCTGATTGGCTATGCACTTGGGCGTGTACTTCCAGCGTTTTACTGCCCAGCAAAACACCGGTATCAATAAAAACAATATATTGGCCTTCAGCAATGGCCGTGCCGATATTGCGCGCCTTACCCGCTCGAAAACCTTTATCTTCTTGCCAAAAGTATTTGATATTAAGCTGCTCAGAAAAAGCCTTAACTACCTGCTCGCTATCATCAGAGCCACCATCATCAACCACAATCACTTCAAACAGCTGCTTATCTAGCGTTTGCAAAACCAGAGATTCGAGGGTGTAGCGTAAAAGATCGGCTCGATTATAAGTGGGGATAACAACACTGATCTGTAGATTAGGCATGGTCTTTCCTTTGACTTCACGTTGATCAAAAACCTAGCTTGAGTGCGTTTTCTATCAATCAAGCCGTGATGCTTTGTTTTACTAATGGGCAGCACAGATGAGTAGGCAAAACTACATCAGCCGTGAATAATATAAAATTTAATTTCAACCATCAACAATTAAAAGACAATTTAGAGTAAGAATGTAACGCTTATTTACTTTATATTGCTTTCAACTAGCTGTAAACAATATGCCAATGTAGTTTTGTAACAGAATATTTTGTAGTATTTGATTGTTTTACTACAAATGCATATTCAAATCGCATAAAGACAGTACAAAGCTGTGGTCTATAGCTTACACGCAAGAGATGTGGGAAAAATCTAAGGGAAAGGCCGCTACGGGCTGGCTGCAGGCAGAAAAGAGATAAGAGATGGGGGAAAGAGGGGATCTTTAGGCAGGGTAGTACACCGTGGCAATGGCCCTGCCTTTATGCAACGTTAAGGGAGTAATCTTTTAGCTTTTAATTTTTACTATTTAAAACTTGCGCTAAAAGCTTGGTTAAAAAGTTTTTCATCGCAAGCACACGCTGGCTGGCTTTAAGATCACGGTGATACACCAGCCATAGCTCACGCGAAGGCACGACCGACGGAGCATCAAGCTTCACCAGTGTTTCATCAATATCACCCACATATTCTGGCAACAAGGTAATGCCCAAACCACACCTTACCGCCACATATTGGGTATGCAGGGTATTGCCTTTAATCAGCGGTGCACGATTTTGAGTAATTTGCTTTAGCCATTTCACCATCGGTAAATACGCCCAGCAATCGCTTAATTCAATAATAGGCAATGCCTGCCACGGGTCTTGCTTTGGGCCAAGATCTGCCAATAAAGACTTCAGGCAATAGGGTGCAAAATGCACATAGCCAACAAAATGAGTGATGTAATCCTGATTATTATCGACCACAATTGAATCGCCATAGCGCAAAGCTACATCAGCCTCACGCCGCGCTAAATTAGCCGGCAATGCGCCCACTAAAAGCTCGACCTGTACTTTGGGATATAAAGCCAGAAACTCTGGCATATGCGGCATGATTAAATAGCTAGCTAAAGACTCTGCTGCGGCGAGCCGAATTAAGCCACTGACCTGATCAACGGATTGCAATTGATCACTATTTCTTTCTACGGTCAGCATGGCATTTTCTACTTCAGTCACCCTTGCCAAAATACTCACGCCCTGATCGGTGAGCAAATAGCCTATTTGCTGCCGCAAAAAAAGCTTCACCCCCAGTCGGTTTTCTAAAGCGGAGATATGCCTAGACACGGTTGACGCGCTGCTACCCAATTTAAGCGCAGCCGCACTTAAACCGCCTTCACGCGCTACCGCCAGAAAATACTTTAAATCATTCCAATCCAAATCAGCATTTTTCATTTTTAGAAAACTGTTTTCCATTCAAGGCTAAATACATATTAAGGATTGGCAACAATAATGACGGCAATTTCCAGCCAAAGCCGTACACACCATGCCACACTTGCTGACTTATATACAACTTACGCTTACTGTCTTCTTCTGGGGGGCAGTATTTCATATTGGCAAATACGTGGTGCAATTTTTATCACCAATGGTGGTTGGCAGCTGGCGGTTTATCATCGCTGGTCTGATGCTATTTGCGTTTGTTTCTTTGCGCGAGAAATGGGATATCCAAGCATTACGCAATAATATTCGCCCCCTATTATTTATGTCTGTTATTGGGATTATGGGCGTTAATTTTTCATTATTTTATGGGCTGCAACTCACATCAGCAATTAATGCTGGATTAATTATGGCGCTTAGCCCCATCCTTACCGCCGTACTCACCGCTTTTTTTCAAAAAGAATCACTTAATCAACAACAAATACTGGCTATGGGATTAAGTTTTTTTGGCGTAGCCATTGTCGTCAGCGGAGGCTCTCTTCAAGCCATCCGCGATTTACATTTTGCCTTAGGCGACGCGCTGGTTTTAATTGCCAGCTTTAGCTGGGCTTTATATTCCGCTATTCCTAAACGCTTTGTTCATGGCGTTTCCCCCCTACACACCACAACTGTCACTATTATCGTTGGCGCGATTTTAATGACGGCCATTTCGGCAAGCTTGAGCCATGATTTTTACACTTTGCCAGATTGGAATGTCTTAGCTGCCATCCTGATTATGGCCTTTTTTTGTACCGCGCTAGCCTTTGTCTGGTGGAGCGAAGGGCTGCGTAAAATTGGCCCTGCACAGGGAGCCATCTTTATGAATCTAGCCCCTATTTTTGCCACGCTGATCGCCATTGCGCTAGGGCAAACACCCAGTTTGCCGCAATTTATTGGCATGATTCTGATTATCAGCGGCGTGGTTTATAACTCACGCAAGCCCTCCACTACGCCCAAACTATTTAGCAGTGCGGCTTACCCGCGAGTTAACTCATCGACTCGCTCAGCCTTGCCTGCAAACGTGGCACCACAAACTGAATAAAAGCTTCGTATTTTTTGGGCATAGGTTGCCGGTAGGGAAACACTAAAAAATACGGCTTAGGCGTAGCCAGCCAATCTGGCAATACCGGCTGCATTAAGCCTTGGCGCAAGTAGGGCGCAGCAATAATATTATCCAAGAGGCCCACGCCATGGCCTGCTTCTACCGCGCTGGCAATCGCCCCAAAGGTGTTGCAAATCAGCGTAGGCCTCAGCTCTACCCTCACCACTTCGCCGTTTTTCTCGAGCTGCCAGCCCATCTGCTCGTACAAACTCTCGTGACAAAAAACCTGATGCTGGCGTAGGTCGCTTGGATGCTGCAATTTAGCTGCCTTGGCTAAATACAGTGGTGAGGCATACAGGCGTTTCTGCGTGAAACCCAAGGGCCGCGCCACCATGCTGTCGTCCAGCACATTACGCGAATGCAGGCAGAAATCGATTCCCCCCTCCGCCATACCTTGATGCTTATTTTGTGCCGTCATTTGCACCTGCAAAGAGGGATAATGAATCGCAAATTCGGCCAAAATCGGTGCCAATACATATTGCCCGATACCACTCGGGCTGCTTATCAAAAGCGGCCCAGCCAGCTGATCTTGCATACTGCTGACTTCTGCTTTCAAGCCTTCCATTAAAACCCGTAGCTGAGCCGCCCGCATCGCCAGCGTTTGCCCTACTTCGGTCAGCGTTACCCTTCTTGTGGTTCGCAATACCAGCACCGCGCCTAAATCAGCCTCTAGCCGCTTAATATTTTGGCTTACATAACTTTTAGCGCAGCCTAATTCATCTGCAGCAGCAGTAAAGCTCCCCAATCTGGCAAGCGCATCAAATACCAATAGTGCATCGGACGAAGGCTTTGTTTTCATAGCAGAACAGTCTGTCTAGTTATCGTGGGTTTATCCAGATAATGAATCAAAATACACTCCAATTACAAATTTAAAAAGCAAATTGGAGATACCATGAAAGCACTAATTAGCAAACTACTAGATAGGCCGATGGCATTCTGTGATACCCACCATCACGGGCATGGGTTCCATGCAAAAGCAGAAACAGATGAAGGCCTTGAGCACCGCCTGCGCAAAGCAGCGATGATTGCAGCCGCCAGAATAGAAGAATGGCGATGTCGATGCAGAGAGCGGGTTTAATCCCGCCAGTACAAATTAATTTATGGGAATGAAAACAATGAATATAAAAAGGGCAAGCCTAGAAGACTTAAGCGATATCTGCATTTTGGCCGATGAAATTGCCACACAACACCATCAGCAGCAGCCAGAAATATTTGCCCCGGCATCAGGCATAACTCGGGACAGAGATTTATGGGCATCCTGTATTACGGCAGAAAACGGGGTGATGTTTATCGCCAGATCTTCCGGCCAAATCGCTGGATTTGTAAGCGCTCAAATCACTGACACCTCAGCGATCACGCTTTTACAGCCCCGGATTATTTGCAGAATTGGCACTATTCTTGTCTCTCAGGCACAGCAAAGACAAGGCCTGGGTAAAGAGCTGATTAATACTGTAGAAAAATGGGCAGCAAGCAAAAAAGCTTGTGAAATACGCTTAGAAGTCTTTAAATTTAATCAGCAGGCCATTGATTTTTATGAAGCTCAGCATTTTCTGCCGCAATCTCAAATCATGACAAAGAAATTGAATCATGAATAAACAACTGTATCGGGGTAAGTGTTTGCCAGCAGCATCGCCAGCCAACACTTACCTCAAATCTGCGCCAAGGGCTTTGGCCACGAACTTATTGAACCAACGGTTTTTTCGCGGCTAAAGCCACTCCAACAAAAAAGCGCCTTCTTTTGCCCGCTTTATTAACAGAGCCGGATTAACGTTTTTTTCACCTTAGCCATCGATTACGCCGTAAAAAACCGCTCCCCCATTTCATCCAAGCCCAGCTCTGCCAACACGGCAGCAAGACGTTCGGCGGGTTTGCGGCGGGGCAGGTTTTTATATTGGGCGATAATTAATTCGTTTTTCATCGAATGCTCCCAGCCTACCAACTCAGTTACCGTTACTTGATAACCGTGCGCTTCCAATTGCAGGCAACGCAGTACATTGGTGATCTGACTACCAAATTCACGGGTATGAATTGGATGGCGCCATATTTCTGCCAGCGGGTTCTTGAGTGATTTAGCCTTATTTTTACGCAGCACGGTAGCCACTTCGGCCTGGCAGCAGGGCACGAGCACCATAAATTTCGCTTTCTTTTTGAGTGCAAAAGCAATGGCATCATCGGTGGCGGTATTGCAGGCATGCAGCGCCGTGACTACATCAATGGTGTCTGGCAAAAGATCAGAATCTGTCGATTCGGCCACCGATAAATTCAGAAAAGACATACCGGGGAAATTCAGGCGCTGAGCTAGCTCTTGCGATTTTTTAACCAGCTCATCGCGGGTTTCAATACCATAAATATGGCCGGAGCTTGGTTTATCTTTAAAGAATAAATCGTAAAGAATAAAGCCCAGATAAGACTTACCCGCGCCGTGGTCAACCAAGGTGACTTCGGGGTGGTCAGCCTGCACTTCTTTGAGTAGCGGCTCAATAAATTGGTAGAGGTGATAAACCTGCTTGAGTTTGCGGCGGCTATCCTGATTGAGTTTGCCGTCGCGAGTCAGGATATGCAGTTCTTTAAGCAGCTCGACCGACTGGCCGGGCTTGATTTCGTGATGTTCTGTCATGGTGCGTCCAATGGCTGAGCTTGCAGCAAGGCGCAATTCTACCCGTTCTAATCACTTGCGGCACTTTGTAAACTTGCCGCGAGTAATACTCGGTTTCTGCCAGAGCGTTTAGCGGCATACAAAGCCTTATCTGCCTCTGCGAGCAAAACTGGCAGCTCGGCCATACATTGAGGATAGGCCGCAATCCCCGCTGAGAAGGTAAGTTGAAACGTACATTGCTCCAGATGAATTTTTTGTTCTGAAAAACGCTGACGAAACAGATCAATTACTTCAAATGCTTGATCTGCACTACAAGCAGGCAAAAGTAAGAGCCATTCTTCCCCACCATAACGAATGCAGTAATCTCCTGTTCGCTGCCATTGCTGCCAAAATAGGGTAAATGCCCGCAAAGCAGCGTCACCACCCGCATGGCCATAGCGATCATTGATCTGCTTAAAATGATCAAAATCAATTAGTACTAATGAAATAGGCTGCTTGGTTCTTGTGGCATGGGCTAGCTCGTATTGGGCGACTTCTTCTAGAAAGCGCCGGTTATAAGCTCCGGTTAAAGAATCACGAATTGCTTCTTCACGTAATTTTAGCTGCAGTTGTTGATTTTCATTTAATTGCTCTTCTAATACTCTTAGCGCTTTTTGTAATTCCAGCTCGACTAAGATTCGAGCCGTTACATTATGTAAAACCAATAAACGAACTGATGCCGAGGCGGGCACAAAGGTTTGGCTAAATTCAAAATATTGACCTTGCCACTCTAAATTTTTACCGTCTGCCGTTTTAATCCATTGATCTAATAAAGGCCAACGGCTAATTGAAATACCAATTAAATCATCATCAGCATGACCAAGTAATAGTTGAAATGCCGATTTATTTGCATCAATAATCCTGTTTTGCTCATCTAATAAAAGAATAGGATCGATCAAAGAATCAATGAGTAAATTACGAGCAACAGGTACTAGGTCAAATAAGTTAGCTCTCCACATTAAATATGCAAAGATATGGCATGTAAGCAGCAATAAAAATGGAGTGGGGTCGAAATCAAATAGGGTCCAATATCCTGTGATATAGCCTAAATTAGCAATCCATGGCAATAAAGATGCGATTAGAAAAGACCAATAGTGTCGGCGATATAAGCGTGCAGCCCGAGCCAAACTTAAAATTGTGATTGAAAGTACGCTTAGCATTAATAAGTACAAATAAAATGCTGAAGAATAGAAAACCCAGCCCGGGTTATAACGAAGTTGAGCACCAAAAGCATCAGATAGCGGTAGATAGCTGCGATATAAGCCGTGATGCAAAGTATCTGTTACGGCGAGTAGGATTAAAATAATTGAGGGCAATACACAGAGCCAGTTGGCTTTAAGCCTAATCTGCCCTTGCCAGCCATAAAGATAACGCAAAGCAAACACGGCCCAGTAACTGGGCATCGCAATAATGGCAGGCCAAGTCCACCTCGCAAACATTGCCTTATTTTCTACACCAATTACTGTAATTTCTAGTACGACAAACAAACACCACCAGCAAAGCGATAGCCACATTCCGACAAAAGCACTTCGACCCGCAAAAGTAGGCCGAGTCTGTACCCAAATGCCCATCAAAGCAGCAAATACAGTGCCTGTTAGCATCAAGCTAGCAGGAAAACTCCATATCCAACTATGCATTTCACTACGACCGTTCAGGGGATCAGGAAGCATACCACTGCAAAAATATGCTAAGCATAATAAGTTTAAAGTAAGTAAATGGCTAGGTAAATTCAATTACTTTCATTCATAAATATAACGATGAAAGTAATGATTTATTGCTTTGAACTATTTCGCGTCATTTATTTTAGAGCACACGCAGCAGGTAATGACGTATAACTATTAGTGGAAAAATCACAAAGGAATAAAGATGAAATCACGTCAATTCATTCGGCCTCTAGCGTTATCACTGATGCTGGCTTCCGCCCTAACATATGCATCCGATGAACATGATGGCTCCGTAAAATCTGAGCCCTATGTCGTTGGTAAAACGATGAGTAAAGCAATACAAGCCAGCATTACACCAAGTGCTGCTCTGGATATTTTAAAAGCAGGTAATCAACGCTTTGCCAGCAATAAATCAATCAAGCGTAATTACAAAAAACAAGTGATGCAAACAGGCTTAGGCCAGTATCCCTTTGCCAGCGTAGTTTCATGTATTGATTCTCGCTCTGCTCCGGAATTGGTATTTGATCAGGGGATTGGTGATTTATTTACCGCCCGTGTGGCTGGTAATACGGTGAACGAAGACATCTTAGGCAGCCTAGAGTACGCAGCCAAAGTTGCTGGCTCACGCGTGATTGTTGTGCTGGGGCATAGCCAATGCGGCGCAATCAAAGGGGCTTGTGATGATGTGAAACTGGGTAACCTGACGGGCTTGATCGATAAATTAAAACCGGCAGTAGACGCCACTAAAACAGATGGCGAGCGCAACTCTAAAAACCATGAATTTGTGCAAAAAGTGGCGGATGAAAATGTACATCTCACCGTGCAGAAAATTCGCGATATGAGCCCGATTTTGAAAGAAATGGAAGAGCAAGGAAAAATCAAAATTGTTGGCGCTATGTATGACGTAGGCACCGGCAAGGTGGATTGGTAAGACACTTCATTGTTAATTTTTTATTGATTTAAAAGATATGGGGAGGCCAGGCTTGGCGCTCCCCGTATTTTATTTCCACACTTAACTCGGTAATCTAAAAAGATCTTCCTCAGCATTACTTAGCAAATAACGCTACCGCTCAGGGAAAATTTTTACATATCCTTATGAAAAACAAGCAATTTTTTGATTGAGCCGCTGTAAATCTGCGACAATGCGCGATTAGTATTGCTCATCAAAGCCATGAATCCCGCTCCTACTGCTATTTCTGTTCTGCCCGCCGGTGTCTTCCCCCGCAAACCCGCTCCCTTCCTGCCTATGAGTCGTGCCGAAATGGACCTACTCGGTTGGGATGAGTGCGACATTATTCTGGTAACGGGTGACGCTTATATCGATCATCCCAGCTTTGGGATGGCCTTGATTGGCCGCCTGCTCGAAGCGCAGGGGCTGCGGATCGGGATTATTTGTCAGCCTGACTGGTTGTCCGCTGACGAATTCAAAACGCTGGGTAAGCCTAGGCTGTTTTTTGGCGTGACAGCGGGCAATATGGATTCGATGATTAACCGCTATACCGCCGATAAAAAGCCACGTTCCGACGATGCTTATACTGCGGGTGGTATGGGTGGCAAGCGGCCAGATCGGGCGGTTACCGTTTATTCGCAGCGCTGCCGTGAGGCTTATCCCGGCGTGCAGATTATGATAGGCGGGATTGAAGCCAGCTTGCGCCGGATTGCTCAGTACGATTACTGGAGCGATAAAGTTCGCCAATCGGCACTGATTTATTCCAAGGCCGATATTCTCTTATTCGGCAATGCCGAACGCGCCTTGGTCGAAGTCGCCCAGCGCTCAGCTGCGGGCGAAAAGCTCAAAGATATGCGCGACATTCGCGGCACCGCTTTTATGACGCCGCAAGGCTGGTTGCCCGAAGGCTGGGCGGAGTTGGACTCCACCACGGTAGATACCCCCGGCCGTATCGACCGTCACATCAGCCCCTATGAAATGCTGCCGGAAAAGTCTGAAAAAGATATCACTCCAGCGAGCGACACCAAGGCGATTCGCCTGATCAGCAAGGCAGAGCGCATCGCCGCCAAGCAGGCCGATAGGCAACACACGGTGATCCGTATTCCGGCCTATGAAGCAGTGGCATTTGATCCTGTGCTGTACGCCCACGCCAGCCGCACCCTGCATTTAGAATCCAACCCCGGCAATGCCCGCGCCATGGTGCAGCAGCATGGCTCCCGTGATGTATGGATTAACCCGCCGCCGATCCCGCTGACCACGCCTGAGATGGATTATATTTTTGGTCAGTATTACGCCCGCAACCCGCATCCAAGCTATGGAAAAGCACATATTCCGGCTTGGGAAATGATCCGCTTCTCGATTAACATCATGCGTGGCTGTTTTGGCGGCTGTACTTTCTGCTCGATTACCGAGCATGAAGGGCGGATTATCCAAAGCCGCTCGGAAGAATCGATCCTGCAAGAAATCGTCGATATCCGCGATAAAACCACCGGTTTTAAAGGCCATATTTCTGATCTGGGCGGCCCGACTGCGAATATGTATCGCCTGTCGTGCAAAGACCCCAAAATCGAATCATCCTGTAGACGCTTAAGCTGCGTTTACCCAGGTATTTGCGAAAATCTAAACACCGATCATGCGCCGCTAATTCAGCTTTATAAGAAAGCTCGCAAAATTGATGGCGTAAAGCGCATCACCATTGGCTCGGGCGTGCGTTACGATATTGCGGTGGAGTCCCCAGAGTATGTAAAAGAACTGGCAACCCACCATGTATCAGGCTATTTAAAAATTGCCCCAGAGCATACCGAAGAAGGGCCTTTATCTAAGATGATGAAGCCGGGCATCGGCACGTTTGAGCGCTTTCGCGAGATGTTTGATTATTACTCCGAGCAAGCGGGCAAAAAGCAGAGCTTGATTCCTTACTTTATTGCCGCCCACCCCGGCACCAGCGATGAAGATATGCTCAACCTTGCGCTATGGCTGAAGAAAAACGACTTCCAGCCTGATCAAGTGCAAGCCTTTACGCCTACGCCCATGGCGATGGCCACCACCATGTGGCATACCCGCCGCAATCCACTCAGAAAGCTGGCACGCAGCTCAGAGAAAGTCGATGTGATCCGCGATGGCCATCGCCGCAAGGTTCATAAAGCCTTCTTGCGCTATCACGATTCAGATAACTGGCCTATCCTGCGCGAAGCACTGATCGCCATGGGGCGTGCGGATCTAATCGGCAACACGCCTAAGCATCTGATCCCCGCGCAACAACCTGGCGAGAAGTTTGTGCACGAAAAAAACAATGTCATGGTTCGCCGTACAGATAAGCCAAAAGGCAAAAAAACCTTCGGCAGAAGCCGTGATGCGGCGGCTCAAGGTTCTAAAAAATAAGTTGGAAAAAAACGCTTAGGGTGGGCACGTTTTTGTGCCCACAATGCGTATCACCAAAGCCAACGACATACATTGCATCTTTTGTAGGGCGGGTGAAGCCCCCAGACTTTGCAACAATATGTTGCGAAAACGGCGGGTTTCACGCGCCCTACGATGATTTAATGCTTGTAAACGAGTCGTCGTCTCAGACAAATAGCTAACTTGATGGGCATAGGGCAGGCTTTTGTGCCCATTTGTGGGCACAAAAGCCTGCCCACCCTGCGTATTTATTGAGAGAAAACAATGAATTTAGAAGACCGCATTACCGAGCTAGAAATCAAGCTTGCGTTGCAAGATGAGCTATTAGAAGAATTAAACCGCATCGTTGCGACTCAGCAGCAGCAGATGGATCAGGTGGTGAATGAATTACGCTGGTTGCAGCAGCAAGAACCAAGCGGCCCTGCACAAAAATCATTATTCGACGAAGTCCCTCCTCATTATTAAAAGCCGTATTGGTGGGCTTGCTCTAGATTGCAGGCACTGTTATTTTGAAGAAAGAATTTTTCTTTTAGGGTGGCATTATGCTAAAAATTTCTAGCCAGTTTGATTCTGGCGCGGTTGAAGTGGTCAGCTTGGCTGACGCTCAAAATATCCATTTGAATATCCGCAGCGATAACGCCTCGCCATTTAGCCAATGGTTTCACTTTCGCTTGCTCGGCGCAAAAGACCAAGACTGTGTGATCCATTTTGATAATGCGTCCAGCAGCGCTTATCCAGATGGCTGGCCTGATTACAATGCCGTGGCCAGCTACGACACCGAAAACTGGTTCCGCGTGGCTAGTGATTACGATGGCAAAACATTGCGTATCCATCATCACCCAGAGCGCGAATCGGTTTTCTATGCTTATTTCGAGCCGTACTCGTGGGAGCGTCATATGCGCCTCCTTGGCGAGGCGGTAGAGGCTTCACCACTTTGTGAATTGGTGCATCTGGGCAGTACCTTAGATGGCCGAGATATGGATTTGCTACGCGTGGGCGTGGAAATGCCTGGCAAGAAAAAGATCTGGATTACGGCGCGTCAGCATCCGGGTGAAACGATGGCCGAGTGGTTTGTTGAAGGCTTGCTAGAAACATTGCTCGATCCGGAAAACAGCGTCGCTCGTGTGCTGCTCGAAAAAGCCGTGTTCTACATCGTGCCGAATATGAACCCAGACGGCAGCGTGCGCGGTAATTTGCGTACCAATGCAGCGGGTGCAAATCTGAACCGTGAATGGGCAACGCCAACGATGGAGCGCAGCCCAGAAGTATTCCTTGTGCGCCAGATGATGCTAGAAACCGGTATCGATGCCTTCCTCGATGTGCACGGCGACGAAGCGATTCCGCATAATTTTGTGGCGGGGTGTGATGACAATACGTCTTTCTCCGCGCATCAAGCCAGCTTGCAAGACGCTTTTAAAGCCTCATGGCTTGCGACTTGTCCTGATTTCCAGACTGAATTTGGCTACGAAAAAGGCAAATTTGGCCCAGAAACACTGACGATAGGCACTAACTGGGTGGGCGATGCCTTTGATTGCTTGGCTTACACCATCGAAATGCCATTTAAAGACACCGCCAAACGTCCATTGCCAGAAGTCGGCTGGAACGGTGAGCGTAGCCGCCAATTTGGCGCAAGCGTTTTGCTGCCATTGTTGGCGGTTGTGGATAAGTTAAGGTAATCAAATAAGAAGTGGGCACCGTGCCCACTTCTTAAGCTGAAGCTTTAAGCTGCAGCTAGTGCCATTTTCATCGCCGCAATCACTTTATCAATCTCTTCCTTGCCGATTTGCCAATGGCAAACAAATCGCCATTGGCCATCCTCTGTGCCATTGGATTTAATGCCACTTTCGTTGAGATGCGCGATTAGCTTGGCTTCATCGATGGCTTTGCTGATTTCAAAAAACACCATATTGATTTGCAGCTGGTCGGTGCAAACGCGCACATCGGGTAGGCTGGCTAGCTGCTTGGCTAGATACTGTGCATTTTTGTGATCGTCGCCAAGGCGCTCGGTCATTTCTGTAAGCGCCAAAATGGCGGGAGCGGCAAGCACACCGGCTTGTCGCCAGCCGCCGCCTAGCAATTTACGTTTTTTGCGTGCGGTGGCAATAAATGCAGTATCGCCCGCAAGGATAGAGCCAATCGGCGCGGCTAGCCCTTTGGATAAGCAGCACATCACGCTATCGGCATATTGGGTAATTTGTTTTACTTCGACGCCCAAGTGGGTGGCGGCGTTAAAGACCCGTGCGCCATCGAGGTGGACTTTTAGCCCCGCAGATTTTGCGGTTTCCCATACTTCTTGCATGGCGGCCAGCGGTATTACTCGGCCACTAGAATGGGCGTTTTCCATGCAGACGAGGCGAGTACGCGGTAGGTGGATATCGCCTTCGGGGCGAATGCGGCGGCGTACTTGCTCCGCGTCTAGCACGCCGTTTTGTGTGGGAATAGGGCGTAGATTGACGCCGGAAATCACCGCGGCCCCGCCGACTTCGTGCCATACAATATGGGAGTCTTCGCCCAAGATCACTTCATCGCCGCGCTCGCAGTGGGTAAAGAGCGCAAGCTGATTACCAAAGGTGCCTGTGGGCACAAACAGTGCAGCCTCAAAACCTAGTGTTGTCGCAGCAAGGCGCTCAAGCTCATTAACTGTGCTGTCATCGCCATAAACATCATCACCCACCACCGCATTCATCATGGCAGTGCGCATGGCAGGGGTAGGCTGGGTGACGGTATCACTACGCAGATCGATCCATTGCATGTTTAAAGCTCCATATAAGGTGAAATCGCGCCGGAGGCGCTGTTTGTCCCCCTCTCCCTTCGCTGAACGAGGTAAACCTCGCACGCAGAGGGAGAGGGTAGCTAGTTACCATGATCGTTGGGGGATTGCACCGCATGAACAATCCATTATTTGAGTATGCCCTTTTGTGCTTAGATTTAGGGCGTAAAAAATGCCCCGATAAATTCTCGGGGCATGCATGCTGCGAATTGCCTTATTTCTTTTTAGGATTAGCCACTGCAGGTTTATCTTTAGCGAGCAGCTCATTAATTACTTGAGTGATGGTGCCGTCTTCCTTGCCAAACATTGCTGGGCTGGTCACGTATTTGCCATTCACTACAAACATGGGTACGCCATCAACTTGGTAATCGCGTGTCATTTGCGCCAGTTTATTCATATTGGCGCTGCTGCTAAATGAGTTGTATTGGGCTTTGAATTTTTCTACATCGATGCCTTGTTTTTTAATCCAATCAAACAAGACATCTTCTTTACGTAATTCAATGCGATCTTTTTGTACTGCGGTCATTACGGCTAGCTGTTGCTTGCCTTCTAGACCCATGGCTTGTAGGGCGATAAAGATTTTAGCGTGGCCTTCCATATCGCTACGGCCTGGCCATGCAACGTGTATGCGGCGGAAATTAACATTGGCCGGTAATTTACTTGCCCAGTCTTCAACATAAGGGGCCACGGTAAAGCAGTGTGGGCAACCATACCAAAAGAATTCGATGACTTCGCTTTTGCCAGCAACTGCAACAGCTTGCGGCTTAGCCATTTTTTTATATTCAACACCTTCACGGATTTCGGCGTGGGCAAGGCTGGCCGCGAGCAGAGTGGTGCTAATGAGTAATCTTTTGAGCCAAGTATTTAACATACGCAAGTCCTACCTTGTTATTTAACAACGGCGCTATCTACGCCATTAGCTTTTAGTTGTGAACGGGCATTATCTAGCTCATTGCTAGAATTAAATGGCCCAAGACGAACACGATGCCAAATCCCTTTGCCAGGAATATCACTGGTTTGGATTCTAGCTTCAACACCAAGCAAGGCCAATTTTGCTTTTAGATTATCTGCATCTTGCTCATTTTGGAATGCGCCTATCTGTAAATATGCACCTTTAGGAACTTCAACTTTTACCGGAGGGCTAGCTTCTGGTTTTTTGGGCTCAGCAGGTTTGGCTACTTCGGCAGTTTTTTTGTCAGCAAGTTCCGGTAGCATTTTATAAAAATCAAAACGCTCGCCATTTTCACGATTAACTGCCGAGGCAACGGTGGGGGCGGGCGTTACGATGATCACATCATTTTTACCACCAGGAGATAAGACTTCTGGGGTAGAGGGTGGCAGCCCTACAGGTGCTGAAGATATGGCATCTGCGGGTGTTGTGCTGGCTTTTCCTGCAAAAGGATTGCCGCTGCGGTTTAAAAAAACAGCAACAGCAACAGCAACCGCTACGCCACCAAATAAGCCGATGAGTAAGCCAGTGAGCAATGAACCACCGCCGCCGCTTTTGCTGCTGCTGGAATTATTGCTGCGTGTTATTTTTTTCATGTCTCTGGACATTGCTTACTTACTCTCCTGCGGCGTTTAACTGTATTCAATGACGACTTAAGTTGGGTATTGCTCTCATTTTTTGAGCATGAACAAAGCTGTGAACCGTATTGGGCACTCATGATGATTGTCCAACTTTTTATGCCATTTGGGCCATAAAAACGCCGCATTGCGTAGATGATTTGTTTTGTGTTTAAGTGTTTTATGATGGCGTAAATTTCATGTTAAATATGTATTTAACATGAAAACTAAGCCAAAAATTATATGTTGCGGATTATACGGGCCTTTACTCATTTGGAGCAGCCGTCATTCTTGGTTTTTATAAGCAAGTGCTCATTACACAGGGTATTTATCAGCGCGCCTATGCAATGAATCTGCTTTGATATCTGAGTATAGCTTGTATTTTTGCCAGAATAGCTTCATGGTATTCACTCTTTGATTCCATGTGTATATTTATACATCTAATATTTTACGTATTGCCGTAGGTGATGTTGATATTTTTTCTGGTGATGCCCTTAGATGCTAAACAAATATCAACATCACTTCTTTTGGCAGATATAATTCGCCCTAAATCAGATTCGAACAGGAAATAACATGCAAGATCAGAGCAAAAAAATGTGGTCTGGCCGTTTTAACGAGCCGGTGACCGAACTCGTCAAGCGTTATACCGCCTCAGTAGATTTTGATAAACGCATGGCCGAAGTCGATATCCAAGGCTCTTTAGCCCACGCCACCATGCTGAATAAAGTGGGCGTGTTGTCGATTGAAGACCTGAAATCTATTCAGGGCGGCATGGCCGATATCCTGAACGAAATCCGTGAAGGCACCTTTGTTTGGAGCTTGGATCTAGAAGACGTGCATATGAATATCGAGCGCCGTCTTACACAAATGATAGGCGATGCGGGTAAGCGTTTGCATACCGGCCGCAGCCGTAATGATCAAGTGGCTACCGATATCCGCCTCTATTTACGCGGCGCCATTGATTTGCTGGTTGGCCTTGTGCACGAGTTGCAAGCCTCCCTAATTGATTTAGCAGAAAAAAATGCCTCTACGGTGATGCCAGGCTTTACCCATTTGCAAGTGGCGCAGCCTGTGACCTTTGGCCACCATATGATGGCTTACGTAGAAATGTTGGGCCGTGATGCTGAGCGCTTTATTGATGCACGTAAACGCGTGAATCGCTTACCGCTGGGCTCGGCAGCGCTGGCTGGCACCACCTATCCAATCGATAGGGAATACACCGCTAAATTGCTAGGTTTTGACGAAGTCTGTCAGAACTCGCTCGATGCCGTATCTGATCGCGATTTTGCGATTGAATTTACCGCAGCCGCAGCGCTGGTCATGACGCATTTATCGCGTTTATCTGAAGAGCTGATCCTGTGGATGAGCCCACGTTACGGCTTTATTGATATTGCCGATCGTTTTTGCACCGGCAGCTCTATCATGCCGCAAAAGAAAAACCCAGATGTGCCAGAGCTAGTGCGTGGGAAAACAGGCCGAGTCAATGGCAGCCTGATTTCCTTACTCACTTTAATGAAAGGCCAGCCGCTGGCTTACAATAAAGACAATCAAGAAGATAAAGAACCACTATTTGATACTGTGGACACGCTGACCGATACCCTGCGTATCTACGCCGATATGATGCGCGGCATTACCGTGAAGCCAGAAGCGATGGTGCGTGCGGTGAAGCAGGGTTTCTCTACCGCAACTGATTTGGCTGATTATTTGGTGAAGCGTGGTATTCCTTTCCGCGATGCGCACGAAGCCGTGGCTTTGGCTGTGCGTTATGCCGAGCAAAAACATAAAGATTTGGGTGATTTGCAATTGGTTGAGTTGCAAAGCTTTTCACCATTGATTGGCGAAGATGTTTTTGAAGTGCTGACGCTGGAAGGCTCATTAAACGCCCGTAACCACGTAGGCGGCACCGCGCCATTTCAAGTGCTAGTGCAAATTGCTAAATGGCGTGAAAAGCTAGGCTGCTAGTCCTGTTGAAGTTATCTCTCTAAAAAAAACAAAAAGATCTGTAGACACAGAGCTATGAAGAGCACACAGAGCACACAGAGAAAAACGCTGAATACTTCAAGATTTTCTCTGTGTGCTCTGTGTTCTCATTAATCTCTGTGTCTACAGATTTGAGGTTTTTATTGAAGGGAAAAGTATTCGCTGAATGAGTACTAACAGGCTGCTTTGGCAGCCTTTTTCTTAGGAGTCGATATTATGGAATTGCAATGGCGCTGGTTTGGATTGGCGGATTTTGATGCGCTGACTTTGTATGCGTATTTAAAGCTGCGGCAAGACGTGTTTATTGTTGAGCAAAATTGCGTTTATCCAGATATGGATAAATACGACGCGGTTTCGCAGCATTTACTGGGTTTTGATGAAAATGGCCAAGTGCTCGCCAGCTTGCGCCTAGTGCCGCCTAGCCTTAAATATGCAGAGCCTTCGATTGGCCGAGTGATTACCCATCCCGATGCGCGGCGTGGCGGAACTGGATCAAAGCTGGTAGCAGAAGGCTTACGTTATTCACAGCAACTTTACCCAGATCAAGGCCATCGCATCGGTGCGCAATCCCATTTGCAGGGTTTTTACGGCAATTTTGGTTTTGAGCCGGTGGGGCAGGAATATTTAGAAGACAATATTCCTCATATTGATATGGTGATTGCGGCTTAAATTTTAAGCTTGATTGAATAGCTAAATTTACCTGTGGCGCGGTGGTAAAGGGTGGCAAGTAGCACCAGCAAAATAGCGCCGCTTGCCACTGGGGCATAAAGTACGTGCCCACCGATTACATTAGGTGCTTGGGAAAGTGGCGCTTCGGGTAGTGCAAATAGCAGCACACACGTTGCACCAAACGGCGCCATTATCAGCGCCGCCGCTCCAAATTCGCTGGCACTCGCCAGCAGTAAGATCGCAATAAATCCCTTCATTCCAGCGAACAAGGCATGTTTTAAAGTTTGCGCATCTATCATAATCTTCATTTTTTATACTGAACGATTGAGATGTTTTTACCTAGAACAAGTCCTTTATAAAAGCCTCATCTACTGTTTCAAACGCTTGTGCTTATTGTGCGATATGGGAATGCCAAGCAGGCCATTTAATGATAATAACTTATGCTAATTAACGACAATGAAGAACAATTATATTGCGCATATAGCAAAAAGTTGGGTTGATCGTTTCTTTATTTATTTGATTAAGGAATAAATACCCAAATATACTTATGCAAGGGGAATCACCTATCGCTGAACCTATCCCCCAGCGATATGCTGCAAACAGTACACACCCGAATGGGTTAAGGATTAAATAATATGCAAGTGATTGTAATCGGAGCTGGCGTTGTCGGCGTAGCAACTGCGCACTACCTGCGCGCAGCGGGATGCGAAGTCACCGTACTGGAACAACTAGACGGGCCTGCAACCGAGACGAGCTTTGCCAATGCGGGCCAAGTGTCTCCTGGCTACGCCGCACCTTGGGCTGCGCCGGGCATCCCGTGGAAGGCGGTTAAATGGCTGACCCAGCCCCATTCCCCACTTAAAATTCGCCCCGATGGCAGCTTGTTTCAGCTGTCGTGGATGGCAAGAATGCTAGCTAATTGCACCCACGCCGCTTATGAGCGCAATAAGGGCCGTATGGTGCCCTTGGCAGAATATAGCCGCGACTGCCTGCGTGATTTGCGTGAAGAGCTTGGTCTGCAATACGAGCAGCGCAGCTTAGGCACTTTGCAGGTATTTCGCACGGCTAAGCAGTTAGAAGGCGCACAACGCGATTCAGATATTTTAAGTGCGATTGGTGTGCCTAATCATTTACTGGATGTGCAAGGCTTGATCGATGTAGAGCCAGCGCTGGCGCGGGTACCGGGTAAATTAGTTGGCGCTTTGCAATTGCCCAATGATGAAACTGGCGATTGCAAAATATTTACCGATGAGCTGGCAGCGCGTTGTGAAGCCGCCGGTGTGGTATTTCGCTATGGCGTAACGGTTGAGCGCTTAATTGCTGCAAATCAGCAAGTTCGCCAAGTACAGCTGAAGGGCGGTGAAATCCTCAATGCAGATCATGTGGTGCTGGCTGCAGGTTGCACATCGCGCGCCTTGGCTTTGCCGCTGGGTCTGGATTTACCGGTTTATCCAGTGAAAGGCTATTCGCTGACGATTCCTTTGAAAAACGCTGATGCTGCGCCACGCTCTACCGTACTGGATGAGAGCTATAAAATTGCGCTGACTCGTTTTGATTCACGCCTGCGTGTGGGTGGCATGGCCGAAGTGGCGGGGTACGACAGGCATTTGGATATGGGTCGCGTTGCAACCTTGGCCATGGTGACCAATGATCTATTCCCGGATGCTGGGGATACCAGCCAGGGCACGCCTTGGACGGGTTTACGTCCCATGACGCCTGATGGCACACCACTGGTGGGCGGCACGTCTTATCCAAATTTGTGGCTGAATACCGGCCATGGCACTTTAGGCTGGACAATGGCCTGCGGCTCTGGCCGTGTGCTGGCTGATTTAATTACCAAGAAACAACCAGAAATCGAAAGCAGCGGCTTGGCTTTGGCTCGTTATTGATTTTGATCTGGGGTGAACATTTGTTCACCCCATTTTTTTTCATGTTTTGTCAGCATTGCGCAATCATCCCTTCCCAATCTTCGCTAAAATAAGCGTACTCACTTGTTTGGTAGCGCCTTATGCATAGCAATCGCTCGTTTCCTACTACCCGTTTACGCCGTATGCGCCACGATGATTTCTCGCGCAGGATGATGCGTGAAAATCATTTAACTGCGGATAATCTGATTTTGCCGGTGTTTGTTTTAGATGGCGAAAACCGCAGTGAGGCGATTGCCTCTATGCCCGGGGTAAATCGCCAGAGTCTGGACCAGCTGTTTTATACCGCCGAGCAGGCTGTAAAGCTGGGCGTACCTGCTTTAGCCATTTTCCCTGTGATTGAGCAGGATTTAAAAACGCTGGACGCTGCTGAAGCTTGGAACCCAAATGGTTTAGTGCCACGCGTAGTGCGTGAGTTAAAAGCGCGTTTTCCAGAGCTGGGCCTGATTACCGATGGTGCGCTCGATCCTTATACCATCCACGGCCAAGACGGCATTATTGATGCCAATGGCTATGTGCTTAACGAAGAAACCGTGGCTGCGCTGGTCAAGCAAGCGCTTTGCCATGCTGAGGCAGGCGTCGATATTATTGCACCGTCAGACATGATGGATGGCCGTATTGGCGCGATTCGCAAGGCTTTGGATGCGGATGATTTTATAAACACCCGCATCATGGCTTACTCGGCCAAATACGCCTCGGCATTTTACGGCCCCTTCCGCGATGCCGTTGGCTCAGCAGCTAATTTGGGCAAGGCCGATAAAAAGACTTACCAAATGGACCCAGCCAATCTGAACGAAGCCTTGCACGAAGTTGCGCTCGATCTGGCCGAAGGCGCTGATATGGTGATGGTGAAGCCGGGTATGCCTTACCTAGATGTAGTGCGCCGAGTAAAAGACGAATTTGCCGCACCGACTTTTGTTTATCAAGTATCAGGCGAATACGCCATGATCAAAGCCGCAGTGCAAAACGGCTGGCTGAATGAAGAAGCGGTGGTGCTGGAAAGCTTAATGGGCTTTAAACGCGCCGGTGCAGATGGGATTTTGACTTACTTTGCATTGGATGCGGCTAGGTGGTTGGCGGGGGAGTGATTGCTTGGGGGAAAGCTTAATACAAGATAATTGGTTTGTATTGTTCTTGGCAAACAAAGGAAACGTACCATCCACAATCTTGGCGTAGGGCTTAAAAATCCCCTTGAAGCACGCCGAAGCGAGGAATAAGCGGCTCGGGGTTTCGGAAAAGGCGTAGCGGGCTTGCTCCCGAGCAGCCTTTTTCGCCGAGCTGATTATCCGCAGTGAGGGGCCTTCGTGCTGGCTGGGGCGGCCTTCTTTGGCTTCGTTTCTTGGCCGCGCAAGAAAGGAAGGTCCAGCGGGACGCCCGCACCTCAATCAACGTGCCGAAGGCACTAAAAAGGTTTTTTTGACCTTGGTTAGCGTGAATTGGGATTCACTCACCTTGATAGCGAGTTGGATCTGTCAACCCCGCATTGGCAAAACCAGCACTGCGCAGGCGGCAGGCTTCGCATTCGCCGCAGGCGCGGCCTTCATCGTCGGCTTTGTAGCAGGTCACGGTCAGTGCGTAATCAACGCCTAGCTCGGTACCTTTTTGGGCGATTTCTGCTTTGGTGAGTTTCAGCAGCGGGGTGTGGATGGTGAGCTTCGAGCCTTCAACGCCCACTTTGGTGGCCAGCCTTGCCATGGCTTGGAATGACGCAATGTATTCCGGGCGGCAATCTGGGTAGCCTGAGTAATCCACGGCATTCACGCCAATAAAAATATCATCAGCTTTCAGTACCTCAGACCATGCCAGCGCGTAAGAGAGCAGCACGGTATTGCGTGCGGGCACGTAGGTCACCGGGATCTCGCCGGGCTTGCCGCCGTCTACTGGCACATCAATATTGGCGTCGGTCAGTGCTGATCCGCCAAAGCCTGCTAAGTCAATTTTCAGAACACGGTGTTCAACTGCGCCTAGGGCTTCTGCCACGCGGGCGGCCGCTTTCAGCTCGGCGTTGTGCTTCTGGCCGTAATCAAAAGACAGACAATATGGCGCGAAGCCTTCAGCTTTGGCAATGGCAAGGCAGGTGGCAGAGTCGAGGCCACCGGAGAGTAAGATCACTGCTGGTTTTTTGGTCATGATATTTTCAATTTAAATAGTGTTTATGGATTGATGGCAATGATTTTGGTGGTTTGCTCTGTGCATTCTTTATTTAGGCACAGACCGGAAAACCAGATTTCACCATTGCCTATCATTGCGCCATTGCTATTGCGAAACAACGTTTCTGCTGTTTGTGCCAGCACGGCCGCTTTTATTTTGGGCGTGATAATTTTTGGGTACTGGGCAATAAACTGCGGCGCTTTCAGTGTTTTTTTATGCGGCAGATTCACTCGCAGTGGAAAGCGGGCCAGCTTTGCTACGCTGGCGGCATCGTCTTTGGCGATGGCCGTTTGCAGTGATTTTAAAAACTCACCTAGCTGAGCTGTGGTCATTCCATCTGGGCCAGTTGATTCTGCCTGAGCAAAGGTGGCCATCAAGGCAAATACAGCTAAAAAATAGCGCATAAGATCACTTTAGAAGTTGTGGCTGAACTAGGCGTTGCAGGGCTTTTTCTGCCAGATCATGATAAAGATTGGTGCCAAAGAGGCGTGCTACGGTGGATGAAATCATCGCAGCGGCCAAAATTGAAATCACCATCGTGTGCCCATCCGTCATTTCTATCAAAATAATAGCCGAGGTCAGCGGTGCCCGCGTCACTGCGGCCAGCATTGCCGCCATTCCAATCGCAATCAGTTTGATATGAATACTGCTATCAAACCATGGCAGAAACCAGCTACTTACCCCTGCGCCCATAGAGAGTGACGGGGCAAAAATGCCGCCGGGCAAGCCGGTTAGAAAGGTAGCGAGCAAGCCTAAAAACTTCAGCGGCAAAAAGTACCAAGCCATGGTGCCGTGGCCAGTAACTACTTCGCTGGTGATTTCTGCTCCGCTGCCAAAAATTGGAGCGGCCAGCCCCATACAGGCAATTAAAAAGCCACATGCAGCGATAAATAAATAGGGCCGAGCTGCTCGCCACATTTTCACTTTAACAGGCAGCCAGCGATCCTGATGCACGCAAAGCCAAGAGAAAAATCCACCAACTAAGCCCGCAGTCACCGCCACAATAAACATCGGCCACAAAATGCTGTAGCTAAAACCGGGCACGTGAATCCGGCCAAAATAGGTGTAATCACCCTGAATCGCCAAAGAAACCACACCGGCTAAAATCACTGCGCCTAATAGCTTGCCCGAGGTTTTTTCCTCCACCGAGCGTGCCAGCTCTTCAAATGCAAACACAATCCCAGCCAGTGGTGTATTAAACGCGGCTGCAATCCCCGCAGCGCCACCAGCCAGAATCAGTTGGCGGCGAAATACAGCATCTGACAATGGAATAAAGCGCCTGCAGGCATACATTAAGCTCGCGCCAATTTGCACCGTTGGGCCTTCACGCCCCAGCACAAAGCCACACCCAAGCCCTGCAACCACGCCGATAAACTTGGCGCAAGCGATACGTAAACTAAGTAGCTGCTTGATGAGGGCGGGCTGGTCGGTTACTTGTAGTGCCGCCATCGCTTGTGGAATGCCGCTGCCTTCCGAGCCCTTACCCATCTTTTGCATTAGCCAGCGTATCGCCATGCCGCCGCAGGGTAGGGCAAAAAAAGGCCACCATGCCCAGCGTGCACTCATGCTTTGGAAAATAGCCAGTGCACCGTCAGCCACTTGGGCTAAAACAACGGCAACAAGGCCCACCATAGCGGCACCAAACCAGAGGGCCAGTGTGGCGCGGCTGCGTTCTGGTAAGTGTTTAATGCGTACCAGCCAACGTTTCCAATACATGAGCTTGCCTGTTAAACGCCGGGACGTTCACCCCAGAGGATTTTGTGTAATTGCACTTGCATACGCACGGGTAAATGATCTTCCAGTACCCACGCGGCGAGGTTTGCAGGAGGGAGAGTTTCCCAGACGGGCGACATCAGCACGGGGGCTAGCGTTTCTAAGCGACGCTCGCGGATTAAATCACGTGCCCATTCGTAATCGCTACGATCGCATATTACAAACTTGATTTCGTCTGCTTTATTCACGTAATCGAGGTTTTCCCAGTGCATCTTGGATAATTCGCCTGAGCCGGGGGTTTTAATATCCAGAATGCGTGAAACACGCGGGTCGACATCGGCAATCGATAAAGCACCGCTGGTTTCTAAGCTAAGTGAATAGCCAGCGTCGCACAGTAAGCGCATCAGTTCATGCACGCCTTTTTGCGCCAGTGGCTCGCCGCCGGTGACGCAAATATGGTGGGTATTAAACGAGGCGATTTTATCGAGGATGGTTTGAAAAGATTGCGTCTCGCCGCCGGTAAAAGCATAGGCGCTGTCGCAATAGCCACAGCGCAGTGGACAGCCGGTGAGGCGGACAAACACCGTGGGCAGGCCCATACGAGTGGTTTCGCCCTGCAATGAGCAGAAAATTTCGGTAATACGTAATGCGTCTTTCAAGAGTAGCTCCTAAGCCAGCAGCAACTGCCGCATGGCAAACCGGAAAACAGTCCGGTGGAAATAAAAACGGCGTCAACCTGATCGGTGACGCCGGGTAAAAATATGGGCGTTGCAATGTTTCAGCTAAGCTGAGTAATTTTACGCAGTTTTAGTGTTTTTAGAGTTGTTTTAATTACACTTAATCAGTTGCAAGCAGTGCTTTCTTGGCTGCAGCGGCTTTTTCTGCTTGTGGATACTTTTCAATCAACTGTAATAAAAAGCGACGCGAGGCTTTTTTATCGCCCTGTGCATTGGCAATAATGGCGAGGCCAAACAGCGCATCGGGTGCGCGAGTTTCGTCATTGCTGGCCAGTACTTGCTGATAAGAGGCTTGTGCACCCTTATAGCCTTTGAGTGCTGTTTGGCTTACGCCCATCCAGTAATAGGCGGTGGGGAGCTGTGCGCTACCGGCATTTTCATTAATAAATTTTTGCCAGCCGATTATCGCTTCTTTGTGTTTGCTCGAGCGGGTGAGCTGCACGATATCGTCTAATTGCTGTTGTTCTGAAACGACGGCTGCGGCTTTGCTTTCTATTTTAGCCATCTCCATTGCACGCATCCGAGCATCTAGATCGGTGTAAAGATCTTTTTGACGCTTGGCGGCTTCGTCCAGATTAAATTGCAGCACTTCATTTTGCCCACGCAAAGTGGCAATTTCTTGACGCAGCTTTTCTAGCTGGCCAACTAATTCGATAGAGCGACTATTGCCTGCTTCTAATTGCATCAAGCGATCATCGGTCTTTTTTTGCGCTTGAGTTTGAGCGGTACGTAGATCAGTTAATTGCTGGCGCGCTTCATTGTCATCAAAAAGACCAGCGTGAGCCTGCACAGAAAATGCGAGCAAGAGCAGAGTAGCAATTCGTTTCATAGATTGATCTAATGTGAAGTTGAAAACGCGCGGACGAGCGATCGCTCGTCCGTGGTAGAGGCTAGTAGCCTGTCGGAATTAAGTCCGATAGGCTACGAGTTCTTTTTACTTGCTTGCAGCAAACTGATTACTGCGCAGTTTCACCATTGTAAACAATTTCGGCACGACGATTACGTTCGCGCACGGCATCGCTGTCACCGGCTTCAAGCGGGCGCTCTTCACCAAAGCTTACTGTTTCGATCTGGCTATCGGGTACACCTAGCACATTCATCATTTTACGCACTGAATCAGCACGTTTTTGACCCAGTGCTAAATTGTACTCCGCTGTGCCGCGCTCATCAGTGTGGCCTTGCAAGATGATTTTTGCGTCTTTATGTGTGTTGAGATATTTGGCATGAGCTTGTACTAGCTCATGAAAATCTGGGCGCACAATAAAGGAGTCAAAATCAAAATACACGCGGCGGCTAGACAGAATATTGTTTGGGTCTGTCAGTTCGGTAAATGATTTTGCAGTGCCTTGAGTCAGGTCAACGGTAGTAGGGTTGGTATTCGGCTGAGTGGTGCTGGTATTTGTTGAGCCAGAATTATCAGTAGGAGTTGTCGTTGGCACTGGGGTACTAGCACAAGCGGCCAGCAGGGCAGTCATGATTAAACTAAGCGCTACTTTTTTCATTGTATTTCTTCCTTAGATCTTACTGAATCTTAAAGAGATAAAGCCAAGTTGTCGGTCAGTATGACATTCAGCTTAGCAAAAGTTCCGCAAATGGTATCTTTACCGAAGTACTGGTCCCCATGCGGGTTGTCGTACGTCTCCTGCTTGCGCTCTCAGTCGCTGTTTTACTCTTCCGTCACTTGAAACTGCGGACAGCACGCCTCGTCCGCCTGCTTTTGTTTCGTACAGAATCATTTGCCCATTTGGTGAAAAACTTGGCGAATCATCTGAGCCGGTATCGGTGAGGGTGAGCACCTGACGGCTGCTTAAATCCATAATTGCCGCACGATAGCCACCATCACGGGTAATAAAGGTCATATTCTTGCCATCAGGGCTTAGCTTCGCCGAGCTATTGTAGCCGCCCTGAAATGTTACCCGCTCAGTATTACTGCCATTACTATTCATACGATAAATTTGCGGGCTGCCACCACGATCCGAGGTGAAATAAATAAAGCGCCCATCGGGTGAAAATGCAGGCTCCGTATTGATTTCACCGCCTCGGCTTAGCTGGCGTAAATCACTACCATCAGTGTTGACCAGATAAATTTGTGAACTGCCACTTTGGGTGAGCACAACGGCGAGTTCGCGGCCATTGGGCGCCCAAGCTGGCGCGTAGTTACTGCCTTTAAAGCTGGCGGCTTTCCAGCGCCGTCCTGAAGCCAATTCATGCACATACACCACAGGTTTTTGGGCTTCAAAAGAAACATAGGCCAATTTGCCACCATCTGGCGACCATTTTGGCGACATTACAGGTTGTTTGGAGACCAAAATAGCCTGTGAGCCAAAGCCATCAGCATCGGACACCTGTAATTCAAAGCGTGCGCCTTGTTTTAGTACATAGGCAATCCGCGAATTAAATGCACCTGGCTGGCCGGTAATTTGCTGATAAATCAAATCCGCAATTTGATGCGCAACTCGGCGCATTTGGCTGGCTGTGGCTTTGCGCTCCCAAGTGATCAGTGGTTTTTTGCTGGCGAGATCAATCAACCAAAATTGCACATTAAAACCACCTGCATCAGGCGTTACTCGGCCAATGGCCATCGTTTGCGCGCCTTTTGCTAGAGCCGTCGTGTAGTTGACTTGCTCTGGAGCAAATGGCACTGGAGATAAGTCTCCCGCGCCAATGACTTTAAATAGCCCACTTCGTGTTAAATCATCGTTAATAACCGGTGTAAGTGCTTGCTGCTGCTGGTTTTCATTTTGAAAAGGAGCAATGGCAATCGGGTATTGCGATGCGCCTACACCAACCACATCAATGGTCATATCCGCATGAGCTAAGCCGTTTATGAGCAAGCTTGCAGTGAGCAGACTAAAAAATTTACGCCAAAGCATGATTGGAGTTCTCCAGAAAATAAAAACGGCAGCAAAGGTGCTATACGTCGCCCTTTCCTCTGCAGGATAAGGGCTTTTAGTCATTCAAACGGAACAAGATGGTGATATTGCGCATATCGCCGCTAAATAGCCGCCCATCAGGCAAGGGCGGCATGCGTTGCAAGGCCAAAATGGCACGTTTTGCTGCATCGTCATACATTGTTTCGCCACTCGATTTCAGCAGCGTGACATCTTGAATCTCGCCATTGGGCAGCACGCTAATTCTGAATTCTGCCGATGGGTTGCCCTTAGGGTTGGGGTAGACCAATTTAGAGCGAATCAGTTGTGAAACTCTGCTGCGATAGTCGGCCAGCCCCTTGCTGGCAGTGGAGCTATTACCACTGCCCGATCCTGGGCCCGCGTTGTTGGTGGCATTGGGGTTATTGCCTTTGCCGCCTGGCTTTGCTCCGGGTTTATTGGGCTCTAAGGAGCTGCCTTCAGATAATGCCGCATCAAATGCCGATACTTTAGGCTTAGGCGGGGCTTTGGGTGCCGTTGTTGGCTTGGCTGCGGGAGCTGCTGTTGGTTTGTGTGGTACTGGCGGAGCAGTCGGCACGGGCGTTGGCAGCGGCGTCGCTTTAGGCTTGGGCGTCGGTGTTGGCGTAGGTACTGGAGTTGGCCGTTGGGTCGGCGCTGGCTTTACTTTGGCCGTGGCTATATCGGCTGGCTTTTCGGGTAAAGGCTCAGGCTTTGGCTCAACTTTGGGCGGTCGAATTTTGGGTGTAGGGGGCTCTGGATCGGGCGCTTGTTCTTGGGATGCAGGTGGTGGGCCGCCCCATAATTCAACCATAACCGGTTCTGGTTTCTTTGTTTGCCAGTTCATCGACAGCAATAAGCCCGCCACTAGGAGTAAATGGACGGCAGCGGCCAGTATAAAGGACAGCGTGGGGTGCTCATTGCGATTAACAGTTGGGCTCATATCATTTCGGCTGAACGAGCAGGCCAACCCGGGCAATATTGGCCTGTTTTAAAGCATCCATCGCATTCATCACCTGCTCGTAACGTATGGATTTATCTGCGGCAATCACGACAGGGCGATTGGGCGTGATGGCTTGTTTGGCCTGCACACTGGCGACCAGCGCTTTAAGGTCGGCCAAATCGCTGCTTTCTTCTTTATCGTGTAGCTTAATTGCACCTGCAGCGTCGATTTCAACCCGTAGCGGGGCCACATTGACTTCCTGATCGGATTTGCCAACCGTAGGCAGATTCACTACACCCTGTTGCATCATCGGTGTGGCAACCATAAAAATCACTAGCAAAACCAACATCACGTCGATATAGGGAACGACGTTGATTTCGTTTTTAATCCTGCGTGCGCGGCGAGCCATTACTTCACCTGCCGTTGCAAGATATTAGAAAACTCTTCGATAAAGGTATCAAAGCGATTGGCAAGCTTGTCTACATCATTGGCAAAGCGGTTATAGGCAACTACAGCAGGAATGGCGGCAAATAGGCCGATGGCGGTGGCTACTAGTGCTTCTGCAATGCCGGGAGCAACGGTGGCTAAGGTGGCTTGGCCTACATTCGCGAGGCCGGTAAAGGCATTCATAATGCCCCATACGGTGCCGAATAAGCCGATATAGGGGCTGATTGAGCCAACGGTGGCTAAAAACGCGGTATGTGAATCCAGCTCGTCGAGCTCGCGCTGGCAAGCGGCGCGCATGGCGCGGCGGCTGCCTTCCATTACGTCGGATAATTCCATATTGCCGCGCTCGCCCGCGCGCTGGCGCAATTTTAAGAACTCGCCAAAGCCTGCTTGAAAGATTTTTTCCATGCCCAGCGTTTGTCCTCGGCGTACTTGATCGTACAGGGCGGCTAGATCGGCTCCATTCCAAAAGCGGTTTTCAAACTCTTCAGTTTGTTTTTTTGCGTGGGAAAGGGCGAAGTGCTTGCTGAAGATATACCACCAAGACATAAACGACATCACTAGCAAAATGCCCATCACGGCTTGTACTACGGGGCTGGCATGCAGGACTAAAGTGAGAATAGACAGATCTTGATTGGCTACAGCAGCGTCCACTTTGGGTCATCCTTTATTTGCTTGTTAGGTATGGCGGGGAAAGCCCGTCGAAATAATATGCTTTGATGTTAGATTGAGTTTGAAATCAATCCTGTTTCTTTGGGCTAAGCCCAAAATGCTCGTATGCAGCCAGTGTAGCAATCCTGCCGCGCGGTGTTCTCTGTAAAAAGCCTTGCTGGATCAAAAAAGGCTCAATCACGTCGTCAATGGTGTCTGATGATTCGCCAATGGCGGCGGCGACGTTATCTAGGCCTACCGGGCCACCGGCAAACTTTTCTAGGATGGCAGATAAAAGCTTCCGGTCCATTACATCTAGCCCTGCGTGATCGACATCCAGCATCGAGAGCGCGGCGTCGGCCACTTCACGGGTGACATGGCCATCGGCACGTACTTCGGCATAATCCCTCACACGGCGCAGTAGGCGGTTAGCAATTCGCGGCGTGCCCCGTGATCTTCGCGCAATTTCGAATGCACCGTCAGGTGCGATATTCACATTGAGTAATTGTGCCGAACGTGTGGTGATTCGGGTCAGCTCTTCTGCGGTATAAAACTCTAGCCTTGCCACAATCCCAAATCGATCGCGCAGCGGGTTGGTGAGCATGCCCGCTCTGGTCGTTGCTCCAATCAGGGTAAATGGCGGTAGATCAAGCTTTACCGATCTCGCTGCGGGCCCTTCGCCTATCATTAAATCGAGCTGAAAGTCTTCGAGCGCAGGGTAAAGAATCTCTTCGACTACAGGGCTGAGTCGGTGTATTTCGTCGATAAACAAAACATCGTGCGGCTCTAAATTAGTCAAAATTGCCGCTAAATCACCCGCGCGCTCGAGCACAGGGCCTGAGGTTTGGCGCAGATTTACGCCCAATTCGCGGGAAATAATATGTGCCAGCGTGGTTTTACCCAAGCCCGGTGGGCCAAACAGCAGCACGTGATCGAGCGCTTCACCGCGCTTTTTAGCGGCTTCGATAAAAATCTCTAATTGCTCACGCGCCTTGGCCTGCCCAACGTATTCGTCGAGTAATTTGGGCCTGAGGGCGTGTTCTAGTTTTTCTTCTTGATTAGATAATTTTGTGCTGCTAATCAGGCGATCAGCAGGAGCTGCAGAAAGCGCATCGGTTTCGATCATGGCAGTAGGCGATCCAAGGGGGTAGTACGGCTTGCGGCGTAGCAATAGGCAAGTACAACGACGCTCGCAACACTAAAGCCTGCAATGATATCGGAGAAATGATGCACGCCGAGTACCAGTCTGGCGATTCCACCTAAAATGGCGGCACAAAGCGCAAGGCTAAACCAGAGCGTACGGCGTTGTGGCTGATATTGCGTAGCAATCAGGGCCAGCACAAAAGACATAATCCATGCGCTCATGGCATGCCCGCTAGGAAAAGACGGGCCATGTGCCGAGGCTAAAAATTCTAAGCTAGGGCGCGGCCGTAAAATGCTGAATTTCAGTGCGGCATTCAGTAGCCAGCCGATGAATATCGCGAGTGGTAAGCGGATCGCATTGCGGCGATCGCCCAATTTAAACCATAAACCTGTTCCTATCACCGAGGCCAGCAAGAGTGATCCTACTGCGCCACCAAACCAAGCTAAGGTTTTACAGGCGGCAATAAGCCACGCTGGCCCATTGTAAAAGACATTACCGATGGCATCATCGAGTGCATTGAGCTCTGGCGTGCCTAAGGCGGCAGCCAAAAAAATGAACAAGATGCTGCCAGTAATGGCGGTGATGGACAGAATTCGCATTTAGATTTTAACCAGTTGTTTAAGGGCGCGCCGGATGCCGTCAGAAACATCGACATCGTTGGCGAGCTCTTTGACTGCTCCATTGGCTTCGCGTTCGCTATATCCCAAGGCAATTAATGCATGTAGCACATCATCTTTATTTGATGCAGGCGTTTGAAACAGTGCGCTATTATTGCTGACAGACGTCATAATAGGTAGGTTGTTTAACTTACCTCGCAGCTCGAGGACCAGTCGTTCTGCCGTTTTCTTACCAATGCCAGGTACTTTAGAGAGCCGCACTAAATCTTCGGCGGCAATGGCTTGGGCAAGCTCATCGGCATTCATTCCCGATAAAATCGCTAGGGCAATTTTGGCTCCGATACCGCTTACTTTAATTAAGGCGCGGAATGTGTCGCGCTCAGCTTTGGTGGCAAAACCATATAAAAGCTGCGCATCTTCACGCACCACCATGTGGATAAATAAACTAGATGGCTGCCCCAAATGTGGCAGCACATAAAAGGTGCTCATCGGCACATCCACTTCGTAGCCCACGCCATTGGTTTCCATCACAATTTGCGGGGGCTGTTTTTCGATCAGGGTTCCGGTAAGGCGTCCGATCATGGTAGGCATCTCATTATTAAAGCGGGGAGTATAAATGCCCGAGATTAGCTTGACGAACTTGAAGCTAGGTATTTTTTGCTTGTTCTGTATGTTGCAGGTTCAGGCCGCGCCGGTGCGATTATTGACGCAGCAGCAATTGCCCTATAGTGCTCAGCAGAAAGATGGGCATCAGAGTGGGATAGCTTTGGAAGCGGTACGTTGTGCAATGGGTAAATTACAGCGCCCAGTGGAAATTAAATTTGTGCCTTGGAAGCGTGCACAGAATTTGGTTGAGCTGGGAGAGGCGGATGGTTTTTTCTCGGCCTCACAAAATAGTGAGCGCGATCGCTACGCCACACTTTCGCAAGTGATTGCGCCTCAGCAATGGCGCTGGTATTTCCGTACTGACAGCACGGCTAAGCCTTTGAGCGAAGAGTTTCGCCAGTCAGCGACGGTCGGTGCTTACTTTGGCTCAAATATGCTGACTTGGCTAAAAGCATCGGGCTATCGTATTTATGCCACGCCACCTGGGCATGATCAGTTACTTAAGATGCTCTTGGCGGGCCGAGTGGCAGCAGTATTAGCCAGCGATTTGGCCATGAATGAAGCAATTCATACTGCGCACGCAGAATATAAAATTCGCTCTGAGTTGCAAGAAGATAAACCTTTAGGTGTTTATTTTGGCCATCGTTTCTTAAAAGAAGAGCCCGAATTTCTTACCCGTTTTAATGCGGAGCTGCCTGCTTGCCGGGTTAAGGTTTAGTAGGTGCGCTGCTTGCTGCGCCCATTTCAGCAGGCGCGGCAAGCAGCGCACCTACGATGTGTGTGGAATTATGCTAAACGCCCGCGCTTAATGGTAAGGCCTAAGCTTGCAAGCTGTTTCATTGCGCCGCTATCGTGCTGGGCATGGGTGAGTGCTACTGCGAGTGCATCAGCCGCATCTGATTGAGGCGCGCCATTGAGGCGCAGCATGCGTTGCACCATTTGGCTGACTTGATCTTTATCGGCATGGCCATTTCCCACCACGGCCTGCTTCACTTGCAGCGCCGTGTACTCCCCAATCGGTAGATCCGCCAATACCAAGGCCGACATCGCCGCCCCTCGTGCTTGGCCCAGCATTAAAGTCGATTGCGGATTGACGTTTACAAACACAATCTCAACGGCGGCCACGTCCGGCTTATAGGTTTCGACGACTTCTGTAATGCCGCGCAGAATGGATTTAATCCGCGCAGCGAGCTCACCACCCGGTGTACGAATACAGCCCGAGGCCACATAGCTTCTATTTTGCCCATCGACATCAATCACCCCAAAGCCAGTGATTCTAGAGCCGGGATCAATTCCTAAAATACGCATTCGTAGTCAGTCCAGTTGAAAAAGGCGCGATTTGTGCCTGTCGTTTTACTCATGGATGTTATGCAGTAAAACCTAAATCTTGAACCACAGAGGACACAGAGAACACGGAGTTTCACGGAGAAAACCATTTCGAACTGAGCCATTTATTGGGTTTTAAGTCGTTTCAACCTCAGCATAGGCATTTATATGCTGACTCCCCGCACGGGGCTTAAATCTCCCCTTGAAACACGCAAGCTCCGAACAAGCGGGGCGGGGGATCGCTTGGGAAGGAGGATCCAGCCAATCCCGCCTGCCGCCGACTCGATTGAACCGCAGAAGGGGCCTTCGTGTTTTGAGTTTGTGGCTTGGCTTCGTTTCTTGGCCACACAAGAAAGGAAGGCGCACCTAAATCAACGTGCCGAAGGCACTAAAAAGATGATCGCTGAGTAACATTAGTTACTCATTACCTAAAACGGTGTCGCCTTTAGCAAAAGTCCAAGTACGGCTGATGCTAATGACATCGGTGTCTTTACGAATATCATCGGGAAACTTACCAAAAGGCGCGGCCATTTTTACGATGCGTAAAGCGGCCGAGTCGAGTTCTTTATTGCCTGATGATTTGGTGATCTCTGCGTGACGCACATTGCCATTGGCATCAATTTCCACAGAAACCAGTAAGCGGCCATACAATTTTTGCCCATGCGCATCGAGTGGATAAGTCAGCGCACCAACCCGCTCCATTTTCATTCGCCAGTCTTCTACATAGCGAGCAAAGCGATATTCGCGCGCGCGTGCGCCAATAAAAGTCATTCGTGGGCGGCTTTGATAATCACTGGTTTGCTTGCTGATTTGCGCCGCTAAACCGGCAATTTCTCGCGCCTGTTGTTTTAGCTGCTCATTGTCTAAACCGGCATTGCTCGTTTGCGTGCTTTTGCCTAAATCTTGTGCAATATGCGTATCCGCTTTGAGCTGCAACATCAGCTTTTCTGCATCAGCTTCAAGTTTCTTTTGCTGCTCTTTAACGCGCTCTATCTCTTTGGATTGCGCATTATTGCTGGCAGGCAGGGGCGATTTAACATGCTGATTTAGCACGTCGGTATTACCGCCGCCATTGAGATTGGCTTGGGCGAGGGCATCTGCTTTGTGCGCGTCTTGCAGGGTGCGTTGATTAACGAGCACCACCTCGAGCGGCTGAGCCGAGAAGAGGGTCTTAGGATCGGGCATCACAAACTTCATGCCAAAGATTGGAATAGCATGTGCGAGTATCGAAAGGAACCCGCCCAGAGCCATAAAACGTTGCGCTCTATCCATTTGCCAGCCTGTACTACTACGATTATTTAATCGCGGGAGTGTAGCACGACGCATGTGCTCTGCTTGCTGCTAAAATACGTCAACGTCCCATCTACCTGTAAGGAAAAAAAATGATTAAGTATCTTTTACCGCTCTTACTGATCTGTACTCCATTGGCTTGGGCGGAAGATGGGGCCAAAGTGGCTGCCAAATATAATTGTTTAGGCTGTCATGCGGTTGACACTAAAATTGTTGGCCCGTCTTACAAAGAAGTTGCTGCTAAATATCGAGGGCAAAAAGACGCCGAAGCGATGTTGATGAAAGAAGTACGCAGTGGTTTGCCTGGTGGAAAATGGGGCAAAATTCCTATGCCTGCACAGCAAATTGAAGAGAAAGATTTAAGGATTATTATCCGTTGGGTACTGTCGCATTAATGCCATACCGCCTGTATGGCAAAACGAGTTATTGCATTGCGGCGAGGACTTGATTATGCTGCCTCCCCATTTGGTGGGGTGTATGCTCGTAAGTTTATGTTCTGTCTAGTTTTTGTTTCAGTAATATGAAATAAAGCTGCAGAGCGATTTTGCCCCGCCCCCATTTGCAGAAAGGGAGAAAGACCATGGCCAAACTCACGGAACAAGAAATCATTAGCTGGAACGGCTCAGAAGATGATTACATGAACCCGGATCACCTCGAGTTTTTCCGGGCTAAGCTTCTGCAAATGAAAGCAGAGCTTTTGGCGAATGCCAATCAGACCAGCCAGCACTTGCAAGAGCAAGAAGCCACGCCGGATCCAGCTGATCGCGCTACTTTGGAAGAAGAATATGCATTAGAGCTGCGCACACGCGATCGTGAGCGTAAGTTGCTGATGAAGATTGAATCAACCTTACGTAAGCTCGACGATGGCAATTATGGCTATTGTGAAGATACCGGTGAGCCGATTGGCCTGCCGCGTTTAGTTGCACGTCCTACCGCCTCGATGTCTCTGGAAGCGCAAGAGCGTCGCGAGCGTATGAAAAAGCAGTATGCAGATTAATGCTGTTGCACTGCTTTGATGAGTAATGCCACTGAAACTGTTGCGAAAGCACGTGATTTAGTCGCCCAAACCCGTGCCCGCACCACGCCTGCACGGGTGCGGGTGTTGGCAGCACTTTTAGATGCGCAGCGCCCGCTTTCGCATCTGGATGTATTGGCTGCACTTCAGCCAGCCATTGATAGAGTGACGGTTTACCGCGTTCTGGATTGGCTTACAGAGCAACATCTTGCGCATAAACTATCCGGCGATGATCGGGTTTGGCGTTTTTCTGTTGCGCCGGCCCCACACCATCATGCACATTTTCAATGTGAAAATTGCGGTCGTTTTTTCTGCCTTGAAAACGTCAGCAGCGATTTGCCTGTAAGCCTACCCGCACAATTCCTCGCTCGCATGGTTGAAATCACGGTCAAAGGCATTTGCGCCGACTGTCGATAGACGATAATCTCTTCCTTTTATGATGGCTTGTTGCAGCGCAGCAGGTGTCCGCTAGGGAAGAATATGCAATATCAAACAGATGATGTCCGTATCCGAGAAATTAAAGAGCTACTTCCCCCTGTTGCGGTGATGGAAAAATTCCCCGTCAGTGAAATTGCCTCTGTCACGGTTTTTGAAACTCGGCAGGCGATTCAGCGCATTCTTCAAGGCACTGATGATCGTCTCTTAGTCGTGATTGGTCCCTGTTCGATCCACGATACCGAGGCTGCGCACGAATACGGCGCTAAGCTTAAGGTGTTGCGTGAGCTACATAAAGACGATTTAGAAATCGTGATGCGGGTGTATTTCGAAAAACCACGCACTACCGTGGGCTGGAAGGGTTTGATTAATGATCCTTACCTTAATGGCAGCTTTAATATCAACGACGGCTTGCGTATTGCACGCAAATTGCTGGTTGATTTAAACAATGATGGCATGCCGACCGCCGGTGAGTTCCTCGACATGATCACGCCACAATATATGGCTGATTTAATGAGCTGGGGCGCAATTGGTGCTCGTACTACCGAGTCCCAAGTACACCGTGAGCTGGCTTCAGGCTTATCTTGCCCAGTTGGCTTTAAAAATGGCACTGACGGCAATTTGCGTATTGCGCTGGATGCAATCCGCGCTTCTAGCCAGTCGCATCATTTCTTGTCGGTAACCAAAATGGGCCACTCCGCCATTGTGGCGACAGGCGGTAATCCAGATTGCCACATTATTTTACGTGGCGGTAAAGAGCCTAATTTTGATGCGAATCATGTGCGTGCTGCGATGGCTGATTTAGCGGCTGCAGGCTTGCCACAGAAAATCATGGTGGATTTTAGTCACGCCAATAGCAGCAAAGATTATCGTCGCCAAGTTTATGTGTCCGCCGATGTGTGTGCTCAGCTGGCGAGAGGCAATAACGCAGTGTTTGGTGTAATGATTGAAAGCCACCTAGTTGGTGGTCGCCAAGACCATGTAGAAGGCAAGCCATTGACCTATGGTCAGTCAATTACCGATGGCTGCATTAGCTGGGATCAAACTGAAACCATGTTGGCAGATTTATCCAAGGCGGTGGTTGATCGTCGTGCCATTGCCAAAGTGCATATTTAAAGCGCTGTTTTTATTAGCTAAAAATGAAACGCCTCCTTAACCGAGGCGTTTTTTTATTGGGCAGAGAACAACATAGATGATTGCATCTGGCGGTATTTTTTAAGCATGCGCAAATGCTCTGCCCGACCGCAGAGCATTGAATGGCTGGATTTGGCTCGGGTCTTTACTAAGATTGAAAACAGCGGATAGAAAAATCAGTCCCGTTTTCCCCTCTGCAATTTAAATCAGGGGGTGATAAGTAGTAAATGCCGTGCCAATAAGGAGCAAGTCCATGCAATTTGATGAAGTTATTCCTGACCATTTTAATATTATCTCTCGCACACCTCTTCCCCATGTCTTGATTGAACAAGCACTGATGCAATTAGGGGGTGGAGGCATTGAGGGAACCACTTTTAAGCGTAATGCTTTACTAGCGGCGGGCTGGAAGCATGCCAGTGTGGTGTCTTATGGCAAGCATCCTAATGAGGCCTCAGCGGCGTTTAATCAAGTGCGCGCCGTGCTTGAGCAGAGCCAGAAGCCTGAGGAAATCATGCTGCAATTGCAAAAAAAATAAAGGGCTAGTGATGGTTGAGTTGTTGCCATTGCAGCATCACGGCACGGACATGTGCTTCTACATCAGCGACTTCAATGTGCTCACCATGGGCGACAACGGTACTGAGATCGACTCCAAGCCTCGCGGCCAATTGAGCGGCTAGTGGGCTAACGCTAAAAGAAGCGGCTTCAGGCCAGTCAAGCTTGCATGCGCTAACAAATGAGGCTTCTTCTTCGGTGCCAAAGATGTGCATGGGTGCTTCTTCGATTTCCATTTGCAGCAATAAATCACCACAGGCAACGGTTTCGCAAAGAGACACCATTAAATGTGAAACCAAGCCTGCTTCTGGAGCACAAATTTCAATCGCCACTCCACCACTGCTTAAGGTAAGCAGGGGTGTATTACTCTGGACATGCTTGCCAGGCAAAATATGCAAACCACTTACGGTGGCCGTGTTTTCTAGCTCGGGAACGCAGATTAGGTGGGTAGTGAATGCGGTCATGGTGAATATGCACCTATTTATGGGCGAATTAGCTTGATTTTGACCAATACGGGCCTTTTTAGTCCTGCTTAAAATATGCAGCAGTAATTATTCCATTGCAGTGCAGCATGCCTGTTCCTAATATTCGGCAGCGAGCGATACTAATAGATTTCAATGGATATTACCGCAGCAGATGAGCGTGCTCAGCATAATTTGGCTTTGCTTGGCACTCACCGCAAAGGCGTATTGTTTTTTGAGCAAGATACCCAAAGTTGTGAACGCCTGCTTGCGCTGTATTCATCACAAAGCAAGATAAATTCAACCGCTGTGCAGAAAGCTGTACAGAGGTCAGTGAAAAACTAAGGAGTAGTTTATGAGTGAGTTGGTTCTAGTTATCAATGCCGGTTCATCCAGCATCAAATTTTCCCTATTTGAAACCACAGCAGCAGATCCTGTTTTGCTGTTTAAAGGCTTAGCAGACGGCATTTATGTCGATCCTAAATTTGTGGCTAAAGATGCGGATGACAATAAGCTGGTTTCTGAATCGATGCCGGCAGATATGCCTAAGAACCACGACTCTGCACTGCGTCACATGCTAGCTTGGCTCAATAGCCATATCGAAGGCCGATCCATTGCCGCGATTGGCCATCGTGTCGTGCATGGTGGTTTAAACTTTTGCCACCCCGTTCTGATTACGGAAGAAGTATTAAAAGGCTTAGATGAAACGATTGCGTTAGCGCCACTCCATGCGCCGCACAATATTATGCCGATGCGCGTTTTGGCTCAGTTGTTGCCTACCGTGCCACAAGTTGCCTGCTTTGATACTGCGTTTCACCGCACTCAGCCAGAAATCGAGCAGCAATACGCCTTGCCTTACGAATTTAGCGAGCAACATGGTATTCGTCGCTACGGCTTCCACGGCCTTTCTTATGAGTTTATTGCCAGCGTATTGCCTGCGATTGATGCCAAAGCGGCAGCGGGTCGCACGGTAGTGGCTCACTTGGGCAATGGTTCGTCGATGGCTGCTTTACTGGGTGGTGAATGTCAGGCGACCACCATGGGCTTCACCGCCTTGGAAGGCCTGCCTATGGGCACTCGTTGCGGTACGATCGACCCAGCTTTGATTCTGCACTTTATGAGCCATCTGAAAATGGATGCCTCACAAATTGAAGAACTCATCTACAAAAAATCGGGTTTATTGGGTATGTCAGGTATTTCTAGCGATATGCGCGATCTGCATGCTAGCAAAGATCCACGTGCTAAATTTGCTGTTGATTACTTTGCTCACCGTGTAGTGCGTGAAGCTGCATCTTTAGCTGCAGCAATGCAGGGCTTTGATGCGCTAGTGTTTACGGCAGGTATTGGCGAGAACGACGATATTGCTCGCGCCACGGTATGTAATGAATTGCGCTGGTTAGGCGTGGAAATTGATGAAGTAGCAAATGCCAAGCGCTCAGGTGAAGCGCGTTGCATCTCTCTACCTAGCAGCCGTGTTCCTGTGTATATCATTCCTACCAATGAAGAACTGATGATTGCTCGCCATGCTTTAAAGCGTGTCGCTGCATAATTTCTAGCTTCAAACAAAAAGCCACATGGAGTTCATTCATGTGGCTTTTTTGTGTGTGAAACATCGATAAATAGTATTTCATGCGGATATTTAAAATTTTTGAAATTAAATATTTATTTAAGATCTGCACAATGGCTAGTTCGGTGAGCATTTTTTTGAATAGTCGGGACAATTAGATGAGCGATTACTTTTTTGAGCATGAAATAAGTCTAAGTCTGGCTTTATTTTAGTAAGAAAGCCTCAAGTTCAGCAGGCCGTTATGTTTACCTTTGAGTAAGTTAAGGGTTCACGTATCCTTCAAGCCTTGCCGGAGTACGAGTAGGAAAAATAATGGAAAAAGATAACGTCATTGATCTATTGCCTGAGCCGCGCCGCCTTGTGGCTGGCCGTGGATGGCATTGGTATGTGCAGGGGTTTAAATTGTTTCGTTGCCAGCCAAGCATGTGGATTGTGCTGGCCTTGCAGTTTTTTGTTTTAGCTTTATTGGCCGGTGTGCTGCCTGCGGTGGGGGCTTTGGCTTATACCTTGGTCTCACCCGTGCTATCTGCGGGTGTTTATTTGGCGGCTAAACAATGTGATGCCGGTAATAAGATTGGCCCTTTGGATTTATTTGCCGCTTTTCGTGGTGAAGTAAAACCCTTGCTGTTTATTGGCTTTATTAATGTGGTCGCCGTGATGTTGGTTACGCTGCTGCTGAGCTTGTTTGGCAGCCAGCCTAGCCTTGCAGATATCCCTGCTGGCAGCTTACCTAGCCCAGAATTGATGAAATCCCTGTATGTGCATACCTCATTAAGTTTGATTCTCATGACACCTATCATGTGCGCTGTTTGGTTTGCACCTGCCTTAGTGATCTTTAAAGGGCATTCCCCAGTAGAAGCCATGAAGCTCTCTTTTGCGGGCGTTTGTCGTAATTGGCAGGCCTTTTTACTGAGTGGCCTGATTACTTTGGCTTTGTTTATTTTATCGGCGTTTACGATCTTCCTAGGCTTGCTGGTCGCTCTTCCTGTGATGATGCTGATGCAGTATGTGGCCTATCAAGAAATCTTTGACGTGACGCCAAATGGCGTGGATGGAGTGTGAAATGCTTGAAAGTCCATTTAAAGGTAAAACAGGAGCTGCCCGCATTTTTAATGCATTGGGTTACTCCTTAGATGGTTTAAAAGCAGGCTGGCTGAATGAAGCCGCTTTTCGCCAAGTGAGCTTGCTGGCCTTAGTAGGCATTCCAACTGCCTTTTTAATTCCAGGGCTGCCTCATTGGGGCCGGGCGCTTTTGATTGGCAGCCACTTTGCCACGATGATAGTCGAGTTACTGAATTCAGCAATTGAAGCTGCCGTTGATCACACTTCTTTAGAGCGGCATGTCTTGGCTAAACGTGCCAAAGATTTAGGCAGTGCAGCACAGCTGGTGTGTTTGCTTAATTTGGCTTTGATGTGGTGTTTGGTCTTACTGGGTTGAGCTAAATAGATTGAGTGGGCTTGTATGAGTAAATCACCATGAGTCATCAGCAGGCATTGTTGATTAAAGGCCGACGTTTATATCGACAGGGCCAGCCCGCTTTGGCAATAAGTAGTTTTCTGGCGGGTATCGAAGAGTCATTAGATCTCTCCGAAAATGAAACTATCTATTGGATTGAACTCGCTCATTTATTTCGTGAAACCGGGCAAGTTGAAAGATCCTTAACGCTTAATCAATATGGATTGCAATTAGCGGGCGATGATGCTTATTTGATTTGCGCTACAAGACTGGGTTTAGCTGCAGATTTGTGGTTGCTCAATAAAAAAGATTCGGCGCTGAAGATGATACAGCAGGTGCTCGATAATCCAGCCTTATATAGCTGTGCGTATTTGTTAGAGCGATTAAGCCAGTTATATAGTTTGCAAGAAGAATGGCAATTGGCGCTGGGTTTACTTGAAAAGGCAATAATCCTTTATCAGACAGAGCCTGCTGCCATGGCAGGCTGTGGCTTAGCGCTATTAAAGCTAGACGCCAAGATGGTGATAAGTGCTGAGTCCTTAGATCGCGCTAAATTGCTCAATAATGTGGAGGTGCTAAAAAAACATATGCACCATCTGCCTCGTTCCAGTCGAGAAATCCATATTGAGCTTGGGCGTGCATATCAGCGCTTAGAGCAATTTGCTGAATCTGTTGAATACTTTAGCAAGGCATTACAATTACCCACAAAAACCACAAAAACATCTCGGCCAAGGCGTTTAGCTGCGGTTGAATACAAATTGCGGCAAATGACTAGTGAAATTGAAATTGAGTTATTACGTGAAAAAAATGTAGCCCAGCATCAACAGGTGCAAGAATTAGAAAATGTTACTTTCCGTGATGAACACAGTGGCTTACATAATGCCCGCTATTTAGAGATGCGCTGGCCAGTATTATTGGATCAAGCCCAAAGTGAAACACTTTGCCTGCTTAGCTTAGGAATTGATCATTTTGCCAGTATTAGGGAAGTCTTTGGTAGTGAGTTCGCCTACATTGCCTATCACCAAGTGGCGCGTATTTTGCAAATCCACACCCCTGTTCATGCCGTTTTAGTGTGTTCAGGCTTAGGTTCATTTTCGCTGGCTATCCCTGCGATAAATAAAATAAAAATTGAGCAGATTACTCTGAATATTCATCAGGATATCGCCAAGCTAGAAAGCACTCATTTACCTGAGCCTCTGAGTTTGAGTATGGGCGGTGCTTTTTTCCAATTGGGCGATACGGCGGAGATTTTGCATTTGCGAGCAGATTTAGCTCTTTTCTTAGCATTGCGAAAAGGGGCAGGGCAATTGCTTTGGGAAGAAGAGGAAAAATGAGCGCAAAATTACAATTTTCCGCCCAATTAGAAGTGATTGCCAAACAGTCCCTATGCGGCTCCCCGCCATCCCCCAGCGAAGCGCTACAGCTGCTTGCAAGAGCAGAGCCGGAGCCAAAGCTCTTGGCTATAGCGCAAGTGATTTTGGGGCATTCATGGCAGCATTTAAGCGAGCATGGTCAAGCGCAGCAGGCTTTTTTGGCGGGTGTGCATGGTTTTAAAGCGATACAAAACAAGCAAGAGCAAACTAAGACGCTGATTTTGCTTGGTTTTTCACACTTATTGAGTAATGAGCCGCTGCTTGCTCTTGATGACTGGTCAGATGCACTTAAACTTGCCCGTAAGCTCAATGATAGAGAATTATGCGCTCAGATTTATATGGGGATTGGTCAAGTTTATATTGGTTTTGGTGATGATAAGGCTGCATTGAGCTTTAATGAATTGGCTTTAGAACTCGCTCGTAAATTGGATAGTGATTATCTAAAGTGCGAGGTGCTATTAAATGTTGCTAGCGATGCATATCGGCTAAAACGCTTCTCCTACACATTGCAGTGCATTGCCGAAGCAGAAAAAATACTGCAGCAATCGATTGTTAATCCCATTTGGTCGGCCGAGATTATTTATTATCTGGGCATTGTGCATGCTGAGCAAAAGTTGTTTGCTCAAGCTAAAATAGAATTAGAAACTGCATTTATGCTCAGTGAGCAAAACAATAATCTTTGGGGCAAAGTACATGCATTAACGGCTTTGGGCGAAGTATTATTGGCATTAGAAGATGAAACCGCGGGGGATATATTGCAGCAGGCTTTATTTTTGGCGAATCAAAGTGGAATCTGCGTGTTACGAAATCGCTGCCATGCAGCACTGATTAAGTGGCATTTAAGGCAGAGTAATTTTGAATTGGCTTTACCTAGTTTTAATGCGCTAGTCCAAAATGAAGAAGGTGAGCGGCTTCAAATAGGAGCTAAACACCGACGGCAAATTTCGCATTTGGAAACACAAAGTCGGCTGCGGCGGCTTTAGTTTACTCACTTATCTGTACCCAGTGAATTGGCTATTTTTTATCCCAGCCTAATGTGGCTTTAATTTGTCTGAGGTAGGCATAGGCAGCGACCTCCTCGCCAGCATTACATAATAGGCGATGCCAATGTTCTAATACGGACTCTAAGCTTTCTCTATTGTTGATTTTTGCAAAGTCTTCATTTAAAAATCGATCAAGTTGGCCAGATAAGTATTGTTGATTACTCATATGCATCATTTGGCGAATTTGAGATAAAGCCCGCGAATCGATGCTGGCCGGAGCTGCAACCGTGCCGCTCACATCCTCTACTAATTTAAGTAGCTCTAGTTTTGACAAGGCTTCTTCTAATTCCGCCACACTAAATGTTTGGAGGAGATCACTTCGGGTTCTTTTGCCATCCATCATAATTAAGATACGACGGGCAACGGACGACAACAAGCCGCTACGTTCTTCGATTTCTTTACTGCCTTTGGCTGTTTTACTGAAACGCTGCTGATCCATTTTTATGGCCAGAGGTGATTGTGTGTAAATAGATTAACGTACTCTGGCATATAAGCCAATACACAATTTTCATTACTGATTTATTTAATTTTTATTAATTCGGTTTACGGGCAGTAAAGTAGCGCTGAGCAATATGGCTCATCCCCAAACTAACTGTCTGTGCCTAATTGTTTTTCTAAGCTGTGGATAAGTGGCCCTAAGATCACATCCAAGGTAAAGACCAGCATCAAGATGTCTTGCTTGGGCAGCTTATTTTTAGTTGACTGCTCAATAGAGGCAGATAACTCCTGTACAAACTCTGCACCTGCGTAGCTCGAAGTACTTTTAAGCGTGTGAGCTAGGCGTTCGGCCGTGACCCAATCGTCTTGTTCCAGCGCGCTAGTAATCTCTGCGGCGGTGGTTTTCTGCGCAATCACATATTGGCGCAAAATAGAAAGATAGAGCGTTTCTTTATTCATACAGAGGCGTAAACCCAATCCTATCAACTTAAGCTCAAACCCCTGATTTATAGGCTGTAAAATCATGCGGCTTAGGGTGTTTGGGGCGATCTTTTTTTGCATGAGGGTCGAAGTAAATCACTGCTTTGCATAGCTCATTCAGTGCCAGTT
>JAPLQI010000023.1 GCA_026399755.1 Pseudomonadota bacterium
AATGGCTTCATCTGATTGCGCCAACCAATCTAAAACAAAATTACCACCAATAAAACCTGCACCGCCGGTAACTAAAATCATGCTACGCCCTTCCATGTATTCTTTAATAAATCCAAACGCTGCTTTTGCTCTGGATTTGTAGCCATTTTATTCATTGCTTCTAAGATAAAGCTGGCCAAGATGGCTAAGAAAAACCCAGCAAAGAGCGCCAATAAAATCAAGATGGCACGCTTAGGTTTGGCTTTTCTTTCTGGGGCAATGGCACTATCCAAGACTTGAATATTTGCACCATCTTTGGCTTCGTCTAATTTAGCAATTTCATATTGCTTAGACATCAGCTCAAATAGCGTTTCTTGGTATTTCACATCGCGCATTTTGCGAATGTAATCCAAACCAATTCCTGGCGCTTTGCTCTTAGCGATGAGTACATCTTCATTCTCATCCCCACCCTTGCTCATATCTGCCAGCTGGGTTTGTAGGCTATCAAGCTCCGCCTTGGCTCTTTGCAATTCAGGATTGTTTTCAGTTGCAAAATTACGCATGGCATTCAACTGCACTTGCTTGGCCGATACTCTGGCGCGTAAGGCCGCAACGGCTTCTATCGCAACTTTACCCTGCTCATTAAGCTGCAACACACCCGTTTTTTCCTGCAACTGCCTTAAGGCAACCTCAGCATCGGCCAGCTCTTTTTTAGCCGTTACAATCTGCCCTTCAAAAAACTGACGGCGCTGTGCGGCTTCGGTCACTGCTAATACTTTACTTAAACTACGCAGCTCTTCCACATAAGCGTTGGCAATTGCGGCCGCCAGCTTAGGGTCTTTATCCTCAACGGAGATCGAAATCAAGCCATCTTTACCGGTAGCAATCTTGCTGCTGCCCTCAAGGGCAAGCAAGGTTTGACCCGCCGTTTTAGTCTCGTATACCGTTTGCAGCTTAAAACGCTCCACCAGTTTTTCTTCCAGACGGCGGCTTTGCATCATGGCGATATAAATATCATTCGGGCTTTTCATTCCCAAAGCTGCACCTGCTCCACCTGCCAACCCACCCAATGAGGCCAACATGGCAGAGGCAGAAGATTGCTGCTGCTGAGGCGGCAAGATAGTGGTTTTAGCTTCAAAAATGGGCGTGGCGACTAAGCCATACACTAAAGCCAAAATACCAAACACAATAGGCAGGCCAAAAATCAGTTTCTTATGCTTAGCCAATACGATTAATAAATCAATCAGGCTGATTTCATCGTCCTGATCATTCTCTTGGGTAATTACTTTGTTTTCCATTGCGCTCAATTGTCGTGTTATTTAATCAAAGTCAAAAAACGCATAGAGCCTATGCGTTCTTCATTAATTACCTAATACTTTAATACCAGCCAAGCCAGTGCCAAAGTTAGCCAGAATTTGTGTCCAATCCAGCGCGTTCTTCACGAAGCCTGTGCGGTCAAACTTCTCTGGCACCACAATCACATCACCCGGTAGGGACTCTACGCTTTTGAATGAGCGCGAAAGTAAGCCAAACTGCTTGGCACTCACCACAGAACCATCGGCACGCACCACAAATACGCTATCTGCATCAGCGCTTTCGGTCGGGCCACCAGCTAGGTTCAAATAATCGCCTACACTGCGGTTTTTGTTAAAGATAAAGGCATTATTGCGGCTAAATACCGAGCCCATAACCGCCACAGTGCTTGATCTCGAAGGGATAAAGACCCGATCACCATCTTCTAACGCTACTTCAGGAATGTCTGCAACCTTGCTGCTTTCTGGGCTTAAGCCCAGCACCACGCGACCATCGGCCTTAGTGGTACGGATTTTCTGAGCGAGCAGTTTTTGCTGATCTGCCTGAATCGTTGCCGCTTTTACGCCACCTTCATTCAAAGCATTTTGCGCCTGCTGCCCTGCCGATGTTTGCGCATTACGCTCCACATAATCAGCTAAGCGCTCTAGCTCATCCTGCTGCTTTTTACGCACTTCATCACGCGAAAATTCTGCGCCATAAAGATAAGCACTTGAAGTTAAGCCGCCAATGCGATCGATCAAGGTAGCCAGCGTTTCCCCTTCGCTCACCTGATAAATACCCGGCGTGCCCACTTCACCTTCGATATGCACAAAGCGGGTTTTTTGCTGGGTAGAAACGCGGATATCTGTTTTAGAAAAAACATGAATCACATCGCCCTTAGCCAAGAGCTTATCTTGCGATGCATCGCGCTTTAAGATCACCGCACCTAGGTTAAATGGCACGAGCGTTGTTGTGCTGTCTAGCTCATTGGTACGTTCAATCGCAGCGTAATTCCAATTGATTTCTTGCTGATTACCACGCAAAGCGCCTAATAATGTGCGATCTACTTTGCGCTGAAACTTTGGAGTAGGCGGATTCAAGGAGCCTTGCTGTTGCTTCAGCAGCTCTTGCTGATCTTCTTCTTCCTGCAAATCTTTACTGCTGGCGGTTTTATCTTGGTATTTATTTTCCCAGAAGCGCGGCGCGATCAGCATATCTTTGCTGGTGATTAAATCGCTGACCTTCATGCCCTCAAACCAAGGCATACGTACCGACTGCGCCACATTGCCGCGCAAAGACACCATATCGTTAATTTTTTGGCTAAGCGCATAGAGCTGCACCACATCGCCACCGCGCACGGCAAAACCAGCGGCTTTAGCTAACTCTACCGATTCTACTTTGCGGGATTTTTGCGCGACGACCCGCTCAATCGAAACCTTGCCATCTTGCGCAAAATTACCTGCGCCACCGGCCCAAGTGATCAAATCTTGTAGATTCTCGCCTGCCTTTACTTCATAAATAGCTGGCACTTTTACACTACCCGAAATTGCCGCTTGGCCCCCCACGGGCGGCACATACACCACATCACCGCCTTGCAGCATCAAATCGTGGCTTTTATCACCTTTAAGCAGCAAATCGTATAAGTCGAATTCATTCACCACTTTGCCAGCGCGCTTCACCTGAATTTTACGCAAGGAGCCGTTGGCAGACGGGCCACCCGCTGCAAACAGGGCATTCACCACCGTAGACAACGATCCAAGACTATAGCTGCCGGGGTTTTGTGCAAAACCCACTACAAAAACTTGCACGCTTTTAAGCTGGCCCATCGTAACGGCCAAATCAAAGTTGCGATAAACCTTGCCCACTTCCCGACTTAAATGCTGTTTAAGCGCGCCAAACGGAATACCCACTACGCTGACATTGCCCACACGAGGAATAAATACCGCACCCGAGCGATCGACTTTTAGCTGTAAATCAGCATCTAACTGGCCCCAAAGGCGAACTGAAAAATTATCCCCCACACCAATCAAGTAATCCGCTGAAACCGGTGCAGCTTCAAATGGCGAGTAGCTGGCCTGCTGCATTTGGAATATTTGCTGACCAAACACGGGGAGCGGCAGATTCGCACTGCTACAGAGGTATTTTTGGAAATCATTCAGCGGCGCAGCAGGTGTTTTATATTTGCTATTACGATCCGCAGTCAGCCTACCACTCACATCATCGCAAGTGATCGGAGCCATCGGCGTTTGCAGCTGTCTATTAAAATTTTGTGTATTTTGCTGACTCTGTTGTCCCTGCTGATTCTGCTGCCCCAATGGAGAACCCAGCAAATTGCCCTGTTGCGGCAAAGCACCTTGATTCATCATTAATGCAGACCCATCATCTGGCATGGTTTGGCAATCACCAGAGCCTGATAAACACGTTGCAGACCAAGCAGGGCCAGCTAATAGCAGCGAAAGTGAAATAACAGCAGAGCTTCGAGATAATTTCATGGTCTATTAGAATCTTATGAAAGGCAGGGGAGCAGGCAAACAAGCGGGGTGACTATAACAACTCAGCGAGCGCTATGGAAGCCGTTGCGAATTAAAAACAATTCATTTGGAATACAGCGCTAAATACTTACAAAGTGCCTTAGTCATACAGCGTCAAGAAGATAATAAGGAAAACCTTCTTTATAAGGCTCAATTACGACGAGGGGGTAATGATTTAATACTTCGCCATCGTCAAATCAACTTCCTCAGCCCAACGCGCAATACCGCCATTTAAATTAATCACATTGGCAAAGCCTTGGCGCTCTAGAAAAGACGCTACTTGATAGCTTCGCATACCATGATGACAAATCACTACAATCGTTGCTTCTTCGTCTAATTCAGCAAAGCGATTGGGAATGGTATTCATAGGAATGAGCTGACTCTGCTCAATATGGCAAATCTCATATTCACCCATTTCACGAACATCAAGCAGCATAGGGCGCTCACGCTCTGCGTCAGTTAGCCATTGGGATAATTCGAGAGGATTAATTTGTTGCATCAAGTAGCCCTAATAGCAGCATTACAAAACCATAAAAACTGTAAACACATAGGTCAAAAAGAGCCATAAATATCATATCGAAACACAATATGAGGTATCTCTATATGTCTACAGACATTGACTCTTTTAAAATGCAAAAGCCGTTTTTTCTTTTGCATTTTTTAAACGAGGCAAATTGTATTCAAACAGCTTAGTAGCCCCAAAGCTGCCCTTAGCCACGCAGGTAAACAGCGTTGCCGACATAATTGGTAATTCGCCCACCACGGCAATTAAACGTCCACCTACAGCGAGCTGATCTTTCAAGCTATCAGGCACAGCAGATAAAGAGCCCGTTACGATAATCGCATTAAACGGCCCCTGTACTTGCGCAGCGGCAAGTGCATCGCCTTGAGTTACAGTTGCGTTTTTAATGCCTGCATTCGCCAAATTAACGCGAGCCGTTTCTACCAAAGCCGCATCAATTTCCACGCCATAAACATGCGCCACTAGGCCCGCTGCCAGCGCCATCAAATAAGCTGTGCCTGCGCCCACTACCAACACTTTATCGCTCACTTGCGGATCAATATCTTGCAGCAGCTTCGCTTCCATCTTTGGGGCCAGCATTTGCGCGCCATTTGCTAATGGCAGCTCAATATCGACAAAGGCTAACTCTTTCTTATCTGCAGGCACAAATTCTTCGCGCTTCACCGCCAATACACGATTAAGCACCTTTTGGTCCAACACATCCCAAGGGCGAATTTGCTGCTCTACTAATAAATAACGTGCGTTTTCCCAATCCATTTTTCTTACCCCAAAGCAAGCTGGGATCAAACCCAGCGTTTGAAAATTTTTGCAATTATCCCACAGACCAAGCTTGGTGTGGCTATTGCCCCTTAGATTGCAAGCCTTAAGTCAGATGTAGCACACAAAATTGCAGCTCTGTAAAAAACGGTGCTGACAGCAAGCCAAGGATGTTTTGAGCTTTGCTTCATTGATGTAAATCAGCAGCCCACTATCTTAAATTTGCTGTTTGCTGGTTTTTTAGATACCTTCTCTGCTTTATCGCTAGGGGTTCTGCGCCAGATTTAGGCGCGGATGAGATATACCCTCTGAACCTGATTCGGTTAATACCGGCGTAGGGAAGCGAGCTAGATATTTCGTTTAGCTCACCCGCGCCTTTGTGGAGTAGAGCATGAACGCAAAAGCCCAATTTTTAGCATCCACCGCCGTTGTCGACGATGCAGCCATCCAGCCGCTCCCCAATTCACGCAAAATTTACGTCACCGGCTCACGCAGCGACATCCGTGTGCCTATGCGTGAAATCAGCCAGGCCGACACCCCTCTACAAATGAGTATCAGCGGCGCAACAGAAAAAAACCCGCCTATCTTTGTTTATGATTGCTCAGGCCCTTACTCCGATCCAGATGCAAAGGTAGACGTGCGCAAAGGGCTTGAAGCCATTCGTAGCACATGGATTAGCGAACGCAATGATACGGAGCTACTTAGCCAGCTCACCAGCGAATATGGCCGCATGCGCGAAAGCGACTCCAAGCTAGATGAATTACGCTTTGAATTAAAACGTCAGCCCCGCGTTGCCAAAGATGGCGCAAACGTCAGCCAAATGCATTACGCCCGTAAAGGCATCATCACGCCAGAAATGGAATACGTGGCGATTCGTGAAAACATGAATCGTGCGGCTTATTTGCAAAGCCTGCGTGACAGCAGCCCAACTGGTGAAAAAATGTTGGCGATGATGAATCGTCAGCACAAAGGGCAAAATTACGGCGCGGTGATGCCAGATGAAATCACCCCAGAATTTGTACGCAGCGAAATCGCCTGTGGCCGCGCCATTATCCCCAATAATATTAACCACCCAGAATCCGAGCCTATGATTATTGGCCGTAATTTCTTGGTCAAGATTAACGGCAACATCGGTAACTCTGCCGTCAGCTCGAGCATTAGCGAAGAAGTAGAAAAAATGACGTGGGGCATTCGCTGGGGTGCAGACACCATCATGGATCTGTCCACCGGCAAGAATATCCACGAAACCCGCGAGTGGATTTTACGCAACAGTCCTGTGCCAATCGGCACCGTTCCTATCTACCAAGCGCTCGAAAAAGTAAACGGCAAGGCCGAAGACTTAACTTGGGAAATCTTCAAAGACACCCTGATCGAACAAGCCGAGCAAGGCGTTGATTATTTCACCATTCATGCAGGCGTCTTACTGCGCTACGTGCCAATGACCGCAGGCCGCATGACCGGCATTGTCAGCCGTGGTGGCTCGATTATGGCCAAATGGTGTTTGGCCCATCATCAAGAAAGCTTCCTTTACACCCATTTCGCTGACATCTGCGAAATCATGAAAAAGTATGACGTGGCCTTTAGCTTGGGCGACGGCCTGCGCCCTGGCTCAATTTGGGATGCCAACGATGAAGCACAGCTAGGCGAGCTAAAAACACTTGGGGAACTCACGCAAATCGCATGGCAGCACGATGTGCAAGTGATGATCGAAGGCCCTGGCCATGTGCCGATGCAATTGATCAAAGAAAATATGGATCTGGAGCTCGATTGGTGTCACGAAGCGCCGTTCTACACCCTTGGGCCGCTGACTACCGATATCGCCCCCGGCTACGATCACATCACATCCGCCATTGGCGCAGCGCAAATTGGCTGGTACGGCTGCGCCATGCTTTGCTATGTCACACCGAAAGAGCATTTGGGCCTGCCGAATAAAGATGATGTGAAAGAAGGCATCATTACTTATAAGCTGGCGGCACACGCTGCGGATCTGGCCAAAGGCCACCCCGGCGCGCAGATTCGCGACAACGCGCTTTCCAAGGCGCGCTTTGAATTCCGCTGGGAAGACCAATTTAATCTGGGCCTAGATCCAGACCGCGCGCGCTCTTACCATGACGAAACCATGCCAAAAGACAGCGGCAAAGTCGCGCACTTTTGCTCGATGTGCGGCCCGCATTTCTGCTCGATGAAAATCACTCAAGACGTGCGTGAGTTCGCGGCCAAACAAGGGATCGCAGAAGCGGATGCCAATCAAATCGGCATGCAAACTAAATCGATCGAGTTTATTAAGAAAGGTGCCGAGGTTTATCACAAGGCTTAATTAAAAGAGCTTAGGGAACAGGGGAGTGGGGAGTCGGAAAATCAAACCCGCCACAATTAAAAGAGCTTAGGGAACAGGGGAGTGGGGAGTCGGAAAATCAAACCCGCCACGCCCCTACTCCCCACTATCGACTATCGACCCAAAAAAACATGCTAGTCTCGCCTGCCTTACTCCTCACTCACCATACTCATGCAGCTTCCTTACTTTCTACTCGCCCTCATCATTGGCCTGATCGTGCCTTTGCAATCTGCCGTCAATAATCAGCTTAAAGGCGTTATTGGTGGCAGCACGCTGCTGGCGGCTTTATTGTCTTTTTCTATTGGCACACTGACTCTGGCTTTGATTGCCTTACTCAGCGGGCAAAAATGGGCGGGGTTAGCTAATCTGGGCAATGCTTCTTGGTGGATGCTGACCGGCGGCCTAATGGGTGCTCTATTTGTATTTGGCACCACCTTGCTTGCACCCAAAATCGGTGTGGCGGCGATGGTGTCCTTAATTATCAGCGGCCAGATTATTGCCTCACTCTTATTCGATCGCTTTGGTCTACTAGGTTTGCCGGTACGTGAGATTGGCAGCTTGCGGATTTTGGGTGCGGTATTGATTGCCGCTGGCGTATTGCTGGTGAATTTTGGCCCGATGCTTGCTCGTGTAAAAATTACGCATTAACGACAATGGCATGCTTCATTCTTGCTCTTATCTTATAAAGCCACCTAGAATAGGTCTCCCCTTTCGCGAGAGAACCAAGATGGATGAAAGCCAGTTTCCAGTAAAAACCAGCAATTCGGATTCCAATACCATTGCGATCCTGACTTGGATTGGCAGCATCTTTTTTGGCTTCATTCCTGCGCTGGTGGTTTATCTGATAAAAAAAGAAGATCCTTTTGTGCAAGATCACGCCAAAGAAGCGCTCAATTGGTCGATTACCATCATGATTGGCTATGCTATTTCTTGGATCTTGATGTTGATTCTAATTGGATTTTTAACGGCATTTGCCATTGGCATTATCAATTTAGTGTTTTGCATTATTGCGGCCGTCAGCGCCAGCAAGGGCGAAACTTACCACCTGCCGTTTGCGATTCGTTTGATTAAGTAAAAAAACCCAAACCTTTAACCCTCGATCCCACTGAGGACACAGAGTTACACGGAGAAAACCAAGAGAAATAATCGCTTGTTTGCTCCTACCTTTTATGTTTTTTGTGGATAGCTATACATCAGATAAAAAAATAGCGATGGCTGAGCCATCGCTATTTTTTTTACGCTTTCGTGCATGTGCAAAAGCGCCCCTCTCCCCTAGCCCTCTCCCTGATGGAGAGGGGGAAAGGCAGCGCCTTTGGCGCGCTTGGTCTTACGAAGCAAAGAAGTCTTTCACTTTATCCATAAACGACTTAGCCCGTGGATTGTGCTTGTCTGAATCGCCTTGGCTGATTTCTTCAAACTCTTTCAGCAGCTCTTTCTGACGCGCAGTCAGTTTCACTGGCGTTTCCAAAATCACATGGCACATCAAATCGCCGGTGATCGCACTACGAACGCCTTTAATCCCCTTGCTACGCAGGCGGAATTGCTGGCCGCTTTGTGTTTCAGCCGGAATCGTAATGCGTGCTTTGCCATCCAGTGTCGGGATTTCAATCTCGCCGCCCAAGGCCGCGATGGTAAAGCTGATCGGCATTTCGCAATGCAGATCGTTGCCATCACGCTGGAACACCGAATGCGCTTTCACATGGATCACAACGTATAGATCACCCGATGGGCCGCCATTCACGCCGGCTTCGCCTTCGCCGCTTAAGCGAATACGATCGCCTTCATCCACGCCAGAAGGAATCTTCACTGCTAGCGTTTTATGCGTATTTACGCGGCCAGTGCCGGAACACGGGCGACATGGATCAGGAATATATTTGCCGCTGCCGTGGCAGGTTGGACAAGTTTGTTGCAGGCTAAAGAAGCCTTGCGAAACGCGAACTTGGCCGTGGCCGCCGCAGGTGTGGCAAGTTTTGGCTTGCGTGCCTGCTTTGGCTCCGCTGCCGTGGCAGCTGCCGCACTCTTCGTGCGATGGAATCTTGATCTGGCGCTCTACACCACGCGCCGCTTCTTCAAGGCTGATTTCTAAGTTGTAACGCAGATCAGCACCACGATAGACGTTAGAGCGCCCACCACGACCACCGCCACCTGCCGCGCCAAAGATATCGCCAAAGATATCAGAGAAAGCGTCACCAAAGCCTGCACCGCCGCCACCGCCCATGCCTGATTGCTGATCAAGGCCTGCATGGCCGTATTGATCATAAGCAGCGCGCTTCTGTGCATCGGATAAGACTTCGTAGGCTTCTTTGCCTTCCTTGAACTTATCTTCCGCATCTTTACTATCTGGATTGCGGTCTGGGTGATATTTCATCGCCAGTTTGCGATACGCTTTTTTAATTTCGTCGTCATCCGCATCGCGGTTCACGCCTAGCGTGTCGTATAAATCTTTTTTAGCCATCTTTTTAATCCTGCACAGCAGGCTGCGCCCTGAATTCATCAACGGATTGCACATTGGGGCGAAGTCTTCAATCTACAAGCCCCCCGCCCTTCTTTATGAGATTTCACTTGTACAGAGGCGCTTATCGCTCTATGAATAAGTCAGCTCCCTTACACTTGCTTTGAAAAGGCATGTCATGAACATCCTGAATCAATTTTCAATAGGCGGCAGATTACTTGCTGGCTTCTTATTTTGTGCGCTTATTACCTTAATCCTGGGCGTACTTGGCTTTCATAGTGCAGCATCCATGCAAGCACTTACCAAGGATATGCACGACAATCAGCTGGTGCCCATTATGGATCTAGCCAATGCCAATAGGCAGGCGATTTATCATCACCGAGCCGTGTATGCGATTGCACTGGAAACCGATGATAATAAAATGGCCAAGCTTGAAGAAGGCATGAAAGCGAATGAAAGCAAGCAAAAAGAACTCCTAGATAAATACAGAGCCACCTCTTTAACCCCACCGGAAGTTGAGCTGCTCAAAAAAGTAGACGATCTGTGGCCCCGCTATATAGAAGCCACCAAACATGCGCTTGCAGCAGGAAAAGCCAACGATTTCAAGCTGGCCGCAGAGCTGATGTCTACCTCGGTAGCCGCCGCATTTCAACCCTATGACGATGCACTTAGTGCGCTGGTTGATCTGAATAAAAAAATATCCGATGAATCAATGACGATCAGCACTCAGGAGCTTGCCACAAGCAAAACCGAATCCACGTTTATCACCCTTATCGCAGTTGTACTTGCCATAGTTCTGGGGATGATCTTAACCAGAAGCATCACCACGCCCATCAGCCATGTGCGCCTGTCTTTAGAAAGAATCCGTGAAGGCAATTTAAGCGAGCACATTGATATAGAAGGCAAAGATGAGCTGGCAGCCATGCAAACCGATCTATTAAAAATGCAGAGTGATTTAAAAACCACCATTCAAAGCATAAATAACAACTGCACTGAGCTGGTTAGCATGGCTGGTTTGCTCGCCAGCGCCTCACAGCAAGTAGCGGTCAGCTCCCAAACCCAATCAGAAGCAGCCTCTTCATCCGCGGCCGGAGTGGAAGAGCTAACTGTCAGTATTGATAGCGTTTCCTCTAGCGCCAGCGAGGCCAATCAGCAGGCTCATGATGCAGGGCTGCTGGCAAATTCTGGTAGCGAAGAAGTCAAAAAATCGAACTCACTGATTGATAATGTTTTAGAAAACGTCAACAGCACCGGCACACAGATTGCCAGCCTAGAGCAAAGCTCTACCCATATTGGCAATATCGCCACTGTGATTAAAGATGTAGCCGATCAAACCAATTTACTCGCCCTAAATGCCGCCATTGAAGCGGCCCGCGCAGGGGAACAAGGCCGTGGTTTTGCCGTGGTGGCCGATGAAGTACGTAAACTGGCAGAGCGCACCACCAGCTCGGCGCAAGAAATCACGGGCATGATCCAGACCATCCAACAAGGCACCCGCGCAGCAGTCAGCGGCATGCAATCGAGCCAGCAAAGCGTAAGCCAGGTTTCTACTGCATCAGAGCGCACCAATCAGGTGATGGAGCAAATTAAAACGGGCTCGTCCAAGGTGCAAACCTCAATTAACGATATCGCCTCCGCCCTAGCTCAACAGCGCGCAGTCAGTACAGATCTGGCACAGAATGTAGAGCGCATCGCACAGATGGCCGAGGAAAACCGCGCCGCAGTAGAAGAAGTCGCCAATTCATCCGGCAAATTGGTGCAACTGGCTAATGGCCTGAAGCAATCGATCAGCCGATTTAAGCTGGCTTAAATCTTGCTTGTAAGGGGCGTACTCGAAGCTTCTGAGGGCGATGGTTTTGTCGCCCTCCGTTTTATAGGGTGCAAAACGCCGGAGGCGTTACGCACCGCGGCAATACCACGGCATAACGGTGCGCAAGAAAAGCGACTTGCACACCCTATAAAAGCCTAAATTTATTCCCTCTTTGAAACAAAACAGGCCCGCATCAGCGGGCCTGTTTCATTTAAATAAGCTAGCAGCCTGTCGGACTTAAGACTGATCTACTGCGGAAAAGCCGGATTTGGCCAGCTTTCACGCATTTTCTCGTTGAATAGCCAGCTATTCGCCTCAAAAATCCGTGAAAGCTGACTCAAACCGGACTTCTCCTCGCAACGATCGCTTAAGTCCGACAAGCTACGGGGCTTATTTATCTTTTACTTCGGTGAATTCAGCATCAACCACATTGCCGTCATCTTTCTTGGCTTCAGCTTCAGGGCCAGCACCTGCGGCCGCGCCTGCTGCAGCACCGTCGGTTGGTTGAGCGTACATTTGCTCAGCTAACTTGTGTGATGCTTCGGTCAGGGTTGCTGTTGCCGCTTCAATTTTTTCTTTGTCGTCAGAGTGGTCTTTCAGTACCAGCTCAACTTCGGCCATAGCAGCTTCGATTTTGGCTTTTTCGTCTGCACCAATTTTTTCGCCAAATTCAGCCAGTGATTTTTTAACTGAGTGAACCATGCCGTCAGCTTGGTTGCGAGCCGCTACTAATTCGGACAATTTCTTGTCTTCTTCAGCATTCATTTCTGCATCGCGAACCATCGCTTCGATTTCAGCTTCGGACAAACCGCTAGAAGCTTGAATACGTGCAAGATACCGTTAGCATCAATATCAAAAGTCACTTCAACTTGTGGCACACCGCGTGCTGCTGGCGGGATATCGCCCAAGTTAAATTGGCCAAGGCTCTTGTTTGCAGATGCTTTTTCGCGCTCACCTTGCAATACATGGATGGTCACTGCAGTTTGGTTGTCTTCTGCTGTCGAGAATACTTGCGATGCCTTTGTAGGGATCGTGGTGTTTTTCTTGATCAGCTTTGTCAAGATGCCGCCCATGGTTTCAATACCTAGGGACAACGGTGTTACATCCAGCAGCAATACGTCAGTACGATCCCCTGACAATACTGAGCCTTGCAGAGCAGCGCCAACAGCAACCGCTTCGTCTGGATTCACATCGCGACGCGCTTCTTTACCGAAGAATTCTTTAACTTTATCTTGCACCATAGGCATACGGGTCTGACCGCCAACCAAGATAATGTCATCGATATCAGTAATTTTCAGGCCAGCGTCTTGCAGAGCAATGCGGCAAGGCTCGATGGTGCGTGCTACTAAATCTTCAACCAAGCTTTCGTACTTAGCACGGGTGATTTTCAGTGTTAAGTGCTTAGGACCTGTTGCATCCATGGTCACGTAAGGCAGGTTGATTTCTGTAGTTGTCGTAGAAGACAGCTCAATCTTGGCTTTTTCTGCCGCTTCTTTCAGGCGTTGCAGCGCCATCACATCTTGTTTCAGATTGATGCCGGTGTCTTTCTTGAATTCGTCGATGATGAAATCAATGATGCGTTGATCGAAATCTTCACCACCCAAGAATGTATCGCCGTTTGTAGCCAACACTTCAAATTGCTTGTCGCCGTCTACATCGGCAATTTCGATAATCGAAACGTCGAATGTACCGCCACCCAAATCGTAAACAACGATCTTGCTGTCGCCTTTTTCGTGCTTGTCCATACCAAAGGCAAGCGCAGCAGCGGTTGGCTCATTGATAATGCGCTTTACATCGAGGCCAGCAATACGGCCAGCGTCTTTAGTCGCTTGGCGTTGTGCATCGTTAAAGTAAGCAGGAACAGTCACAACCGCTTCGGTTACTTCTTCGCCGAGGTAGTCTTCAGCGGTTTTTTTCATTTTGCGTAGTACTTCTGCGGAGATTTGCGGTGGCGCCATTTTTTTGTCGCGAACCGAGATCCATGCGTCACCGTTGTCGGCTTTAACGATGGAGAAAGGCATCAAGTCGATGTCTTTTTGTACTTCTTTATCTTCAAACTTGCGGCCGATCAAACGCTTTACCGCGTACAAAGTATTTTTTGGGTTTGTTACAGCCTGGCGCTTAGCCGGCGCACCAACCAGAATCTCACCATCTTCTTGGTAAGCAATAATGGAAGGCGTAGTACGTGTACCTTCTGCGTTTTCAATTACCTTAGGCTGACCGTTTTCAAATACGGCCACACAAGAATTTGTTGTACCTAAGTCAATACCAATCATCTTTGCCATTTTTAATTTTTCCTTATTTGCTCGCAGCTAATAGTGCCGCGGTAAATTAACAACCATGTTCACAAAGTGGGGATGCGCTGAGCATTTTCAAGAGGGCTTTTTTAAAACCTCCCCCACTACAAACCGTATTTTTTACTTCGCTGCTGCAACCATCACCATCGCAGGGCGAATCACGCGGCCGGCTAGCTCGTAGCCTTTTTGCATGACTTGCACGACGGTATTGGCTTCTGCATCACTTGGCACCATTGCAATCGCTTGGTGCTTGTGCGGATCTAATTTGTCACCCATTGGGTTGATTTCAAGTAAATGGGATTTTTCAAATGCAGCAACTAGCTGTTTTAAAGTGAGTTCAACGCCGTTTTTCAGCGCTTCTACCTCACCAGTCTGATCAGCCAGCGCCATTTCTAGTGAATCTTTTACGGCCAACAGCTCAATAGCAAATTTCTCAACCGCAAATTTGCGGGCTTTGTCGACTTCTTCAAGCGAGCGTCGGCGATTATTTTCGGCTTCGGCCTTGGCATAGAGCACGTCTTGACGGGCTTTTTCAATATCTAAAGCAGCAGCAGCCAATTGCTCTTCCAGCGAATTTTCGGTGCTTTCAACGACAGCCTCAACGGCTGCATCTAGATTGGTCTGCTCTTGTACGTTTTCATTACTCATCAGGAACTCCAGTCAAACTTATTTCAAACATGCAAGGGCAGATGGGGTTATCACCTTGCATTTCAAGTGCATTGAGTAGAAGACAATGACAAACATGCCCTACTTACTAAAGGTAAAAACTCGTTTTACCGTTTAAAACAAAAAAATGAGCAACTTAATCCATGTTTAGGGGTCTACTTCATAGCAGATGTATCAATAAATACACTATTTTTTTCTACCCTTTTTCCCGGCCAGCAGCGCTATTCATCATGTAGCTGACAAATATAAATTTATAAAAAACTACATTAATCGATTAAATCGACACTTTATGCCATTAAAACAGTCGTTTAAAGCAATAAAAATTCAAACGTCATTATCTTTTGTTTTCAAAGACTTAATTACCATTCGTTGACTAAATACTTACGGGTCAAAAAGTACATGAAAGTCCCAATATGTAGTGAATTATTACTAACTACAATTCAATGGTGCACTGCAAAATAATTCTGCAACACGACTACCACATGCTTTACTTAAACATGCAGCCCATCACCCTCTAGGGAGTATTGTTATGAGTACAAAGGAACAAAAGATCGCCGCCATCCAGCAAGACTGGGACACTAATCCACGCTGGAAAGGCATCACCCGCCCTTATACCGCTGCAGACGTTGAGCGCCTGCGTGGCAATGTGCAAGTCGAGCACACATTAGCCCGCCGTGGCGCAGAAAAGCTGTGGTCCTTAGTTAACGAAACACCCTATGTGCATGCTTTAGGCGCCCTAACCGGCAACCAAGCGATGCAACAAGTTAAAGCAGGCCTGAAAGCCATCTACCTTTCAGGCTGGCAAGTTGCCGCTGATGCAAACATCGCTGGCGAAATGTATCCAGACCAATCGCTTTACCCAGCGAACTCGGTTCCTCTGGTGGTGCGCCGCATCAATAATGCGCTGACCCGTGCCGACCAGATCAATCACGCCGAAGGCGACGACAGCATCGATTTCTTTGCCCCTATCGTAGCCGATGCAGAAGCCGGCTTTGGCGGCGTACTGAACGCACACGAGCTGATGAAATCCATGATCGAAGCCGGTGCTGCCGGTGTTCACTTTGAAGACCAGCTGGCCTCAGTTAAAAAATGTGGCCACATGGGCGGCAAGGTATTGGTGCCAACGCGTGAAGCTGTAGAAAAACTGGTTGCAGCGCGTTTTGCTGCCGACATCATGGGCGTGCCAACGCTAGTTGTCGCACGTACCGACGCAGAAGCGGCTGATTTGCTGACCTCCGATGTAGACGCCAACGACAAACCGTTTTGTACCGGCGAGCGCACACCAGAAGGCTTCTACAAAACGACGCCGGGCTTGGAACAAGCCATTAGCCGTGGCCTTGCCTATGCGCCTTACGCTGATTTGATTTGGTGTGAAACCGGCAAGCCGGACTTGGAATACGCACGTAAATTTGCCTCTGCAATTCATGCTCAGTTCCCAGGCAAATTGCTAGCTTATAACTGCTCGCCGTCGTTTAACTGGAAGAAAAACTTGGACGACGCCACCATCGCGACCTTCCAAGCTGAGCTGGGCAAGATGGGCTACAAATTCCAGTTCATCACACTGGCGGGCTTCCACGCGCTGAACTACGGCATGTTTAACCTCGCCCACGGCTACGCCCGCCGCGGCATGAGTGCCTTTGTTGAGCTGCAAGAAGCCGAATTCGCCGCCGCCGACCGTGGCTTTACCGCGGTGAAACATCAGCGTGAAGTAGGCACAGGCTACTTTGATGCGGTCACGCAAGTGATCCAGCAAGGCCAGTCTTCTACCACCGCGCTGAAAGGCTCGACCGAAGAAGAACAGTTCCACTAAGACTCAAAACCCAAGTCTTAAAACACGGAGATAAGGAGAACACGGAGAACCACGGAGAAAACATCTATCCTTGGTTTTCTCCGTGAAACTCTGTGTCCTCCGTGCCCTCTGTGTTTCAAGGTTTGGGTTTCCCCCTAATGCTAAGGGATAAACCATGACAACCACGCTTGCAGGTATTCGAGTTCTCGGCCATATCAGCCCTGCTTTTGCCCCTATTCTTACTCCCGATGCGCTGGCTTTTTTAGCCGAGCTGCACCGCAGCTTTGAGCCGCGCCGCCGTGAGCTGATGGCCGCCCGTACCGCGCGCCAAGCACGGCTAGATGCCGGTGAAGTGCCCGATTTCCTAGCTGATACCCAGCATATTCGTGATGGCAACTGGAGCATCTCTGCCCTACCCGCCGATTTGCTTGACCGTCGCACCGAAATCACTGGCCCCGTTGAGCGCAAGATGATGATTAATGCGCTTAATTCCGGCGCTAAATCGTTTATGGCCGATTTTGAAGATTCCAATACGCCCACTTGGGAAAACCAAGTTGAAGGCCAGATCAATGTAAAAGACGCCTATCGTAAAGAGCTGTCTTTTACCTCCCCGGAAGGCAAGCAATACACATTAAATGATGAAATTTCCACGCTAATTCTGCGCCCGCGTGGCTGGCATTTGATGGAAAAACACATCGAAGTCGACGGCGAAATCATCTCTGGCTCGCTGTTTGATTTTGGCTTGGCCGTATTTCACAATCTGAAATACCGCCTTAGCCAAGGCACATCGTGCTATTTCTATCTGCCCAAAATGGAATCCCATTTAGAAGCTCGCCTCTGGAATGATGTATTTACATGGGCCGAAGCAGAGTTGGCCGCGCCGCACGGCTGCATCAAGGGCACGGTACTGATCGAAACCATTTTGGCCGCTTTTGAGATGGACGAAATCCTCTACGAGCTGCGTGAACACTCCGCAGGGCTGAATGCCGGACGCTGGGATTACATCTTTAGCTGCATTAAGAAATTCCGTACCAACACCGACTTCTGCCTTGCCAATCGCAGCTTAATCACCATGACCGTGCCGTTTATGCGCGCTTATTCCTTGCTGCTAATTAAAACCTGCCACCACCGCAAGGCACCTGCGATGGGCGGCATGAGCGCGGTGATTCCAATCAAGAATGACGAGGCGGCCAATGAAAAAGCCATGCAGCAAGTCCGCGCAGATAAAGAGCGTGATGCCGCAGATGGCTACGATGGCGGTTGGGTGGCTCACCCCGGCTTAGTAGCAATCGCTCAAGCCGCTTGGGACCCAATTCTTGGCGACAAGCCCAATCAAATCAGCAAGCAACGCCCTGATGTCAGCGTGATAGCTAGTGATTTGCTGAATTTCCAACCTGAAGCGCCAATTACCGAGGCCGGTTTACGCGGCAATATCAGCGTAGGCGTGCAATATTTGGCCGCATGGATTTCTGGCCTAGGCTGCGTGCCGATTCATAATCTAATGGAAGACGCCGCCACCGCCGAAATCAGCCGCTCGCAAATCTGGCAATGGATCAGATCCCCTAAGGGTGTACTGGACGATGGTCGCAAAGTTAGCAAGGAGCTGTTCCGCCAGTGGCTGCCAGAGGAAGTTGCCAAGATCCACACCACCGGCCGCTTTAGCAGCACGCTGGATGAGGCCGCAATCATGTTTGATGAACTCACCACCAGCGAGGATTTCGTCGAATTTCTAACCTTGCCCGGCTACGATAGGTTGAAATAAGGGGTATAGGGTGTGCAAGTCGTTTTGTCTTGCGCACCGTTTTTCGGTGCGCAACGACTGCGTCGTTGTACACCCTATAAACACCGATTCACCCAATGCAATAAGCTTAAGTTGATAGGATTGGGTATGGGGTGGGTAAGTTTTTTGCTCACCCTATAAGTGGCTTGTCTCTTATTGAGGAACGCAGTTTCGTAGGGTGTGCAAGCCGCTATTCTTACGCACCACGGTTTAAATATTCTGCTTCCTAATTTAATCAAAAACATTCCGCATTTATTGTTTATTCGCAAAGATCAAAAAACAATTAAGGCATTAAATAGATAATTGCCTTTTTTCTAACATGACTTTACCCACATCAATATATCCATATTAATAAACAACGCTCCAATTTAAAAAATTGCAAGCTCTCTAACACCCTATTCATCTATCCTTTTATTGCAGCCTATAATTCGGCATTACACTCATAAAAGATGATCTAGATGAAAACCAAACTACTCGCCCTTTGCCTGCTTGCCATCGGGACTAGCCACGCAAAAGATATTAATAATAATTACACACAAACCAAACAATATTATTCGCAATTAATCAGCGCCCCCACACCCAATACGGCAGAGCTGGGGCTATTGATGAATATGCTGCCTAAAGGCGCAGATTTACATCACCATTATTCCGGCGCTATTTATGCTGAAACTTATCTGGAATGGGTAGGCCGGCAAAAGTTTTGTATTTATAACGAAGACAATGCAGCACTGAATGCACAGAAATTTCATATCAATACGGCCCCTAGTGAAGCAAGCAGCAAGATTTGCCTAAGCGCCGATGCAACACGTCAAAACAATGCTTTTTATCGTGAGCTGCTACAAAAATGGTCGGATAAAGATTTCAGTAATCACAGCCATGATCAACCAGCACCCGATCAAAACTTCTTTAATACCTTTTTCTATTTTATGCCGGTTGCCAGCTACGCCATGCATGAAGGATTTCAATCTTTAAAAGAGCGGGCGCAGGCAGAAAACGTGCAATATCTGGAAACCATGGTCGATTTGGCCCCTGGCATCAGCAATAAAGAATTAGACGAAAAAATGAATCAGCTGGTGCAAAACCCCAAAGATGCTGAAGCCATTTTTGCCAGCTATGCCGATTTTATGGCCCAAGACGCCACCAGCCAGCAGCAAATTAGCGCCTATATCAAAACCATGGAAGACGCAGCTAAAGGCATCGATAGCAGCGATTTTAAATTACGCGTACAAGCCTATGTATTACGTAATCTCTCGCCATCGCTGGTCTTTAGCCAAATGTATTCCGCCTTTGCCGCAGATAAAGCCAGCGATTTAATTGTGGCCGTCAATATTGTAGGGCCAGAAAATGAACACGTTGCCATGCGTGATTATGATTTGCATATGCAGATGTTTAAATTCTTTAAAAAACGCTACCCAGATAGCAAACTCGCCCTACACGCTGGTGAATTAGCACTCGGCATGGTGCCGCCAGAAGGATTAAAAAATCATATTAATGATGCAGTACAAATTGCAGGCGCAAATCGTATTGGCCACGGCATTGATATTACCCACGAGAAAAACGCCGATGTGCTTTTAAAGAAACTAAAAGAAAAAGACATTGCTGTAGAAGTAAATCTAACCAGCAATGAATTTATTCTTGGGGTAAAAAACGAAGCACACCCTATTCAGGTTTACCGCCGTCACGGCGTGCCCTTTGTGATCTCTAGCGATGATCCGGGCGTATCGCGTAATAATCTTAGCGGCGAATACTTGCTTTACGCCAGCCGCTATAAACCATCTTACGATGAGCTAAAAAACACAGCCATGAATAGCATTCGTTATTCATTTTTAGGCAAAGCAGAAAAAATATCTGAAATGCAGGCACTAAAACAACGCTTTGATGAGTTTGAAGCGAAAGTAGCAAAGATGATTAAGCGCTAAAACTTGCTGAAAATTGCGGATGAGCCATCGGGCTCATCCGCAATTTACGGTAAATTACTGAATACCAAGTAACTCGGACAATTCAACCGTTTTTCCATTAAGGACGATTTTACCGTCTTTTAATTGAATTTTAGTTTTAAGAAATTTGCCATCGCTTTCAATCTTTCCTTCTTCTACACCAAGCTGTACCGATGATTGAAACATCGCCAGAGTGGGCTCAATCGCTTCTTCTTCAGCAGATTCACGAATCATTCTTTCGGCAAAGGCATTGGGTAATTGCAAGGCAAGCATGGCATTGATCTTATTAATCAGCAGACCGGGGTTGGCTAGATCTTCCGCCTTTAAGTCTTTGCTGGCTAAATCAACGGCCACAACACTTTCACCTTCTGGCGTATGCAATTTAATATTTTGTTTTAGTGAAGGGTTCTTTTTCAAAACATCCATGAGTAAGGCTTGTATTGCTTTTTCTTGGCCTTTATTATCAAAATTACACTGCAAGATGCCTTTTTTCCAGGTCAGATCATTAATCCCTTTAAGCGCCTTAGGATCAAGCTGATTCACATCTATATTCATTTCAAACTTGCCAATTTCTTTTGAATTGAATGTGAGTTTATCTGCAGTACCTTTACCAGAAAAATTAAGCAGGCCATTACTGAATTTAGACTCACTACTCATCAGCAGCTGGCCCATCGACACTTGCATCTCTTTTTCTTCTTTCTTGCCCGTCACGCCAAAGCCATCAATCTTTAATGATTCAGCACCAGCATAAATACCTTCAACAGCATTCTTATAACTTCCCTTATAAGACACTGAACCGATATTAAACTGGGTAGCACTTGCGTTTTCCTTTCCAACAACACCTGGCAAAGACACATCAAAATCAATATAGCTGGCCGTTTTATCGTATTTAATCAGAGAATTAACGCCTTTCCAGGTTACATTCCCTTTTTCATCATTAATGGTAAATTCGGGGCTAGAAATACGAGTTTGCAAATCACCGGATAAACTCACCTTGGTATTAATTTCCAAAGGCTCTTTATCTTTAAATACCTTGGCAAGTTCTACTTTTGCTTTATCGCTATAAACCAGCTTGGTATTAATCTCTAGCCCAAACGGGTTGTGCTGAATGGTATTAATTAAAGTAATTTGCCCAGTTGCACCGCGCAAAGGCGATGCATCCCCCCCATCCTCGCAACCAAGCTGATAAGTCACTTCTTCTGTTGAAGACCAAAACCCCTTTTTAAAATCACGCTTCACTACTTTGATAATTTTGTAGTCTTTTAATGCATCACCCGCTTGCATCACTTTATTGTCTAAAGTTGAGCCTGTGTACCATGTTGCACCTGCAAAACCAGCGCCCGCCAATGCAGCAAGAGCCAGTGCTAATTTAGTTTTATTCATCAAAATCCCCGATCGTTTTATAAAAAAGCGACTCTGCGCCATATAATACTTACCTTTAATTGCGTAATTTTGTCAGTTAAAAGAAATTAAATATAGAGCATGAGCATAAATACAAGAAAATTGTATGAACTATGTGAAGAGCAATCGCTGATTACACGAGGTGTTTACCTCCATATGCGTCACCCATGTATGCCGCAATGTGGCTTTGGTACTTAGGCTTTGCTTGCATCTTTTGCTTTGGCCTGAAGCCTCGCGAAGAAGCCATGATGCTAAGGTAGTTTGGTGATGAGTAGCGGCGCAATATGGACACCACAAGGGTATTCTTTAAGCGACAAGCAAGACGGGCACCTAGCAGTATGAGTATCTACCGATAAGTGCCCAGTATTTTTAGCGTGCTTGCTGCAATCTGTATTCCACTAGCTCGGCAATACTGAGCACCTGTAAGCCATGCTCGGCAGCGTAGTTGCTAATCTCATCGCCTCGCGCCATCGTGCCATCAGGGTTCATCAGCTCACACAGCACAGCAGCGGGCTGCAGGCCCGCTAAAACGGCTAGATCGACTGATCCTTCAGTATGACCTCGGCGTGCTAGCACCCCACCAGCCGTGGCACGCAGCGGAAATACATGACCGGGGCAGGCTAAATCACTCGGTTGAGCGCCGCTGGCAATAGCGGCCTTAATCGTAGTTACCCGATCGGCTGCGGATACGCCGGTCGTTACCCCTTGCCGTGCTTCAATCGACACAGTAAAGGCGGTGCTAAAACGGCTTTGATTGTCTATCACCATCGGCGGCAGCTGTAGGTGCTGCAGGGCTTCATCAGTCAGGCAGAGGCAAACAATACCGCTGCCATCGCGAATCATTTGCGCCATGCTTCGATCGGTGATTTTTTCTGCTGCCACAATTAAATCGGCTTCGTTTTCACGATCGAAATCATCCATCAATAAAACAGGGCGCCCCTGACGCATATCGGCCAGTGCTTGTTTAAAGCGAACAGCAAAAGGGGCAAGGGTAGGATTTAAAACTTCAGCAAACATATAGAAACGCTCTCGCAAGATAGGTAGGCGAAAAACGGTTCAGGGGTGGGACAGCCGCAGGCCCGCCATGATTGCATCTGAATTATCGCTAAAGGCATTCCGCGGATCATATCCGCGCGCGCAGGCAGGCCCGCAAGCACATTAGCTCTATTTTCAAAACAAACCACAAGCGGCTTTACGACGCATCTTCTTTCATCCGGACTATCACCGTCGGCTCTGGAATTAAACCAGATCTGCTGACCCTGAGCGATGCAACAGCTCAGGCGCTCGCGGGCTTGTTTGCTGCTTTTTTTAAATAGCCACAAACTTACCGCCGGTGGGGAGTTTCACCCCGCCCTGAAGACGTACGACTTTGGAAAAAATTCCAAGCCACATTGTCAGCTTTTAAACGTCTGTTTGTCTACGTTACACGGGAAAGCACTTACACTATTTCTTAATAAAATGTACATATCATGAAAGTATCAATCCATCACACTGAATTTAAGCTCTTAACGCTGCTCAGGGGCTGCTTACACCGATACCAGCGCCCAATATTGTTAATTTATGCAGACCTTTCCACCCCCTTTGTCTTCAAAGAAGCTTCATTGCAAGCTGGCGAGCTGCTAAGCTAGCGGCAGGAGATTTAATATTATGATGAACGGCTTAATTATTATTTTTATTCTTATTTTAATCAGTGCATTTTTCTCTGTTTCAGAAATTGCGCTAGCCGCAGCGCGTAAACACAAGCTACAACAAATGAGTGAAGACGGTGATAAACGCGCCGATCTGGTGCTAGCTCTGCAAGAGCGCCCTGGAGATTTCTTTACCGTGGTGCAAGTTGGCGTAAATGCAGTCGCAATTTTGGGCGGTATTTTAGGGGAACCCACTTTCTCGCCAGTTTTTAAAGCGCTATTTATTCAATCTGGTGTGCAAGCAGAAACAGCCGAAACATTGGGTTTTCTGTTGTCGTTTACAGTGGTTACTGGGCTTTTTATTCAGTTTGCCGATTTAATTCCAAAAAGAATTGGCATGGCTGTACCAGAAGCCACCGCCATTAAAGTCGTTGCACCTATTCTGTTTTGTATATTTTTAATGCGCCCTTTGGTGTTTATTTTTGATGGCATTGCCAATATGATTTTTAATGCCTTCAATTTACCTGCAGTGCGCCGAGATGAAATTACCACCGACGATATTGTGGCAATGGCAGATGCAGGCGCAATGGCAGGGACGGTGCGGCGCAAAGAGCACAATCTCATTGAAAACGTATTTGAATTAGAAACGCGCACCGTTACATCAGTGATGACCGCGCGTGAAAGTGTGATTTTCTTTTCTCTGAATGAAAAAGAAGAAACAATAAGAGCGAGAATGCTAGCGGATCCGCACTCTAAATTTCTACTTTGTGAAAACAGCATCGATAGCGTATTTGCCTATATCGATGCAAAAGATATTTTGCAATTAGTGCTTAAAGGCGGTGAAATTAATTTGCTTGAAGGTTTAAAGCAATGCGGCAATCGAAAATTACTCACGATTCCAGACACGCTTTCTTTATCTGAAGTATTAGAGCAATTTAAAGAAGCGCGCGAAGACTTCGCCGTCATCCTGAATGAATACGCCTTAGTTGTTGGGATTATTACGCTGAATGATGTCACCATTCAACTCATGGGCAGCATGGTAGACCCAGGTGCGGATCAAATTGTGCAGCGAGATGAAAGCTCATGGCTAGTTGATGGTGTAACGCCGATTGAAGACGTAAAAAAAGCGCTGGATATCGACGAATTAAAAGACGAAGAGAATTACGAAACTATTGCTGGCTTTATGATGTATATGCTAAAACGCATTCCTAAAAAAGCTGAGCTATTGATTTTTGGTGATTACAAATTTGAAGTGGTCGACATTGATAATTACCGGATTGACCAATTGCTGGTAACTAGAATTACGCCGCAGAAAAAAGTAGATAGTGAATAATTGTAGCTTGGGTTAGCGAATTACCTGCCCTAATTTGGTAGGTAATCCGCGTAACCCAATATATTCACTCCGCTGTTGGGTTACGCAATAAAGCCGCTAACCCAACCTACATAGCACTTAGCGCTTAGATGTTTTGCGAATTTCTTTTTCATCCTGCCATTCATCCACACCCTCTTCGATATTCTTTAAGATCAGCGTGAATTTATAAAATACATCTTTTGTGCTGTCGTTCTTTTTAACAATCGATGTAATTTCGCCCGTTAGCAGATATTTTGCGCCTTTCATTTGCCCAAGCTTGGCTTTATTTTTATACATGCCTGTTTCATTCTGTTTTTTTAATTCCTCGACCTGCGCATCCATTGTGCTGCTATCGGTTACAAATTTGGCGCCGCTTTTCATTAGCTGCGTTTTCATGCTGTTAGTGATATTACGGGTATCAATATATTCAGCAGTTTTGTTTTTTACTTCGGCGACTACGATTAATGGGCGACTAGCCATGGATGGGTGCTGCATTAAAGAGCGCGCCATTGATTCTGAAATCATTTGCAAATCGGTAGAGCCAAATTCATTCGTTACCGTTTCAACTGCTTTGCTATCGCCATAAACCACATCACCGCCACCTACAGTAGGCGATGAGCTAGAAGCGCAGCCTGTGGCCAATAATACCGCGGCCAATACCGCGCTCAGCTTTAATGCTTGTTTCATCGTTTTCATTGATCTATTCCTTTAAATTAATAATTACTTGGCCGCAGGTTCTGCGCCGGTGTTATCTGGGCTATTGACTTCCATTTTGAAATCCACGGCATTAGGTACGGGAGCAATGGATTCAATGGTGCGTTTTTGCAGGCCAATAAATTTGAAGGGCTTCCAAGCCTCTTCCCCACCCACCTCAAGACCTGCCTCGTCTAACCAACGAAAACGGTAATAAAGCTGCTGATTACCCTTGTCTTGATTTTTCATTTCGACCTGCACCACCAAGAGGCCATTACGCTGTGCTGTACGCCCAGTGACCAACTTGAGATATTTCATTTCCCCTAGCTGATCAACCCGATCCGTCAGCGAAATCGAGGCAGCCTGAGCCATCGCTGAAAAACCCAAAACGGCAGCCAGTAAAACGCCACTGGCAAGATACTTTTTCATGGTTATTCCTTTATTCAAAATAGAAAACACGATGATTTATTTCTTCGCCTTTTTAGGCTTTGCGGGCTGAATCATAGCGTCTGCACTGTCAGTCACCACTGTGTCTAATACCACAGGCGCTAAATCTGTCTGCCCAAAATACACCTGATTGCCCATCACCCTGATCGGCACAATCTGGTAAGGGCTACTTGCTTTAAAATCAAAGGCCTCTTGTCCCTGTAAGGTTGGCACCAATATTTTATGCATCCCCTGCGGCAAGCTCGCTCGCACAATAGCGATCTGCGCGGGTAAGGTGCTCCAAGTGCGCTCATCCGCTTGCTCTGTTATCACACTCACCAAACCAAGCACTAGGCTGGCAATTGCGCTGGCGTTATTGTCTCTGTCGTTTAGCTGCTTTTGCGCAACGCCCTTGCTCACCGCACGAATAGTGGAGCGCAAAATAATGCCCGGCATATCGTCCCGTAGTGCGCGGCGACTCATTGCGTCCACGCTGGCGATGGTGCTCACGGGTACAAAACGCCCGTCTATTTTGAGTTGCGACGGCGCAAAATCATTACCAGAGCGAATCACAGGAAATGACATCGCCGTTAAGCCCACTCGATAAATTGGCAAGGGCACGGTGACTGATTTACGCACAGGAGCAAGGCCTGAGCTCACCACAAACAGTACTTCGGTCATACCGCGCTTGCTGGTTTTGCTATCGAGCTGAGATAAGCCATCTTCTAAAACCTTGGTATTGGGCTGCAACTCAATCGCCTTGCGATAACCCGGCGCAGCCAAGCTTTTTTCACCCAGTGCCTCGTAAACAAAAGCTGCGAAATAATGGCTAAATGCATTTTGGTAGCTGTTTTTTAAAGCTAAAACATCAGGATCGTCCAGCGTTTCGGTTGGATAGCCTTTTAAATCTTTAAACGTGGTTTTTACACCCCGGTTTTTAGCCTCTGCTTCGTCTTTTTCATAAGCACGGGAGCGAAACTCCGCAATAATCGCTTCACGTTCATGCGTTTTTCTGACTTCGACTCTTGCATTGCCCCAATCACCTGAGGCGGCATGATTCACGGCCAGCAAGGTGGACAACAATACTTTTTCGTAATCGTAACCATCGTAGCGACGAGTTTTATCGTTAATTAAAAAGCTGCCCATCTCGCCAAATAATTTATCGGGCGAGTTTTTAGCGGTTTCTTCCCAATCATGAATTTTAGCATCGGCCTTAAGCCAAGCACTACTACTGCTAGACCAATCATTTTTAAACTGTAATAACTGACCTTTTTCCAAATAATACAAAAGATCTTTATCACTATTATTCGATTCCAATACCGCCAAAGCGCTATCAGGCTTACCTGCGCGGGCAAAATCTATCGCCCCCTGCGATTCGGCCTGATACTGACGCATTGATCCGCAAGCACTTAAAGCAAGGATCAACATCAAGCTAGCGCTTAGTTTTAATTTCATTCCACAACCTTGGTTGATGTCGGCAAAGTTATCAAATATGCCAACAGACTGAATAAATTTACTTTAAAAATCACAATAGCAATGCAACGCATTGTTTCTGATTTGCTACCGACTGCATAGCTTACTTTATTTAGTTTAAATGCTCAGAAATGTAAGCAAATACTAGATTACAAACAAGACAATCATCAATTTCTTAGTACTATAATGAAAGCACATTCGAGGGGCGCTGCAACCCCCTAAGGGGCTAGGCTCGAATTTCTTAACTGCGCTCTCCTGTAAACCCGCGCCGGGTACGGCATGCGTGTTGGAGACGCCGACTCGGCCACAGAGAGGAATCACCACTGTGGCGAATCTTGATTTAGCAAATTCCGATTTTAAAGTCGCTGATCTATCTTTGGCAGACTGGGGCCGTAAAGAAATTCGCATTGCAGAAACAGAAATGCCCGGCCTGATGTCTGTGCGTGAGGAGTATGCAAAAACACAGCCACTCAAAGGCGCTCGTATCGCGGGCTCCATCCATATGACGATCCAGACTGCAGTGCTGATTGAGGCGCTGCAAGCCTTAGGTGCCGAGGTGCGTTGGGTATCATGCAATATTTTCTCCACACAAGACCACGCAGCAGCGGCCATTGCCGCAGCAGGCACCGCCGTATTTGCCCACAAGGGTGAAACACTCGAAGAATACTGGGATTTCACCCACCGCATTTTTGATTTCCCCAACAATCAATACGCCAATATGATTCTGGACGATGGCGGAGATGCCACCATCTTGCTACACCTTGGCGCACGTGCAGAAACAGATCTTTCAGTGATTTCAGCCCCCAGCAACGAAGAAGAAATCGTGCTGTTCGCCTCGATCAAAGCCACGCTAGCAAAAGATCCTAAGTGGTACTCCACTCGCCTTGCTTATATTAAAGGAGTAACCGAAGAAACCACCACCGGAGTACATCGCCTGTACAAAATGCACAGTGAAGGCCGTCTCTCCTTCCCTGCGATTAATGTCAACGACGCCGTCACCAAATCTAAATTCGACAATCTTTATGGCTGCAGGGAGTCCCTCGTCGACGGCATTAAGCGCGCCACCGATGTGATGATTGCCGGTAAAGCGGCCGTGGTACTCGGTTATGGCGATGTGGGCAAGGGCTGCGCCCAAAGCTTGCGCGGCCTAGGCGCCACCGTTTACGTCACCGAAATCGACCCAATTTGCGCACTACAAGCGGCGATGGAAGGCTACCGCGTGGTAACAATGGATAGCATTTGCGATCAGGGCGATATCTTTGTCACCACCACCGGCAATGTGGGCGTGATTACTCACGAACATATGATTAAGATGCGCAATAACGCCATCGTCTGCAATATCGGCCACTTTGATAGCGAGATTCAGGTGGCGTCCTTACGCCAGTACGAATGGGAAAACGTGAAGCCGCAAGTCGACCATATTATTTTCCCAGATGGAAAACGCATCATTCTGCTAGCCGAAGGGCGCTTGGTGAATCTGGGCTGCGCCACCGGCCACCCTAGCTTTGTGATGTCAAACTCCTTCACCAACCAAGTACTGGCACAAATCGAGCTATTTACCAAAACCGAGCAATACCCGATTGGCGTCTACGTGCTGCCTAAGCATCTAGATGAAATGGTAGCCCGTCTGCACCTAAAAAAAATCAGTGCCACGCTGACAGTACTAACTGATGAGCAAGCGGCTTATATCGATGTACCCAAAGAAGGCCCCTATAAACCAGCGCATTATCGGTATTGATAGTTTGAAATACAAAACGGGAAGCCCAGGCTTCCCGTTTTTTTAAATGCGCCACGCACTGATTATTTAATTTTTAATTCAACAGAACTCTGGCTGGCCATTATTTTTTGGTAGCTGCCGTCTTTTTTCATCGAGGATAAAATTTCATCGAATTTATCCCGTATCACCCTCAGATTTCTTTTTTTAGAAAAAGCCATATAGCTGGGAATAGCCTGTACTTCTGGCGCAAGCTCTTTCACTTTATGTTCAGCACCTTTACGCCTTAAAATATCTAATGCGCCATACTTATTGCTGACTAGGATATCAAAACGTTTTGCTAATAATTTTTCTACATTCTGTTCGCCGGTATAAGTCACATCAGGCGGTTTAATCAGTTTATTTTTAACTGCATTATCAAAAACATCACCGTAACTTACTTTATTTACTGCGCCAAAACTATAATTAGCCAGCTTTTGTAAATCACCATCAAATTTAACATTTGATTCTTTTAAAACAAATAATGAAACCGCCTGCGGCATCAACACTTCTTTAGAATAATCAGCAAATGCTTCTCTTTCAGCCGTTTTATACGCAGTAAAAATAGCATCAGCAGTACCATCTTCAATCATTTTAATTGACCGGGTCCAAGGCATTAAAGTGATGTTTATCGGCTGCTGCATCCGGCGAAACACTTCTTTTACGATCTCCACTACAAAGCCTTTTGTCTGGCCATTTTCCTCATACTGATAAGGGGGATATTGCAGCGTCACCAGCTCCAGTGGTGCACTTATTGCAGATGCAGCATAAATCATCAACCCAAAGCAGGAGAATCTGATTATATTTTTTTTCATAGACCTCCCTTCATAATTTATACGATTATTTGTCTCATTTTATATCACAAGCAAAGCGATTTTCCATTCCCTGAATTAACGCCTTTAGTATCAATCCAATATACACTGCTATCCTATTTTGTAAGATATGAAACTAACTAGGTGTTGCCTGCATAGCACTTACCGGTAGGTATTCATATATAGCTACTCTGGAGGATGCGTGCCCAGTACCTCTCTTGCTGCATCTACAATCTGCTTTGATAACGCTTCCATACGTGGCGATTGCACTTTCCATGAGTGCCAGTAGAGCTTTACATCGCAAGGGTAATCCGGCGCAAGATCAATCAGATCGCCAAGAGATTCACCCAGCAGCAGCTCGGGCACCATGCCATAGCCTAAGCCATGGCAAATAGCAGCCAAATGGGGCTCGGTGCTGGGAACATAGTGGCAGGGGTAGGCATCGGGCAGTAGCCCAAAGTGGTTTTCCAGAAAACCCGCCTGCAGTGTATCTTTGTGCGAATACGCCACCACCGGAGCACGCCGCGCGTCGCTGCGGTTAATGCCCTGGGGAAACCAGCGCTGGCAAAAGCTTTTACTCGCTACTAGGCGATAGCGCATCACGCCTAAGGCATCGGCAAAACAGCCTTTCATGGGTTTTTCTTCACTGCCAATGCAGCCTATCGCCATCCCAGATTCGAGCAGGGTGTAGGTGTGATCCTGATCTTCAACGATTAAATCAATCAGCACTTCTTCATTTACCAGTGCCTGCGCCAGCGCAGGGAAAAACCATGTGCCCAGCGTATCGGCATTCAGCGCAATGGTCAGGAGCAGGGGTGAATAACGCTCCACGGCTAAATCTGAAGCCAGATCGGCCTCCAGCTGCATCACTCGCCGCAAATATTGCAATAGCCGCTGGCCAACTGGCGTGGCACGGGCCGGGCGGCTGCGCACCACCAAGGGATTGCCCAGATTACTTTCCAACGCCCGCACCCGCTGCGAGACCGCAGACGCGGTTAAATGTAAGCGCACTGCCGCCTGCTCAAAGCTGCCGGTTTCAATCACGGCTCGCAACGCTTCGGTTTGTCTGGGGTCTAAGTTCACCAGCGTATCTTTCACATATTAAGAATTTTTAAGCATACCTTATTAATATTAAATTTTGTTCAATATACCTAAACACCAATGGACAATGCCCTTTAAATCATCATTTTGCATATAAGCGCAAGCTCGCCTGCCCCACCTCTGATATAAGAAGTTTGAAATGCTGCTTTACACTATTTATTTGATTGCCATCACTGCCGAAGCCATGTCGGGCGCCCTGATGGGTATGCGCCGTAATATGGATTTATTCGGTATCTGTTTTGTTGGCACGGTTACCGCACTCGGTGGTGGCACAGCGCGCGATGTGATGCTGGGGCACTATCCGCTGGGCTGGGTGGCACATCCACAATATCTGCTGTTTACCATTGGGGCTGCCGCTTTAACCGCTTTAATCGCCAGCCATTTGCATCATCTGCGTCGCTTATTTTTAATTGTTGATGCTTTGGGTTTGGTGGCATTTACCATTATTGGCTGCAATATCGGCATGGAAGCAGGTGTTCATCCCGGCATTGCCATTATGGCGGGAGTTGTGACGGGTGTGTTTGGCGGGCTATTACGTGATGTGCTGTGCAATCAACAGCCGATGGTACTTAGCCGCGAGATTTACGCCAGCGTATCGCTCGCTACTGGCGCTTTATATATATTGCTTTGCTGGTTAAAAATAGAAACGGGCCTCGCCTCCTTAATTGCCTTGGCTGCAGGCTTTAGCTTCAGGCTCCTTGCAATGAGGCTGAACTGGCAGCTCCCTATTTTTCGGGCGGAGAATATTCGGGGCTTTGATTAAGCGGCTAAATCAGTAATTTGAGCAAAAAAAGTGGGCGCTATCATGATCCTTGATCAGATAGCACCCATCGTTTTTCGCAAAAAAAAATCAATTAAAGTATTGTTTATTGACCCGCTTCAGTACTCTTTTTAGTCTTGCTTGCTAAGAAATCATCCAAACCTTTTTGCACCAAGTCATATGTTTTATCCACATTGCTTGCAATGCTTCCATCCAGTACTTGTAAACTTTTTAAAATTTCCCTAGCTTCTTTAAACCCTTGCTCTACACCACCACGTATCACCTTAGTGAACTCTTCAGCGATTTTTTCCGGATCTTGGCCCGGCCTTTGCTTAGCAAAAGCCTCGTAAAATCCAGTTGATAAAGCCACAATTCTTCCTGCCGTCCCTTCTGGTGAATTATCTTGGCCCATCGCATTTTTGATTGCATCCTCGCCAAATTCGGGCTGAAGCACCTCATTAATTTTATCGATAGCGCTTCTAAACAGGAGTTGCATGGGCTTGTCGCCGCTGCTAATCGAGACTTGCAAAGATGCTTGTAAGATCTGCTGATTAGTTTGCGCACGGATACTTGCTTCGCTCACGGCAGTTTTTTTATCTGCCTCCTTTGTATCCTTAGTCGTTGAAACACTACTGCTTGGTGTAGGGGAGGAAACAGAGTTAATCACGATAAATTCCTTTTCGGCATCTTTACGCAAAACATTCCTGCTCCGCGTGCGCAGGGCTAAGCAAAACAATGCTTTTTGTTTCTGAAGAGATATACAACAGTTTATCGGCCAGAAAGAGACATAACTTCAGGACTATCTTGCCTGTACTGATCGACGGCTTGATTTAGCACAATAAACGTGAATTTTGCGACTTCCTTCCGTTTACCCTAATGGCATTCGTCGCTATGCTCAGATGCTGCTTTTTATTTTATATCGGTTTTATATGTCTCAGCATTCCCACTCCCTGAGGTAGGCTGCTAAATATGGACACCTTCAATTGAGATAAAATCTTCTCTGGAGGTAAGTCATGACAAGTCGTTATACCGCTGCATTTCGTGCAGAAGCCGTTAAATTAGTACTCGAACAACACTTGAATGTGCCGCAA
>JAPLQI010000081.1 GCA_026399755.1 Pseudomonadota bacterium
CCGGCTTGGTTTTGCTACGGCTTTTGGTAATAAAGCAGACCCTTTACCCAGCCATTTATTGGCGGAATCTTTACTGCTGGGGGCGCGTTTTGATTTGCGTTTGGGCCTGCTAAGCCTTGCGCCGATGCTACTACTGGGTGGTTTTAAGCTCACCACGCCATTTAAAGAAGGGCTGGCAAAGCGGCTGTGGCTGGTGTGGTTTACGCTGGTGTTTGCCGTGCTGATTTTTAGCCATATGGTCGACTTTGCCCATTACTCCTATCTGGGCGTTAAGCTTTCTGCCAGCGTGCTTAATTTCTTATACAACCTGGATGAATCGGCCGGCATGGTCTGGTCGACTTATCCTGTGGGTAAGCTAACGCTGGTCTGGGCTTTGTCGGTAGCTTTGCTGACATGGGGCGTGGCAGGGCTGATGCGCCGGGTTTCGCACTTTGCGGGCTGGGAAGCGGGCAAGTGGAAAACCAGCTTGCTGGTGCTGGTGTCCTTACTGGCCACTTTGCTGGGTATACACGGTAAGTTTTCGCAATACCCGCTGCGCTGGAGCGATGCTTATTACACAACCAACAGCTTTGCTGCCGCAGTAGCGCTGAATCCTGTTTTAAACTTTTTTGACACGATGTCTTATACCAAAGACACCTATTCAATTGATGATGTGCGGGCCGCATACCCTGCAGTTGCTGCATATTTAGGGGTGGATCATCCCGATGCTAAAACGCTGAATTTTGAGCGCCATATCCAGCCTAAGCCCACTGCGTTTAAAGGCCAGCCCAATGTGGTGATGGTTTACCTGGAATCGTTCTCCGGCTACAAAACCAGCCTTTATGGTAACCCGCTGGAGACCACGCCATTTTTTACCCAAATGGCGAAAGAAAGCATCTGGTTTGATAATCTCTATACCCCGCACTTTGGTACGGCACGCGGTATTTTTGCGGGCTTATCGGGTCTTCCGGATGTGGATTTAAGAGATACCTCCAGCCGTAATCCGGCCGCTGTAAATCAAAATGTATTAATTAATGCCTTTAAAGGCTACGAGAAAGATTACTTTATTGGCGGCAGCACTACCTGGGCCAATGTGCGCGGCGTGCTGACCAAAAATATTGACGGGCTGAAGATTCACGAAGAGGGCAGCTACAGTGCCCCGCGTAATGATGTGTGGGGGATCTCGGATAAAAATCTGTTTTATGAAGCAAATAAAGTTTTCCGTGAGAAAAAATCACCATTCTTTGCCGTGATTCAAACTTCGGGTAATCATCGCCCTTATACCATTCCGGCAGAAGACACTGATTTTAAATTAAAAAATCCAAGTGTCGCCGAATTACATGCCAATGGCTTTGCTGCGGTGGATGAATACAATTCATTCCGCTATATGGATTACTGCATAGAAAAATTCATAGAAGCAGCAAAGAAAGAAGCCTATTTTGATAATACGGTGTTTGTATTCTTTGGCGATCACGGTATTCGCGCTATGGGCCACGATGTAGGCCCGAATGTGCCGCGTGCGTTTCAGGATTTAAAACTATCCTCGGTGCACACGCCCTTTATTCTTTACGCGCCCAAGCTATTAAAGCCGGCTCGCTACGATAAAACCGCGTCGCAAATTGATATCCTGCCAACCATCGCGGGTCTGTTTGATTTGTCTTATATAAACAAAGGCATGGGGCGTGATTTGCTTGATCCGCGCTTTGATGCTTCCCGCTTTGCCTTTACGATTTATCCCGATGAAGGCGGCGAGATTGGTATCTTGGATAAGGACTGGTATTACATCATGCAAGTGAGCAAAAAAAGCGGTGGCTTATTTGATATGAAATCCAATACCCCATCGGTAGATAAAGCCAACGAGCATCCAGAGATTGCGGCCAGAATGAAACAGCAATTAAGAGATTACTACACGGTGTCGGACTATATGCTGACGCATAGTGGGGGGAAGCAATAAGGACTGAGGGCTCTCAGTAGCCTTCAATTATTGGCCGACAGTACTGGCATTAAGAAGCTGGGCGAAAGCGAGTAGAGAATCAAAAAAATAGCGCCGAGTATCGATGACAATTACGCAAGGTTCATTTGGGCATCGATGCTGAACCCCGGAAATACGTGCTCTTGAAGCCACAAGCAATGCAGTGGGCGATGCGAAAATCATATTCGATTTGATTGGGCCGCCCCCGCTGATGAAGGGCTATTTTCTGTTTATGGTGATGGCGCTTACGATACGAAATATTGCTACACGGGGATTATTCAACGTAACGTAGCCGTCATCATCCCGACGCGGAAAAACGCTCTATTGTGGGAAGTGAAGTACGTCTGATGCGAGGTCGAGAAACGATGCGCTGCACGCCAGAAAGCGCACAGGCGAACACGCTGGAAAACATGGCGTGGTTATCATCGGTAAGGCTTGGTTGAAATCAAAATACGCTATTTAAAATTGCTCGGCGAGCGAGTGATGGTCGAAGATTTTGATCGGTAGTTGGCGGGGCTAGAAGTGCGCGTTAGATTTTAAATCGCCTCACGTAATTGGGAGCACTAGTGATGGTGTGCGCGGTGTAAATCCGCATGGAGTTTGGGGCGGTTTGTTCTTAAGCCCATTTATTCAACAAAGTTAGTGTGAGATAGATCACTGTTTTTTGTATTCTGGTTGTGAGTATGGAAGAAGAAATTGGTATTGCCCTATTTAATTAGGATCTGCTTTTTCTGCAATATAATATAATATATATCGCAATTTTACTCTGGGTTTGAGACCCCCCTCACTTGACTACCATTTCCTTTGACTGTTTCTGTCTTGATTATTTCACGTTTTTTACATAATTATTTTTTTTGTTTTCTTGTGGATTAATTAATTTTATTCTTCTGGTATTACGCCTATTTGCTATTTTATGCCTAACGAATATATCTTATGGGCATATAAGGTGTACTTCTATTTTTTATTCCAATTTTTCTTGCTACATTAGTTGGCGAGAATTTAGTGCTTTTGTTGCTTAATTCTTTTTTTATTTGCGGTTGTTAATTTTTTTTGTATTTACGCATTTAAATATTGAATTTTTCTTCAATTCTATATGGCATATTGGAATTAATGTTATGGTTCGTATTGCACTTGTTTTGCCGGTTCGTAATGCGGGGCCATATCTTGATCGTTTATTGCCTGCTTTAGCAGAACAGACGCTAAAGCTTGATGAATGGCTTGTGGTGGATAGTGAATCTTCAGATTATACGGTGGCTAGATTCACCGCCGCAGGTGCTAAAGTACAAATTATAGACGCTAATCAGTTTAATCATGGCGGTACGCGTGAATGGGCGCGTACGCAAGTTAATGCCGACATTGTTATTTATATGACGCAAGACGCTATTCCCGCTAATCCTCATGCCTTACAAAATTTATGCGATGCTATTTTGGCTGATGAATCAATTGCCGCTGCTTATGGCCGTCAATTGCCGCGTTTAGGTGCCGATATTTTGGAAGGGCATTCACGCAGTTTTAATTATCCAAAACAAAGCCGAACAAAGCGATTAAGTGATGCACCAGAATTAGGGATTAAAACTTGTTTTAGTTCCGATTCATTTGCCGCGTATCGCACGGTGGCGCTGGATGCCGTTGGGGGCTTTCCTTTAGATATTATTGGTACTGAAGACGCCTATGTGGCGGGAAAAATGCTATTACAGAATTGGGCTATTCGTTATGAGGCCAGCGCGGAGGTTTATCACTCTCACCATTACACCTTATTGCAAGAGTTTCGTCGTTACTTTGATATTGGGGTGTTTTATGGTCGTGAGTCGTGGATAGGCGAACTTTTTGGAAAAGCAGGCAGTGAAGGGCGGCGCTTTCTTGCCTCAGAGTTGGATGCTTTATCTCGGGCTGGGCAGGGATGGCGCCAGCCAGAGGTGATGATCAGAGTTGTATTAAAGTTGGCAGGCTATCGTTTAGGGCATCTAGAGAAATATTTACCTCGCTATGTAAAACGCCATATTGGTATGTTTGCGGGCTACTGGAAATAATAATTTATGAAAAATAGTGCCGTGCTTTGCATAACTTTATTTTGCTTAAGCGCTTGTTCCACACCGAGTAGCCTGTTGTTACCTGAGCAAAGTGTTTTAGACGAACGACGCATTGAGCTTCACGATATCAGTCAATTACCTCCTCCCGTAACTCGAATTATGAATGGTGATACCCTCAGAATTGTGAGGGATGCACAAACACCTGCTGAAAAAGACGAAATGGTTTTATTTTTTGTCCGCCCAGATGGCACATTTTCTTATCCTTTTGTGGGTTTGCTTCACGCTGCTCAACGCTCGCCTGAAGAAGTTGCTACGGAAATTAGCGATAAATTAGCGGCTGTTTATCGCTATCCTAAAGTAACGGTCAATATTGCTATCGCACCAGGGAACCGTGTTTTTGTTGGCGGAGCGGTACGCAATCCTTCTGCTTTTGAATTAACTGCAGCGGCTAGTATTGAGCAGGCTATTATTGGTGCCGGTGGTATTTTACCCACGGCAGATAGCGAGCATATTGCTTTACTGAGAATGGATGCTACCGGTTTGTATCAGGTTTACTTTACTGATTTTAGTCAGTTTTTGCTGGCAAAGTCCCAGCGCCGTGGAGTAATGCTGCAAAGAGGTGATATTGTTTTTGTACCTAAATCTGCTTTAGGCAATGCCATTGAAGGCGTGGATTTGTATTTTAACCAACTCATTCCATTTTCTAAGGGAATTGGGATTGGCTTTAGCTATGATTTGAATAAAAGCTCAGGTTCAAGCACCACGGTGACTCTGCCATGATAGAAATTCGTTCTTTTCGTGACATTATTCGCCTGTTTTTTATTTTTAAAAGAGAGTTTCGCTGGGCTTTTATTGCGACGGTTATTTTGATTGTATTGGGGGCTTTTTTCTTACCTTCCCGCTATGTTTCTGAGTCACGTTTGCTCGTGAAGCCAGGCAGAGCGATGAGCACGGTGCCAATTGAATATAGCGACAGGCAAACACTAGTTGCCCCTAGTACACAGCGTGATCCGATTGTAGACGAAGAAAAAATGCTGACTGGTCGGCCGATTATTCGGCAAGTGGCGGAATATTATTTAAATGAAGTGAATGATGCTTCTGAAAAAAATGGCTGGAAACTGATTAAGTTTTATATCAAAAAAGGCATGGGTAGCATCATTGATGGCGTGCGCTCTATTTTGGTATTTATTGGTCTTTCTGAAACGCAAACGCCTTTGGATCGTTTGGCTAGTAAATTAGAAAAGCAATTTTCGGTAACGCATGAGGCAGGCTCATCGGTAATGGAAATAAGCTTTACATGGGATGATCCATTAATTGCGCAGCGGGTAGTTAATAAATGGATAGAGGTTTATCAAACTGAGCGCGGAAAAAAATTAGCTAATGATAGTCTTTATGGTTTTTATGAAGTAGAAAGCCAGCGTATTGCAGAGCAGATAGCGGCGAATAAAGCCAAAATTGTTGAAAAATTAAAAGATATTGATGGCATAAGCAGTAAGGAAAAATTAGAAAGTCTGACCGATCGAATTAATAAAGTATCAGCACAGCGTGCAGAGGCTTATGCTCTTCAGCAGGGTTTAGAAAGCAGTATTTTGAGCGCCGCTCGCAGGGCAGGGGACTTGCCACAGGAAGTTAGTAAGGAGCGTGAGCTTGGTTTAAATCCTACGCAACAAGATTTAAAACTTAAATTAAGTGGCTTAGTTTTAGAGCGCTTGGATAAATTAAAAAACTATCAGGATCAAGCTCCGCCAATTTTGGAATTAAATCAAAGTATTAAAACATTGAAAGAGCATATTGCTGAGGAAAAAGAAACGATACAGCGCTCTGAAAATCGCGTACCTAATGAATTAGTCACGATGCTTAAACGCGCTGCATTAGAGCGTGATACGCGGGTGAGTGAATTAAAAGCTCAAATTACTGCTTATGATGGGGAATTGCTAAATCTTAAAAAAGAAAGGCAGCTTATTTTATCTATTGATCCGGAGTTGTCTGGCTTAGAGCGTGATTTATCCGTGGCAGAGAAAAATTATCGCCTTTATATCGACAGCCTAGAAAAAGCCCGTATTGATAGAGAATTAGATAATAGTCGGATTAGCAATATTGCCATCATTGAGCAGGCTACCTTTACCCCCGCACGAGTGTTTCCTAAGAGCTTAATGATGCTCTTTATGGCACTGCCAGCAGGCTTGGCTGTGGGCTTGTTTGTGGTGTATCTCTGCTATTTATTAGATCAGCGTATTCATGATGGCGGCAGAGTAAAGAGCCATTTTGGCGTGCCTTTATGGACGACGGTAATGGAGCAGAAAGACAGTACTTTATCTGCGTCTTTTGAAGCAAGTATTTACCGGCTGTATAGCCAATTGCCATTGGCAACGCTCAAAGATCAGGGCTTGAATATTGGAATGACTTCATCACGGAGTGGCGAAGGGGTTGGGTTTTTGATTGGGCAATTCCAGCGTATTTTAAACGAGCGTGGCATTCCTAATCGTCTGGCTGATGATGAATGTGCTCATCCGGGCGAAGTCGTTTTGATTGATGCATCGGCCTTATTAAGTAACCAAGCTGCTTTTGTCCGCCTTAAACAGGCTGATTTAATTTTATTGGTCGTTGAGGCAAGGCAATCTACCGTGCCTATGGTTGAAAATACGCTATCTATTTTGAATACGGCGTTTAAAAAAGTAGATGGCATTATCATTAATCGTCGGCAATTTGAAATTTCCTCCGGGTTACTCAGCCGTATTTCTCGCTAAGGGGGCTTTATGCGTATTGCACTAATTGCGCCCCTGCCACCAGAGCAAAGTGGGATTGCTGATTACGCAGATGCGTTTCAAAATTATTTGGGCCAGGAAGGCGTGGAGATGATTTTGCCTTTTAAAGGTCAGCGTTTGGGCAGTACGGTGCAGCAAATTCATGCGCAAATGCAAAGCATCCCTTGGCAAGATGTGGATTTAGTCCATACCGAGCTGGGAGGTGGGCGTAATGGCGAGTTTTTGGCTTTGGAATGGCTGGCCAAGCACCACCCCTTGTTACCATTAAGCGCCACTGTGCATGATCCTGAGCGCTTAATCTGGCGGCCTCTGGGCTGGCCTAATACGTTAAGTCAATACCTGCCACGCCGTGCTTATCAGGCACTGGTCTTGCTGTGCGATCCTTGGACATTGGCACGTGAGCGCCGCCTTGCTGCAAAGCTAAGCATTTTAATCACCTTAACGGCTTTAGGCGGGCGTCGCTTAGCTTTGCGCATGCGCCTGCCTGAGGGAAAGGTGCAGCAAATAGCGCATGGCAATCAGATTGTTGCTCCTCAGGCTCTACCCTTGTTGCCGCCGCACGGCACTTTAAAGCTACTGTATTTTGGATTTATTTATCGAGGCAAAGGGATTGAAGATTTAATTGCGGCACTGGCTTTACTTATGGCGCAGCGCCCAACGGCGCTGGTCCAGCTGACCCTTGCTGGGGGTACGGCACCAGAAATGACTTTTGCGAATGGGCCATCTTATTTAGATGAATTAAAAACGCAATTACAGGCTGCAGGCTTGCCTGCCCATATGGTGCGTTGGCAGCTGGATGTGCCGACGGCAGAGATTGTGCCGTTGATTCAATCGCATCACGCCTTGATTTTGCCCTATCAGGAATCTAAAAAGCTGGCTTACCTAGGGCAGATGCGTGGTACTAGCGGCGTGCTTTCTTGGGCTGCAGCATGTGGGCGAAGTGTGATTAGCTCTGATGCGCGCTCTTTTGCTGAAGAAGTTTCTTTTGGTAATGGGGCGGTTTACCCACAAGGCAATACGGTGGCTTTAGCTGCTTTGCTGCTGCAGTTGCTGGATCAGCCCGAGCTGCTAGTGCAAAGAAGCGTCAGTGCAGAGGCACTGGGAGTGGCGCGGCGCTGGCCTCATATTGCGCAGCAGTTTAAAAAATTATTTGCGAGCCAGAAGCAAGGAAAAACCAATGCGCTTGATTCATAGCTGCTTCTTCGCTGCCTTATTGGCTGGCTCGGTTTGGGGGGCAGAAACCAAGTTGGTGGCTTCAAAGCCTGTGATCTGGCGTGATTTCCTAGGGGTGAATGCGCATTTTTTATGGTTTAGCCCGCAGCAAGCCGCACAGCAAATGGACAGTCTGCGTGATCTGGGGCTGGAGTGGACTCGCGTTGATTTACATTGGGATAGGCACGAAGCCAAAGAAAATGAGTATTTATTTAAGCCGATTGATAGCGTAGTGGATGCTTTAAAAGAAAAACAGCTGAAATCAGTGTTTTATTTAGTAGGCTCGGCCCCCTTTGCTAGCAGTGCGCCTGTTTCGGCAAGTAATAAAGATCAATACCCTCCCAAAGATCCTGAAGTGTTTGCGAAGCGTATGGGGATTTTGGCGCATCGCTATCCATCCGTGGATGCTTGGCAGGTCTGGAACGAACCTAATTTACCTAGTTTTTGGCGGCCAGTAGAAAATGCGGCCGATTACGGCAAGCTTTTGCAATCTTCGGTACGCGTGTTAAAACAAATTGCCCCCACTAAGCCTGTGCTGATGGCAGGAATGGCGTATTACAGTCAAATGCCGATCAAAAAGGGCCTGATGCTGGAAGAGCTAGGCAAAATGGGCGCGCTGGGTTTAGGTGCGGTGGTGGCTTATCACCCCTATAGCCAGGAGCCAGAAGGCGATGAAGTAAAAGAGCGCGATTTTATTTTGCGCTCTAAAGAAATAAACCAGCGTTTGCGCGCCATGAAAGTGCCTGGAATTTGGGCGACGGAGTGGGGCTGGTCTAGTTATGCAGGCCCTAAGGAAGAGCAAAATATTATCGGTGAGGCAGGGCAGGCAGATTATCTATTGCGCCGTTTGGCCTTGATGAGCGTGGCTGATTTTGATCGGGTATTTTTATTTGCCTTATCTGATTTGGATGGCCGAGCTGGGGTGCGGGATCGCAGCTATGGGCTTTTAAATTTGCAAGGTAAGCCTAAGCCGGCTTATACCGCTTTAGCACGCTTTTTAAAAGTCACTGGGCCAAAGCTTTTGCCGGGTGAAACACCTGCTTATAAAGGCTCGGTGGAGGGCCTCTATAGCATTGCTTGGAAAAAGCCCGATGGCACACACCTCTGGATGTTCTGGGCGAATCAGCCAGGTAAGTTAGAGCTTGCTACGACGGGGGAGATTACGCTTTATCAGCCTTTAACTGGGGCTAAAACGTCGCTGAAATCATCAAGCCTTGTCGTGACGCGCCAATTGCAAATCTTGGAATGGCGCTGATGGGCACTTCCTCAGATACATCTCATGCGGTCAGTGCTGTTTTGCTTGCTTCACCGCATACCTCATTCAATATCCTTTGGACCTTACCTTATTTGCCGTGGCCGACCACCAGCGGCGGCAAGCTGCGGCAATATCATTTATTGCGCACGCTGGCGAATCGCGGCCATCGCATTACCTTGCTTGTACAAAGCAAGGAGCGGCTATTGCCTGAAGTAAAAGCGCATTTAGATGGGATTGTGGAGCGGCTGATTGTTTTGCCTCGCCGGCCTTTAAAGCACCCGCTTACGCTGGCCGCTGCCGCATTTGCCCCCTATCCCCTATTAGCCAGCGTGAATGGCTTTGCGCCCAAGCTGGAGCGTGTGTTTGCCGCACTTTTAGAAAGCGATTGGGATGTGGTGCAAATTGAGCATAGCTACGGCTTGCAGCCCTTTTTGCGGCAGTTGCAAGCTAAAAATCAGCCTTTTTTACTGACCGAGCACAATGTGGAGTCCTCACTTGGGGCGGCGACTTATCAGCAAATGCCTTTCTGGATGCGGCCCTATGTGTGTTTCGATCAATGGCGCTATCGTCGTTGGGAAAAGCAAGCGTTGCTTGCGGCAAAGTGCGTGGCAGCGGTAACGCCTGAGGATGCGCTGCGTATGGCGCAAATTGCCCAGCGTAAAGTCGATGTAGTGATTAATGGCGTCGATACGGCCGCCTTTGCCCATGTGCTGCCTGATTTAAACAGCCAGCGTATTTTGTTTATTGGCAACTTTGAATACCCACCGAATCGGGATGCTGTGGCATGGAGCTTGGATGAAATTATGCCCAAGGTATGGGCAGAGCGGCCGAGTGCGCGGTTTGTGATTTGCGGCTATGCCATGCCGGAGGCGTGGCGTGTGCGCTGGCCAGATCCAAGAATCGAATGGTGTGGTTTTGTGCCTGATTTAACGCTGGAGCAGCAAAAATCTGCGCTCTTTTTAGCGGCCCTGCGCGAAGGGGGCGGCTCTAAGCTAAAAGTGTTGGAGGCTTTAGCCGCAGGCCTGCCCTTGGTGAGTACCTTGCAAGGCGTTTCAGGGCTGGCCTTGCTGGCGGGGCGGGATTATAGGTTAGGGCAAACGGCGTATGAGCTGGCTCAGGCGGTGGTTGATCTCTTAGATAAAGGCGAGGGTGCACGCGAAATGGCCGAAGCGGGCCGCCGCTACGCTTGCCAGAATAATGATTGGCAGATCAGCGCCAGCCAACTTGAAACTCTTTATCAGAAAATAAATCATGCAGATCGGAATTGATTATCGCCCAGTAACGGCAGCGCCATATTCGGGGATTGCTCGGCAAGTATTGGCGCTAGAGCAGGCGCTACAAGCCGTGGGCGAAGTGCAGCGCTTTACTGCTGCGCCTATAGATCATCCCCATCGCCAAATTGCACATTGCCCTGTATCGGCTAGTCCGACCAATGGCTTACATCGCCCGCGTGAGCGCGTGAAGTTTGAGCTAGGCTTTTTGCCGCAGGCTATTAAAGCCAGCAAGCTGGATGTGTATATTGCAACTGCCAATACCGGTTTGCCAGTATGGCAAACGCCGCCCAATACTCGCTATGTTTTGCTGCTGCACGATGTGTTTCAGCTTACGATGGATAATCATCACACGAGTCGTTTAAAAGCCATGGTTTATCGGCAAATTGATCGTGTTGGCATGAGCCGCTCGGTGGCACTGGCCGATGCTATCTGGACGCCATCGCGCTTTACCGCCTCAGAGGTCGCCAGATTATTTCCACAGGCGGCAGCAAAAATTGCGGTGCTACCCAATGCCGTGCCTAGCATATTGCTTGCTGAGTCATTGAGCTTGCCTGCGAGTGTTCCGGCGCAATACTGGCTCGTGGTGGGCACGCGTGAGCCGCGTAAAAATATCCCTTGGTTTGTGACCGCATGGCAGGCGGCTCGCCAGCAACAAAGTAGGGTGCCGCCCCTCATTTTGGTGGGGAGCATCGATGATTTGCCTGTGCCTTTACGCCATCTGGAAGGCTTGAGCGTTGTATCAGGGATTAGCGATGCCGAATTAATGGCGCTCTATGCACGCACGGCTTGCCTTTGGCAGCCCTCCTTGGCGGAAGGCTTTGGCCTGCCGGTGATCGAGGCGCTGGCTCAGGGCGCTCCCGTAGCGGTGGCCCGTGGCTCGGCACTGGATGAAATTACCCCGCCCAATTCCCCGCGTTTTTCTCCCCACGATGGTGAGGCGCTGCAACGCTTGATGCTGGATTTAGCGCTGACGCCTCAGGCTGCAGATCTCTCTGCTCGGCAAGCCTGGGCGGCGCGTTTTGTAATGCCCGCATATAGCGAACGAGTAGGGCAATTGCTGGCGGCTTTGCAGGGACTCGCTTGATGAGTCGGCTACTGCTGGCGTTATTTTGCGCGCTGGTTTTTTCTATTCTTTTTGTTTTTACTTCGGTAGCTACCATGGTAATGGCCATCGTAGCCATTGTGCTGGCGCTCAATATTGTAAGACTGCCTTTTTTGGGGCTGATTCTGTTTGGGTTTGTGGCAACATTTATTCCCTACACCACGGTGAATCTAGGGATGCGCGTAACGATTTCTGAGGCGCTCTTGGGCTTGGTGTGGTTGGGGGTTTTTTGGCAAATGATGCAAGGCCGTTTGGTTTGGCAGTTTGGTAAAACGGAGCAACGCCTACGCTATTTAATGTTTTACAGTGCGCTGCCTTTTTTATTCGGCCAGCTCATCATGAGTGGCGCAGAGGGCAATGGACCGGTGAACTGGGTACGCTGGTTATTAAATTTGTCGCTTTTATTGCTTTTCCCCATTTTGGTCGACAATGGTTTTCGCCGCGATCAGCTGATTGTTTCTCTGCTGCTGGGCTCTTTAGTGATGCTATTGCTGTCGGTAGGGATGTTTTTAAAAGATCACGATGCCAATACCTTTATCGTGATTTTAGAAAAACTGAAATACGCTCACCCTGAGGCGGTTAAAGATATTTTCTCGGCTAATTTTTCGCGCATGGCATCCCCTTGGGTGCATCCAAACTTAACAGGCGGCGTGCTGGTTTTGTTTCTGCCGCTGGCCTTCTTTTATGCACTGGTGCAGCAAGGCTGGCGCAGGTTGCTGGGGTTTAGCGTGGTGGGGCTGGGGGCTGCGGGCTTGTTGTTTAGTAGCTCTCGTGGGGCGATTGTGAGCTTGGTCTTGGTGCTCTTGTGGCTGACTTCCTACCGAGTGCCCTATGCTGGGCGAGTGATCGGTGTAGCACTGGCCCTCGGTGTGGGCTTGGTGCTGTTTTACCCACCATTGCAAGCGCGGCTGGCGACTACTTTTTCGAGTAGCAATGCCAGCACCGAGATTCGCATGGATGAATACCGCCGCTTTCCTGAAGCCATGGCGCGTTATCCCCTAGGAATTGGCTTTAAGGTTGACCCGCCACCGCCTAAAACTAATTTATTGGGCATTTCTAATTTATGGCTCAATTTTATTTATAAATTGGGCATCCCCGGCATGTTGTTGTTTATTGCGGTTACGCTGGCATGGTGGCGAGAGTGCAGGCCACATGCCAAGTTAAGTGAAATGAGCCCAGAGCGGGGCATATGGATAGGCTCAGGCGCGGGGCTGCTAGCGGCTTTGCTGACCGGTCTATTTGATCACTACTACAGTTTTACCATGGTTTTGATTGCGCTTTTTTGGTTGATGATGGCGATCAATCTTCAGTCTGCCCGCAGCTTACGGCAAAGCCAAGATCCGTTGCTGGGTGACGCGCCCTACAGGAAAACAGAAGCATGAGACATCGTATTTATCACTCCACCGCGCTGCGGGCCCGCTTAGAGGTTTACGCGCAACAACTGGGCGTCACATTAACTGAGCTTACGGATAGCTACGACTGGATGCTAGCCAATGAGGTAGTTTTTGAAGAAGGCGATGAGGCAAATCCACGGGTATCGATTTGCTCGGTGAATATAGAAACGCGGATCGATCCCCCTTTGGCTCGGCGTTTCTATGCCCAGCTGCGAGATGAAATTCCCACCACGCTGGTTCCTCGCTACGGCATTAACTGGCCTACTTTTAAAGATCGCTGGCTGCGGGCTTGGGAGCAGTGCTACAACATTTTGATTAATAAAATTCCTAGCCATCATCTGCGCTTGGCTTGGCTGCGTTTGGGCGGGGCTAAAATTGGGAAAGGCTCGGCGGTATGGCGCACCACCGAGATTTTAGGCGTTGAAAACTTGGTGATTGGCGACGATAGCTGCATTGCATGGCACTGCCAGATTGATGCACGTGCCGGGCTGATTATTGGAGACCATGTAGCGGTTGCTTCGCATGCCAAAATTATTGCGGGTAGCCACGATTTAACCGCGCCCGAGTTTTGGTCGGTGTCCGCCCCTATTTATATTGAAGATTATGCATGGATTGCTACCGGTGCTTTGATTGGCCATGGCGCACGCATTGGCCGTGGTGCTGTGGTGACGGCCAATACACTGGTCAGCAAAGAAATTGCCCCGTATAAAATTGTAGGCGGCTCGGGCGCTAAAGTGATGGGCGAGCGCCCGCATGATTTAACTTATAAAGTGGGCGGCAAAGGCCTGTTCACGTTGTTTTACTAGGGATAAGGCCACTGTGCTGAGTAGTGCGTTTTTACTGACCTTAGCCACGCTGGCGGGTTTGATTGCGGGCTTTGCCCGTGAATGGCTGCTGGTGGCTGATTGGGGCGCGGGGGCGCGAACAGATGCTTATCTGGTCGCGCTTTTTTTGCCTGAGGCATTACGCACTATGCTGGCTGGTGGCTTATTGTCTGCTGCCGCTTTGCCTCTGTGGCAGGCACAGCCCGCCCATGCACAGCCTTACTGGCTGGCGGGGCAAGTTCGGCATTTTTTATTGTTGGGGCTGGCTCTTGCGCTGGGCATCACGCTGGGCGCGCCCTATCTGGTAAAAATGATCGGGCTGGGTTTGTCGGCAGCAGATGGTTTGCAAGCCACTCAGGCTTTACGCTATTTGGCTTGGGTGATTCCGGGATTGTTCTTGCAAGCGATACTCACCATCCCTATGCAGGCAAATAGCCGCTTTGTGCTGCCGGGGCTAGGCTCTTTATTGTTTAATTTGCCGGTCGTGATTTATTTGGGCTTAGCCAAAAAAGACGCTGACCCGATTATGCTGGCCCAGTGTTTTATTTTGGGCAGCATCTTGATGGTTCTACTCCTCCTACCTTCTGTTTTGCGCATGGGATGGCGGCCTTGGCATCGTGCCCCACGCGGCGACAATATCGCAGTATGGCGGCAACTCTGGCCGCTATTGAGCAGCAGCGCCGCCAGCCAAGGCCTGACTTTACTCGAGCGGCTGGTGGCGTCTTTTCTGGGTGAAGGCTCGATTACCCTGCTTAATCTAGCGCGTAAACTGGTCAATATTCCGCTGATTGCCCTGATGAGCTTGAATCAAGTCTTGCTGGGAAAAATGAGCGGTGAAGGGGAGATTGCTAGACGCAAAATGCTCGATACTGGCCTGCTGCTCTGCACCTTATTAACCCTGCCTGCCGCTGTGGGCTTAATTGCATCTGCGCCTGTCTTAGTCGATTTACTTTTGCCGCATGGTTTAGCGCAGGGGCCACTGCCTGCCTTATTGGCTTTATTTGCGGTATCTATTGTTTTTGGAGCATGGAATGCGCTGCTTGCCCGTTATTACTACGCCGCAGCGGATACCCGTACACCTTTAATTTGCGAGCTGAGCGGAAGTGCTGTGCAGGCTGCGCTTTTGCTTGGTTTGCCCTGTTTTTTGGGGGTATGGGGGATTGCCGGTGCGGTGATGGGCGGGGTATTGAGTACGGCATGGATGCTGTGCCGAAATATCGACCAGGCCCTGCTGAGGGATATTCTGAAATGGGCTGTTCTCGCGCTTTTATTATGCGCACTGGCCGCATTTGCATGGGCTGTGCAGGGGCGAATGGTCCAGTTGGCGGTGGGGGCGTTCAGCGCATTGCTGCTGTTTGTTTCAGGTGCTTACCATTTAAAAAAGAAACTGGGCAAGACAGGGGTATAAAAATCAGGGCCAAACACTATGCTGATATTCTGAGCGCCCAAAGAGCATGCAGAGGGGCTATATATATTTAGTGAAAGGTTGAGTGCGAGGCTATTGTGAAATTACTACTACTGATGCTGTTATTGCCTTTTTATGTATGGGCAGGCGAGCCGCTGATTTATGCGGATGATAGATATTTCCCCGTGATTTATAAAGATAAAGAGGGGCAATCAGCCGGGATTTTGTATCAGCTCTTGCTGCATCATGCAAAAATAACGGGCACTAAATTAGAAATTGAACATACATCGTGGCGAAGGGCTTATGAATTTGCCACTCAGGGACGGGGCGGGGTGATTGGTTTATCTAAAACATCAGCCCGATTAAGTTTGTTTGATTATTCTGATCCAATATTTGACGACAATATCAATATTGTGGTTAAAAAAGGCCGTGAATTTCCTTTTAGTAAAATTGAAGATTTAAAAGGGAAACTGGTTGGTGTTCATTTAGGTGCAAGCTATGGTGAGCTTTTTGACCAGGCCGTTGCAAATAAGATGCTGAGTGCCGACACAAGCGCCGTGCCCGCCGTAAGATTAAAAAAACTACTTCATGGCCGTATTGATTGTGCATTAGTTGGAAGCGGCCAGCTTGGCCTTGATAGTATTGTGGATGCAGATCCGGAACTAAAAGCCAATAAAGCGCAATTTGTGATTTTAAAGCATCCCCTAGTTAAAGATACTTTATATCTGGGTTTTGCAAAGAATATGAATATGCCTAAGTATTTACAATTGTTTAATCAATCGATTGCAGATGCTAAGCTAAAAAAAATAATTCCTGAAACGATTGATTGAATTGAGATAAATAAAAAAGGCAGGTTTTTACCTGCCTTTTTGGCTGTGTGCTAAAGCGCTTACAGACAGCGGCTAAATAAATCCAGAGCCAGCTGATAGCCCCGTATGGCTAATTGCGCATCGTAGCGTAAGCCTTCATCACGCATAAAAGCATGCTGTCCGTTGACTTCGTGCCAGCTGAAATTTAGCCCAGCCTCGCTCATTTTTTGATAAACCAAGGCGCGCCCCGCTGCAGGGATATGCGGGTCTTGTTTGCCCCAAAACATCATCAGCTCGCCAGAAATATCCGCTAATCTATCCATGCTGTGCTGGCTAGGCAGGTTTGGAATCATGTTGGTATGCAGATCCGTTGCGTAAAAGCAGGCCGTAGCTTTAACCTGGGGCTGTAAAGCGGCGCGAAACGCCAGATGGCCGCCGATGCAAAAGCCCATCGCGCCAAGTTGCCCGTTGCACCATGGCTGATTAGCCAGCCACGCGATCACGGCCTCGTTATCGCTGTCATAGCCTTCTGCCGATTTATTGGCTTTATCGCTATTGCCCTTATCGCTGCCCGCCTGATCGTAAGCCAGCACTGTGCCGATAGGGTTCAGCTCATGGAAAATCTCTGGCACGACAACCGCATAGCCATGCCCGGCCATCAGCCGTGCCGAGCGCTCAATCGGGCCAGTCTGCTGAAAAATCTCTGAATAAAGCAAAATCGTCGGATAGGCTTTATCGCCTTCAGGACGATGCACATAGGTACGCATGATGCCGGTTGGTGTGGGCAGATCGACAATGTGTTTTTTAATAATCATGGTTTTTCCTCGGTGTAATCATAAAAACCAAAAAGGTCTGTTGGTGCAGAGGGGGGGGAGAACACGGAGCACACAGAGAAAACCAATGAATACATGGCCACAGACCACAAACATCGAATCATCGTAGGTCGGGTGCAACCCGCCGTTCTTTGTGGAGTTCATGTCAAAATCTGGCGGGTTTCACGCCCTACAATATTTTTCTGAGCTCTTCCCGTTCTCTGTGTTTACAGACCTGCGTTTTCATTACATATTCGGATAATTCGGCCCGCCGCCGCCTTCTGGGGTAACCCATGTGATGTTTTGCATCGGGTCTTTAATATCGCAGGTTTTGCAGTGAATGCAGTTTTGCGCGTTAATTTGCAGGCGTGGGCCGGTGTCGCTTTTGATGATTTCATACACACCCGCTGGGCAGTAGCGGCTTTCGGGCGAGTCGTATTTATTTAGATTCACGCTGATTGCTAAGCTTGCATCGGCCAAGTGCAAATGGCAGGGTTGGTTTTCTTCGTGATTGACGTTTGAGATATACACCGACGACAGCTTATCAAAGCTCACCTTGCCATCCGGCTTAGGATAGTTAATCGGTGTGCATTCATTGGCAGGCTTCAGGCAAGCATGGTCGGGCTTATTGTGGCGGAAAGTCCAAGGCAGGCGCACGCCGAAGCTGGCTAGCCACATCTCGAAACCACCGTACATTGAACCAAAAATATTGCCGAATTTTGACAGGGCCGGTTTGATATTTCTGACCTTATCTAAATCTTGCCAAACCCATGAGGCTTTAATCGCTGCCGGATAAGCAACTAATTCATCGCTGCTGCGGCCAGCGGACAGCGCTTCGACCACGGCGTCTGCCGCCAGCATGCCGCTCTTCATTGCATTGTGTGTGCCTTTAATGCGCGGCACATTTAAAAAGCCCGCCGCACAGCCGATCAGTGCGCCACCGGGGAAAGTCAGCTCAGGAATCGATTGCAAGCCGCCTTCAGAAATCGCCCTTGCGCCGTAGCTTAAGCGTTTGCCGCCTTCAAACAGGCCGCGAATGCTTGGGTGGGTTTTAAAGCGCTGGAACTCATCAAAGGGGCTGAGGTGCGGATTGCTGTAGTTCAGATGCACTACAAAGCCAACGGCTACTAAGTTGTCTTCTAGGTGATAAATATAAGAGCCGCCACCGGTGCTGTTATCCAGCGGCCAGCCCTGTGTATGGCTGACAAGGCCAGGTTGATGCTTGCCGGGCGCAACTTGCCACAGCTCTTTAAAACCGATGCCATATTTTTGTGTGTCAGCTTGATCGCGCAAATTAAATTGCGCTTCTAGCATCTTAGTCAACGAGCCACGCACGCCTTCGCCGATCAGTGTGTATTTAGCGTGCAGCTCCATTCCGGCTGCAAAATCAGCTTTTTGCTTGCCCGCTTTATCTAAACCCATATCGCCTGTGACCACGCCTTTAACTGCACCATTTTCGTGGTAAAGCACATCGGCCGCGGTAAAGCCGGGATAGATTTCTACGCCAAGGCCTTCGGCTTGTTCCGCCAGCCAGCGGCAAACATTGCCAAGGCTAACGATATACGCGCCGTGGTTATTCATCAGCGGCGGCAGCAGCGGGTTGGGGATGCGGAAAGCCTGATCTTCATCCAGCAACATAAAGCGATCGTCTGTGACCGGCGTTTTAAGCGGCGCACTCAGTGCTTTCCAATCAGGAATCAGCTCATCCAGTGCAATTGGATCAATCACCGCGCCGCTCAGAATATGCGCACCGACTTCTGCGCCTTTTTCCAGAATACAGACACTGATTTCTTGGTTTGCAAGGGCTGCCAATTGCTTAATGCGAATCGCCGCCGATAAGCCAGCCGGGCCAGCGCCCACAATCAAAACATCGTATTCCATCACATCGCGGGTGATTGCTTGCATGGGTGTTCCTTGTTGCATTGTATTTATATATGGCAGGGTGTTTTCCCTGCAACAGGGGGCGCATTATCGCACAAGGCGAAGTCTTGTTGAGCGGCGGCGCTTTGCTTAGCGTCAAACTCGCTTGCGAATAGAGTCAATAATTCGTCCTATAAAGTATTTGGCTTGGTGGATGCGATGTCTTGCCACGATGCATAAAGCGTGTGCAATCGTTTACGTAACTGACTAAGGACGCGTACCATGGCCGCCCTTAAGCCTTATAGGCAGGATGACAATATGAATGCTGGACTAACAGACGACGAATTTGAAGCGCTTAAAGAAGTAAGCCGTGGCTTAAAAAGCAAAAGGCTGAGCCCTTTGGTATTGAAACACGCCAAGCTTCTTTCGGGCCTTAAATACGTGGATTACGGCCGTAACGGCCTGATGAAAATCACCGAAAGAGGCACGCAAACGCTGTTTATGAAGCATTGCATCGATGGCTTGCGCAAAATTGCCCAAGATCCCATTGCATTGCTGGATTCGAATGTGAAAGAGTTTCTGCTCAAGAAATCCCATATCAGCTCGATTGAAGGCGCAGTGGGATACGAGATTACGGCTAAGGGCGCAGAGTCTTTGGCAGATATTGACGCGCAAAAAAGGTAAACGGTTTAGGTGGGGCTGGAGCTAGCGGTTTATCTGAGCTGAACGTTATGGTTTATCAATGAACTATGCGGCTCATGTCAGAAGGGCCGTTTTACGTTTGATTCGAGGTATCGTTTTATTGCAAATAGCCTTTTATTCATGTCGCTTGAAAAGAGGTGAGAAGCAATAGGCAGTAATAAACGACCAATAACTCCACCCTTTAATTCAAAGTGGTATGTAAAAGTTAATTTTGACCTTTGCTCGTCGATTTTCTTTACGTTCCAAGCGCCGCTGAACCGTTTCAGGATAAATGGGCCTTTGATCATCGTGACAGCGGCTACGTGGGGGCGGTTAAACGAAATATAGCGTGAAATCATCACTGATCTATATTGGTTTTGGCAGAATGAATCGACGCCAATACCCGCTTCGTTAGCATTGCCAAGCAGATAAGCTTTAGCAAGGTATGAATCCCAATCAAGGCGTTTTGCATAGTCTTGCGTCAGATCAAACACTTCTTCTTGTGGCCGATTTATCTCAATTTGGCGTTTTATGGTTTTCATAAGAGCTCCACTGCGGCATTGCCAATCTAGGAAAATCCATTTTTACCCAGTCTTTTGTTTTAGCCGTCAAGGTATAAACCTTTTTTAGGGCTTTAGAATAATTTGATCACTACTTGTTACCCCAGCCGCCACTTCTTTGCAGCGCTCAATAAACAGCGCCATGCCAGGCGTGACGTATTTCTGCTTATGCCAAATAAAGTGAAATTGCCGTTTAAAATCTAATCCCGCCACGGGGATTTCGACCAGACTGCCGCGCCGGAAGGCTTCTTTTAAAGCCAAGCGCGAAATGCACGCAATGCCCATGCCTGATTCCACCGCGCGTTTAATCGCCTCGGTATGCTCCAACGCTAAGCGAATATTGAGCTGAGATAAAACATGGCGCATGCCGTGCTCAAAGGTTTGCCGAGTTCCCGAGCCGGTTTCGCGGGCAATCCACGGCGTGGCGACTAAATCATCCAGCGTCACGATGGCTTTGTGGCTGAGTGGATGGTCAGGGGCTGCAAAAATCACCAGCTCGTCTGCCACCCAAGATTGCGCCGCTAAATCAGGGTGCGAGCAATCGCCTTCGATCAGCCCAAAATCCAGCTCAAATTCTGCGACTTTTTTAACAATATTGGCGGTGTTGTGCACGTCTAGATCAATGCGGCAACCAAGGTGGTTTTGCATAAATTCGCCAATGAGCAGCGTGGCGAGGTAATTACCGATGGTCAGCGTCGCCCCGATACGCATCGGCCCAAAGCCGGCTTTCCCTTCAAACAGAGCTTCAATTTCATGGGCGCGATCGAGTAGCTCGATGGCGCGCGGCAAAATAATATGCCCCAATTCATTAAGTTGTAATTTTTTACCTATTCGATCGAAGAGTTTGATCTGAAACTGCCGCTCAAATTCGGTGAGCGAGGTGCTGGTGGCCGATTGGCTCATCCCCAAATGCTCCGCCGCACGAGAAACATTCTCTGCACGGGCCACGGCGGTAAATACTTCGAGCTGTCTGAGGGTGTAGTTCATGGGGTATCTGGGTTTGCGGCGTTAAAATCTGAAAAAGATCTGTAGACACAGAGAAAAAAAGCAGCACACAGAGAACACAGAGAAAGGCTGAGTTTAAAATCGAGGCGCAGCCTGTTTAGGCTCGTTTAAAAGTGTTTTGCTCGGGTTTCTCTTGGTTTTCTTGCCTTATTTCTCTGTGTTCTCTGTGTCCTAAGATTTTTGCATTGTTTATAATACATGCCTTTAAAGCATGCATATCTGGAAAATGGAATATCTTTATCAAAGATTGGTATTTACCAGATATTCTACCTTGCCCTACAATGTGCGGCAAATAGGAGGGGTTTATGAAGGTTCTCGTCGCGGTTAAGCGTGTAGTTGATTACAACATCAGGCCACGCATCAAGGCTGATGGCTCGGATGTGGATATTGCTGGCGTTAAGATGAGCATCAATCCCTTCGACGAAATTGCCGTAGAAGAAGCATTGCGCCTGAAAGAGCGCGGTGTAGTTACAGAAATTGTGGCTGTGACCATTGGTACGGCCACATGTCAGGATGTTTTACGTCATGCTTTAGCGATGGGCGCAGATCGAGTGATCTTGCTTGAGAGCGATCTTGAGCTGCAGCCGCTGGGCGTGGCCAAATTATTAAAAGCAATTGTCGATAAAGAGCAGCCAGGTCTTGTGATTTTAGGCAAGCAGGCGATTGACGACGATGCAGGCCAAACTGGCCAAATGCTGGCGGCATTGATGAATGCAGGCCAAGGCGCGTTTGCTTCCAGCATTACCGTAGCCGATGGCGAAGCGCTGGTCGTGCGTGAAGTGGATGGCGGTACCGAAACTGTGGCGCTTAAATTGCCTGCAGTGATTACAGCAGATTTACGCCTGAATGAGCCGCGCTTTGTGAAGCTGCCTAATTTAATGATGGCGAAGAAAAAACCGATTGAAACCATTGCCGCTAGCGATCTGGGCGTGGACGCCGCACCGCGCTTAAAGCTGCTGAAAGCCGCTGAGCCTCTAGAGCGCAAGGCCGGTATTAAAGTTGCAAATGTGGCTGAATTAGTCAGCAAGTTGCGTGAAGCAGGGGTGATTTGATAATGACTGTATTGATTCTGGCCGAACACGACGGCAAGCAAATTAAAAAAGCCACTCGCCAAGCTGTAACGGCTGCGGTGGCATGGAATGCGCCTATTCATCTGGTGGTGCTGGGTCATGGCTTGGATGCAGTAACGGCAGAAGCCGCGACCATCGCAGGTGTCAGTGAAGTGATTCGTGTAGATGCACCCGCTCTGGCGCACGCGCTGGCAGAAGATGTGGCTGCGCTGCTGCTTGATCTCGCACCAAAGTACCAAGTGATTTTAGCGCCGCATTCAGCCGCCGCAAAAAATGCTCTGCCACGCGTGGCTGCGCTGCTTGATGTGGCGATGATTTCTGATGTAATTAGCATCAGCGGCCCAGCGACTTATATCCGCCCAACTTACGCTGGTAGTGTGCTCACTACGGTAGAAAGCAGCGATGCGGTGCAAGTGCTGACAGTGCGTGCAACTAGCTTTGATGCCGCCGCTAATGGCCCCGCAGCAAATATTGTGGATCACGCTGCACCTGCCGCACAGAGCCAAGCGCGTTTTGTATCTGCTACGCATACCGTTAGCGATCGCCCTGAGTTGGCTTCCGCTCGGGTGGTGATTACCGGCGGCCGTCCGTTAGAAACACGTTTTGATGCGATTTTAAATCCGCTGGCCGCTAAGCTAGGCGCTGCAATTGGTGCAACACGCGCCGCTGTGGATGCGGGTTATGCGCCGAATGATATTCAGGCTGGCCAGACCGGCACAGTCGTTGCGCCTGAGCTCTATATTGCCGCAGGTGTATCGGGCGCAGCCCAGCATTTAGC
>JAPLQI010000135.1 GCA_026399755.1 Pseudomonadota bacterium
AAACTGGCACTGAATGAGCTATGCAAAGCAGTGATTTACTTCGACCCTCATGCAAAAAAAGATCGCCCCAAACACCCTAAGCCGCATGATTTTACAGCCTATAAATCAGGGGTTTGAGCTTAAGTTGATAGGATTGGGTATTAACTGGGCAGCAAAGTAATGCGGAGCCTAAGCTAAGTGCGTGCAATTATAATGTGGCTGATTCAACAACAGGCTTTCTTTGGTTGTTTAAGCCTGAAGCCAATGCTAAAGGCACTTACCGAGTTTGGGATGGCAGCAAGATTGCCGATATTGCAGTTAATTATCCAGGCAAGATTGCGCTTAATGACTTTAAGTCAGAAAAATTTGATAACGACAGTGGCGCTGGTTTGATAGCCTGGTCACAAGATATTTATTTAGATTTAAATGCCAAGTCATTGTTGGGCACTTATACCCGTACCGAAAAGCGTAATGGTCCTCCAGAGTGCAAAGGCGTTTATCCTTATAGTGCCAAGGGTGCTAAAGTATTTTAATTATTTGATTGTTTAAAAGAAACGCGATGTAGCTTTTGCTGCATCGCGTTTTTTGCTTTAAATAGTTTGCTGGAGGAGTTGTGTTTTTTGATGGCTCTGCCTCACTTTATTGAAGTGGAGCGATAACTGATTTAAGGGGAATCAACGCTGATTAAAGCGTTATTTTCTCATTGTTCAGAGTGATTACTCACGCCAGCCTCTCCCTTCATGCCCTGCTTTGTTATAGTAAGGCTTATGAAGCTACCTCGAATTCTGACTGCGCCGTGGCGCGCGGTAAAAAATCCTTTATTTCTTTATCAGCATCATCGCCAGATTCATGCTTTGCGGGTGGCTTTGGCGTTTTTGTTTGGGTTGATGATTAATCTTAGTTTCCCTATCCAGCATGGTAGTTGGATGCTGGTGACGATTGTGGTGATGCTGGGCAACGTGCCGCATTTGGGCGCGGTGGCGCAAAAGACGCGGCAGCGCACGGTGGGGACGACGGTGGGGGCGCTGGCGGGTTTGCTGGCTTTGGCCTTGTACGGCGTATCGCCATTTTTTTCGTTTGCTTGGATGGTGCTGGTTATTTTATTAAGTGCTTATCATGCGATTGGTAAGGCAGGTTATACCGCGCTGACGGTTGGGATTACGTTGGTGATTGTGGCCGGTGTGGGCGATGGCACGGAGGATGAGTCACTGTGGCGCACGGCGAATGTGGCTTTGGGCTCTTTAATTTCGATGCTGGCCGCATCTTTTTTCCCTCAGCGGGCTCTGGATCACTGGCGTTTTTTGCTGTCAGATAATTTGCGGGAATCGGCGCTGATTTATAGCCATATTGCACGGCGAGTGCCGCTGGATACCGAAGCGGCGCTGGGGCGTTTTAATACGCGTCTGGTGGCGATGCGCGGGCTGATTTCAGCAGCGGCGAGCGAGTGTGAGCAAAGTGCGGTGAGCTTTGAGTCGATTCAGCGCGGGCAGCGCACTTTATATAGCTTGTTTGACCGGATGGATGATATTGCTGAGAAAACAGCGGTGCTGGCTGATGGCGGGCGGCAACGGCAGTCGATTGTAAAAGCACTGTTTCGTGCCGCCCACGGTATTCGTTTTTTGCATGCCGATTTATTGCTCAATGCGCTGCCCGAGCCTGCCCCGAAAGAGCGCATGCCCGGCGCTTGCGATTGGCTGAGCGCAGAGCTTAGCCAAACCACCAGCCGCCTATGCGATGAATTATTGCTGCTGATGCCGGCTATTTTGGCGATTCAGCAACCTCTATTGACCTTGTCTAAAGAAAAGGCGCTACGCAACTTAGAGGATTAATGAGCAGCGCGCTATGCATGATTAAACGAGCGGCGACTTGCCAATTTCTTGCACGGTATTGTTGAGGGTAAGATGCTTGAGCTTTTCTGATGGCAGGCTGACGAGCAAATCAATTCTGCGTTTAATTTGCGCAAATATTTTGCAATATGAGGCGTGTTTTTCTTCTTCGGTTTCGCCGCTTGGATCTTCATAAGCCCAGTGTGCGCTGATAGGGTGGCCCGGCCAGCTTGGGCATGTTTCCCCGTGTGCCTGATCACAAACGGTAATGACGATATCCATGTGTGGGGCATTATGCCCTTCGAATTCTTGCCATGATTTAGAGTGCACGCTGCGGGTGTCATAGCCTATGGAGTGGAGCAGTTCGATGGTGTAAGGGTTGATCTGGCCGCTAGGATGCGTGCCCGCGCTATAGGCATTAAATCGTCCATGCCCAAGTACATTGAGTAATCCTTCCGACATAATGCTGCGTGCTGAATTGGCGGTGCATAAAAATAAAACATTAAATACACGATTAAATGCAGGTTGAGTCATGCGATCGTTCTCGTTTTAGCAGTGTTTTGAAGCTCGATATAGGGGCTCAACTTGGGCGCTGTAGCGGCTTTTATTCAAGCAGATAGATCTTTTTTTGCGATAATTCTTAAGCTATTTTCAGATCAGGGGGGTGATCTTAACCTGCCTAAATGAAACAAAAGCTTCATATTCCTTACATTTGTAATATATTTTCGTCAGCTTGCTGGGTGTGCCTTAGCGTCTTGTTTTTCTGGCGAATGACGCATAAAAAAACGGCTCCTATTGCTATATGGAGTAAAAACGAGCATATTAGCCCGTAACCCAATAGCTACAATGGTTTTGAATTGTTGACAGTAATAGAATGGCCAGCCTTCGTGCTGGCCGTTTTTTTGAGACTCTGATCTCGTCTCTGAAGATCAAACCTCTGATCGAACTTGAAAATCACAGCTCTGTTAGAGCCAGCTTCTCGGCCTTAGCGGACATTTTGCTAGACTCGAAATTGTCTAGTAGATCCAGGGCGATTCAGGGTGAGCTTGTTGAAGAAAGCAATGTGCAAAAAATGCATATTGCAAATTCAGATAAGCCTATCAAACTTTATAACCTCGAT
>JAPLQI010000062.1 GCA_026399755.1 Pseudomonadota bacterium
CAAAAGAGTCGATAAATTACCAATTATGTCAGTTAAGGCGCTTAATCATATTGTAATTATAAATCAGTGAGTTGCGATTGATTAAAGATGTTGCCGCATGCCTTGAATAAAGGCAAGCGGCTTAAGTTGATAGGATTGGGCTTCAGCCCGCCCTACAAAAAAACGCCACCCTTTTATATATAGGGTGGCGTTTTTTTCGATCAAGCAATTAGTTCTGTGCCTGCCCCAAGCGATCCAGCATGGCTTTTACTGCCGACATTTGCGGTGAAGTTTTGCTGTAAAAATTAGGCGCTAAAGGATTAAACGGGTCGGAATAGCCCCAGAAATCCCAGCATCCTTTTGGGTTGGCAGGGGTGCCAAACCAGCCATTATTTGCTTCAACTTGCGGATAAAGCACGATGATTTTATTAGCATCGGCGATCTCGTTATAACCGGTCGTGTTATAAAATTGATCACCGATTTTGCTGGCCCCCTGCTCGCACCCATGAAACGCGACGTGAACTTTGCACGTTTCACCTTCGCACGCTTTAGGCACGTAAAGATAGGCATCGTTACTCATGCTGGTGTAGTTAGACTTAATAAATTCGCCTTGATTAAATTTAATGACTTTGCCGCTTAGCTTATTCACCGCTGGCTTTAAATCGCCATAAATATGCTTCAACATATCCTGTGATTGGGTAAATTTGCAGTCATTAATATAAGGGGATTGTGTATCTGCGCACGGGACATTTTGACTATTGCCGGTAATGATGGCATGTCCCGCATCTACATTTTGAATGTATTTGATATTGGGCGTGGCAACCCCTGCTAGCTGCAAAAACGCGGTGGTTTGATCAACAACCGCGGTATAAACGGTTTTATCGGCTTGGCCACTAAATACATACACTTTATGTTTTTGTAAATTAGCCAGTTTATCAATGGCCCCAGAATGCTCAAATGCCTGAGCTAGCTCGAGTAACACTTTTGGATTCGGCGGCCCACTTAAGCTTAGTGATGGATTCATGCAAGCGGTGGTTGCCACCAGTACAGATGGCGGAACGGGGAAGGATGATCCCGCGCAATAAAATGGCCCACCAGCCACAATCCCTGCCCCAACAATCGTGCTGGAAAAAGCCGTTTCAAATTGAGCAGCCATAAATGCGCCTGAAGACAAGCCAGAAACAGACGTCTGGCTTAAATCCACCTTATAGCCAGGCAGCTTGTCGGAAGTTGCTGCATAGGCATTATTGGCGAACACGCTTGCAAGCAAGATAGCGCCAGTAAGAACCCCAGAAATAGCCGGATAATATTTCATAAATCTTTCTCCATTTAAACAAGAAAAGACAGAATTGCACTCAATGCCTATCCTAGTGTTTTTTAAATAGAAATCAATATTATTATGGCTACATATTTATTACACACACACTTACAAAACACGCCCTTTATTTAATACAATTTCCAACTAAAATAAACATCAATGGTAAGGATTTAATCGAAAAATACGTAAGAAAAGGAATGATTATGAGCAATACAGATGAAATAGCCCTTCAAAGCCCATCGAATGACCTAGCCACAAGCGGTCTTATCAATCCCAATGAAGCGGGTTTAATGGCCCCTCCACCCATCCATATTTTGTCTGCCCTTTTAACCATGAGCTTAGATCAGCTGTGGAGTGGCCCACTCCCTGAATTCATTCAAAAAATCCCCGCTGACTGGACGGCACGCACTTACTGGGAGGGCTCTTTAATCCTGCTGATTGCCCTGCTTATGTTTGCTGTGGCTTGGGGCATTCAGCATTTCCTTGCTAAAGACGATAACAAGCAGGCCATTGTAAAGGCACTGGTGCTGGCGATTATTGTTGCCACCCCCGAGTACACAACCAGCGGGATCATTGGCACCATATTTATGGCTTGGTCGGGTTTATCACAGGTTCGCTTAAACAATATCCCGTTTATGCAAAAGTAATCGGGCGACGGAGGAAAGCCCCCTTCCTCAAGACTATTTAGCCACCCTGCGATGCACAAAGCGCAAGATTTCATCCAGCACCGGCAAGCCCGCAGCAGCCTGCGGATGGTTAATCATCGCCACCACCACCGAAGTTTGGCCGTTGATATCGCGCACATAGCCCGCTGCGGCGCGCACATCACGCAAAGTGCCGGTTTTGATATGCGCTTCGCCCGCCATATTGCCAAGGCGTTTTTTCATCGTGCCATCGAGTGCTACTAGCGGCAAAGAGGAGACAAATTCTGCGGCGTATGGGCTTTGCCATGCGTCGATGAGTAGCTCAGCCATATGGCGCGCGCTAATTTGCTCCTGCCTTGAGAGGCCCGAGCCATTTTCCATTTTTAGCTCGTCAAACGTTTTGCCTCGGCCAGTCAGCCAGCGACGCACCGCCGTAAACGATTTAGTAGCAGCGTCTTTGCCCACTTCCCCTGTCCCTAGGCTGAGATACAGCTGGCTCGCCATAGTGTTATTGCTGAATTTATTAATATCACGAATCACACTGGCTAAATCAGGCGAGCGGGCAGTGAGCAAAACTTGCGCCTCAATTGGCACAATGCCCGCACGATTCGCCCCCATAATCACCCCGCCCTGCTCGGCCCACAGGCTGCGAAACAGGCTGGCGGTATAGCTAGGGTGATCGAGCAGCGCCAAATAACGCTCGCTCGTGCAGCCCAAAGGCATGCTACCGCTCAGTACGATTTTGGCGCTACTGCCCTGATTATCGATGCCCATCTGCAGCTTGTTTTTTGCTGTAGTGCAAGGCGCAGCGGGGCTACTGCTCAAGCGCTTATCAATCAGCACGGTGGCTAAATTAGGCTCCATCGAAGCGACCACGCCACCCGCCTCGGCCCTAAGTGTTAAACGCAGACTTTTAAAATTGCTCAACAGGCTGTCTGGTGAAACTAAAAAGGGCCGATAAGGCTCATCGCCATCATCGTCATAAGTGGCGTTTTCGTCACTTGCGCTAAAAAAACTGCGATCAAGCACTAAATCACCCCGAATCTCTTTAACGCCTGCAGCTTTTAAATCACGCAGCATCAGCCAAAATCGCTCCAGATTTAGTTTTGGATCGCCATAGCCCTTAATGTAAAGATCACCATTTAAAATGCCATTTACGGGTTTAACGGTGGACGAGATTTCAGTCGTCCATTGGTAAGCTGGGCCTAAAAGCGACAATCCGGCATAGGTGGTGACCAGCTTCATGGTGGATGCTGGGCTGCTGGGCTTGTCACCCTGAAAATAGAGTGCAGGCAGAGACGATTGCAGCGGTACAATCGCCAAGCTCAGCGAATCGCTGGGTAGTTTTGCGGCCTTTAAAGCGCTTAAAATTTCGGCGGGCAGCTCGGCTGCTTGGGCCGGAGCCCAAGCTAAGGCGCACACTAATAATATTTTTTTCAAAAAATGATGGGTGTTTTTCAAAGAGGTTTCTCTTTTTGAGCAGCCTGACGCGCCTGCCAAGCAGTTAAATCGGCAAAGTATTGGGCGCGTAAAACATAATAAATATCAAAGACACAGCTATCCCCACAGCCGCTTCCGCAGCAGGATTCAAACTCTGGCTCTATCGGCGCGGTTGGCGCGGGATCATCTTCGGGAAAGGTAAGCTGATTATCTGGCAGACTGCCAGACTCAAATTGTTCTACTGCAGAAAAACCGGATTGGGTCATCTTTCGCTCGTTTTTTCGTTAAATAGCTTGTTATTCGCCTCAAAACCAAACGAAATCCACCTCCAACCGGAATTTCTTCGCTACGAACATTTAAGTCGGGCAGCCTGCTAAGGCAGCATCTGGTAGAATTCATCTATGGCTTATCAAGTACTGGCACGCAAATGGCGGCCCAAATCATTCGCCCAACTCGTTGGGCAAGAACATGTGATCAAAGCGCTGGCAAATGCCTTCGCAAATGATCGTTTACACCACGCCTATCTACTAACCGGCACACGCGGTGTGGGTAAAACCACCATCGCGCGGATCATGGCAAAAGCGCTGAACTGCGAAACCGGCGTCACTGCCACGCCGTGTGGCGTGTGCTCAGCGTGCACGCAGATTGACGCGGGGCGCTTTGTTGATCTCTTAGAGATCGACGCGGCATCGAACACCGGTATCGACAATATTCGCGAAGTATTAGACAACGCGCAGTATTCGCCGACCGCTGGGCGATTCAAAGTGTACATTATCGACGAAGTACACATGCTGTCAAAAAGTGCTTTTAACGCCATGCTTAAAACGCTGGAAGAGCCGCCTGCTCACGTTAAATTTATTTTAGCCACTACCGATCCACAAAAAGTACCGATTACGGTGCTGAGCCGCTGCCTGCAATTCTCCTTACGCCAAATGACGCCACAGCAAGTCTCCGGCCACTTGGCGCAGGTATTGCAAGCCGAAGAAATTAACTTCGAGCAAGGCGCACTCAATATTCTTGGCCACGCGGCCAATGGCTCGATGCGTGATGCGCTCAGCCTATTAGATCAAGCCATTGCTTATGGCGGTGGCGATGTGGGCGAGTTAGCCGTACGCGCCATGCTGGGTGCGGTTGATCAAAGTTATCTATTCGATATTCTGCAAGCGCTGATTGCAGGCGATGGCAATGCCGTATTAGCCACAGCGGATGCCATTGCTGGCCGTGGTTTATCTTATGAATCGGCCTTGCACGAACTGGCACATTTATTACACCAAGTAGCTGTGGCCCAAGCTGTGCCCAAAGCCTTGGCCGATGATTTGCCGCAAAGAGCGCAAATTACCGCACTCGCGCAGGCCATGAGCCCAGAAGACGCCCAGCTTTATTACCAAATCGCCCTGCACGGCCGCCGCGATTTACCGCTGGCTCCGGATGAATACGCGGGCTTTAGCATGACGCTGCTGCGGATGTTAGCCTTCGCTCCCGCAGAAGCCAGCCAAATTAATCTGCCATCGCAAACAGCTAGTCCTGTAGCAACGGCAACGCCAGCGATTCAAGCCGTGCCTCAGCCTGCACCTGTTCCGCCGGTACAGCAGCAAGCGGCACCGCGCCCGCCGATTAGCGATGAACCCGCTCATTACGACGCACCGCCTTGGCATGAGGAAGAGCGCGCTGCAGCACCTGCACCAGCGGCCCCTGCTACTCCTTCAGCACCCGTCATAAAAGGCCCATTTAATGGCGACTGGCGCGCGCTGATTCTGCAGCTCAAGCTCGGTGCCGCAGGTATGTTGGCGCAAAACGCAGAATTACTTGGTTATACCGCGAACTCTATCGAGCTATTAGTCGGCGAAGAACACACCGCCGTCGCCAGCCGCGCCTACCAAGAAAAGCTGCGCGAAGCGCTCAGCAATCACTTTGGCCATGATATTTTACTGACGATTACGCTAGGCTCGGCCAGCGGTGACACGCCAGCAGCCATTGCCTTAAGAGAAAAATTAGCTCGCCTTGCAACTGCAACGCAATCAATTCAAAACGATCCTTTTGTACAATCCGTGGTACGTGATTTTGGTGCCACGGTGATTCCTGATTCAATCAAACCCCTCAATTAAGTAAGGAGCAAGACAATGTTTGGTAAAGCCGGCATGGGCAATCTGATGAAACAAGCCCAACAAATGCAAGAAAACATGAAAAAAGCCCAAGACGAATTGGCAACCGTAGAAGTAGAAGGCCAAGCGGGTGCAGGCATGGTGAAGGTTGTAATGACCTGCGCTAATGTAGTAAAGCGCGTCGCCATCGACGACAGCCTAATGACCGACGATAAAGACATGCTAGAAGACTTGATTGCTGCGGCATTTAACGACGCAGTACGCAAAGCATCCGCCACATCAGAAGCAAAAATGGCGGGCTTCTCGGCAGGTATGCAATTGCCACCCGGCTTTAAAATGCCGTTTTAATTGAAATTAGTTTCGTAGGGTGGATAAGCCCTCAACCCTATCGATTTAGCCACACGTCATAGCATTGCCGCACCATGACAAGCATTGAATCATCGTAGGGCGGGCGCAACCCGAGTATTTTCAGCATTGCTTGCGGGTTGCACCCGCCCTACAAATAACGTTTTGCTTAAGTTGATTGGATTGGGTAAGCCCTTCCCTACGCATCTATCCAAAAGGGGCAATCTGCCCCTTTTTTACGCCAGAGCGCCCCATGTCCACACCACCATCCCTGCATGCCCTGATCGCCGCACTTAAAACCTTGCCCAGCATAGGCCCAAAGTCCGCGCAAAGAATGGCATTTCATTTAATGCAGCGAGATCAAAAAGGCGCGGCCGATTTGGCAACGGCACTCAATAACGCCCTGATCAAACTCAAGCATTGCAGCCTGTGCAATACCTTTGCCGAAGTGGATTTATGCGATGTGTGCAGCGATGAAAAACGTCAGCACAATCTGCTCTGTGTAGTGGAAATGCCGACCGATCTGATGATGCTGGAACAAACACTGGCTTTTCATGGCCTGTATTTTGTTTTGATGGGCAGACTTAGCCCGCTTGACGGCATCGGCCCCAAAGATATCGCTTTAGAAAGGCTGTTAGAACGCGCCAGCGATGGCATTGTAGAAGAAGTCATCTTAGCCACCAACTTCACCACCGAAGGCGAAGCCACCGCACATTATCTAGCCGAAATGCTCAGAGCTCGAGGCCTAAAAGTCAGCCGCATCGCCCGAGGCATGCCGGTAGGCGGCGAGCTAGAACACGTCGATGCTGGCACACTAGCGCAAGCCATGCTTGAGCGGCGCAGTGTTTGATTGACCGAATTAGATATAGCCCCTTAGTACGAACCACGAAGCCTTACTTCGCTAAGGATGATCTAATGCGCCGACATCTTAGAAAACAGCTGTAACACCACCACCCCACTTACAATCAAACTTAAGCCAAGAATGGCTGGCCAGTCTGGTTTTTGGCCGTAAAGCAGCATGGCGACCACCGTCACCAACACTATCCCCATGCCCGACCAGATTGCATAGGCCATGCCAACAGGCACACTTTTCAACACTAAAGACAGCATCCAAAACGCCACGCCATAGCCCACAACGACCACCACGCTGGGCATCAGTCGGCTAAAACCTTCAGTGGCTTTTAGGGCGGATGTAGCGATCACTTCAGCCACAATGGCGATGGCTAATAAAAAATACGCATTCATTATTAAGTTACCTACAAAAACAAGCCCGCCATCTTACGATATGCGGGCTTAAAACAACGGGGCAATAATGACACGTTCAGTAACAGATTACTCAATCCTTAATGTAGTTTCCGGATCAAACATCACCGCCTTAGTCATATCAAGTGATAAGCGCAGCGTTTCGCCCGGCCCTTTAACCGCCCTAGGGTGAACCCGCGCTACTACAGGGCTGTGGTTTATTTCTGTGAAGATCATCGTGTCTGGGCCAGTCGGCTCGGTCAGTTGCACGAGGCAACCCAAGCCACCCGTATCAGAATCCGCCACATCGAGCTGCTCTGGCCGAATACCTAAAAGCACTTTCTGCCCCACCCTCTGTTTAAGCTTCTCACTCTGCTGCACGGCTAAAAACTGAATTTCCCCATCTGATTGCAAGCTCACCCCAATACTTCCGTCTTGCTCAGCCAAATGGCAGGGAATAAAGTTCATTGAAGGCGAGCCTATAAAGCCAGCAACAAATAAATTAGCAGGCTTTTCATAAATATCTTGTGGGCTGCCAAATTGCTGAATAATGCCGTCTTTCATCACCGCAATTTTGTCCCCCAGCGTCATCGCCTCAATTTGATCGTGAGTCACATAAACAATGGTGGTTTTTAAGCGCTGATGTAATTGCTTTATTTCGGTACGCATTTCAACGCGCAATTTAGCATCTAAATTAGAAAGTGGCTCATCAAATAAAAATAAAGTTGGATTACGCGCTAAAGCCCGCCCCATGGCGACTCGCTGCCGCTGTCCACCGGATAATTCTGCAGGTTTTCGATTTAATAGCGGGGTAATTTGCAGCATTTTAGAAACACGCTCAATAATCTCTTCCTGCTCTTTCTTAGGAACGCCACGTGTTTCCAAACCAAAGGCAATATTTTGTCGCACGCTCATGGTGGGATAAAGCGCATAGCTTTGAAATACCATGGCGATATCTCGATCTTTAGGCGGCACATCATTGACCTTGCGCCCGCCAATATAAATCTCGCCACTCGTTGGGGCATCAAGGCCCGCAATAATATTCATTAAAGTCGATTTACCACAGCCAGATGGCCCAACCAAAATCAGAAATTCACCTGCTTCAATAGCAATATCAATGCCTTTTAGGATATCTGTATCACCAAAGCTTTTGATGATATTTTTAATTGCCAGTGCGCCCATTATTAAATCCTTCTGGTATTAGTGCCTATAGGGCAAACAAAAAAGCCGATTTTTATAGGGTGTGCAAGTCGTTTTTACTTGCGCACCGGCTTGATGCGGTGCGTAACGCCTACGGCGTTACGCACCCTATATAAGTAAGAAACATCAACCTTTCACCGCGCCTGCCGTTAAGCCACGCACAAAGTATTTACCGGCAAAGACATACACCAAAATGGTTGGTAAGGCCGCGATAATGGCCGCAGCCATATCGACGTTGTATTCTTTGACTGATGTGGAAGTATTCGCCAAATTATTTAACCCTACCGTAATCGGCTGGCTATCCCCCGCTGAAAACACCACACCAAATAAGAAATCATTCCAAATATTGGTGAATTGCCAAATCAGCGTCACCATAATAATCGGCGTCGACATGGGCAAAATAATCTTAAAAAAGATGCGCCAGAATCCTGCACCATCCAGCCTTGCCGCTTTGATTAGTTCATCCGGAATACCCACATAGTAATTTCTGAAAAACAAGGTGGTAGATGCCAAGCCACAAACGACATGGACAAACACAAGGCCGGTAGTCGAGCTGGCAATCCCTAGCCAGCCCAAGGTTTGCGCCATAGGCAAGAGCAATACTTGAAATGGCATAAATACGCCAAATAAAATCATGGCAAAAACAATTTCTGATCCTTTAAAGCGCCATTTAGCAAGCACATAGCCATTAATCGCACCAAGCGTAGTAGAGATTAATACGCCAGGAATCACCATTTTGACTGAGTTAAAGAAATAAGAAGATAAGCCATGGCATTCCACGCCAGTGCAAGCAGATGACCATGCTTTACTCCAAGCTTCAAAAGAAATGGAGCTAGGAAAAGAAAGTAAATTGCCACTTCTAATTTCATCTAAGTCTTTAACTGAGGTAATAAACATCACATACAGCGGCAATAGATAATAAAGTGCCGCCAAACACAGCAAGGTATATAGCAGGGCACGGCCTATTTTATTCGCCATTTTTCTTGCCTCGCAATTCTGAATAAAGATAAGGCACCACTAGCGCAGCAACGGTGGCTAACATCATCATTGAGCTAGCCGCTCCTACGCCCATTTGCCCGCGAGTAAAAGCCATGGCGTACATAAAGGTGGCAGGCACATCGGAAGAAAAGCCCGGCCCACCGCCTGTTAAGGCCATCACCAAATCGAAACTCTTAATGGCAATATGCGACAAAATCATCAAGGTAGAAAAAAACACCGGCCTTAATGCTGGGAGAATGATTTTCCAATAGATTCTAGGTAAAGAAGCACCATCAATTTGCGCGGCTTTTAATATGGAATCATCCACTCCACGCAAGCCCGCCAGAAACAAAGCCATTACAAAGCCCGATGATTGCCATACGCCCGCAATCACCACGGTATAAATCGACATATCAGAATTAACTAACCAATCGAAAGTAAAACTAGTAAAGCCCCAGTCATGCATCAGTTTTTCAAGCCCGAGGCCGGGGTTTAACATCCATTTCCATGCAGTACCCGTCACCACAAAAGATAAAGCCATTGGATAGAGATAAATTGTGCGTAATACGCCTTCACCACGAATTTTTTGATCTAGAAAAATAGCCAAACCAATACCAATCGCCATGCCACTGCCAATAAATAAACCTGCAAAAATAAATAAATTTTTAACAGCCACCCACCAACGCTCATTTTCAAATAGTATTTGATATTGCGCCGTACCCGCCCATTCTAAATTGGGCATTAATCTTGAAACGGTAAATGATAAATAGCCATTCCAAAGAATAAAGCCATATAAAAAAACCAGCGTAAGTAAAAATGAAGGCGCTAATACGAGGCGCGGCAGCCAACGCTCCGCGAAGCCATATTGTGCTTCCTGAGCCGATGTAGACATTGTTTGCTCCAAGGCTTTTTATGAGAGAAATAGACAGAAAAACGGGGCATCTAGCAGTCTGTTGAGCTTAGAAAAAATCGCCTAAGCCCGGCAGCCTAATCGCCCCGTTCATTACAGCATTTATTTAACCTTTGCTGCTGCCGCTAATTTCACGCTTGCTTGCTGAGCAGTCATTGAATCGTCATTCCAAAATTGCGAGATGATATCTGCCACTGCGCCTTGGGTGGCCGACTGCATGGCCATACCATGTGCCCATGATGGCAGTAATGATCCTTTGGCCGAGGTGGCTTTAAAATCTTCAGCTGATTTCTTGCCGCAATCATCAAACTTAGCCATATCCATACCTTGGCGTACCGGAATAGAGCCTTTGTTTAGATTGAAAACCTCTTGGAAAGCGGGGCTCATCAAAGTGGCCGCTAAGTCTTTCTGCCCTTTTTCAGCGTCTTTATTTGGCAGTTTAAACATGGCAAAGCTATCGATATTAAAGGTGTAAGCCGCTGCGGTGCCAGGCGCCGCTACACAGAGGAAATCTTTACCCGGCACTTTACCAGCCGCGAGGAATTCCCCCTTAGCCCAGTCGCCCATAATTTGCATCGCGGCCTTGCCATTAATAACCATGGACGTGGCTAAGTTCCACTCGCGCCCTGCTGAATTTTTATCGGTATAAGGTTTGAGCTTTTTATAGGTAGTCAGCGCCTTAATCATATTGGCGCTTTTTATAGTGGCAGGGTCTAGCTGAATAAAAGCTTTTTTATAGAAATCACTGCCACCTACACCCAGGGCTACCGCTTCAAATACCGTGGCATCTTGCCAAGGCTGGCCGCCATAGGCTAGTGGCTGTATACCGGCTTTTTGTAAGGCAGCCGCAGTAATAAAGAACTCATCCCACGTATTCGGTACTTTGGCATTGGCTTTTTTCAGCAAATCAGGATTCACCCAAAGCCAATTGACGCGGTGCACATTGACCGGAGCCGCGACATAGCTGCCTTTGTATTTCATCACATTGGCAACAACGGGCGGCAGCAATTTGTCCCAGCCTTCTTTTTTAGCCACATCGTCTAAAGAAGCCAACACCCCTTCATTACCCCACTCCTGAATGGATGGCCCTTTAATTTGAGCTGCAGCAGGTGGCTGGCCTGACACCACGCGAGTTTTAAGCGCCGTCATCGCGTTGTCCCCTGCCCCGCCCGCCACCGCAAAGTCTTTCCACTTATGGCCTTTGGCTTCAAGCATCTTTTTGAGCTCTACGGCAGCCTTTGCCTCTCCACCCGAAGTCCACCAGTGCAATACCTCAACATCAGCGGCATGTACGGAAAACGCAATCGAAAAACTCGCCGCTAATAAACTCACCTTCAGTTTCTTCATTACCGTATTCCTTGTGTGGGGTCCGCACCTTAGCTTGATGTGCTGCAGTGACTTTAGAGTGAGTACATTGTCATTTAAATGAGGCAAAATACGATCGGGGACTTACCCTAAGGCAAACATACTACAAGTACCGTAAGAAAATACAGAATGTATTGAAATCTAGCGACTAGATTTCAGAAATTTGCACCCCTTTTAAAGAAGCAGCCAAGCCACCTGCAGAGCGTACTTTTAATTTGGTATAAATGCGGGCGCGATGCACTTCTACCGTTTTAATACTGATATCTAATTCATCAGCTATTTGCTTATTTAAACGACCAGTAAGCAGCTCACGCAACACTTCGCGCTCACGCGGAGTAAGGCTTTCTAGGCGCTCATCCAAGGATTGGCGAGCCGACCATTTGCTGCGCGCTTCTTCATCTCTGGCTAAGCAATCTTCAATCCTGGACACCAGCAAGCTGTAATCACAAGGTTTTTCTAAGAAATCCATTACCCCATCTTTAACTGCAGCAACCGCCATCGGTACATCTGCATGGCCAGTCAAGAAGATCACCGGCGGCAAATAAAAGGAGGTTTTTAATTCAGCATAGAGCTCCAAGCCGCTCATGCCCGTCATACGGACATCAATAATCAAGCAGCTATAATCTGCTGCATCGGCTTCGTTTAAAAAGTGTTCAGCCGATTCAAATCCAAATACCGGCCATTGATGTGCCTCAAATAAAATTTGTAGCGCATCACGAACAGCGGAATCATCATCAATTACAGCAATAGGACGCATACGATTACCTTTAGAAATAATAATTACTCAGGAGAGCATCAAAAAATATCCACTTATATTCCCAGCAAAGGAAATGATAAATCAAAATTTTCCAATGGCTCAGTCCTTATGATAAAACAATAGGAAGACGAAAAATAAAACAACTACCACCACCAGGGTTGGCTTGAATTTTTAAATGCCCCTGATGTTGTTCAATAACCGAACGGCAAATATTCAGACCAATTCCCATTCCCTCGGGTTTACTGGTATAAAAAGACTGGAATAACAAAGCAGGATTTTCAACCCCAGATCCACGATCCGCTACGCAAACTTCTAGGCCATCTTTACAAGCATAAGCCGTTACTTTGATTTCCCTTTGCATAGGCGGGGTGTCAACCATCGCTTCCATGCCATTCTTAATTAAATTAAAAAGCACTTGTTCCAGCATTACACCATCCCCCATCACTTTGGGTAGAGGCTGAGCTAAATCCAGCACAATGCGGCTTTTATACTTTCTTGCCATAGGCTCAAGTAATTGCATAGGCACCGCCAATAATTCAGCAAAATCACAAGGCTCACTACGCGATGCTCGCCGAGATGAGAAATTGCGAATCCCACTAATAATTTGCCCCGCGCGGCGCGCTTGCTCACCCATCTTGGCCAAAATATGCCGCACCGAATTCTGCTCATTACGCGATAAAATTTCTTCACCTGCTGCAGCATAGCCCGCAATTGCGGCTAGAGGTTGATTCAGCTCATGAGCAAGGCTGGAAGCCAACTCGCCCATGCTGACTAATCTGGCGGTATGTTGAAGTTTTTCCTCACGGCTGCGCTCGTCTTCGGCTTGTTGTCGGCGTTCAGTGATATCTGCGGCAATCTCTAGCCAAGCGATATGCCCATCCACCCACTGAATACGGCGACGTTGTACTAAAAACCAACGCCCGCTCACAGGGTCTTGCCGCTCTGCCTCCAAATTACCCAAAGGCAATAAAGGCCACATACAGCATTCGCCATCGGCAAACAGTGGAAAAGTATCGCTATGGTGGCGATTTCGATAGCGCACTACGCCGCTATCGACATCAAACACAGAAACCGCTGCATCCAAGCCTTCTAGCACGGTGAGCAGCTGCTTACGCGATTCTGCCAAGGCTTCACGCTCACTCTTTAATTCGGTGACATCGTACAAAGAAGCCATCCAGCCTCGATGCTCTCCCCGCCCATCCACTAAGCGCGAGGAGTAAAGCCGCACATCAAAACGCTCACCATCACGGCGCATAAAACGCAGTGCAAAACCACTTACTGGGCATTCGCCAGAGAGCAAAGATTCCCAGGCACTTGCGCAAACACTCAATTCTTCGGGGGCCCAATAAGGCATGGGCGAGGATTTACCCAACAACTCCGCTTGAGTTCTGCCCACCATGCTGCAAAAAGCCAAATTGGCATAAATTAAATGCCCAGATGTATTAATCGCCAATAAGCCCGTTGTGAGCGAATCTTCCATCGCCGCACGGAAACGCATTTCGTCTAATAAGGCATTTTCAGCATCTTGCCGCTGCCTCATTCGCTCACGCAATAAGCGTAGCGCCCAAAACAAAGCCACCAATAATATAAAAACCACGCCAAGCAACCAAAGCTGGGTAACAGAAGTTTTTTCATGCCTTACGCTAGCTTGTAATTTAAGCCCGTGACCCAGTGGCTCAAAGCCGACAGCACGACTGATACCCGTATAATTGAGGTGTGCATCACGCGGCGCCAACACATTGCCCTTGCCATCGAGCAAGGATAAATCATAGCGCTGAATCATCCACCAAGGCACACGCTGCTGCAAAATAGCGGGCAGCGCATAGGAAGCTAAAACAGAGCCAAGATAGACCGTACCTTTAAATATCGGTACAACCAGCATCATTTGCGGTACTTTAGGCTCACCCGCCATAATTACATTTGAATACAAAACATAGCCCAAAGTAGCCGCACCATCGAGCACCTCCAATAAAAGAGGATCCTCCAAAGGCACGAGGCTTTGTGGGCGCGAGCTATACGCCGGCAAGCCCCAAACGCGATTACCCGATGAATTCACATAATCAACAGAGAGCATTTCTGGGGAGGCGCGCAATAAGCTATCCGCTCTGGCTCGAAAATCCTCTTCACGCAAAGCATTTGCGGCAATGCCATAAGCTAAGTTTTCAATCGCATTTTGATTGGTTTGTAAATGCAAACGCAGGCCTTGTTCTTGCCAAAGCAAATCCTGTGACAAGACCGTATCTTGAGCATTTCGGGCTTGACGATAATCCAGCCAAACAAAACTAGTGAGCGCTAATAGCACCAAACTAATTGAGATGTAGGCTAGCCACCATAACCAATGAGGGCCAATTCGACGCATTAGGGAGGAAATCATTTGTGGAGGATAGGGTGCATTGTGGCTCATCCCTATATGGTAAAACCCTAGGTCAAAAAAATGCCGAAGCAATCTGCTTCAGCATTTTTAAAGAGCACAACTTAAAACAAAATCCGATATGGCGCATTCCACAATATAAACAATTACTTACAGAAAAACCACCATAAAGGATCATCACATCATCGTACTTAATTAATCTCTGCTATTGCCGGTAAAAGCCATAATCAAATGCAAAAGACTCGTAAATAAATTGTAGACGTTAAGATAAAGGCTGAGCGTAGCGCTCACATAATTGGTTTCGCCACCATTTACGATACGGCTAACATCATACAAAATAAAACCAGAGAAAATCATCACTGCAACGGCAGAAATCGTTAAAGACAGCGCAGGGATTTGGAAGAAAATATTAGCCAATGCAGCCAAAATAATCACCACCAAACCAATCATTAAGAATTTCCCCATAAATGAGAAATCTCTCTTAGTGACCGTCGCAATCGTCGCCAAGGTAAAGAAAATAGCCCCAGTTCCAATCGCCGCCATTGCAATCATTTCTGCGCCGTTGCTAAAGCGCAAAGCCATTTGCAACATTTGTGAGAGCCACAGACCCATAAAGCCGGTGTAGCCCAGCAAAATAAACACACCTAATGCGCTTTCTTTGGTTTTTTCAATCGCATAGAAAGAGCCAAAGCTAATCGCCATAAAGACAATAAAGCCCATTAAAGGCGACATGCGGAACTGCATGGCAACGCCTAAAAAAGCGCCGATGGCTGTTGGCACCATGGTGAGCGCCAACATAAAGTAAGTGTTACGTAATACGCGATTACGCTCGGTCGACAGCGCTGAGCTGCCATAAGCTGTGGTATTTAATTGCATTATCGTGTCTCTCCATTCTCACGGACGGGCCGTGTATGTCAGATAGATGGGTGTACTTTAAAAAAGTTTCAAGGGGATAAAAAGAAAGATTCAATATCTGCAAATTTTACGAGTGCTAGCTCTTTTGGCGACCACTGCGGCTGATCATCCCTATCGATGAGTTTAGCACGCACGCCTTCATGGAAATCACCATGGCGCAAACAATTTCTTGCGCCTAGCCATTCCATTTCTACCACTTCATCGTAAGAAAGGGACCGAGCCCGCTGCGCCATTTCCCACGTTAGATAAATAGAAGTAGGAGATCCCGCCGCTTGTAGCTCTGCAGCTAGTCGTAAAGCGGGTGCATCACCCTGATAATTTTGAATCCGCTCGCAAATAGCAAGCAAATCATCGCCAGCGCACATAGCCTCTACTTCATCCGCTAGGGGCAGCCACACCGAATCAGGCAAGGGGCAAGGCCAAGCCGCTGATAGCGCCGCCAAGGTGCCAGAAGCCAGCTCTGCATCGCGCGCACCCACGCCGCTCCACGGCAATTCTTGCAAAATGCCCATCAAGTCATTAAAGGCATGCGATGGCAAAGCAAACTCGGCAGCACCAAAAGCCAAAGCATCTGCCGCATTCAGGCGACTGCCTGTGAGCGCCAATAAACGCCCCATCTGCCCCTGTAATTGTTGCAGCCAAAAACTAGCTCCCACATCGGGAAACAGGCCAATGCTGACTTCAGGCATGGCTAATACACTGGATTCAGTGACGATTCGATGGCTGGCCGCTGCAAAAATCCCCCAGCCGCCGCCCATTACAATGCCATTACCCCAAGCAATAACCGGCTTAGGATAGCGATGTAATTCTCGGCATAGATCATACTCATGGCGAAAGAAATCATCGCCTTCATACAAAAACTCTGGCTGATTCATGGCATGGTAAAGCGCACGAATATCGCCGCCCGCACAAAAAGCCCGCTCGCCCTCTCCGCGCACCAATACCGCTACCAGCAAGGGATCATTTCGCCAAGCCTCAATCTGCTCACGAATCTTCAAAACCATAGGCAAGCTTTGTGCATTTAGCCTGCTCGAAGCCAATAGAATTTCACCCAAAAACACGCCATTACTCAGCGCAATCTGCTGAAAATGCACCATCTTTATATCTCTCTTTAAAACAAGGGGAGTGCTGCGAATATTGATTAATACGAGGGGCAAGCATTACATAACAGCGAAAACACCATCTCAACATAAAACCCAAATCTCAAACCACGGAGGAAAAGGAGAACGCGGAGGGTCGCGGAGAAAAACAGAGGGAGACAAGGTTTTCTCCGTGAAACTCCATGCTGAAATGGTATTTTTGGTGCAAGTTGTTGCCCCATAGGCATCAAGTTAAGGCCAAAGCATAGCAAAAAAGCTGATTTTCATAGGGTGTGCAAGTCGTTTTTCTTGCGCACCGGCACTCGGTGCGCAACGACTACGTCGTTGTACACCCTATAAAACTCACTTCGCTCGCTCAAACATCCTCGCCGAAACGCCTTAGAAAAAATCAAACCAATCGGTCAGCCTCCCGTGCCGCCCACCGTCAGACCACCATCAATACGCAAGGTAGGTTGGCCGACGCCAACCGGTACGCTCTGGCCTTCTTTGCCACAGGTGCCCACACCTGGGTCGAGCTGCATATCGTTACCGATCATCGACACACGGGTCAGCACGTCGGGGCCGTTGCCGATCAGGGTTGCGCCTTTTACCGGATACATCAGCTTGCCGTCTTCTACCCACCATGCTTCGGCGGCAGAGAATACAAATTTGCCGCTAGTGATATCGACCTGACCACCGCCAAAATTAGCAGCGTACAAGCCGCGCTTGATAGAGCCTACGATTTCTTCAGGCTCTGCACTACCGCCCAGCATCAGGGTATTGGTCATACGCGGCATCGGCAGGTGGGCAAAGCTTTCACGGCGTCCATTACCCGTTAGCGGCATATTCATCAGGCGGGCATTCAGGCTGTCTTGCAGATAGCCTTTTAAAATACCGTCTTCGATCAGCACAGTACGCTGAGTTGGATTACCTTCGTCGTCAATATTGAGCGAACCACGGCGATCGCTGATGGTGCCGTCATCCACCACGGTGACACCCTTAGCTGCAACCTGCTGGCCAATCTTGCCACTAAAGGCGGAAGAACCCTTGCGGTTGAAATCGCCTTCCAAGCCATGGCCAATCGCTTCGTGCAGCAAGATACCCGGCCAGCCAGAGCCTAGCACCACGGTCATTTCGCCTGCAGGCGCTGGGCGGGCGTGTAAATTGAGCACCGCTTGATCGACCGCTTTTTTCGCGTAATCCAGCACCACGGCATCATCAAAATAGCCGTAAGCAAAGCGGCCACCACCGCCTGCACTGCCCTGCTCACGCAGGCCGTTTTCTTCCACAATCACTTGGATAGACAAGCGGCAGAGCGGGCGCACATCGGCGGCGCGATGGCCGTCGTGGCGCGCCACGTAAATCACTTCAAATTCGGAAGCTAGGCTGGCCATCACTTGCACCACGCGCTTATCTAAGCTGCGGGCGGTGCGCTCTAGTTTTTCTAGCAGCGCCACTTTCGCCAGCTCATCTAGGCTTGCCAGCGGATCAATCGGCTGATACAGCGAATGCCCAACAATATCTCGATTTAAAGCTACGGTGTTTTGCCCACCTTGCCGGCCTATCGCCCGCGTAGCGGATGCAGCTTGGGTCAGCGCATTCAGGCTGATGTCATCAGAATAAGCAAATGCGGTTTTTTCACCCGACACGGCACGAACGCCGACGCCGGTATCAATATTAAAGCTGCCTGACTTCACAATGCCTTCGTCCAGACTCCATGCCTCGCTGCGGCTGTATTGAAAATACAGATCGGCGTAATCAATATCGTGCGTCAGCATCTGACCAAACACTTGATCGAGCTTGGCATCGTCCAGATTGAAAGGCGTCAGCAACGTTTGGCGGGCAGTTTCTAAGTGAGTCATTGTTTTGTCGCTTGTGTGAATCAGATTATTGAAAGGTATTACACACTATCTTTAAGGCGCAGGGAAGGCGAGAAATCCCCCTTAAGGTTCAACAGATCATCTCATCTTCAGGCTAAGGGCAAAAAGATCTGTAGACACAGAGTTCTCAGAGAACACGAAGAACACAGAGAAAACCATGGGGTAACTCAAGTTTTTCTCTGTGTTCTCTGTGTGCTTATTTATCTCTGTGTCTACAGACCTTTTTAAGCTTCCCCACTAAAGTAAGCGATGCATCAAGGCGGGCAGGATGCGTCTTACTCTATCCATTTGGCTGGCTTTTAATTCGGCCATGACCACGCCTTCTCCACTAGCTTGGCAAGCCAAAACCTTGCCCCATGGGTCGATCAGCATGCTGTGGCCAAAAGTGTGGCGGCCAGTAATATGCTCGCCGCCTTGCCCCGATGCAATCACATAGCATTGATTTTCGATGGCGCGGGCGCGCAGCAATACTTCCCAATGCGCCTCGCCAGTTGTCTGGGTAAACGCAGCGGGCAGAATAATAAAATCGACCGGCAACATGGCGCGGAAAAATTCGGGGAAACGCAGATCGTAGCAAACCGATAAACCAATCCGGCCAAAGGGCGTATCAAATGCCACCGGCTGATGTCCCGCTAAAATGGTATCGGCCTCACGAAAGCACTCTGATCCATTATCAAAGCCAAATAAATGCATTTTGTCGTAGCGCGCCACGCACTCGCCTTCCGGCGAGTAGACCAAGCAGCTGTTATTCACTCGGGTTTCATCGGAGCAAGCCAAGGGCACCGTGCCCCCCACCAGCCAAACCGCATGCGCTTTAGCACTTGCTGCCAAGAAATCTTGAATCAGTCCATGGCCAAATGTTTCTTTAACGGCCACTTTATCAGTATCTTTTGCTCCCATAATGGCGAAATATTCGGGCAAAACAATGAGCTGAGCACCCGCCATCGCGGCGTCTTTAATCAAACACTTTGCAGTGGCTAAGTTAACCGCAACATTGGGGCCAGACACCATTTGAATGGCTGCGGCAAGTAGAGTATTCATTTTTCCCTCGCTGGCTATCTTAGTTATTTTATTGATTACTTTCTTGCAAAGGGCAGGCGTGACATGGGGCTGCTCACGCCTTTAATTTGCGGATCGAGCATGCTGCCCGTGATGTCATATTCATAGGCCACCAATTGGCCAAGCGGATCTTTAAATACCCGTTGTAATAAGAAGGTAGCCACGCCGATCACTGGATTAATAATAGTAGTTGCCACTGCTACGCTGTCCCCAATCACCGGCACAATCCGCACGCGTAAGTTTTGTGTGGCGGCCATAAAATTAGCGTCGCCCCTAAATAAGACTTGTGCGGCAGGCCCCGCAATCACCAAGTTGTCAGTACGCGCCACGCCTCTATCGATCACGCTGTCGCCTCGGATTGAATCAAATTCAAAGCCTTCAGAGAACACATCTCTAAAATCGAGCTGTACACGGCGTGCCAAGGATTGCAGGCTAAGAATTGATAATAAGCGCCCCACACCGGGGTCAACCTTAGCAAACTGCCCAGCTTCCACATCCACACGCAATTTGCCTTGCAAGGTGGATAAATCTGGCGGAAACAACTCGCCATCCCATGCCACATCGCCACTTAGCTTTGCAGGCGCGCGCCGCATAGTGTCTGGTATGCCGAGGCGAGTGAGCAATTTACCGAGGTTTTCGGTTTCAATAGCAAAGTTGCCGTTAATTCGGCCGGGTGATTTATCCCAAATACCGCTCATATTCAGCTTGCCATCAGGGTTGCTGATATTTACACCGCTTAAACGCCAGTTCTCCCCTTGCTGAACCGCATCAATCTCTAGCTTACCTAGTTGTAAATTCTTATAACGAAAATCACTGACCTCCAAATCAAGCGCAGGCAGTTGTTGCAAGGGAGAAGCCAGCTGAACCGCACCATAAGTTTGAAATGGAAGCCAAAGCTTAGTTAAGCGGCTGCTGAGCTTACCTTTGTCGTGGCCATTCCAATCAAAGCTACCCGCTAGCTCGTGGCTATCAATACTGCCTTTCCAAAGTGCATCGTTTTGCTCTTGTGCCTTAATTCGCACATCGGTAAGCCGTCTACCCCAGCTCATGACTCGGCCAAAACGTAAATCCACACTGAGAGGGCTAGGCCGAACACTCGCCTGATCCGTTTTTAACTCATCAGTCAAATCTAGCCAGCTTTGAACATTGAGCTCAGGCAGGCTACCACTGACATTCACCCCCGCCTTCGGCATGGCGGGTATGGCTCCTGCCCCAAGTACAATCTGCCCTTGCAGCTTATTTCCCAAGGACAGCTGCCCTTGCAGGCTTCTATCGTAAGCAAACTCCAACAAAGTAGGATCATTCGCCGTGCCGCTGAGACGCAAACGGAGTGGCTTACTCTCCCAACTACTTTTAGTCAGCGGCGCAGGCAAATCAACACTTAAACCCTGTAGTGGCGATTGGATGCTCAGGGTGTACTGCGCATTTCCCGTGCTTAAGCTGGCCTGATAAGGCACTTTACCGCGCAAGCGTTGCTTAAATGGCAGGCTATACCGCTCAGCCACATCTGCCATTTCGGCCTGCCCGTTTATGTTCAGCTGTAATGCACCTTGCGCATTGCTTGCACCAGCGAGCTTCACTGCCCCACCCAAGGCTTGAGCCTTAGCGTCTTTAATCGTTAATGCATGCTCAGTAAAGCCAATTTTTCCATCGGCTTTACTCAAGAGCGGCACTGCACCACCAAAATCGAGCTTATTGCCGCTAAAGCGATATTCACCCACTATTTTGCTAGCATCGGTATTTTCTAGCGGCAGGGTTAATTGCAAGGCCAGCTCGCCATCGCCCTCAGCCTTCAGATCATCAATAAAACCCTCGGCACTCTGCTTAACAGGGCTTTGGCGTACAAAGCGTAAAAACTCATTAGTCGCACCCTGCGCCTTGCCTTTGACGTTGAGCATAGGGGATAGGGTATCCATCTCGGGGATGGACACCAGCACATCTCGTAAATTCACCGCAAAGATTTTGCCCTTGCTGGCCTTGATATCCATTGCTGAGCCGTGAAAATCCAGCAAGGCATCAATATGCTCGATGGCAGGCCAATCGTCGGCGTAAGACAGCGCCACATCTTTAGCATCCGCCGTAATTCTAAACAAGCCATCTTTAGGATTACGGAAAGGAAAGTCTTCTAAATTGCCACGCAATTCAGCGCGGCCATTCACGGCCTTACCACTGAGCAAGGATGTTTTTAACCAAGCTAAAGTCTCATCGCCTACGGCACGGGGCAAATACAGATAGGCCCGCTTAGCGTTCAGCTCGCGAATATCGCCTTTTAAATTAAGATTCCCCAGCCCCTTGCCAGGCCAAATATATTGCGCGCTAGCACGTAAAAGCGTATCGGCATTCACCAACTCAGCCTGTGGCACATTCAGCTTCCACCCCTTGGCAGCCCGCTGCCACGATACGTCAAAGCCTGCGCGATCAAAGTGCAGTGGCTCTAAAAATTGCTCGGGCATGGTCAGTGATAAATCACGGCTAGATAAAGTCGCTTTACCGGTGTTTTGATCCAGCTTGGCTTTTAAATCAAAGCGCCCCAAAAGTGGCAAGCCTTGTTGTGGCAAAGCCAATTCCAGCGCCTTGGCCTCGATTTCTGCACTATAAACTTTGGCTTTCTGCCAAGGGCCTTGCCAATTTGCGCTTAGCTTGGCAATTTTTCCCTTCATGGCCGCATCTTGGAGCTGCTCGGGCCTCCATGATGAGAACGCGCCCAAACCATCCAACAGAATATTGCTAGCGTCAACGCTCTGGCCCGCCGCATCGCGCTGATAATCCACGCGGCAATCCTGGCAAAGATCCCCACTTGCGGAGGCAATTCGCTTTGCCTTTAGGCGTAAAGACTGACTATCTTGCTCATCCCTCCAAATAAAACCACCTTCAAACACTGATAAATACAAGGCTTGTGGCGCATCGGGCCATGCCATGTTTAAAGCATTCAATTTTAATTGCGCATCAATTTTTTCAATCTTTGCCTGCGCAAAATGAAGCGAGGCTCTAGCACCCCCCGTGCCAGCCAACTGGCTAAACCATTGCGCTTCTTGCGGCAGCCTTGCAGAGAGTTGTTGTAAATCTACACGGGGTAGATCCAACTTAAGTTGCCCAGACCAAGCGCGCCACTCGCCAATATCATTGCCACGCCAGTTGCCAGATAGGGCTAACGCTCCTGCCAAGGCACTAGGCGGCTGCAAAGATAAATCAAATTTATGAAAACCAAAACGCTGCGTGATATTCATATCAAGCTTAGAAAAAACCTGCTGACCTGCTGGGCTTTGCTCATCCACATAGCTAAGCTGACCATCGCTGATCTTCAGCGTCCCTTGCGCCAGCAGCCAATTAATAAAGCGGTTTTCACTCTTTTCAGCGCCCGTCTTTACCTGAAACCCAGCAACAAACCATGCACCCGCAGCATCTCGGCGCAGGCTTAAATGAGGGGAAACAGTGGCTAAGCGGCTAAATAACAACTCCCCCCGTAACAGCGTCCACCACGACAAATCGGCGTCAACCGAGGCCAGCTGCAAGCCCGGCTGGCCCGCCATACGCACCTTAAAATCATCCACCCGCACAAAGGGATGAATACCCCGCCAGCCACCAGACAGACGCCCCATTTCAATCTGGCTGCCCGTAGCAAGCGCCAGCTTTTGTACTAACCATGGGCGATACTCATCTAAGCGCGGCAATACATAAAATTGCCAAGCCAAAATTACGGTCAGCAGAATCAAACCGATGCCCGCAAAAATGCGCAGTAAGGCACGGTAATGCCAATGGATAAATACAGAAAAGCGTTGCAATAGCTTGGAAAAAACAGGCATTCAGTGTGGCTCGGCATGCCAAAATTCGGCGGTGCTGTGTTAGGCTTTGCAAGCACTCAGGCGGTAAGCCCTGTGTCAAACAGCGCCCTAGGTTAGGGGATATGAGATTTTAACCGTTTTTGAGCCGCCACCTATGACTGATCGAACACAAAATACCAAATCCTTACTCGCCCCACCCCTAGCGCATAGTCGACACCTGCCGCAATTATTCTTACGTCATTATTATCCAGCGCAATTTTGAGCCGACATTTATGACCGATCTAACGCAAAACACCGAATCCTTACTCGCCCCTGCCTTAGCGCATAGCCGATATCTGCAGCAGTTATTATTCCGACATGCAGATCTAGCACAAGAAACACGAGAGCAGCTCGCCCAGCCCTATACCCGTGCAAACATGGAAGCACAGCTAAGCGCTATTTTTGAGCTGGATGATCAAGCTTTAAAACGACGCTTACGCCAATTGCGTCAGGCAGTGATGGCGAGGCTGATTAGCAGAGAATTAGCAGGTTTATCAGACCTCACCGAAGTAATGCACACCATCAGCGATCTGGCCGAAGTGACGCTGGCAGCCGCTTTAGCCTGGGTATCCCAGCCCGACGCGCGTTATGGCCAGCCTATAGGCGAAGAATCTGGGCAGGTGCAAGAGCTAATTATTGTGGGCATGGGCAAATTAGGCGGGCGCGAGCTGAATGTATCGTCCGATATTGATTTGATTTTTATCTTCCCCGAAGACGGCCAAACCACAGGGCCACGCAAAATCAGCAATTCTGAATACTTTGCCCTGATCGGCAAGCGGCTGATTAGCCTGATCGGCGAAATCACTGATGAAGGCTTTGTGTTTAGGGTCGATATGCGGTTGCGCCCTTTTGGCGATGTGGGTCCATTAGCTTGCAGCTTTGCCGCATTAGAAGGCTATTTGCTCACCCAAGGCCGCGAATGGGAGCGCTATGCTTGGATCAAAGCCCGTGCGCTCTGTGGCGACGAGGCAGGACTAATGCAAATGGTCACGCCCTTTGTTTACCGCAAATACCTTGATTACGGCGCTTATCAATCCATGCGCGAGCTACACAGCCAAATTCGCCGTGAAGTGGCGCGTAAAGACAAAATCGACAACATCAAGCTGGGGCCGGGCGGAATTCGTGAGATCGAATTTATCGGCCAAGTTTTTCAATTGATTCGCGGTGGGCGCAATAAAATCCTGCAACAGCGGCCAACCCAAGCCATTTTGGACGAGCTGGCTCAGCAAGGCACTCTGACGCACGCCGCCGTAGCCGAGCTACAAGAAGCTTACTCATTCTTACGCAATACCGAGCACCGCCTAATGTATCTGGACGATGCACAAACCCAGATGTTGCCGCTCAATGCTGACGATCAAGCCCGTATTGCGCTCAGTATGGGCTTTAGCGATTGGGCGCAGTTTACTGAACAGCTGACCCTTTACCGTGGCCGAGTCAATCAGCACTTTGAACATGTTTTTGTGCTGCCGCCCGACGAAGGCGAGGACCACCCACAAGCGGCTATTTGGCTCAGCGCACAGGATGGCGACAGCACCGATCTGGCCGCATTGGGCTTTGAAAACCCCAATGAAATCAACCGCCGCCTGTCTTCCATGCAAAGCAGCAGCCGCTACCAACAAATGCCTGATCGCTGCCGCAAGCGCATCGACAGCATTCTGCCACCTTTAATTGAAGTCGCTGCTAGTTTTCATAATCCTGATGCCACCTTCACTCGCATTCTCGATTTACTCGAGGCCATTAGCCGCCGCGAGTCTTACTTGGCCCTACTGGCCGAGCACCCGCGCACCTTAAAACGGCTGGCTAGCCTTTATAGCGCCAGCCCTTGGGTATCACAATATTTAACTCGCCATCCTATTTTGCTGGATGAGCTGCTTGATTTTCGCTTATTAGAAGAGCTGCCAGACTGGCCCAAACTCGGCAAAATCTTGCGCCAAGAATTAAAAGACTTAGAAGATGACACCGAAGCCAAGATGGATTGCTTACGCCATTTTCAACACGCACAAGTTTTTAGATTGGTTTGTCAGGATTTAGACGGCCTACTGGTTTTAGAAACCGTATCAGATCATTTATCTGATTTAGCCGATTTAATGCTTACCGTTACGCTTGAGCAAGTCTGGCAAGAGCTACCCAATACACACCGAGCAAACCCGCAATTTGCAGTCATTGGCTATGGCAAGCTCGGTGGCAAAGAGCTGGGCTTTGCCTCCGATTTAGATATCGTCTATCTATTTAACGACGATCACCCTAATGCCACCGAAGTCTATGCCAAATACGCCAAGCGCATCGTCAACTGGCTGACCGCGCTCACTCCAGCAGGGCATCTTTACGATATAGATTTGCGCCTACGCCCCAATGGCACTTCTGGCCTACTGGTTTCCAGCATCGGCACCTTTGCCCAATACCAGCGAGAATCGGCATGGGTGTGGGAGCACCAAGCCCTCACTCGCGCCCGCTATTGCGCAGGGGATCGCGTCGTGGGCAATGCCTTTGAAGCCATTCGTGAAGATATCCTGCGCACGCCGCGTGATTTAGCAAAGCTACGAGATGAAGTGCGCACCATGCGAAAACGCATGCTAGAAACGCACCCAGCGCGGGCAGAAGATGTAAAACATGTGCGCGGTGGGATTGTTGATATCGAATTTATCATGCAATACCTGATCTTGGCCCATGCCAAGGAACACCCCGCCTTTTGCCTAAACAGCGGCAATATCGCCCTACTCGCCACTGCCGCACAACTCGGCTTAATTCCAAAAGATGCGGCACTACTTGCAGCAAATGGCTACCGAGAATTACGCCGTCTACAGCACAGCAGTCGCCTAAATGGCACCGAGCTGACACCAAAGATGCTGATACCCATCCAAGCTCAGCTGGCAGCCGTCAAATTACTGTGGGAGACTTTATTTGAAGAAGAATTAGGGTGAAGCTGAGAGAGATTTTATAGGGTGTGCAACGACGAAGTCGTTGTGCTCCGCACTCGATGGGTAAGAAAAAAAAGCTGGGAGCACACCCAACAAAGCTTCGCGTTTCTCCGTGAAACTCTGTGTTCTCTGTGTTCTCTGTGTTCTCTGTGTTCTCTGTGGTTCAAGGTTTGGGTTTTCGCCAGCTATCAGCTAGCGATATCCGCAATCGCCTTAGGAAAATCAGCGAAATGCACCGCAGCAATGCCATTAGGTAGGTAATCGGCCAGTAAATACGCCTCTTCACGAATTCGCTCCATCAGCGCAACGACGTGGGTAGGCTGGATATTTACGTCAAACCAAAATTCTTTACGCCAAACGGGATTCAAGCCCACATCCCCTCCCGGCTCCAGCTCGCTCAGCGATGCCTGACGACACGCAAAACCAAGCGCTGCCAAAAAGTCTGCAAACTCTGGCCCACTATCGCTCACCTCCAACACAAACGCCGCCATCCCCGGCGCGACCTGCTGTAAGTTGACATAAATGCACGTATCAAATCGCGCTTGCACCGATTGCATGCAATGAGAGCAAAAAAAACCAGAACGTGGCGCATACTCGCTCTCATCGGCATAAATATCAGGAATGGCTAAGACAAGATGACCACAACTATGATACGAATCCATGGATAGCCTTTCAGTACATCGCAAGTTAACATCAGTCAATCGTCATATGCTAACTTTTATGACTCAAAAAAGCACCTGCTAAACAAGTGTTTTTTGTCCTTCATTTGTATCGCCATGTAGCCGTTACTTGTGCTTACTCGCACAGAAAAACACGCAATCCACGCTTTTGCCTTATTTAAAGCAAAAAAAAAGCACCCACATCAAGTGAGTGCTTTTTTCTACAGCTGAATACTTAACTCGCTGCGACTTCTGCTTTTTGGCGTAAACGGATGTGCAATTCACGCAATTGCTTTTCATCTACGCTATTTGGCGCATCGGTCAGCAAGCACTGAGCGCGTTGCGTTTTAGGGAAGGCGATCACGTCACGAATGGATTCTGCACCCACCATTAAAGTCACCAAACGATCAAGACCAAAAGCTAAACCACCGTGTGGAGGCGCGCCAAATTGCAGGTTTTCCAGTAAGAAGCCAAACTTGTTTTGTGCTTCTTCCGCATCAATTTTCAGCGCGCGGAATACTTTAGATTGCATTTCTTCGCGGTAAATACGGATAGAGCCGCCACCAATTTCAGAGCCGTTCAATACCATATCGTAAGCTTTAGCGATACAAGCACCCGGGTTGGTATCGAGCATATCTTCGTGGCCATCTTGCGGAGCGGTAAACGGATGGTGACATGCTGTCCAGCGATCGGCATCTTCGTCGTGTTCGAACATTGGGAAGTCGATCACCCACATTGGCTTCCAGCCTTGAGCAAAGTAACCGCCCGCCTCGCCCTTCTCGTGGCCAACCTTGATACGCAGTGCGCCAATCGCTTCGTTCACGATCTTGGCTTTATCCGCACCAAAGAAAATCAAATCGCCGTCTGTTGCGCCAGTGCGAGCGATAATTTCTTTCAACGCCGCTTCCGACAAGTTTTTAACAATCGGGGACTGCAGACCTGAATGTTCGTCATTCGTCAGTTTAGTTACATCATTTACTTTGATGTAAGCCAGACCCTTAGCACCGTAAATCGCTACAAACTTGGTGTACTCGTCGATTTCCTTACGACTCAGCGCAGCACCACCCGGTACGCGCAAACCCACCACGCGGCCGTTTTCCATTTCTGCTGCGGAGCGGAATACTTTGAATTCTTCTGTCTTCATCAAGTCAGTTAACTCAACGAATTCGAGCGTCACGCGCAAATCTGGCTTGTCTGAGCCGTATAAACGCATCGCATCCGCGTAAGTCATACGTGGGAAATCAGTTAGCTCAACGCCAATCCCTTCTTTAAACACATGCTTGGCCATCGATTCGGTGATGTCCATGATTTCGTGTTCATTCAGGAACGATGTTTCGATATCGATCTGGGTGAATTCTGGCTGACGATCTGCACGCAAATCTTCATCGCGAAAGCACTTAACGATCTGGTAGTAGCGATCAAAACCCGCCACCATCAGCAATTGTTTAAACAGCTGTGGAGATTGTGGCAGGGCAAAGAATTGACCATCGTGCACACGGCTAGGCACAAGGTAATCGCGCGCGCCTTCTGGAGTAGAGCGAGTCAACATCGGTGTTTCGATATCAATAAAGCCCAAGCCATCAAGGTAGTTACGGATCAGCATGGCGATGCGATAACGCAGACGCAGATTTTTTTGCATCACTGGGCGACGCAAATCGATTACACGATTTTGCAGACGCACGTTTTCAGAGAGATTTTCATCGTCGATCTGGAACGGCGGTGTCACTGCAGTATTCAGGATTTTAATATCGCTCGCGACAATTTCAATTTCGCCAGAGATCAGGTTTTTGTTCGCAGCGCCATCCGGACGGGTACGCACCAAACCGGTGATTTCCAATACGTATTCATTACGTGAAGAATCAGCCGTAGTAAACGCTTCAGCGGTGTCTGGATTAATAACAACTTGCACTAAACCTTCACGATCGCGCAAATCAATAAAAATCACCCCACCGTGGTCACGACGACGATGCGCCCAACCTTTAATCGTGACGGTTTGTCCAAGGTAGCGGCTATCAATAAGACCACAGTAATCTGTACGCATTTGGTTTTCTCTTAGATTTAATCAATGTTTATGATGCAGGCAAGGGATTGAAAAACCAAGAGCAAGGCAATTTGGCGAAAATTCAAAATTCACATCAAGTAAATAAGGAGTTTGAGTCAAATTAACGCTGCCATTGGCTTTCGCAGTCGCTTTGCAATCACTTACCGGGTGTAACGACACCCATGGAAATAACATACTTTAATGCTTCATCAACGCTCATATCCAGCTCAATCACGTCGGACTTTTTAACCATAATAAAGTAGCCCGAAGTTGGGTTGGGCGTCGTTGGCACATACACACTGACATATTCCCCCTCCAAAACCGTAGCCACTTCTCCGCCGGGAATCCCCGTCATAAAGGCAATCGTCCACGCATCTGCATGCGGAAAGCGCACCAATAAGGCTTGACGGAATGCTTGGCCAGAATCAGAAAACAGCGTATCTGATACCTGCTTCACACTGCTATAAATCGAACGCACAATCGGAATACGATTAAGTACTTTTTCACCCACCAACAACAAGCGTAAGCCCAGCACATTGGTTGCAAACACACCCGTCAACAATAAAACAACAATGGTAAGAATCACACCAAAGCCGGGGATGTGGTGCGAGCCAACCAAAAAGGGAAAAGACCCTTCCATTGCTTGGAGCAACCATGAATCGGGGCGCATTGACGTTGGCAGCAAAGCACCAATCTGATCCATAGTGCCAATAATCAGCTGCAAGACCCAGAGTGTGATCGCCAATGGCACCCACACCAACAAACCTGTCAGCAAGTATTTTTTAAAATGCGTCATCAGCATGGATTGATCAACCATCCGAAAGCAATTTAGATGGCGAACCACCTTTAAAATCAATTACATCCCAGCCATTACCCTTCAATTGAAAACCAGAAATAGTGAGCTGTTTTTCATAGCAAGGTATATGGCTAGCTGAACACACAGAAAACGTGTTATCCAGCATTCTCTGAATACAAAACATTGGCGACTATTTCCTTTGGAATCAACAAGCTAACTACCAATCGGACTGGTTTAAAAATAGGGGCCATAGCAGTTTTAGTGCTTGACTAAAGGAGAGGATTCTACCTAACTTTAATTACTCTGTCTTGCAGCTGGATTTTTACGCGAAAATTTCCTGCTCGTAAACTTGCCCCGCCACACCAATACGCTCTTACCGCTCCTGCCAAGCTAAACGCTGACAACAAGGCTAGATAGCGCATCATACAAATAGGGGCAAATGAAGGAATGACTTGAAGATATTAATCATATTTAAATTGGCCAATCTTGGATTTTATACTTTGGCATTACACCCATTACCATCGACATTCACACCATGAAATAGATTGCAATAGCGGCTCATTGAGCAGTAAACATCATGGGGAAGACAATTTACGGTCGCACTCTAAGTGCAAGCACAGCGACAACCATCAAACCGAGATTTGCCGTTAGCGCGCAGGCAGCGATGCCTGCACGCTAGCGGCGGTTAAACAATGATTACTTATTCATTTCGCGCTGACGACGGCTTTCAGCAAGGATAATCCCGCTGGCAACCGATACATTCAAGCTTTCTACCGAACCAAACATCGGGATCGACACGAGGGTATCGCAGGATTCACGGGTCAGGCGGCGCATGCCTTCGCCTTCGTTGCCCAATACCCAAGCCAGTGGGCCGGTTTGGTTAAAATGGTGCAAATCAGTTTTAGCATCGGCATCTGTGCCCACGATCCAAACACTCTGGTCTTTTAGGTCGCGTAAAGTACGCGCCAAGTTAGTAACCATAATGTAAGGAATGACTTCGGCAGCGCCACAAGCCACTTTTGATACGGTGGCGTTAATGCTGACCGATTTATCTTTAGGTGCGATCACGGCGTGTACGCCCATCGCATCCGCCACGCGCAGGCAAGCGCCTAGATTATGCGGGTCGGTAATGCCATCCAAAATCAGCAAGAATGGTGGCTCAGTCAGGTCTTCCAGCACGTCTTCCAGCACCACATAAGACTTACCCGCGTCGATCATGGCGGCTACACCTTGGTGGCGAGCGTGGCCGGTCATGCCATCCAAACGTGCGGCATCGACCATAATCACGTGCACGCCCTGCTGCTCTGCTAATTTCAGCAACTCTTTAGCGCGTGGATCGCTGCGGCTACCGTTAAAAAACAGCTCTAATACGCTGTCCGGGAAACGCTTAATGCGTGAAGCAACGGCATGAAAGCCATGAATTAATTTTTTTTGCATCTTTTTATTACCTAAATAAAACGCCGATCCTCTTTATAGATCACCCGCATCAATCAGTTTAAAACTGCTTTTCTGTGGTGATTGATAAAGTAGATTCGGCTGTGACTAGCCCTTGTTGGGCCAAGTAAATCTCGAGATCGTCTGCGGGCAATGCACGCGAATATAAATATCCTTGCACACTCTGGCAGCCACTTTTGCGCAAGAATAACATTTGTTGAGTGGTTTCTACGCCTTCAGCGACCACTGACAGGCGTAATTTACGCGCCATGGCAATAATTGCCTCGGTAATTGCAGCGTTATCCGAGTCGTCCGGCAGGCCATCAACAAAGGAGCGATCAATTTTCAGGCTATCAATGGGGAAGTGTTTTAGATTAGATAGCGATGAATAACCCGTACCAAAATCATCAATCGCCAGCATCACGCCCATGGCTTTCAGCTCATTTAAGGTCTGCACCGCGCGCTGCGGATCTTGCATGATCATACTTTCAGTGATTTCTAATTCTAAGCGGGAAGCCGCCAAACCTGTGCTCACCAAGGCCGCTTGTACCTGCTGCACTAAATCTGCCTGCTGAAATTGCCTTGGCGATAAGTTCACGCCCACATGGGGAATATCAAAGCCTGCTTTCAGCCACACACACATTTGCCGACACGCTTCAAATAAAACCCACTCACCAATGGCCACTATCAGGCCATTTTCTTCCGCCAAGGGAATAAAGCTAACTGGTGGCACTAAGCCTAAACCAGGGTGATTCCAGCGAATTAAACTTTCCAAGCCACTTAAACGCCCGCTCGCCAAATCGATTTTAGGCTGATAGTGCAGGCAAAACTGCTGACGATCTAGAGCATGGCGTAAGCCGTTTTCCATCATTAAATGCTCAAACGCCATTTCATTCATATTGGCGGCAAAAAACTGAACATTATTTTTGCCGGTTTCTTTGGCTCTATACATCGCCACATCGGCATTTTTCAACAGCGCAGCGGGTGTTTTCCCATCGCAAGGGTAGACGCTAATACCTATCGAGCAGCTTACAAATAATTCTTGGCCATTAATCAAGCAGGGCTGGATTAAGGACTGCCGTAGCTTTTCTGCAACCTGCCCCACCAAATCAAGGCAGGCCATGTTTTCTAGCAAAATCGTAAATTCATCGCCCCCAATTCTAGCCAGCACATCGCCCTCATTTAATACCGACTGTAAGCGATTGGCCACAATCACCAGCAAGGCATCTCCCACCTCATGACCTAGCGTGTCATTAATGGTTTTAAAGCGATCCAAATCAATAAAAAGCACGGCAAACTGCCGCTCATTAGCACGCAACACCGCAGCACTAAGCTGCTCTTGCAAGGCCATTCGATTATATAAACCGGTTAATGGATCGTGATTGGCCAGATAAAACAACCTTTGTTCGGCTTCTTTTCTATTTGTGTAATCAGAAAAAACACCCACGTAATTGGTCATACGGCCCTGCTCATCACGCACGGCGCTAATCGATAACCAGGCTGGGTAGATATCGCCATTCTTGCGCCTATCTTCCATCTCACCTTGCCAATGCCCATAGGTATTAAGCTCGCCAAGCATGTCCATATTGATGGCTCGCCCAAGGCCACGCTGATTAAACATCCGTGAAATACGGCCTATCGCATCCACAGAAGCAAAGCCGGTAATCCGGCTAAAGGCAGGATTAACCGCCACAATGCGCGCATCGGCATCGGTAATTAAAATCCCTTCGCTGGCATTACCAAACACTTGCGCCGCAAGCCGCGTGCTTTTTGCGGCCTCAAATTCTTCTTGATTTGAAGCGGCCAGCACCACACCTGTCACAACTACGGATAACAGCAACAGCAAACTCGATAAAAGCCCACCTGACCAGACCGTGCCCAAATGAGAGAAAATCGCCAATAAAGCCACCACAAGCCCAAGCACGCCATTTCCCACATGGCCCAAGCGTAAAGCAGACCAAATCATCAAAGGAAACAATAAAAACAAGAGCTCTTGATGACCATTAAATTGACTTAATAAAATGGCACCAAAACTTGCAATAGCCACAATTAACATTAATTCAGCGAAGCGACTCGGCCAAATCATCACCCGCTGATGTATTAAACCCAAACAAAGTGGAACAATAATTAAAACAAATAGCGCGTCACCCAGCCACCAAGAAACCCAATCAGCAAATAAGGCCATAGCAGGCAAGGGAAAGAAAACACTTTGAATAAGCACACCACAGCTGGCCCCAAGAAAAGCCCCCACCATCGGGCCGGCCAAGATCAAGCGTAAGCTGTCTTTAACCCTCAGCTCACCATCAAGCACAAATTGCGGTAATAAAGCGACAATCAGCAAGGGCTGAAAAACATTCAATAAAGAAAGCTGCACCACGCCCCAAAATGGGTAGTCTTGTAAAACGGGCAATAGCCAAGACACCGAGGCAATCGTCAGTAATGCACGAGGCCCACCCAACAATATAGCCGCGACACCAATACCTGTATGCAAGTTAAATAAATGCTGTCCCGATGATAACTTCCAGCTCAGAAAACTAGATAGGCTATACACGGAAGCAATAAGCAACTGCTGTAGCCAAGGCCTACGCATTAATCTTGCTCTCCCCGAACTCATTATTTTTTTATTTCTTATAAGGCAAATCTAATATTTGGCAAGCATCATTAGTTACTTATTCAAAAAAATCAAGTCCTAGCTTTCTGAAACAGATCAGATAGGACGGGTATAATCCGCCACTACGCTTTCTAAGAATGCCATCTGCCATGACACTACCCATACTCCCACTTAACGGCCAACGCACCCAAATCAATGCCTTACACGGCTCTGGGGATGCTTGGGCATTAAGCTATTACGCCAATATTTCACATCCTTTGGTGGTATTTACGTCCAATGCGCAGGTGGCCAGCCGCTTAAAAGAAGAGATTGCCTTTTTAGCGCCACAAAAAAACATCGTGCTTTTCCCCGATTGGGAAACGTTGGCTTACGATCATTTTAGCCCACACCACGATTTGATTTCAGAGCGCTTAGCCGCACTGTGGCAAATTCGTCAGAACCAAGCCGATGTAGTGATCGTGCCGGTGCAAACGGCGATGGGTGTTTTACCTCCCGTAGAATACCTTGCGGCTTACACCTTCTTTATCAAAAAGGGGGAGAAGCTTGATGCAGATCAGCTGCGCGCCGATATGGCCTTTGCAGGCTATAGCCACGTTACACAGGTTTACGGGCCGGGTGAGTTTTCTATCCGTGGCGGGTTGATTGATTTATTCCCAATGGGCTCCACCCTGCCATTTCGCCTTGATCTATTTGGCGACATCATAGAAACCATCCGCACCTTTGATGTGGATACCCAGCGTAGCCTTTATCCCGTACCCGAAATCCGCCTGCTGCCTGCACGCGAATTTCCGCTCGATGAGAAGGGCCGAAACCAATTTAGACAGCGCTTTAGAGAAGTGTTTGAAGGCGACCCAAGCAAGGCGCGTATTTATAAAGATATTGGCAACGGCAGCACACCTGCGGGGATTGAATACTATCTGCCGCTGTTTTTTGAGCAAACAGCCACGCTTTTTGATTACCTACCTAAAGACGCCGTTGTGGCGCAACACGGTGATCTATTGCAAGCAGCCGAGCAATTTTGGGCCGAAACCTCAGACCGTTACCGAAATTTATCTGGCGACCATGAACGGCCGATTCTTGCGCCTAAAGATCTCTACCTCACACCAGACGCCTTATTTAGCGGCTTAAAAAAACACCGTCGCATCGAATTTATTGCGGGCGAATCAACACTAACCGCGGCATTACCGCCGCTTAACGTCGATCGGCGCAGCGATAATCCGATCAGCAAGCTCACCGACTTCATTGCCAGCCACAGCGGTCGCATCCTACTCTGCGCCGAAAGCTTGGGCCGCCGCGAAACCATGGCACAGTTTTTTGCCGAATACGGCTTAAAGCCTAAGCTGATCGAAAGCTGGGCCGATATCAAAGCCAGCAAAGATAAAGTGCTACTGACTGCCGCACCGTTTTATAACGGCTTTATCTTAAATGACGGCCCTTTAGCCATTATCACCGAATCCAATCTTTACGAGATGGTGGCGCAAAGCCGTGGCAAACGTCAGCAAAAGCGCAGCAATACTGACGCGATGTTACGTGATTTATCCGAGCTAAAAATTGGCGATGCCGTCGTGCACGAAGGCCACGGCATTGGCCGCTATTCTGGTCTGACCAGCATGGATTTGGGCGAGGGTGAAACCGAGCTAGTCGTCATTGAATACGCGGGCAACGATAAGCTTTATGTACCCGTTAGCCAGCTGCACGTCATCAGCCGTTATTCTGGTGGCAGCGCAGATGCCGCGCCCCTGCATAAACTAGGCAGTGGCAACTGGGATAAATCCAAACGCAAAGCCGCCGAACAAGTCAGAGACACCGCCGCCGAGCTACTTAATCTTTACGCCCGCCGCGCCGCGCGTAAGGGGCACGCATTTGAATGGGATTTCCACGATTACGCCGCCTTTGCAGCAGGCTTTGGCTTTGAAGAAACGGCCGACCAAGCCGCGGCTATCGAAGCCGTATTAGTGGATATGCGTATCGATAAGCCCATGGATAGACTGGTGTGCGGTGATGTAGGCTTTGGTAAAACCGAAGTTGCACTACGTGCCGCCTTCGCCGCAGTGGCAGGTGGCAAGCAAGTGGCCGTATTAGTGCCCACCACCCTACTGGCCGAACAACATTTCCAAACCTTTAGCGATCGCTTTTCTGACTGGCCAATTAAAGTGGCTGAAATCTCGCGCTTCAGAAGCGCCAAGGAAGCTGCCGTCACCATGAAAGGCATGGCGGAAGGCACGGTCGATATCGTCATCGGCACGCATAAGCTGGTGCAGCCAGATGTGGAATTCAACAAATTGGGCCTCGTGATTATCGACGAAGAGCACCGCTTTGGTGTGCGGCAAAAAGAGCAACTTAAAGCGCTGCGTACCGATGTGGACGTGCTCACGCTCACCGCCACACCGATTCCGCGCACGCTGGCGATGAGTTTGGAAGGCTTGCGTGACTTTTCTGTGATTGCCACCGCGCCAAATAAACGCCTTGCGGTTAAAACCTTTCTCGCCAAATTTAGCGACGGCATTATCCGCGAAGCGGTATTGCGCGAGCTAAAGCGCGGCGGCCAAGTATTCTTTTTGCATAACGAAGTCGACACCATCGACAATATGCGCGAAAAACTAACCGCGCTACTGCCCGAAGCCCGCGTTGGCGTGGCGCATGGCCAGATGAGGGAACGTGACCTTGAACATGTGATGCGCGACTTTTCCCAGCAGCGTTTTAATATTCTGCTTTGCACCACCATTATCGAAACAGGGATCGACATCCCCAACGCCAACACCATTTTAATGAACCGCGCCGATAAATTTGGCCTGGCGCAATTACACCAAATGCGTGGCCGTGTGGGCCGTAGCCATCACCAAGCTTACGCCTATCTACTTGTGCCTGAGCCTGACGCCTTAAAGGGCGACGCTAAAAAACGTCTCGAAGCGATTCAAATGATGGATGAATTGGGCGCAGGGTTTTATCTGGCGATGCACGACTTGGAAATCCGCGGTGCGGGCGAAGTATTAGGCGATTCACAATCGGGTGAAATGCAGGAAATCGGCTTCTCGCTCTACAGCCAAATGCTGAAAGAAGCGGTTAAATCGCTCAAAAAAGGCATCGAGCCTGATTTATCCCAGCCACTTGGCGTGACCACCGAAATCAATCTTCGCGCCCCGGCACTGCTGCCCGCCGAATACTGCCCCGATGTAAACGAGCGGCTCAGCCTGTATAAGCGCCTGGCCCATTGTGAAAGCAATGATGAACTAGATGATTTGATGCAAGAGCTGATCGACCGCTTCGGCCTCTTGCCGGCTCCTGCCAAAGTGCTGCTCGATTGCCACCGCCTGCGCATGCTGGCCGGTGCGCTTGGCATTGTTAAAATCGACGCCGCCGATAACGCCATCGTTTTAAGTTTCACCACCAATACCGTGATTGAGCCGATGAAAATCATTAAACTCATCCAAAACAAAAAGAATTATAAAATGAGCGGCCAAGATAAATTGCGCGTAGAAGGCAATTGGCCAGAAAGCGCCTTGCGCGTGGTGAGAGTGAAAGAGCTGTTGCATGAGCTAAGCCATTGATCCCAGATCGGGGGTGTATCAAAACCCAAATCTTGAACCACAGAGAACACGGAGGACACAGAGTTCCACGAAGAAAACCAATAGAATAGGACGCGACACGTCCAGTTTTGTGAGTATTTTTCGTGAATCACTGCTTTAAAAAACACAAATGAATTCAGAAACCAAATCCTCACCACCCAATAATCTGCTAATCACCGGCCCCGATGACGCCAGCTTTTGCCATAGAATCAGCGAAGCGCTGGCTCTGGGTTATCAGCTTTATGGCTCGCCCGCGGCCACTTTCAACGGTCAAAATGTCATCGTTGCCCAAGCCGTGCTCTGGCCTTCACTTTAATTAATGCTACCCAACAAGCCACTATGCCCCTGACCCAAAAACTCTCTGAACTTCATCACGACGATCTGCCGCTACTCTATGCCATGGCACTATTTCAAGAGCCTATGCCGCAGGTTAGGCTGCTCACGCTGATGCTGCTACGTAAAGAAAAAATGGCCAGTGGCGAGGATTATGATCAGCCCAAGATCAAAGTCTGCCTTGCGCGCTTAATGCTTCAAAAGATGATTGCCCTGCAAACGGGTATGGGCTATGCGATAGAAGACGAATATATTTTCCCCGCCTTGCTCAGGCTTAAACAAAGCGGCTGGCTGCCTAGCTGGGTAGGATCTGCCCGTGATTTACTCACCCAGCAGCATGAATACTCGCCATGGAAAACCTATCCAGAAGACTTTTGCCGACGTGAAGTGATGTTCTCCGCTTTTTGTGGGCAAGTTGAAATCGTCAATGAATGGCGACAACGTATGGCTATGGCTGACAGCCTTGCCTTGCACTTTTTTGAGAGCGACAGCGGCCAGCTCTTATTTAGCCTGCTCGATGACGAGATTCAAAGCCAGCTTCTGCAAGATGCATTGAAAAGCAGCGCATGGAATCTGGCCGATTGCAGCGCCATTTATCACTACACCCTTAGCCTATTTGAGCAAAGCTTTTATGAGTGGCCGCTACTATCTGCCCAGCTGGCCTTTCACGCTCTGCTGCGTGGCGATTTTGCACAGCTCAAACTGATTCAGAAAAAAACGCCTTCGCAGTTTTTAGGCGAAAATTTAGCCGCGCTCGCCACATTACGGGGTGAATATGGCATTGCGATCGAGATTTACGACTCGCTACTTAAAGCACTCAAACAAGCCAGCGGCAAGCGTAAATACTTTCTGAGCGATAGTAACGGCCTGCTCTATACCGTGGCGCTATTGGGTCTGAACACGCCTGCCAGCCTGAAGCTTGCCAAGGCACAGGTTGATGAAGGGCAAAAACAAAAACACGCTTACAGCTATTTTGCGCTCCATCCCTTAGTCGATCATCTAGTGCTAGGGACGCCGCTGATCAGCGCCCGCCCCAGCTATATTCATCAGCCGAGTGATTGCGATGGCCTATTTGAAGCGCTGGCCCTTTTCTGGCAAGACGCAACGGTAGACGATAGCTGGTGCCAAAAACTCATTACCGCCAGAACCAAAGCCAACAAACACGGCTATGAATGGATTGCCGCCGAGCTAGATGTCGTGCTCTTCCAGCAATTTGGCAAGCCGCTGCTCTACCCCGGCTGGCACGCCCAGCAGCAGCTCACACCTTTGATTTCGGCCATTAAGCGGGAAGAAGGCTGGCAGCGTGCGCTTGTGGCACTAAGCCAACTCAAAGCAGGCGCACCGGTGAGCACCAGCGATGTGCGCATCGCTTGGCTGATTGAAATTAATCACGGCGATATTCGGATCGACCCGCGTGAGCAAAAGAAAAGCACCAAGGGCATTTGGAGCAAGGGCCGCGCCGTGGCACTGCGCCGTATGCTGCAAGAGCAAGACAGCTTGCCGGGCATGTCAGACCAAGACAAACGCGTAGCCAGCTGCATTAGAAAATCGTACAACAATTATTACGGCGGCAGCGAATACGAGCTGGATGCCGAGGCCGCGCTTGGCCATTTAATCGGCCACCCTGCACTATTTTGGTTTGATGCGCCCGATGTGCGCATCGATATTGCCAAGGGCGAAGTGGCACTACTGCTCAAAGAAAAACAAGGCCAGATCACCCTGCAGCTCGATCCCGATATGGATAGCAATGCGCCGCTGATTTGGAAAAAAGAAACGCCAACGCGCTTAGTGATTTACAGCTCCAGCGCCGAAATCAAGCAAATTGCAGGCATTTTGGGCACAGGGCTGGCCGTGCCAGTGGCCGCTAAAGCGCAGCTGGTGGACGTAATTACCGCAATTGCGCCGCATATTGCCATTCACTCCGACCTGCCCGAGCTGGCCGCGCATGTGGATAGCGTGCCCGCCAATGCCACGCTTTATGCGCATCTTTTGCCGCTACAAGAAGGCCTGCGTATGCAGCTACTGGTGCGCCCGCTTGCCGGTGGCAGCTGGATGACGCCCGCCAAGGGCAGCGTGAATGTGCTGGGCGAAATTGATGGCAAAGCCGTACAAGCCGTCCGAGATTTGGCCGCAGAAAAGAAGCGTCTGAAGCGTGTGGTCGATGGCTCACCCACCCTCAGCCAAGCCGAGCAAAATGGCATTGAGTGGGAGCTATTCCACCCCGAGCTGTGCTTAGAGCTACTGGCCGAGCTGCGAACCTTTGGCGACGACACCCTGCAATTGGTCTGGCCCGAAGGCGAGCGTTTCCGCCTAAACAGCACGCGTGGCCTCGCGCAAATGTCGCTCACCGTTAAAAAACAAGGCGAGTGGTTTGTAGCGGGAGGTGAGCTGACGCTGGATGATGGCCGTGTGCTGGCGCTGCGTGAACTGCTGCAAATGATGGATAAGGCCGAAGGCCGCTTCTTACCGCTGGGCGATGGCGATTATTTAGCGCTCACCGCCGCCTTTAAAAAGCGCCTCGACGAATTGCGCGTGCTGGCCGAAATTAATAAAGACGGCCTACGCATCAGCGCCCTCACCGCGCCTCTATTAGCCGAGCTGGCGAGCGAAGTGGGCGATTTACAAAGCGATGCCGCTTGGCAAGAGCAAGTGGAAAAGCTAGAGTCGCTGGCCGATTTTCAGCCGAAAGTGCCCTCCACCCTGCAAGCCACCTTGCGCGATTATCAGCTGGAAGGCTTTCAATGGTTGTCCCGCCTAGCACGTTGGGGCGTGGGGGCTTGCCTCGCCGACGATATGGGCTTGGGCAAAACCGTGCAAGCACTGGCGCTGCTCTTAACTCGCGCGCCGCAAGGCCCAGCCTTGGTGATTGCGCCGCTATCAGTGGCGCTAAATTGGCAGGCCGAAGCGCTGCGCTTTGCGCCTACGCTTAAAGTGCAGACTTACCACAATAATCGCAGCCTTACTGATCTTGGACCGTTTGATTTGGTAGTCGCCAGCTACGGCATGTTGCAGCAAGACAGCGAAGCCTTTGCCGCCCAGCATTGGCACACCGTGGTCTTGGATGAGGCGCAAGCGATTAAGAATTCCGCCACCAAACGCAGCCAAGCCGCGATGGCGCTCAATGCCGATTTCAAAGTGATTGCCAGCGGCACGCCGGTGGAAAATCACCTTGGCGAGCTATGGAATCTGTTCCGCTTTATCAACCCAGGTCTACTCGGATCGAAAGAGCGTTTTGCAGCCAAATTTAGCGGCCCGATTGAGCGCGGGGATAAAACCGCCAAACAGCATTTGAAAAAACTGATTCAACCGTTTATCCTGCGCCGAACCAAAACCCAAGTGCTGAGCGAATTACCGCCGCGCACCGAGATCACGCTTAAAGTCGAATTATCCAAAGACGAGCGTCATTTATACGAAGCACTACGCCAAGAAGCGGTAGAAAAACTAGATGCCGCCGGTGGGGATGAAAACCGCGCCATGCGCGTGCTGGCTGAAATCACCCGTTTACGCCGCTTTTGCTGCAATCCTAAGCTCACTCTTCCCAATTCAACCTTAGAAGGCAGTAAACTCGCCGCCTTTGGCGAAATCACTGAAGAGCTGCTAGAAAACAATCACAAGGCGCTGGTGTTTAGCCAGTTTGTCGATCATCTGGCGATTGTGCGCGAATGGCTAGAAGAAAAAGGCATCAGCTACCAATATCTGGATGGCAGCACGCCAATTATGGAGCGCAAAAAACGCGTCGATGCTTTTCAGGCCGGGATCGGCGATGTGTTTCTAATCAGCTTAAAAGCCGGTGGCACAGGCTTAAACCTCACCGCCGCCGATTATGTGATTCATCTTGACCCATGGTGGAACCCCGCCGTTGAAGACCAAGCGTCCGATCGAGCACACCGCATGGGGCAGCAAAGACCGGTAACGATTTACCGCCTCGTGGCGCAAGACACCATTGAAGAGCAAATCCTGGCCCTGCACGCAGAAAAACGCGACCTCGCCGACAGCCTACTCGAAGGCGGAGACGCCACAGGCAAGATGGATACGGCAGCGTTGTTGGGGTTGCTGAGAGGTGGGAATTAAACCCTTCAACCCCTAACTTCTGTAGACACAGAGCTAAATAAGAACACAGAGCACACGGAGAAAAGCGAAGTAAATTCTTTGCTTTAATATTGATCAGTTTTGTAGCTTGGGTTAGCGGTCTGCGTATGAGTTTTACCTCACTCAGCGATATATCCCGTAACCCAACATGATCTATCACGGCAGGTATTTAGTTACGCAAACCCAGAGGGATCAAACCAAGGGTAAACTGCAAAAAAAACCAGATTTTATAGGGTGTGCAAGTCGCTTTTCTTGCGCACCGCCCTTGGTGCGCAACGACTGCGTCGTTGTACACCCTATAAAGTTTTTCTCTGTGTGCTCTGTGTTCTCCCTGATCTCTGTGTCCACAGACCTTTTAGAATTTTTTTACACTTATTGGAAATACAGTATGTCAGCACTAAAGCAAGCCGAACTAGAACGCCTTGATGCGTTTTTAATGTCTGAAGCCACCGGCGCAGAGACCATGGATCTGGAAATGATGGATGGTTTCTTTGTTGCGCTGGCCATCAGCCCAGAGCAAGCGCCGGAAGAAGAATGGTTGCCGCATATCTTTGAAGGCCAAGCGCCAGAATTTAAAGATGCGGCAGAAAAAGACGAGATTATTGAGTTAATCCGCCGCCATCACGCCGCCATTCAAGCCGCGTTTTCGCTCAAAGCCCGCAATAAAGAAACCGAAGAGCCTTTGTACGTGCCTATCGTTTTACAAGACGAAGGCATTGATGAAAAATGGCGTGAAACGTTGGGTGCTTACTGGGCTTCTGGCTTCAGAGCCGGTGTCTTGCTGCGCGAAGACCTTTGGCAGGATACGCTGGATGAAAACGAAGACCTCTACGAAATCGTTGCCAAGATTCTGACCTTAGAGCTAGGCCATCACCCAGATGACGAAGAACTGGTACTGAGCATCAAGGCCCGTGATGCACTGATTGACGAGCTGCCTTGGCTGATCGAAGACGTGCTGCACTGGTGGCTAAACAAGCAATTTGGCAAGGTAGAAACCATTGTGAATGACGGCCCAAAAATTGGCCGTAATGACCCTTGCAGCTGTGGCAGCGGCAAGAAATTCAAAAAATGCTGCGGTGCATAATTAACCAGCCTAAATAGGCGAGGAAGAGGAAGCGATGTTAAAGATCAATTTCAACGAGTTTGCATCATGAAACGCCTCCTCCTCCTTGCTTGCCTCTTGGCCCTGCCTTGTGCAGCCAAAGAGACCGTAAAACTTTGTTTTGATAATGAAGACGCCTACCCTAGCACCTTAAAAAATGGCACGGGGCTTAGTTTTTACTTACTCAATATCGTTGCAAAACGGCTCGACCTGCAAATGATATACACCCCCCTGCCTTGGAAGCGCTGCCTCAAAGAAGTAGAAGCGGGCAGCTATGATGGCGTGATTGGTATTGCGTATTTGCCAGAGCGGCGCAGCATTGCCGCTTTTCCGCTCAATAGCGCATCACAAGCACTACATGAACATCGCTTACTTACCACCACTCGCTCCGTTTATCGGCGCAAAGGCAGCTCCAGCTCTTGGGATGGTAAGCAATTTTTAGCACTCAATGGCCCTGTCGGCGTACAAGCGGGCTATATGGCCGCTAGCGTATTAAAGCAAAGGCAGATCCCTAGCGAAGACAGCTCGCAATCCACGGACGATATCTTTAGAAAACTAAGTATTGGGCTCCTGCAAATTGCCGTGGTAGAAGAGCGGCAAGGCGATCGATCGCTTAAAACCCACCCTGAATACGCCAGTAAAATAGAAAAATTAGCGCAGCCTTTTTTAATTAGCGATTTATTTCTCGCTTTTTCATATCCATTTCAAAACAATAAAACCAAGCTTAGCCAAGCTATTTGGCAAGAAATTACCCACGTTCGTGAATCCAGCCAATATAAAAACACCACTCAAGAATAAGCCCTCAAATACACGCTCATTCGCGCGGCAGGCCATAGGCTTAATAACGACCTGCCGTTACAATTAAGCCCTTCGCCCAAAGCCCTGCAGAGAATTGATATGTTCCGTCTTGTTATCCAAGCGCCAGAAATCGCTACGCAAAATTTGAAGCAACTCGCCCGTCTTTCTGGTGCGCACAGCATAGAAGCCATCCATCAGCAGGCGTTTCGCTTACAAGGTGCTGAGATAAGCAACGAAGAAGCCGTTGCCGACTTTTGTGAATCTAATCAGCTCGACTTTGCTTTTATTCCCGAAGACATCAGCGTGCGAGACATTGGCCTTGTGGTGATGGATATGGATTCCACGCTAATCACCATCGAATGCATCGATGAAATCGCCGATATGCAGGGCATTAAAGCAGAAGTATCAGCCATCACCGCCAGTGCTATGCGTGGTGAGATTGATTTCAAAGAAAGCCTCACACGCCGCGTGGCACTATTGGCTGGCCTCGATGAAAGCGCATTAGAGCGTGTTTACACCGAACGCCTCAAGCTGATGGCGGGTGCTGAAACCATGCTCAAAGGCTTTCATGATGCGGGCGCTAAAACACTTTTGATTTCGGGTGGATTCACATTTTTTACCGAAAAACTACAAGCCAAGCTAGGCCTCACTCGCACCATCGCCAATGTATTAGAAATTGAAAACGGCAAACTCACCGGCAAAGTGATCGGCGATATTGTCGATGCCGAGCGCAAAAAATCTGAACTGATTAAATACCGAACCGAGCTAGGCTTGCGTGCCGATCAAGTTGTTGCGATGGGGGACGGGGCCAACGATTTACCGATGCTCAAAGAAGCTGGCTTTGGCGTAGCCTGCCACGCAAAACCACTCGTACAACGCGAAGCACCGTATTGTATTAATCAGGTGGGATTAGATGGGGTGTTGAATTACTTTATTTAAAGGCTTTAGGGGCAAAACCCAAGCCTTTAAATATGTAGGGAGGGGATATTTTATCTTGCCCTATACACATCAAGCCAAAGCCATACCAAAAACCGTAGGGTGCAATAAGTCTGAGGCTTTATTCAGACGCATTGCACCGTGCCTTCACCACGCCCATGCGGCGTAATGCAGCCCAGCAAAAAACGCTTGGCTAGCGCCCTACAAGCCCCCCGCCATCAACTACTCGCATCGCCCCTTACGTGGCAAATAGCGCAGCCAATCGGCCTTGATTTGCGCCTCTTGTGCCATGCCAGAGGCCACCTTCGGCGCATCATGCGTTGCAAGCAAACGCAAACACCAGCGAACTCCCGACTGATCTTTCAGCCGCATTTTGCGTAAAAATGGCTGGCTTTGCTCCCCTTGCACCAGCATCGCCCTGCCGTCTTTAAAGCCCAAACGCCAATCATCTAATACCGGCGTACCTGCATAACCGCCCGCAATCAACTCCAGCCACGGCAGCTCCCCCTTAAGCAAGCGCAAGCGGCTCACCGGCCCCGCAGGGTGTGGATCACGCTCGGTTACCAGTAGCGTGCCTTTAGGCAAGGCACGCCAAGCCAGCGGCCAAGGCGCAACCACCGCCTCGCCATCCGCCAGCGCAAAGTGCGCCACGCCCGACTCCAACCGCGCCGACTGCACTTCGCCAGAAAGCGGCTTCATCATGCTAGCCCCGCTAATCTTCAGCTCAGCCGCCTGAGTAAAGCTACTAAGGCAAAGCGCCAGCAACAGCCACTTAGTGTGCACGACGCACCGCCGCCATAAAGTCTGCTGAAGGCGCTGTTTCTACCGACCAGCGCTGCTTGTCATTCATGATTGGGTTAATTGCAGTCACGCTTGCACTCCGTTTGATCGACGCACCGCTATTGCCACTAGCAGTACGCGCAAAGGCCAAAGTAAGATTTCCCCAATCATTGTAGTCGTATAAAAACGTCTTCTTGCCATCATCGTTTAAATCTAAAGCATAATTTAAGCGATTTAATTGCTGGTCTAAATTCCAATCTGCATAAGTACCTAGCGAGCCTCTGCCTATCATGGCGGATTCATTAAGATTATTCTCATCCAATATACTGCTCGATCCATCCGAATAATCAATTCGGAAATCTCGGCTACACGGGCCCGCCTCCATTTTGCATAAAGCCCCCCAGCCGAAACCATTGGCTTTTTTAGCAAGAAAATAGCGCTCTATTGTAGAAGATGACTTTGGATCATTCCCTAGGCCCATTAATTGGTACAGGTAGCTCATCACGCTATAGTAATTAGGCTTATGATTTACGCCATCATCGCCACCATGATCCAAGCCTAAATTATGACCTAGCTCGTGCATAATGGTTGCGGCTTGGAAATTAACTAATTTATTTAGCTCATTTGCACTAGACGTATTTAAACCCCAATCACCAAGGGTGACAATAATATCATTACCCACAATCTCAGCATAACCAGAAGAGCCTGATTTACCATCCTCTTTCTGGGAATTTGCCATCAGCAAATAATGAAACACCTGTTTACGGCGAATATCCATACTCTTATCTTTATAATCATAGATCGAGGCACAATTCAATTGATCCCCCATCCCTAAGCACTGATGATAATCCACTTTATTATTTTTACTAATACGGCTTCCGCCCAAATTAAATAGCGCAGGATTAAAATCATAGCTATATAAAGCACCCGAATCAAAATGCACGGAAATATTACGTGCTTTAAATGCATCAACCACTTTTTGCATTGATTCTTTCGCAGGCAAAATCCCTTGATCAGTGGATTTCATATGATCAATTTGGATAAAGATATCTGGCCGAGCGACCCTTGCGCCCATTGCATAATAATCAATTCCTGCAAAGGTGCCCCCGGCTACTTCTGCGCTATCTGGAATTCCGTCCCTATCGTTATCAACGGCCGTTACCGCAACATCATTAGGGCCACCTGGCGTAGCAAAAGGGACTAAAGTCCAATCTTGCTTACTATGCGAATTTACCTTCATCCCACCTAAGCGCACTAAGGACTGGCCATACGAAAGAGGCATCGCCGCCACATTGCTCCCAGACCATGCACTGGCAGACAACGGTGCCGCTAGGCTATTGCCAAAGCGAACGAAATCAAGTGTCACGCCGTCTTTAACCAACTCTAGAGCGCCATTCATATTCCAAGAAGGCGTACTTATAGAATCTCCAACGTACACAATTTGATTGGTATTTGCCCTCGTTTCATTAGGCATTTTCCCCGCCACCAGCAAATAAGCCCCCGCTTTAATCTGCGTATTTACAGGGAAAGAAAACGATTCCAGCGTATTTAGCCAACCAGCCCTTACTGTACGCAAACTCACCCCATTTAATGAAATATCCTGAGCGCTGCTATTGTAAATCTCCAGCCATGCTCCCGCTTCATAACCGTAACTACTTGAAACCTCAGAAATAAGCAAAGCACCGGGCAAGTTAGGGCCCGAAGCAGGAACAGACGTTGGTGTTGCTGTTGGAAGAACAGTGGACACATTTTCTGGCACAAGTGCGGGGGTGAGCGTTGGAATAATGACAGGGGGAGGCGTAATCGCGACTGGCGCAGCACTGGCAGGCTCTGCTCCCGAGCCACCTCCACCACCACCGCATGCGCTCAAGACTAAACTCAAACTTAAACCCACCAAACGAACACCATACGGCTTTAAATAATTGTTATTCATTTACTTTCTCAAGAGAATGACTTGGTCAAAAAAGGCCCTATCCCCCCAAGCAAATGCGGCTAAAGCACAGCCTGAATTTAAGGATCTACTAATACGTGCGCAGACTACACCAATGCCATTGCCAAACCAATCACTTTCTTGCATTTAATTACTAAAAACTGACCAAATAGAAATAAAAACCAAACATTACTTCTATTAAATAAAAAAGCACAGGGCTTCCTGTGCTTTTGATGGTACTAAAAAGTAAACAAGCTCACTCCATAACTAACGCCCTCCACGCTTAATTGCATCCAAAAATACCCGTGGCGGAGCGAATTCATTACTTGGCGTTTGGCGATCATGGCTTAAGACGCGGATACGAGACGGGCCGACTTTAGCCATTGCACCGCTATTACCCGTACTTTGCCGAGCAAAGGGCAGGAAGAGATTACCCCAGTCGTTGTAATCGCTTAATACTGAAACGCTGAAGTCTTGATTAATATCTCTTGAATAGGCATTGGCATTTAGTGTGCCATTGGTATTCCAATCAGCATAAAACCCGCCATTATTCCCCCTCCCGATTATCGTAGCTTCGAGTAAGCTATTTTCATTTAAGCTGACACCACTTCCATCCGAAAAATCCATTCGATAATCTGTACTGCAAGGGCTGGCGTCAATATTGCAAATACCACCCCAGCTAAAGCCAAGCGCATTATTGTTTAGGTAATAGCGCTGCACGGAGCTATTGGTTTTAGGATCCGCACCTAGGCCAGGTAATTGGTAGAGATAATTCATAACACTATAGTAATTAGGTTTGTAGTTATTGGATTCATTACCACCGTGCTCTAAGCCAAAATTGTGGCCTAATTCGTGCATGATGGTACTGGCTTGGTAATTAACCAATAGATTGGCATTACTGCCTGATCCGCTAGATAAGCCCCAGCTGCCTAAGGTAACTAATAAATCATTACCATTGATTTCAGCCAAGCCAGAAGAGCCTGCCGATCCGTCTGACTCCTGTGAATTAGCCATCAACAAATAATGGAATATCGTTTTACGCCGGATATCTAAACTCGCTGATTTATAGCTATATAAAGAAGCGCAGCCGGTTTTGCTATCTAAGCCAATACATTTTGCGTAAGTCACAGAATTAGCCCCGCCCGCCAATCCTCCGCCCAAGTTAAATAAAGCGGGATTAAAAGCTGCGGAGTAAAGGCTGCCGGTATCAAAATGAATACTAAAGCCTCTAGCGGCAAAAACATCGCCTACTTTTTGTAAAGCTTCTTTACGCGGGGTAATGCCTGCATCGCTAGAAACCATATGATCGACTTGCACAAAGATATCGCGCTGATTGGCCCTCGCCCCCATTGCGAACAAATCTAGGCCGCCAAATGTGCCGCCTGCTACTTCTGCGCTATCAGGGATGCCATCGTTATCACTATCTATCGCTGTGGCCGGTACATCGTTGCGCCCGCCGGGCGTGGCAAAAGAGACTTGCAACCAATCTGCGGCGCTCTTGCTATTGGCTTGTAGCGGAAAAGGTCTGACTAGGCCTTTTCCGTAATCAAGCGAAGTGGCAGGCATGGCAGCCACATTCGCGCCTGCCCATGCGCCACTTGTTAAAGGCGCTTGGCTACTATTACCAAAACGAACAAAATCTAAAGTAGCCCCTGCAAACACCAGCTCCACAGCGCCATTTGCATCCCAAAAAGGCACGGCCTCACCATTTTTAAGGTAAGCCGCTTGGCTGTTATCACTGACGGCATCGTCAATTTTTGCGATCAACACAAAATAGCCGCCTGCTGCTAGCGAGATGGCTGGCAGGCTAAAGCTGACGGGCGAACTAGATACAGAGAATGGCGATGAGCGTAGGCCAGAGCGGCTACGCAGGCTTACGCCACTAAGCGACACCGCACTGGCGCTTGGATTATGAATTTCTAGCCAAGCACCAGCGTTACTTGAATCATTGCTAGAAACTTCGCTAATTAATAGACCCGCATTGGCCGCTGTAATAGGCGCAGGCGTAGGAACGGGGCTCGGCTGTGGGCTGGGAACAGGGGCCAAAGTAGGCGTCAACGTGGGGCTAGGACTGGAACTGGGCAAAAAAGTAGGGACTGCGCTGGGCTGAGGCGCGGTTGTAGGAATTGTGGTGGGTACAACGCTCGGAGTGACTGAAGGTAAAACAGTGGGGATAGGAGTAGACGTCACTACTGGCGCAGCGGGCGTGGGAACGACACTATCCCCCGAGCCGCCACCTCCGCCTCCACAGGCCGTTAAACTGAGCATACCCAACAAACACGACAAAGTTGCTTTCATTCAGCCAGCCCCTTATTCCGACCCAAACGTGTCACAGCAAAACTGCGCCCCTCTTTACCATAGCAAACAGACGATTGCTCGGCAGGGAATCATTGGCGGGTCAGGAATGGGGTGGGGGCATAAAACTAGCCCTATGCAGGTTTTCTTATCATCACGGGCATAGCCAAGCTTTGTTGACTTGGCTACGCCGCATGCTGGTTGGCGAACAGACGGCGGAATACGTCTGGGTTCAGACCAGCATCAATTAATTGACGGTCTTTATTGTCCACATCGCGCTGTGCCAGCCAAGGCCAATTGAGCCTGACTGCAAACGCCCGTTCTCTACATGCAGATACTCTTTGGATTGCCAGCGATTACGCAAACGAAAGAAAGCGGTACCTTTAACAGGCTCAACGATCCACATGGCACTCTGCCAGCCTGGCTCTATCGGGCCCGACTGAATACTGCCATTTTCTATATTCAGGTATTGCTCAGTCTGCCAAGAATTGCGCAGGCGTCGATAGTCAGGCTCACCCGCCACAGTTTCGATGGACCAGTTTGCACTCTCCCAACCTGGCTGGATCGGGCCGGCCTGTGCATAGCCATTTTCAATGTGAATGAAGTATTCAGGGTTCCAGCGATTCTGCAATTGCGAATAAGACTGTGCGTTGGCGCTTGTAGAAATACCAAACAATGCAATGCAAAGCGATATTGCACCAAGTAACTTGAATGTCACGCCACTCATCCAAGATTGAAGCAGCTCGCGCCATTGCTTACGTACAATTTTTACACCAAAATTAACAAATACTTTCATTTAAAATCCTGGGTTGTTTATGTACGCGCAATTTACATTACAGGAACAAAGTCAGCAACACGTAATTAATTACATTGGCATGTAATAAAACTTAGACGTCAGCCTATATTTAGGGCATTCGAAATAGGGTGTCCTTAGCGCGTAAGCTGATGATATGTAATGCCATAGGCTTGAATTTATTGACTAATATTGCGAAGAGTCACATGAAAATTGACGAAAAAATGGCGCAATGCATCTGGATAAAGCCTCAGACTTATTGCGCCCTATGGTTTGTGACAAGAAATGACCTTAACTTACTGCTTTTCGTAAGCATAAAAATTGACCGCCCTACAATGCGACAAGCTGCTAGGCGTTAAGGCCAGAACTCAACGAAAAACCGCTACTCGCTCACATGCTCAATTTGCAGCTGTACCACGCGGTTGCCGCGGAATTCGTTTACGCCTATGCGGTACACGGCCATGATTTTGGGCGGTAGTGGATCTGCATGGCCAAAGCGCATGGCGTCCAGCACTAGGCCATGCGGATTGGCGAGTTTGAGCTTTAAGTGCCGCTCGCCCACCAAGCGCTGCTCGACTACGGTGAATTCACCCTGGAACATCGGAGCGGGAAAGCCTTGGCCCCAGACTTGTTTGTCCAGTGTTTCAGCCACGTCCAGCGCAAACAAGTCGGTAGACAGCTCGCCATCGGTCTCAATTTTTCGCTCCAGCGTGTCGGCATTCATCAGCTCGTGACATACCGTTTCGAACGCAGTTTTAAAGCGCGCAAAATCTGCTTGGCGCAGGCTTAAACCCGCAGCCATAGCATGGCCGCCAAATTTCAGGATTAAATCGGGGTGGCGTTTGGAGACCAAATCCAGCGCATCGCGCAGATGCAGGCCAGGAATGGAGCGGCCTGAGCCTTTGATTTCATCATCGTTGCCATCGGCAAACACGATTGTTGGACGGTGAAAGCGATCTTTCATTCTGGAGGCAATAATCCCCACCACGCCCTGATGCCAATCGCCTTGATAAAGGCTGATGCTGTAAGCGTCTTCTACGTCTATGCCCGCTAAAATGGCTTCGGCCTCGGCGCGCATGCCGACTTCAATCTCGCGCCGCTCACGGTTCATGCCATCCAGCTCTTTGGCTAGCGGTGTGGCAGCGGCTTCTGAATCGGCTAACAGGCAGGCAATCCCCAAGCTCATATCGTCCAGACGCCCCGCCGCATTCAGCCTTGGCCCCAGCGTAAAGCCTAGGTCAAAACAAGAAGCTTTGTAAGGCAAGCGCCCCGCAGCCGTAAACAAGGCCAGCACACCGGCACTGGCCCGCCCTGCCCGCATGCGCTTTAAACCCTGCTCCACCAAGATGCGATTATTGCCGTCTAGCCTCACCACATCGGCCACCGTACCCAGCGCCACCAAATCCAGTAGCGTTGCCAAATTAGGCTCTTTGATGCCTGCAAAAACCTGCCGCTCGCGCAGCTCGGCCCGAAGCGCCATCAGCACATAAAACATCACCCCCACACCGGCTAGATTCTTGCTGGCAAAAGTACAGCCCGGCTGATTGGGGTTCACAATCAGCGTGGCGGGTAATTCATCGCCAGGTAAGTGGTGATCGGTAATCAGCACATCAATACCGCGCGCCTGCGCAGCGGCCACACCGGCCACACTGGCGATGCCGTTATCCACCGTTAAAATTAAATCAGGCGATTTCAGCGCCGCCAGCTCGACGATTTCTGGCGTAAGGCCATAGCCATATTCAAAGCGATTAGGCACCACAAAATCGACCACCGCGCCCAACATGGCAAGGCCGCGCATCCCCACCGCGCAAGCCGTTGCGCCATCGGCATCATAATCGGCCACGATCAAAATCCGCTCTTTGGCTGCAATCGCATCCGCAAGGCGCTTGCCCGCTTCAATAATATTTTTTAAGCCATGAAAAGGCAGCAGGTGTGCCAGCTCATGCTCTAGCTCGGTTCGCGTAGCAATGCCGCGAGCCGCATACAAACGCGCCTCGAGCGGAGACAAGCCTTGCTCGCAAAGTAGAGATTCGGCAAGGGAAGGGACAATACGGGGGGAAATGGTGGTCATGGCTGACTCAAAGTGACGGGTATAAAAACATCTAAAACTAACTTCTGTAGGCACAGAGAACACGGAGCTTAACGGCAGAACAGGGAGAAAAACCAAGGGTATCCCTCAAGCAATTCTATTTACTTAAACGGAATTCGTAGCTTGAGTTAGCAGCTTTATCGCGTAACCCAACATTCTTTTAAGCCTAAGTGTTGGGTTACGCTGATTTGTCCGCAAAAAATGGGCGAACAAATCAACTAACCTACGAAAACATCATGCCTCACTAACTTTGCTTAAGTTTCGTAGGGTGTGGAACGGTTTCTTGTTCCGCACCACACACGGTGCGCAAGAAAAACACTTGCATACGCTACGACTACAGACTTTTTTAGCCCTAAGCAAACGCCCAAGGTAATTTTGGCTTTTGCCAGATTTTCCAGCGTAAGGATCGGTCTGTTTGCAGGGCGAGGCCTAGCTCGGGGAAGGTGATCGCTAGCGATTTACGTTTGCCCGATTTTAAATCGGCCAAGAGCGGTGCAAACCAGTCTTTTTCTAATGCCAACCAACCCTCACGCCAATCGTGGGCATTGCCGTAGCAAGCGCCTAGGCGTAGATGATCGAGCATCACCAAGGCATCTCCGCTTGGTAGTGCGGCAGCGTTGGCAGGCAGAGGTTGTACATCTGAACCACCGATTTGCATCAAGCCACGCAGCAGTAAATCATTAGCGTAAACGGGAAGCTCGGGCACCACGGGTGTATCTGCAATAGGGTAATCAGAGCCGCCCCACAGCCACAGGCTATTGATGGTTTGCTCGTCGCTACGCTTGTCATTCACGACATGGGTATAGAGATACATCTGAATCTCATTAAGTAGGCGATGCCACTGCAGTGCGTCCTTACCCTTGGGCAAAAGTGTATTGATATCGCGGCCAATGGCGGCATCAAGTGATGTCCACGACAGCTGCGGGTCGCTTGGCAAACGTAGATACCAGCGCGTTGGCGTGGCCGCCACAAACAGCATGCCATCATCCTTAAATACGCTATTTAAGCCCGCCACCAGCGCATCGGCCTCGGCCTGAGCAATTTGAAAATGATGCGCATCAAATAGCAATAAGCCATCTCGCTCAATTTTAAGATGCACTGGATCGGCCCTTAGCCAAAAGCCCCCTTGGGCCGAGGGCTGATCTAAACCCAGTGTTAAAGCCGCCGCAGGTAAACTCTCCATGCCAAACAGCCCTGCCAGCCATGTTTCTACCGTCTGCTTGTGCGCAGGCAAACGCTCGCCACGGCCGCATAGCAACGCCGTTGCAGGCAAATCTAGGCCAGTAGTAATAAAGCGGCACTGGTCCGAATCGGGCCAGTCGGCGTAAGAAATAACAAGATGAAGTGACATAGGGGGATTTTACAGGTGGGTTAGCTTAGGCTTAAAAACGGGGAGTTAGTTCAATTGGCTAAACAGGGACGGATTTGTATACCCATGCGGCCATGCTTAGTGTGGGGAACGAGAATGCGCTCCGTACACATCAAGTTAAGCCAAGTCATGCGATGCATCTTTTGTAGGGAGGGTGAAACCCGCCGTTTCTTTGGCTTTTTATGCCAAAGTCTGGCGGCTTTCACCCTCCCTACGGCAATTCAATGCTTACTTGAGTGACAATACCCAGCGAATGATAGCCAGAGGAAAAACTGCCCGATCAGTCTTCTTCTAGCTGAAAACGACGACGATTCAGTTCTTCTTCTTTCACGCTATCAATTTCACGCATCAGGCCTCGCACATCGGCTTTTTTCTCGCTGCGGCGGGCACGGCCAGTCAGCACAACATCAGGGTGCAACTCGCCTTTCTCGTAATGACTCCAAATCTCAAAAGCGTAATCAGTATTCAGTAGCTCAGGGGCAAATTGGCCGAAGTACGTGGCCAAATTACCTACATCGCGTTCCAACATACTAAAAGCGCTGTTATTACCGGCCGCATCCACCGCTTGGGGCAAGTCAATAATCACAGGGCCGTCAGCATCGACCAAAATATTGTATTCAGATAAGTCACCATGAATCACGCCAGCGCAAAGCATCAATACCACTTGCTTGATTAGCATGCTGTGGTAGGCCTGCGCTACGGCAGCACTCAAAACCACATCATTTAAACGTGGGGCGGCGTGGCCTGCTGCGTCGGTAACCAGCTCCATCAGGAGCACGCCTTCAAAGCAGTTATAGGGAGTGGGCACGCGCACGCCTGCCGCGGCTAAGCGGTGCAAAGCATCTACTTCGGCGGTTTGCCAGACTTCTTCAGCCATTTTGCGGCCATAACGGCTGCCTTTTTCCATGGCACGGGCATCACGCGAGCCTCGAACCTTGCGGCCTTCTTGATACGCGGCGTTTTGCTTAAAGCTACGCTGGTTCGCTTCTTTGTAAACCTTGGCGCAGCGAACATCATCGCCACAGCGCACTACGTAAACCACGGCTTCTTTGCCACTCATCAGCTGGCGGAGTACTTCATCAACAAGTCCATTCTGAACAAGTGGTTCTAATCTTTTCGGGGTTTTCATTTTCCAAAGTCCGGTATAAGCAAACAGCAGTGTGCCTTATGCCATAAATTCGCTTTTAGCGCAAAGATCAGAGCCAAAAAGGTTTTCCCTTGCAACACATATCCAACACAATCCTGACGCCAAACATGCAACATAAAAAAGCTTACCTCAGCATTCCCCTTCATGCAAACCACCCCTGCAATCAATCCAACAAATCAGCCATTCAGAATCTGCCACCTTAAACAACAAATGCTTACGCATACGTTTTCCAGCGAAGCATACCGACGCAGAACGTTCAGCTTGCAGGGCGAGAGGGCATCGCGACGCTGGGGATTTTTTGCTTAAGTACTTATACTGTGGGGATATATAAATATCAGAGACCAATATGTATTTAGGCCATTTGCACCAAGCCAACCTGCCCTTTCCTGCTGCTATAGAAACCGCCCTTACCTACCTGCGCAATACCGATTTTTCTAAAATGGAAACCGGCCGCTACCCCATAGATGGCGAGAAAATGTTTGCCATCGTGCAAACGCCACTTACCCAAACATGGGATAGCGGCAAGCCAGAGTTTCATGCCCGTTATATAGATATCCAATATTTATTTGAAGGCGAAGAGCTGATCGGCTACGCCCCTGCCAATGACACGCTCGCCAAAACGCACGATCAACTACAAGAGAAAGATATTGCCTTTGTGGCCCCCATCAGCGGGGAATCTAGGCTTTACCTCACCCCGGGCATGTTTGCCATTTTTTACCCCGGCGAATTACACAAACCCTGCCGCGCAACGAATCAAGCAATGGCCATTAAAAAAGTAGTGATTAAAATTGCTAAAGAACTGATCTAGTTCTGGTCTATGCAGTTTCGTCATTCCCCATAAGCAGAAATCCAGCACCTACGCTGGAGACCTGATTAAAAACGCGGGGAGGACGATTTAATTAATGCTTCCCTTCGCACCAATAGCAAGCAATGCACCACTAAATCACTCAAAGCAAGGCAGAGCCCCTCCTGCCTTGCCCTTACTCCGCCGCCCCACCCCATTTCGGACCAGCCACCTCATAAACCAGCAATACTCTTCTACAAAACAATAGCTTACGTAAAAAATAGCACTCTTCTATAAATAGCTAAAATACAGGTATTTCCACGTCTTTCTGCCAAGAACATTGTATTAATGAGAGACATTAACCACAGTGAGCGAATGGACTGTACTTTGGTACAGTATTAGCACTTGCTAAACCTCTATATGCTCATTAAATTCTTACATATTTCTGGTTAATACCTCATGGCCGAACAGACTAATACCACTACAGCGCACGCTACGATCGTACACATTGAAGGCAAAGCTTATCTTCGTGATGCAAGTGGAAAAACTGTTCCCCTTAAAGAGGGCCAGCAAATTGATGAGAAACAGGTATTAGTAACCGACAATGAAGGCCATATCCAGCTACGCCTCCCTAATGGTGAGCTAATCGACATTGGCCCAGCCCGCAGCGTGCAAATCGATGCGCAGATGCTCAACACATCCCCTGCTGATGCCGCCACCGCAGCCATCAACGATTTAGCCACATCAACCGCCAAAATTGCGGCGGCTATTTCCAATGGACAAGACTTAAGCACCGAATTAGACCCCACCGCAGCCGGCTTAAATGGCGCAGGTGCAAGTGAAGGCCATTCCTTTGTGCAGCTATCCCGCATCGCAGAAGGTGTTGATCCAATCGCGTTTAATTTTGGCAGTAATGTACTCGCCGCTACGGATTTACCGCTTAATCTAGGCACAGTTCAGCCTGGCATTCAGGCCGTAAATGATGCAGTTACCCTCGAAGAAGATGGTGAAAGCCGTATTAATGTGTTGGGCAATGACATAGGCGGCGGGCTAAAAGTTAACACCGCAGTTGCAAATAACGGCACGGTCACGATCAATCCCGATGGCACATTAAGCTACAAACCCAATGCCAACTATAACGGCAACGATCAAATTACTTACACCATTACCGACGCGAATGGCACAAGCAGCACGGCCATCGTTGCGATCACCGTTACCCCTGTGAATGACTTACCTAAGCCTACAGACAGCAACGGCAATCCACTCACAGCTCCCGTTCAAATCAGCACCAAAGAAGACACCCCGATTGCAGGCAAAGTAACCGCCACCGACCCCGATGGCGACACGCTAACCTACGCACCAAAAGATAAGCCTACACACGGCACGGTTACGGTTAATCCTGACGGCAGCTATGTTTATACCCCTGCCCCAGACTACAACGGCAAAGATAGCTTTACGGTTACTGTAAACGACGGCAAAGGTGGCACAGCTACGATTACCGTTAATGTCACTGTTGATCCAGTCAATGATGCACCTGTTGGCACAAATCAGACGATCACCACACCAGAAGACACACCGATCACGGGCAAGCTAGTCGCCACTGATAAAGACGGCGATGCGCTGACTTATGCGCCAAAAGACCAGCCAACGCATGGTTCAGTTACAGTTAATCCAGACGGCAGCTATGTTTACACCCCTGCCCCAGATTACAACGGCAAAGATAGCTTTACGGTTACCGTAAACGATGGCAAAGGCGGCACGGCTACGATTACCGTTAATGTCACTGTTGATCCAATCAACGATGCACCTGTTGGCACAAATCAAGTCATTACCACACCAGAAGACACCCCGATCACGGGCAAGCTAGTCGCCACTGATAAAGACGGCGATCCACTGACCTTTGTGGCGAAAGATCAGCCTACGCACGGCACAGTCACTGTAAAACCAGACGGCAGCTACGAATACACCCCTGCCCCAGATTACAACGGCAAAGACAGCTTTACGGTTACCGTGAACGACGGCAAAGGCGGCACAGCTACGATTACCGTTAATGTCACTGTTGATCCAGTCAACGATGCACCTGTTGGCACAAATCAAGTCATTACCACACCAGAAGACACCCCGATCACGGGCAGGCTAGTCGCCACTGATAAAGACGGCGATCCACTGACCTTTGTGGCTAAAGATCAGCCTACGCACGGCACAGTCACTGTAAAACCAGACGGCAGCTACGAATACACCCCTGCTCCAGATTACAACGGCAAAGATAGCTTTACGGTTACCGCGAACGATGGCAAAGGTGGCACGACGACACTGATCGTTGATGTGACTGTTAATCCAGTCAACGACGCGCCAGTTGGCACAAACCAGGCGATCACCACACTAGAAGACACCCCGATCACGGGCAAGCTAGTCGCCACTGATAAAGACGCCGATCCACTGGCCTTTGTGGCNNCTGTAAAACCAGACGGCAGCTACGAATACACCCCTGCCCCAGATTACAATGGCAAAGACAGCTTTACGGTTACCGTAAACGATGGCAAAGGTGGCACGACGACATTGATCGTTGATGTGACAGTTAACCCAGTCAACGACGCACCTATTGGCACAAATCAAGTCGTCACCACACCAGAAGACACCCCGATTACCGGCAAGCTAGTTGCAACAGATAAGGACGGTGACGCGCTGACCTTTACCCCTAAAGATCAGCCAACGCATGGCGCGGTAACAGTTAATCCAGACGGCAGCTACGTTTACACCCCTGCCCCAGATTACAACGGCAAAGACAGCTTTACGGTTACCGTAAACGATGGCAAAGGTGGCACGACGACACTGATCGTTGATGTGACTGTTGATCCAGTCAACGACGCTCCAATACCGACCGACCCAAAATTACCGAGTGAAAGCTTCGACCCTAACACCGGCAACTATGCCCACATCACACCTGAAGATACAGCGGTAAAAGGCAAGGTTGTGGCAACTGATGCCGATGGCGATACGCTGACTTATACCCTATCGGGCCAGCCAAGCCACGGCACAATCGACTTTAAAGCTGACGGCACTTACACCTACACCCCAAGTAAAGATTACAACGGCAAAGATAGCTTTAGCGTGCTAGTCGATGACGGTAATGGCGGCAAGGTGACGAGTATCGTCAATATTGATATCACGCCAGTAAATGACGCGCCAGAAGTCGACCCAAGCAGCGGCAATCTCGACCCCGCGACCGGTCATTACACCCACACTGCCAAAGAAGACACGATCATCAACGGCAAAGTCGTTGCCTCCGATGTGGATGGCGACAAGCTCGTGTACAGCGCTAAGGATCAGCCGACTCACGGCTCGGTCGTTGTCAATGCAGACGGCAGCTATGTTTACACGCCGAATCTGGATTACATCGGCAAGGATCAATTCACCGTTACCGTTTCTGACGGTAAAGGCGGCACAACCACGGCGGTGATTGATCTGAACTTCACCCCCGGCGATGCACCAGTTGCCAACCCAGATACGGCAACAACCAAGGAAGACACGGCTCTTGTTCTAACGGCTGACAAACTCTTGGGCAATGACAGCGCCGGTGATAACGGCCCGCTCAAGTTGACTTCGGTCAGCAACCCAAGCAACGGCACAGTCGTGCTAAATGCAGACGGCACCGTCACCTTTACGCCAGCCAAAGACTTTAACGGTGATGCCACCTTTAACTACATCGCTCAAGATAAAAACGGCAATGTGGTAAATAGCAGCGTGACAAGTCGTTGCCACCGATGTGGATGGCGACAAGCTCGTGTACAACGCTAAAGATCAGCCAACGCACGGCTCGGTCGTCGTCAATGCAGACGGCAGCTATGTTTACACGCCGAATCTGGATTACATCGGCAAGGATCAATTCACTGTTACCGTTTCTGATGGTAAAGGTGGCACGACCACCGCTGTGATCGATCTGAACTTCACACCGGGCGATGCGCCGATTGCGAATCCAGATGCAGCTACAACCAAGGAAGACACTGCTCTTGTTCTAACGGCTGACAAGCTGCTAGGCAACGACAGCGCCGGTGACAACGGCCCGCTCAAGTTGACTTCAGTCAGCAATCCAAACAACGGCACAGTCGTGCTAAATGCAGACGGCACGGTGACCTTTACGCCAGCCAAAGACTTTAACGGCGACGCGACCTTTAACTACAGCGCTGTTGATAAAAACGGCAACGTGGTAAATAGCAGCGTAACGGTGAATGTCACGCCAGTGAACGATGCACCTGAAGTCGACCCAAGCAATCTCGATCCAGCGACCGGTCATTACACCCATACCGCCAAAGAAGACACCGTCATCAATGGTAAAGTCGTTGCGACTGATGTGGATGGTGACAAGCTCACTTACAGCGCTAAAGATCAGCCGACCCACGGCTCGGTCGTCGTCAATGCCGACGGTAGCTATGTTTACACGCCGAATCTGGATTACGTCGGCAAGGATCAATTCACTGTTAGCGTTTCTGATGGCAAAGGTGGCACAACCACGGCGGTGATCGATCTGAACTTCACACCTGGCGATGCACCGATTGCAAACCCAGATGCAGCAACAACCAAGGAAGACACTGCTCTTGTTCTAACGGCTGACAAGCTATTAGGCAACGACAGCGCCGGTGACAACGGCCCGCTCAAGTTAACGGGCGTAAGCAACCCAAGTAACGGCACTGTCGTCCTGAATGCAGACGGCACCGTCACCTTTACGCCTGCTAAAGACTTTAATGGCGACGCGACCTTTACTTACAGCGCGCAAGATAAAAACGGCAATGTGGTGAATAGCAGCGTGACGGTGAATGTCACGCCAGTGAACGACGCACCAGAAGTCGACCCAAGCAGCGGCAATCTCGACCCTGCGACCGGCCATTACACCCACACCGCTAAAGAAGACACGATCATCAATGGTAAAGTCATTGCGACTGATGTGGATGGCGACAAGCTTGTTTACAGCGCTAAAGATCAGCCGACTCACGGCTCAGTCACCGTAAACGCAGACGGCAGCTATGTTTACACGCCGAATCTGGATTACATCGGTAAGGATCAATTCACCGTTACCGTTTCTGATGGTAAAGGCGGCACAACCACCGCGATCGTCGATCTGAACTTCACCCCTGGTGATGCACCCGTTGCAAACCCAGATGCAGCAACAACCAAGGAAGACACTGCTTTTGTTCTGACGGCTGACAAGCTATTAGGCAACGACAGCGCCGGTGATAACGGCCCGCTGAAACTAGTAAGTGTTGGCAACCCAAGCAACGGCACAGTCGTGCTAAATGCAGACGGCACCGTCACCTTTACGCCAGCACGCCAGCTAAAGACTTTAATGGCGATGCAAGCTTTAACTACAGCGCCGTTGATAAAAACGGCAATGCGGTGAATAGCAGCGTGACGGTGAATGTCACTCCGGTGAACGATGCGCCTGAAGTGGATCCAAGCAATCTCGACCCTGCGACCGGTCATTACACGCATACCGCTAAAGAAGACACGGTTATCAACGGCAAAGTCGTTGCCACCGATGTGGATGGTGACAAGCTCGTGTACAGCGCTAAAGACCAGCCGACCCACGGCTCTGTGACCGTGAACGCCGACGGCAGCTATGTTTACACGCCGAATCTGGATTACATCGGCAAGGATCAATTCACCGTTACCGTTTCTGACGGCAAGGGTGGCACAACCACTGCGGTGATCGATCTGAACTTCACCCCTGGCGATGCGCCAGTTGCCAACCCAGATGCAGCAACGACCAAGGAAGACACGGCTCTTGTTCTAACGGCTGACAAGTTGCTCGGTAACGACAGCGCCGGTGATAACGGCCCGCTGAAACTAGTAAGTGTTGGTAACCCAAGCAACGGCACTGTCATTC
>JAPLQI010000009.1 GCA_026399755.1 Pseudomonadota bacterium
GAGTCGATAAATTACCAATTATGTCAGTTAAGGCGCTTAATCATATTGTAATTATAAATCAGTGAGTTGCGATTGATTAAAGATGTTGCCGCATGCCTTGAATAAAGGCAAGCGGCTTAAGTTGATAGGATTGGGTTTCAACTGCCCTACGATATTTACAGTGGGCTTGAGTAAGAGGCGTAATCATAAACCGTCATTCTTCAGTGCTTTTCTCGGGGATCCAGCCGCGCCACCGGATTCCCGCCAAAGACAGCGAATGACGACGTTTCATAAATATGAAGTTAATAATCCCAGCCTCCCAAGCATCACTTACTAACGCCCCATTTAGCTTTTATTTGATTGAGTTTGCCATTGTCTTTAATGGTTTTATATCCTTGCTCAAACTGACTCAGCGCCCATAAGCCCTTAGGGTGCTTAATACTAAAGCCAATAAATACATCTTGCGTAGTGCTTGAAAAAGTAGTTTCTACCTGCCCTGCCACTCCAGCACTTTCAGCCCAATAGCTAGGAATTTGTATTTCATTCGCCATTACTAATGCGGCATCTAGGCTTTTATTGGCTAATTGTTTTAAATTAATTTGCTCACTTTGTGCAGCAACAAAAATTACACCTCGTTTAGGCAATTCACTGGCACTCGGTGGATATTCATAACCATTTACGACGCCTATTTTTAAACCCGCTTTTAATTCAGCTTCATTCTTAGCCACAATGGGCCGTGATTTATTTTGAAAGTAAACAGGTGTTACGGTATAGAGCGGAATGCTAGGGAATTTGACTTTGCTATTGAGCGCAGGCTCCCAAGCCATATTAAAACAGGCGATCTCCCGCGCCTCTAAAACCATGTTTTTACAACGCGTATAGGGTACTACTTTTAGCTTTGCTTCTATTCCTGCTGCGGCATAAGCCGCTACCACTAACTCATTAGTGTAGCCCGTGCCATCTGCACGAGAAAAAGGCTCTGCCGCATCCTCCACCATCAGATGAATCACCGGTGTAGCCGCAACACTCATATTCATCAATAAGCTAGCTAACATAGCAATGCGATACATTATTTAGCTCCCTTGCCATTTTATTTCAAATATCAACTTAGCTTACTTTCTTAGCATACCCCCGCTTGAATGCGTTTTTTCGGACAAGCGCAGCTTTAGCATCAATTTAATATGACCTAATTTTTTTAATCCTATTTAAATGCCGCGCTTAATCGGCAATCATATTGGGTTAATCAATAATATATAATAGAATCTAATAAAATCTTATTACCCCACGTAGCACGGATCCTCTATTTAACAATTGTAAACTATGCACAATCTTCGACGCTCGACTTGGGCATTACTAATCGCATCGCAACTTTTGCTTTGCTGATGTCAACGCAGCGACAAGTTAAAGTATTTCAACGATCCCAATCTCAAAATGTATCTATAGAACAAGCATTGCTAATGCTTGGAAAATAGCCAAAGGGATGGCTTAAGATTTGAAGAATGCAGAAAAAACGTCTTCTATTTACTAAAGCTTGAACCGCACACCCTTTCCGGATGCGTATAAATAGTAAGGCGCGGCTCTCGAACAAAGCCTAGCAGGGTGATATTGGCCAGCCTAGCCTGTTCAATAGCCAGATGACTGGGGGCCGATATCGCGGCGATAATGGGCATTTGGGCGCGGGCTGCTTTTTGGATCAGATCGTAAGAAAGGCGCGAAGTCATCAGCAATACGCCATCCGCCCTTTGCCGCTGGCTGGCTAAATGGCCAATCAATTTATCTAAGGCATTATGGCGGCCCAAGTCTTCAAACACGGTTAACTGCTCTGCTGCCCACCAGCCAGCGGCATGCACGCCGCCTGTTTGCTGATTCATGGTTTGCAGCTGACTTAAGGCTTGCATGCCAGCCCAAATAGCCTGCGGCTCAATGTTAAAATCTGATGCAAATGGCTGCGGTGCACGCATTACCTCGGCCAGCTGCTCACTGCCGCACAAGCCACATGCGGTGCGGCTTTGCAGATTACGGCGACGGCTGCGCAGCTTAGCGGCAAATTCATTGGGGATTTGCAAATGCGCTTCATAGCCATCGTGGCTGGCTCTGACTTCTACGGCCAGTATTTGGTAATAGGCATCTACGATGCCCTCGCTTAGGCTAAAGCCAATCGCCAGCTGCTCCAGATGCAGCGGGCTGCACAGCATCACCAAATAGGCCACGCCGTTGTAGACCAGAAGCAGCGGCACTTCTTCTGCCACCTGCTGCTCCAGCACTTGTAAGCCATCATCGGAATAAAAATGTGCTGTTACGGTTTGAATGCCATCGTTCATGCTTGCAGATACACCACTAAAGCTTTGCTGGCGGGTGTCATTGCGCCAACGGCGTAGTAATCCAAAGGCACCAGCGGATTGGTTTCCGGAAAATAAGCGGCCAGGCAGCCACGCGGCGTGTCAAAAGGCTGTAGGCGGAAATCATTCACCTGCCGCTCGCGATCAAACCACACCGAAACGATATTCACATATTGATCGGCTTGCAAACCCAGCTCGGCCATATCCTCCGCATTGATAAACAATACTTTTCGCTCATTTTGAATACCGCGATAACGATCATTTCTGCGGTAAACCGTGGTGTTGTACTGATCATGGCTGCGGATAGTTGAAAGGGTCAGCAGTGGATGTGTGGTCAAGCCTTGTAGCTGATCACGAATAGCCGCTTGCAAAGCGTGAACTTTAAAACGCGCCTTGCCCACCACCCAACGCCGCTCCCTTGCCGTATTGCCAAGATAAAAACCGCCTAGCACGCGCACGCGCTGATTAAAATCGGCAAAGTCTGGAATCGCAATGGCGATTAAATCGCGGATTAAATCGTAATCCTGAATCAAGGCCATAAAATCAATCGGGCTATTACTCAGTGTGGCTGCCGCCATACGCGCCACTATTTCTGGCTCGGACAATAAATGCGGGGACGCTGGCGCTTTAATGCCGTGAGTTAGATGCACCATACTCATCGAATCTTCAACCGTAATGCTTTGTGACTGATCATTTTTCAGATCGATTTCGGTGCGGCCAAGGCAGGGCAAAATCAGCGCATCCAGCCCCGGCACAAGGTGCGATCGATTAAGCGTGGTGGTGATATGCACGGTTAGGTTTTGCTTACGCAAAGCGGCGTGGGTGCGCTCGGTATCCGGCGTGGCAGCAGCAAAGTTGCCGCCCATGGCGATAAACACCTTGCCAACGCCTGACTCCATCGCGGCAATGCTTTCCACCACGTTTCGCCCTTGCTGGGATGGCGGCGTAAAGCCACAAGCCTTGCCCAGCTGCTGCAAAAAGGCCGCGCTGGGGCGCTCATTAATCCCCATGGTGCGATCACCCTGCACATTGGAATGCCCACGCACTGGGCAAACACCCGCACCTGTTTTGCCGATATTGCCCTTCACCAGCAGCACATTGCAAAGCATTTGGATGGTGGCCACCGCATGCTGATGCTGGGTAATGCCCATGCCCCAGGTTATAATTGTGGCTTTGCTCTGGATATACACATCACCAAGCTGCTTTAATTCGGCCAGTGTTAAGCCGCTATGGCTGACCAGATCTTCCCATGAAGTAGCGGCAATATCGGCCACCAGCTCGGCAAAGCCTTCGGTATGCTCAGCTATAAAAGCCTGATCTGCAGCGCCTGCCTCCAGCACCGATTTAAGCAGCGCCTTAGCAATCGCCAGATCGCCCCCCAGCTGCGGCTGCACATACAGCGAAGCAATAGGCGAAGCCGAATTACTCAACATTTGCAGCGGATTTTGTGGGTCTTGAAACGAGACTAAACCACGCTCTTTTAGTGGGTTAATCACCACAATCTGACAGCCCCGCTGCGCCGCTTCTTGTAAAGTGCCCAACATACGCGGGTGATTCGTGCCGGGATTTTGCCCAAAAATAAAAATCGCCTCGGCGTGATCAAAGTCTTCCAGCGTCACCGTGCCCTTGCCCACGCCAATACTGGCGTTCAGCGCAAAGCCGCTGGGCTCGTGGCACATATTTGAGCAATCGGGCATATTATTCGTGCCATAAAGACGCACAAATAGCTGATATAAAAATGCCGTTTCATTACCGGTACGCCCCGAGGTATAAAAATGCGCTTCGTCCGGCTTGATCTCTTTCAAATGTCTTGCAATCAGTTGAAACGCATCATCCCAGCTAATCGGCAAATAGTGATCGCTTGCTGCATCAAAGCGCATTGGTGCGGTCAGCCTGCCCTGCTGCTCCAGCGAATAATCATCCCATAGCTGCAAATCGCTAACACTATGCTCTGCAAAAAAATCAGCCTCAACCCGCTTAGATGTAATCTCATGGCCAATCGCTTTGGCACCGTTCTCACAAAATTGCACACGGGTATTGGGCTTGTCCGGCCAGGCACAGCCAGGGCAATCAAAGCCATCGGGTTGATTTGCGTTGGCTAAGGCAATCACGGTTTTACCTGCATGACTTGGCTCGATGGTGGCAAGCGTCGCTTTAAGCGCGCCCCAGCCGCCTGCTGGCGATGGTTTTTTCTGCGACATTCTGGCGTTCCTAAGCTCAATTGCATATGGAGAACAAAACACGGCCCTGATGCGGATAGCGTGATTTGCACTGGGCTATCTCTGGTGTAATCTTACGTAAGCCATAAATTTCAATCCACCCATCTTTCAACAAATATTCACGTAAGTATTTAAACAGCAGCAAACCGCCTTCTCTGATTGTAACAACCTGATCAGCCTGAGCTCACAAATCCTCTGCATCCGCTTCGTTCAAATAACTATGCCCCCCCACAAACGATGGCATTAAAATAGCGCCCACAAAAATGATTCTTAATCAGGTTAACAATATGAGTTTGGCTGCAAGCTTCTTTCGCTGGCATCGCTGGATAGGCTATCTGATGGCATTTCAAGTTTTGGCGTGGATGCTAGGCGGGCTGCTGTTTGCTTGGCTGCCTTTTCAAGATTGGATTAAATGCGGCGAAGTGATGGAAAAACCACGCCAGCCACTACCTGCCAATTGGGCGGCGAAAATCGGCCCCATGCCAACAGATAAAGGCGCTTTACTTGGCGTGCAAAGCATCGCCACCGCTACCGGCCCGGCACTTAAACTGCGTTTTGAAAAAGAAGAGCTGCTATTAAGTGCAGCAGGCGGTGCTGTCGTGTCAGCCAACGCCAGCAATATCAGCCAGTTTGCTCACAGCATCTATAAGGGCGAAGGTAAATTAGCTGAAGTCATCAAAATAAAAGAAGCCCCACGCCGCCTTGGCATGGTGCATGAGTTTTCTGCCCGCCAAAATGTATGGGTAGCACGGTTTGATGATGCGCTGCAAAGCCGTTTTTACTTTGATGGCCAGAGCGGCGAGCTATTGGCAGCTCGCAACGAAGCGTGGGTGATCTACGATTTTTTCTGGCGTTTACATGTGATGGATTACAGCGAGGGCGAGGATTTTAACAACAGCCTCTTACGCGGCACCTCCATCGTTGCCATGGGGCTGACCCTCACCGGCTTTGCACTGAGCTTTTTTGCGATCAGGCGTAACTGGCGAAGAAAGACTAAGGTAGTAAAACCAAGGTCTTGAAACACAGAGGGTACATATAAAAACAGCACTCACTTAGGGCGGGTGAAACCCGCGTATTTTTCAGCATCGCTCGCGGGTTTCACCTGCCCTACAATACATCAGGCCTGATGAGCGCCAGACTGATCATCCCGCAAACGGAAACAGGCCCGTTCGAATAAATCTTGTATCTCAGCCTCCAACTCGCAAGCCTCGGCCAATCGCTCCAGCAGATTAGCCGCCTGCTGTGCAGCATGCTGACAGCCTGTTTCATGATGCTTCAGCAAAAGGCTTAAAGCGCCAATACATAAATCGCCATTACCCATTTTCTGCCCTCACAAGCTTGATGAAAGAATGATCCTTCAGTGTAATACAGATGATATTAATTATCATTTATACTTATACCTATAACTTATATGAAGGATCCCATCTTCAAAGCCAGCCCCAGCAAGGCACACGCCACAATTACATGAATGACATTGCGCTTAAACCTAAATAAAGCCACCGCCGCAGCGAGGGCGATGAGTGCAGATATCCAATCAAACGTGCCAGCAAAGCCCGTAGGCCACAGTACGTGATAGCCGAAAAACAGCGCCAGATTTAGAATTACCCCAACGACCGCGGCAGTAATGGCGGTGAGTGGCGCGGTGAATTTCAGATCGTTATGCGTAGCTTCCACCATAGGGCCACCGGCCAGAATAAAAATAAATGAAGGCAAAAAGGTAAACCATGTGACCAAAGTGGCCGCAGCCGCTCCTGCCCAAAACAGGCTATCCGGCCCGAATAATTCCTTGGTGTAACCGCCAATAAACCCCACAAAAGCCACCACCATAATCAAGGGGCCGGGCGTGGTCTCCCCCAGCGCCAAACCAGCAATCATTTGCTCCGGCATCAGCCAACCATAATGATCCACTGCGCCCTGATACACATAGGGCAGCACGGCATAGGCTCCTCCAAACGTCAGCAAAGCGGCCTTGCTAAAGAACCAAGCCATTTGCGTAAAGGTGTGATCCCAGCCGTAGCTTGCCAGTAGCAGCCCCATAGGAATCAGCCAAAGCAGCAGGCCCACGATGGTGATTTTGATGAAGCCAGCCCAGCGAAAACGTGCATGTTCTGGCGTTGGCGTGTCGTCGTCAATCAGCGCGGGGCCAAAAGATATATCAACCTTGCCGTGGCCACCGCCCATGCTGAATTGCTCTGGAGCCATACGCCCGCCGATATAGCCAACTAAAGCCGCCGCCGCAACAATGATGGGAAAAGGCAGTGCTAAAGCGAAAATAGCGACAAAAGATGCTGCCGCAATTGCCCACAGCGTATTGTTTTTTAGCGCCCGAGAGCCGATACGATGCGCGGCTTGCAGCACAATCGCCGTAACCGCAGGCTTAATCCCGTAAAACAATCCCGCCACCAGAGGCAGATGACCAAAGGCGATATACACCCAAGAAAGCGCAATCAGAATAAATAAGGATGGCAAAACAAAAAGCACACCCGCAGCGATGGCGCCACGGGTTTTGTGCATGAGCCAGCCAATATAAGTCGCCAACTGTTGCGCCTCGGGGCCGGGCAGCAGCATACAATAGTTCAGTGCATGCAAAAATCGCCGCTCAGAAATCCAGCGCCGCCGCTCTACCAGCTCTTGGTGCATGATAGAAATCTGCCCAGCAGGCCCGCCAAAGCTAATCAAACCTAATTTCAGCCAGAATAAAAAAGCCTGCCAAAAGCTCACTGCTTGCGGTGCGACTTGGGGAGTTTCAAGCTGAGGCATACGATTCTCTGGGGGCTGGGGATTAAATGGACGGCATTCTTATAAACGCATTTCTAAAACAGCCCTCGCCGTCATCTCGCTCTGGCTGGTGGTGGTTTGCTGGCGAATCCCATTTTGATCCGCATAAGTAGATTCGGCGATATGGTCCTCAGCCAATATATTGGCAAATGAAATACGCAATTGCATTGCTGGGCTGATTTTCCATAAGCCATATAGATCGAGCGTGCGTTTGGCCGGATTGAAGGCAGTTTGAGTATTAGAAAGCCGAGTTGTCGCCGCACTCTGAAAATTATAATTGCCACCTAAAGTCAGCGCGTCACCCGGCAATTTATAATCCACACCAAAATTAGCGCTAATTGGCGTTTGTTGATCCAAGCGATTATCTGGGCCAGCTATTGATTCAACTTCCGACCAATTGGCAGCCATATTGGCGCGAATATCTAAAGCAGGCGCATCGGGCCAATACTGTTTTAAATTAAATTTGGCTTCTAATTCTAAGCCACGCAACAGAGCTCGGCCCTGATTAAAAGGTTGAGAAACCCACAGCCCATTTATTTGCATGAGTGATGGCAATATCACATCATCAATTTGGCGTGCATAAATACTGGCGCTGAGCACGCCGCCTTTTTCCAGATAATGCTCTAAAGCCAGATCAGCCCCCCAAGCTAATTCAGGGCGTAAATCCGGATTACCCTTAGTGTCTGGCGTGGTAGAGCTATTCTCATTAGCCACATTGCGCCGTGGAATTAAATCGCGGGTATTGGGCGCTTTATAGGTACGGCTAAGCGCAAATCTCAACTGATCTTTTTCAGCGAATTTCCATAGCGTTTGTAAAATAGGGCTAAGCACAGTAGAGCGATTAGCCACATTATCCAAACTATTGCCCTCGCTTTGCGTAGCAATCCCTTCCCAACGCAAGCCCATATAGAGCGACCATTGCGGCAAGATCTCCCATTCATCCTGAGCAAATACAGCAAGGCGCTCTACCCTAGCACTATATGAATCATCACGATAAACACTGGGTTTGCCATAGGCTATTTCCTGCTGAAGCCTATCCTCGGCGCGCCAATTATATTCACCCTCCCAGCCTGTAACAAAAGAATGGCCCTCAATATAGCCATTTAAATATTTACCACTCAGGCTAAGGCCATAATCACTGGCCTGCGAGTTGATATTGCGGCTGAGCGCAGGCAAATCTTTTGCATCAAAACCTTCAAGCTGGCTATCTGATTCTCGCCGGTTATAAGTGGCACCCAGTTTAAGATCGAGCTTGGCTCCGCTCGCAAGATTATGCAAGACACTCAGCTTGCTTCTAAATTGGCTGCTGTCAGAAACGCTGCGGGTAAAATCCCGAACCAAAGGGGGCTGCTCACCCAAGCCAGTCAACCTGAACTCTTCCCCTCCGCCTTCAGAGTGCTGCAGACGTAATAAACTCTCCAGATTAATACTGTCGCCATTACCCAAATCCCACATCAGCCTTGGTGCAAGATTAAGCCTATCGCTTTGCCCAAAGTCTCTTTTGCTGGTCACTCGTGCCAGCCGCAGCTGGCCTGCCGCATTCAGCTCTTCTTGATCGACTAGGGATAAATCTACGTTTTTGCTGCGGGCAATACCGCCAGAAATCGTATAAGAGAACTCACCATCACGATCAGAAAACAGACCATCGATACCAAGGCCAGGCTCGCCACCATCGCTGGAAGCGGCCAGCTTGATATCGCGGCGAGACATATCCACTTTTCTTTTTAAGATGATATTAATCGAGCCGGCAATCGCCTGAGTGCTGGCATCCGCAGTGGCAGCACGGGCCACTTCGATGCGCTCGATTAATTCAGGGGAAATAGAATCTAAAGAAAATCCAGGAGGGGCGCGCTCGCCATTAAGCATCACCTGCGTGTAGCCACTGCCAAGGCCGCGCATCCGCACTTCACCGCCCTTGCCCTGCACACCACGCACACTAATTCCTGGCACGCGCTTTAAAACATCAACAAGGCTGCTATCGCCATAACGCACGATATCCGCCTCTAAAATAACGGTTTTCGTCGCCGTTGAGCTGCGTCTGTCATCTTTATGCCCAAGCACTTCAACGCGCTGCACTTTATTAATTAATGCAGATGGATTGGGAGAATCATTTTGGCCCAAGCGCTCTTCAGCTTTGGCACTCAATACAATAAAAAAAATAATAAGACAATGAATTGGGGAGCGAAGAGTCATAGCTAAACGGTGAAGAGATAATAGCCGTACTATGCCATGACAATCAAAACGACATTCTATTTATATCGCATATAAATAGATTAAATAATGCAATACAGCAAATAAACCCCACTCGAAGATTAATGGTTTAATGATTTATGACTGATTTATTGCAGCTATCCACTTTAACAAGCCCAACTCTGCCGTCTCTTCCATACAAACCACGCCAGAAGTTTTAGCAGCGGCGGGTATATTATTATCAATAAAAATAATTTGCGGATATTTGCCTGCAGATCGAATCATCGCAATCGGATTCACCACATTCAAACTAGTACCCACAATAACAAAGGTATCCGTGCTTTTTAAATCTTCAATAAGCCAGTGTAAAGCCTCATATTCCGGTGCCATTTCACCAAAAAATACAATGCCAGGCTTGACCATTACGCTGCCACAGGCCGCGCATTCACTAGGCTCAAATACATGATCTGCGATATCCCAATAGTGATAACACTGGGCGCACGACATCTGATCCACTCTGCCATGCAAATGCAATACATCAGCCGTACCCGCAGCTTCATGCAATAAATCAATATTAGTGGTAATCACTTTAACGGGCTGTTGTTGCTGTAATTTTGCAATCGCTAAATAGCCCGCATGAGGTTTTGCCATGGCATATTGCAATTTACGCTCGTTATAAAACTGAAAAGTTAAATCACGAATATTTTGTTCTTTAATAAATCTGGGGAAATTACATACCTGATTAATATCATAATTCTCCCAAAGCCCGCCGGTATCCCTAAAAGTAGGCAAACCCGAATCCGCCGCCATGCCCGCACCGGTAAAAATATATATCATCGCATTTGCTCCTGTTTGGCCTTAAATATCATGATATTAATCATACGCTCATGCGAGTATTGCGATGGGCTTAGGTAGGTTTGAGGTAGGTTGGGTTAGTCTGCGTGCGAGGTTTACCTCGCGTAGGTTGGGTTAGCGGCTTTATCGCGTAACCCAACACGCAAAACACGGGTGGTTCTTGTAACCATTTTCTTTCGCCCAAAGCAACCCCCCCGCCTCTTTCGAGTACGGGGGTTGAATAAAGCAAAAACCCCGATATCTTTCGATATCGGGGTTTGCTTATGGGTGTCTGGCAATGACCTACTTTCACACAGGTAATCTGCACTATCATCGGCGCTAAGGTGTTTCACTGTCCTGTTCGGGATGGGA
>JAPLQI010000005.1 GCA_026399755.1 Pseudomonadota bacterium
TCCAGATGAAGTGCGAATGAAGCGTTTAGAAGAGCGCCAAGAGCAAACTTGGCCCTTGCCCAAGGGGAGCGTGTTTCGCCAAAGTGCTTGGGATAGTGGTAAGCGTAATGCTGTAAATACATTGCTTAATCGCCGTTATCCAGCCGCTAAATTAGTGCATGCTGAAGCGAATGTTGATCCTGAAGCCCATACGGTTGATTTGACGGTGGATGTAGATAGCGGACCTGCTTATTTTTATGGTCCGCTTAGTATTACTGGCTTATCACGCTACCCTGAAAAATTGATCCGCAATAATGTGCAGTTTCGTGAGGGCGCTGAATATCGTCGGAATGATTTATTGGAATTACAGGCTGATTTACAGAATTTACCCCATTTCTCTTTGGTTTTAGTGGATGTTGATTTACCGCCCGATCCTCCTTTTATTGCCCCTGTGAAAGTCACCGTGCAAGAAGCGCCATTAAGCAAAATCAGCACGGGTTTGGGCTTTAGCACCAATACCGGTGCGCGCGGCTCCTTTGATTATCGCTATCTCAATTTAATGGATAGGGCTTGGGTGCTCGATACCGGCCTGCGTTTACAGCAAAAAGAGCAGTCAGTCAGTGCAGGGATTACTTTTCCTCGCTTTGCCTCGGGCTATGAGCACCGAGTTTATGCAAGTTATGTAAATGAAAATATTCAGGGTTTAGATACCAGTACCTGGAAAACAGGTGTGTCCCGCAGTAGTACAGAAAAAAATATTGATCGATTAATTGCGATTGAATACCAAATGGAGCGACGCGAGCTCAATGATGGCACGGTGTTTGATCCGCAGTCATTAACCGCTAAATATCAATGGGTGCGCCGTGATGTCGATCGTATCCGCAATCCTCGTTCAGGCAATGTGATTACCTTGGAGGGTGGTGGGGCTCTTAAAGGGCTGCTGTCGGATGAAAGCTTTGTGCGCCTGTATGGGCGTGGCGTGCAGTTTTGGCCTGTGGGGGGTAAAAGTGTGGTGGTGGCTCGCGTAGAGCTGGGTGACACCTTTACGAAAGACTCTTTGAGTGTGCCAACGGATTGGTTGTTTCGAACCGGCGGCTCGTCTTCGGTGCGGGGCTACGATTATCAAAGCTTGGGCTTGAGTGTCGGCGGATCGACCATTCCTGGTCGAGTGATGGCGGTGAGCTCCTTAGAGTTTCAGACGCCTGTGTATAAAGATTGGCTGGGCGCGGTGTTTGTTGATCACGGTGGCGTTGGCGATCAGTGGAAGGACTGGCGTGGCTCAACTGGGGTGGGCGTGGGTACGCGCTGGGTAAGCCCTGTTGGAGTGATCGGATTAGATGTGGCGAGAGGTGTTGAAGAAAATCAATTCCGTGTGCATTTTTCCATGGGAGTGACATTCTAAAATGCAAACAAATCCACCTACTGTGCCTACTGCGCCAGCGACTGAGCCTGTTGCAAAGCCAAAGTATTCTCGACTTCGCCGCTGGATTGGCGGGCTGCTGCTTTTATTACTTATTCCTATTTTATTGCTGACGAGCGCACTGGCCTTTTTTGATTCACAAATGGGGCGAGATTGGTTGGTGAAGCAAATTAACCACAGCGGCGTAGCAAAGCTGCGTGCGATTGACGGCTCTTTATGGTCGAATTTTGCCCTGCGTGGTTTGGTCGTCAATACTGCCGATATCAAAATTGCCATCGACAAAGTCAGCCTAGCGTGGAGCCCATACAGCCTCTTGGCCAGGGATTTGTCTCTTGATGAGTTGAAGGTGGGGCATTTAGAAATCGAGATCAAGCCCAGCCCGCCGGATAAAGCGCCATCGCCGCCACCTACGAGTATTACCTTGCCGATCGGTGTGCATATCGATAGGGCGCAGATTGCTCGCTTGAGCATTAAGGGCTCACCCGATATTGATGCGATTCGCTTTAAATTAGCGAGTAATGGCCGCTTTCATCAGCTTACTTTAGATCAGCTAAGGGTGAAATTGCCCCAGCTTGATGCCAATTTAAAAGGTCATTTAGCACTTGTGGGGACGCAGCCCTTTGTGACGTCGGGTCAGCTAGCCCTGTCGGGCAAGGTTGAGAAGCAAGCGTTGCAAGCACAAATCAAGCTTGATGGTGAGTTGCGTAAATTGCAATTAAACGGCGATATCAAGAGCAATCAGCTCAATGCCATGATTAATGCAAGGCTCGACGTATTCGCACCATATACCTATCAATTACTCAGTGCAGGCCAAATTAAGCTGCAGCAGCTTAATCCTGCGGTGTTGATGCCCAGTTTGCCTAAGGCGCTGTTGGATGTGTCTTTGTCTGTGACGCCACTAGGGGAAAATGCCGCTAGTGGCTTGCTAGAAATTCATAATGCCATGCCCTTAACGGTGGATCAGGGCGGGCTACCGTTTACCCAAGTCAGTAGCCAATTAGGCTACTTAAAAGAAACCGTGACGCTTAAAACAATGTCGCTTGATTTGCTCGGGCAGGGGCAAATTAAAGGCGCGGGGCAAATAGATAAAGGCCACCTTAAATTACAACTCGATTTGGCTAAGATTGACCCCGCGAAATTATTCGCCCGCCAGCCGCCTGCATCTCTAGGTGGAACGATTGCGCTGAAAGGCCCGTGGTTAGCGCCTGATGTCTTGGCGAAATTAGCTGATGCGCAGCGCAATGTGGCGCTAGATTTAGATATGGGTTGGTTAAATCCTAAGCATGAGCGCCGTATCGCCCTGCGTCAGGCCCGATTGTCTCGAGCAAATAGCAGTGTGTCTTTGCAAGGTGAATTCGGTCTGCTGGATACGAAGGGCGTGGCTAAACACGATTTTAAATTGGCAGGTGAATTTGCAGGGCTTAATCCTGCTGAATTTGTAGGCAGCCCGAAAGGCTCGCTCACTGGGCAGTTTAAAGCGGTGGGGGCTTTACAGCCGGCACTCAAAGCCAGCGTGGATTACAGCTTGAGCGATAGCCGTTTTAATGGCGAGGCGCTCAGTGGTAAGGGCCAACTGAATGTAGAAGAAACCCGTGTTTCTAATGCCGATTTGTGGCTGGCGTTGGGCGCTAATCGCATTGATGCGCAAGGTGCTTTGGGCCTTGCCAATGATGTGCTTAAACTTAAAATCAATTTGCCTCAGTTGCAGCAATTTGGCCCCGGCTTTACAGGCAGAGTGAATGGCGATGCGCAATTAAAAGGTGCCATGCTCAGCCCGCAAATTGCGGCGCAACTGGCCGTGGCGAGCTTGCAAACGCCCTTTGGTGTGTCGGTGAATCAAGCCACTTTAGAGGCAGAGTTACAATCTGATTTAAAAGGCCCCATGCACATCCTTGCCGATGTCCATGATGCAAAAGCCGCCGGCGTGCAGATACAAAGCCTTAACTTTAAAGTAGATGGCAGCCGTGCCAAGCATAGCGCCAGCTTTCAGCTCAAGGGTAAGCAGGATGAACGCTTGATCGATGTGTCATCACGGCTCGAAGGCGGGTTAAGCGAGCAGTGGGTGTGGCGCGGCAATGTGCTGGGCTTGCAGGTGAATCAGCCTGTTGCTTTGAACTTGGCAGCGGCAACCCCCTTAGAGCTGGGGACTGATTTGCTGCGCATGGGCGATGCCCGCTTGCTGATGGGCGATACTCGCTTGCATATTCAGCGGCTGGTGTGGAACGACGGTCATTTAGATACGGCAGGCGAATTAGAGCAATTTTCTGTAGGCCAATGGCTGCCTTTATTGGGGCAAAAAGAGCTAAGCGGTAATTTGATGTTGGGTGGGCGCTGGGCATTGAAATCGGCGGGTGTTTTGGATGGGCAGGTAGAAATTCATCGGCAATCGGGTGATTTGAAATATGTGACGCACAACACGGCACCGCAAAAGTTTGATTTGCAAGATTTGAAGGTGCAAATCAATGCCAAGCAATCCGCATTGAATTTTACTGGCAATCTCAGTTCGGGGCGTTTTGGACAGATGCAAGCCAGTGGTAGTGCCCTAATGGATGCGGTCAACTGGCGCTTGGCTGAGCGTGCGCCTGTGGATGTCTTTATTAAAGGTGATTTACCTAAGCTGGCGATGTTGGGCCCCTTGCTTGGGCCAGATTTAACGCTGGCAGGTAGTGGGCGCTTTGAAGTGCGTCACTCAGGCTTGTTAAAAGAGAATAATTGGACAGGCTTTGTGTATGGCGAAGGATTGGCGGTGCGCGATGCGGCCACTGGCTTAGCCTTGCAAGAAGGCAAGGTCAGAATGAGCTTGGATAAGCGGCTGATTAATTTGCAGCAGTTCCATTTTAAAGGCGGGCAGGGCACTTTGGATGTAAAGGGGACGTTTGATTTGGCTGGCCCTAGTCCCAGTGCTAGGGCTCAAGTTACGGCGAATAAGCTGACCTTAATCAGCAAGGCCGATATGCTCGTGGTGATGTCGGGGCAGGGCGATATCACACTTAAAGATAAGGCACTAAATGTCAGTGGGCAGCTTAAGGCCGATGAAGGCGATATTCGTTTTCAATCGAGGGATGTGCCACGTTTATCCGATGATGTGGTGGTGAAGGGCCGAGAAAAAGTAGCCGCAGAAGCTGGGCCTAAGCTGAGCTTGCAAATGGATATTGATCTGGGTAATAACTTTCGCTTTAGAGCCTATGGTCTGGATGCTCGTTTGAGGGGGCTGCTGCGTTTGCGTACTCAGGCAAACCAATCCCCTACCGCACATGGTGTGGTGCAAGTGGCGGAAAACACGGGTAATCAGCGCAGCACTTATAGCGCTTATGGGCAAAGACTTGATATTGAGCGCGGTATTTTAGCGTTTCAAGGGCCGATTGATAATCCAAGCTTAGATATTTTGGCTATGCGTCGAGGCCAGCAGGTAGAGGCCGGAGTGCAAGTTTCAGGTACTGTATTGCGGCCTAAAGTACAGCTGTATTCTGAGCCTGGCGTGCCCGATAGTGAGAAACTCAGCTGGCTCTTATTTGGTCATGGCTCTGATAGCATGGAAAAATCAGACAGTGCCTTGATGCTGCAAGTGGCCAATGCACTATTGAGCTCTGGTGATGGTGGCCCAGGTTTTGCCGAAGGGGTCTTGGGCAGAGTGGGCTTGGATGATGTGGGTTTTAGTAGCCAGAAAGAGAAAGACGGCACGTCTACCCAAGTGGTTTCGGTCGGTAAGCAGCTGGGTAAAAATGTTCGAGTCTCTCTTGAGAAAAGCATCAATGGCTTGCGTGATGCGGTGAAGTTTACTTGGCAGCTGTCTAAGGGCTGGTCCTTGGTTTCACGCATCGGCACGGATGAAACCACGGGGGATGCGTATTACACCTTCTCGTTTGATTGATGACGATTCACTCTATAAAACCCAGGTCTTGAACCACGGAGGGCACAGAGAACACGGAGTTTCACGGAGAAAACCTTATTTTTATGATGTTTTTCTCCGTGGCCCTCCGTGTTCCCCCTTTCCTCCGTGGTTTAAGATTTGGGTTTTGTAAATTGCTCAGGGTTGGACGATCACCACAAAATCATCTCTATCTGCTGCTGCATCTTCAAACACGGCTAGTAAGGCGGCGTAATCGTCCTTGCCTAGTGCCGTTTTTGCCTCTGTGCTGTTCTGCCAAATAATCTGAATTGGCCCTTCCAAATTTGCGCTGAGTTCATCATAAAGCGCGTCAAGATTGTTAATAAAATCGCTAGAAAAATCCAGCTGCTCATTTAATTGCTGGTAAGCATCACCGAGCTTATGAATATGCTTGAGCACCACTTTTTGAGTTATTGACATGATGGCACCTCGGTAAAAGTTTGGTAGTGATCGACAGTAATAAAGCGTGGGCCGTTTTTGCTAAAAACAATGCGTTTCGCTCCGCGCTTGCCGCCTTGGTAATCTAAATCTGCTTCTTGATATTGGCCACGCTGCAGTCGGTTTTCACGATTGCCAAAGCGATCACCGCCGATTGATTTACCCGGTAGGCTTTGCCAAAGACTGCTGCCAGGCCGCCATCCTGCTGCCTGTGCCTCGCGTTTGGTGACAAACTTGGCGGGTAAGCGGCCATTTTGATTGAGGCTGCTGAGGATTTCTACTAGCTCGCTGGTTTGGGTGCTGGGGTGTAGTTGACGATTTAAGCCTTCTACAACGCTTTGGCAAGATGCGGCTTGAGCCCATCCGCTAGCAAGCAGCATCAGGGAGAGGAGTGATCGATGCATTGAGATTCCTTCTTTATTTGAATGTAATATTTATATTTAAACTACATCGGCATAAGTCTTGCTTACGCAGTTGTGGCAAAAGGCCTTCTATGCTAGTTTCGAGGGCCCTGACATTTTTGATGATCGCCATGGCTCAGACACTTTATGACAAACTTTGGCATTCCCACGTCGTTCGCACCGAAGACGATGGCACCTGCCTTATTTATATTGATCGTCACCTAGTGCATGAAGTGACCAGCCCGCAAGCCTTTGAAGGCTTGAAGTTAGCGGGTAGAACGCTATGGCGCAAGTCTTCGATTGTGTCGACGGCCGATCATAATACGCCAACTGATCATTGGGATATGGGGATTCAAGACCCAATTTCCCGCCTGCAAGTCGAAACGCTGGACGCCAATATCAAAGAATTTGGCGCGCTGGCTTATTACCCCTTTAAAGATCAAAAGCAAGGTATTGTGCACGTGGTTGGCCCTGAAGTCGGCGCAACCTTACCCGGCATGACAGTGGTTTGTGGCGATAGCCATACTTCGACGCATGGCGCTTTTGCGGCCTTAGCGCACGGGATTGGCACTTCTGAAGTAGAGCACGTCATGGCCACGCAAACGCTGGTTGCCAAGAAATCTAAAGCGATGTTAATCCGTGTGGATGGCGTTTTGGGCCGTGGTGTAACGGCAAAAGACGTGGCGCTGGCGATTATTGGCAAGGTAGGTACGGCTGGCGGCACGGGCTATGCAATTGAATTTGGCGGTGAAGCCATTCGATCTTTGTCGGTTGAAGGGCGGATGACGCTTTGCAATATGGCGATTGAGGCGGGCGCACGCGCTGGCATGATCGCGGTAGATGATAAAACCATCGAATACCTGAAAGGGCGACCTTATTCGCCGAATGCCAGCCAGTGGGATGCTGCTGTGGCGCATTGGAAAACACTGGTTTCCGATGAAGGCGCGGTATTTGATGCGCTGGTGACGCTGGATGCGGCCGAAATTGAGCCTCAGCTCACTTGGGGCACATCGCCTGAGCAAGTTTTGGGCATTTCTGGCGCTGTGCCAGATCCTGCTGCCGAGGCAGATTTAGTCAAGCGCGGCAGCTATGAGCGCGCGCTGCAATATATGGGCCTGACCGCCAATACACCGCTGATTGATATTCAAATCGATAAAGTGTTTATCGGCTCCTGTACCAACTCCCGTATTGAAGATTTGCGCGCAGCAGCAGGCGTTGCCAAGGGCAAAACCAAAGCCGCGAGTGTGAAATTGGTGCTGGTCGTGCCAGGCTCCGGCCTTGTTAAAGCACAGGCTGAAGCCGAAGGCTTGGATAAGATTTTTATTGCGGCTGGTTTTGAATGGCGTGAGCCAGGTTGCTCGATGTGTCTAGCGATGAATGCAGATCGCTTAGAGCCGGGCGAGCGCTGTGCTTCCACCAGTAATCGTAATTTTGAAGGCCGCCAAGGCCAAGGTGGGCGTACGCACTTGCTGAGTCCAGAAATGGCGGCTGCCGCTGCGATTGCGGGCCACTTTGTTGATGTGCGCCAGTTCGCCTAAGGAGATCAGGGATGAAAAAAATTGCAACGCTGACGTTGATGTTTCTGATGCTGGGGCTTACTGCTTGTAATACCGTTTCAGGCATAGGTAAAGATATTAAAAAAGGTGGCGAAGTCATCGAAAAGGCGGCCAAATAAATGAAAGCATTTACTCAATTAAACGGCTTGGTTTGCCCGCTGGACCGCGCCAATGTGGATACCGATGCCATTATCCCTAAGCAGTTTTTAAAGTCGATTAAGCGCGCTGGGTTTGGTCCGAATTTATTTGATGAATGGCGATATCTAGATCATGGCGAGCCGGGGATGGATAACAGCCAGCGCCAGCCTAATCCTGAATTCGTGCTGAACTTCCCCCGCTATCAAGGCGCAGAGGTGTTGTTGGCTAGGGATAATTTTGGCTGTGGCTCAAGCCGCGAGCACGCGCCGTGGGCGATTGATGATTACGGTTTTCGTGTGGTGATCGCTCCTAGCTTTGCTGATATCTTCTTTAATAACTGTTACAAAAATGGCCTGCTGCCGATTGTTTTGGATAGTGCCGTTGTCGATCAGTTGTTTGCCGAAAGTGAGGCCACTGAGGGCTATCGTTTGGCTGTAGATCTCGTAGCGCAAACGGTGATTACGCCTTCAGGTCAGGCATTTGGTTTTGATATAACCGGCCATCGCAAGCATTGCTTATTAAATGGTTTAGATGAAATTGGTTTGACTCTGAATCACGCAGAAGAAATTAAGGCCTTTGAAATACAGCGAAAAATTGAGCAACCTTGGTTATTCTCCTGATTTTTTACGCTTGGCGTGCTTTGCATCAACAAACTGTTATGAGTCGCGTATAGTATCTAGGTTGTTTTACTTATTTCGGAATTCACACAATCATGATTTTACATAAATTCAAAGATCAAAATGAACTGAATCGCGTTGGTGCTGATTTATTGCTGTCTATTGTTCGCACTAAGCCTAATGCGATCTTGGGCATGGCGACAGGCAGCACGCCTGTTGGTATCTACCAAGAAATAGTAAAGACCTACCAGCAAGGTTTGGTGAGTTTTAAAGAAGTCACCACATTTAATTTGGATGAATACGCGGGTTTACCTGTCACTCATCCTGAATCGTATCGCAGCTTTATGAAAAGTCATTTGTTTAATCATATCGACATCAAGCCAGAAAATACCTACGTACCGAATGGCAATGCGGATGATTTAGATGAAGAAGGTCGTCGTTATGATGAGCTGATTTATCAAAAAGGCTTGGTTGATATGCAGATTTTAGGCATTGGCCATAATGGACATATTGGCTTTAATGAGCCTGATGAAGCTTTGTCGCGTTTTACGCATAAAGTGACTTTAAAGCCAGAAACACGCGAAGCCAATAAACGCTTCTTTAATAGTATTGATGACGTGCCTACTCATGCATTAACCATGGGTATGGGTTCTATTTTGCATGCGAAATCCATTCTGTTAGTGGTTAAAGGTGCAGAAAAAGCAGAAATCCTTGATCGCACATTAAATGGCCCAATCACAACTCAAGTACCAGCGTCATTCTTGCAAACACATCCACGTGTGATTGTACTGACTGATTGCGATGTAGATTACAAGCGCTCGCATTCTTAATCGCGGCCTTCTATTTAGAAGGTGGTATGTACAAAAACACCGAAGGAGCAATCCTGCGGTGTTTTTTTTGATTTAATTAATAGAGCGAAGAGTAAATAATGCGGATTGTTTCTTGTACTTATGCACTGCATGCTGAGCAGATTCTCTTTATATTTAATGAGGCCATTGCAAGCTCTACAGCGCTTTATGATTACACCCCTCGGCCATTAGCGAGCATGGTGGATTGGTTTGCTGATAAAGACGCCCATCATTTGCCAGTAATCGGAATTGAAAATGATGCTGGTATTTTATTGGGCTTTGCAACGTATGGTGCATTTCGTGTACGGCCTGCCTATAAATACTCCATTGAGCATTCGATTTATATCCATCCTGATTATCGTGGGCAAGGTTTGGGTAAAAAATTATTACTACTAATTATTGAAAAAGCCCAAGAGCAGGGCTATCACACCTTAATTGGTGGAATTGATGCAGAAAACACGGCAAGTATTGCCCTGCACCAGCAGCTGGGCTTTAGCCATGCAGGCACGATTAAGCAATCGGGATTTAAATTTGGCCGTTGGCTAGATTTAGCATTTTATCAATTGATTTTGTCTACTCCGCAAAATCCGGTAGATGGCTAATTAGAAGTACTTAGGATAAGTTCGAAATAGCATCTGGTATGACTTATCAAATCGTCATCCCAGAATGGTTTTATCGGGGATCAAGTAGCGCCGCTGGCTTTCCGCCTAAAGCACGCGGGAATGACGACATTTCGTAGCTGGAAGTGAACATGTGCCAAGCCATAAAGGATTTAGATTGAAAAAGATTTTATTGCTGAGTATTTTAGTTTTAAGTGCGTGTAGCTCTACGCCAACGCGCACTAAAGTGCCTTATTCTGCCTCTAAATCCTTGAATAATATTCAAGCGAGCGGCGCTGGTCGCGAGATTGTGATGTATGCGCTGGGCCTATTGGATGTGAGCTATCAATTTGGCGGCAATAATCCTGAGGCAGGCTTGGATTGCAGTGGGATGGTGAGCTTTGTATTCAAAAACGCCGTGGGTGCGGTGCTGCCGCATAATGCCGCGCAAATCGCCAGCCTAGCTCGCCCTGTGCCCACCGATCAATTGCAGGCGGGGGACCTCGTGTTTTTTAATACACTAGGCCGCTCGTTCTCGCATATGGGGATTTACTTGGGCGATGGGCGCTTTATTCATGCGCCTTCGTCTAAAGGGAAGATTAGGGTGGAATCGATGTCCAGCCCTTACTTTGCACAACGCTTTGAGGGCGGGCGTAGTCTGCTTGCGCAAAATCCTTGAGTGTTTGCTTATTAGGCCAGATCGCGCCGCTGCCCTTGTGGAAGTGAGGTCAATTTGCCATCGGGTGCGTAAAGAGGGCTGTTATGGCTGGCATCTAAAACTTGCTGCATAAAGCCATTGATCAGCTGCTGACGAACTTCAATTAATTTGCCATTGCTGTTATTGAATGCAGCGGCTTGGCGGGTGTTTTCTAATAATAAATGCCACTCTGTTAATGCGCTGGGGTGCTGCTTCGTAAACCAAGCATCAATATCACTCTGAGGACTAATTCCTTGCGCGCTAAAGTATTGGCTGAGTGCTTGCCCTGCTTGCTCTGCTTCGAGTGCAGAGGCTTGTTTTTTTGTGGTCAGCAGGACTAATGAATCGAGTTGATTGGATACCAAAAAGCTTTGTTCTTCTTGAAGCAGGCCAAGTAGCGTATGCATACTGCTGCTTGCTTGTTGAAGCAGCCCATCTAAAGGCTCTATCGTTGTCATTTTACTTGCCTAGAAGTTCTTGCGCGCTCTGAATAATCTTGCCCGCAATGGCGTCAGTACGCACCGTGAAGCGGCCTTCGCTGATGGCTTTTTTGAGCGATTCAACGCGCTCAGCATCAAATGTAGGTTTGCTGCTTTGCTCAATTTGGCTGAGTTTAGCTGCCAGCGGATTGATGGTGACGCTGTCCGAGCTGCTGCGTTCAGTGTTGGCTGAATTATTGGGTGCTACGCGGTCATTGCTGCGGGTGAGCGCAGGATTGAGAGGTTTTGATTGGTCGATTTTCATGGTATTTCATCCTTCGTCACTGGCCAGTGTGACTTGCTAATTCAGTCATTATGCCAAGTATCGACGCAATTCGTGAAAACTTTAGCACATCTTTTATATATAAGGTGGCTCTAATGTGTTTTTATTGTATTGCTTTGTTTTTATTTCACGATTGAACATGCTTAAGGCATTATATGCCACCGATTGCTTAAACTAATTCCTGTGTGTCATTTTATAAAATGGATGGCACACCCACAACGGGGCTATTGAATGAAACAACAGTTTGCTTTAACTCTTATTGCTGCAACTTTAGTGTTTGGCGCACAGGCTGCAAGCTATTCTGGGCTGGATGCAGGGCGTTTTGATCCAAGCGTTCGAGTGCAAGATGATTTGTATCATGCGGTAAATGGCAATTGGTTGAAAAATACTGAAATCCCTAGTGATAAGCCTTCGCATGGCGCGTTTCTTATTTTAAGAGATCTCTCTGAAGCACAAGTTCGCTCTATTGTTGAAACGGCCGCAAGCCAAAATGGTGCGCCAGGCACAGCACTTAAAAAAGTCGGTGATTTATATCAAAGCTATATGAACGAAGCCTTGGTAGAGCAGCGCGGCTTAGCGCCTTTGCAAGCAAATTTTGCCGCCATTGCCGCGATTAATGATCAGAAAGCATTAGCTGGGCAATTGGCTCAGCTGAGTAAAGCAGGCCTCTATGCGCCTTTAGGTATTTATGTTGGGCAAGATGAAAAAAACTCAACGGCCTATATTGTGAATGTGTATCAATCGGGCCTAAGCTTGCCTGATCGAGATTATTATTTGAAATCCGATGAAAAGTTTATTGCTGCGCGTAAAGCCTTAAGTACTTATTTTGAAAATTTATTAAAATTGTCTGGTGAAACTCAGGTCGATGTTGCGTCTTTACTGGCACTGGAGACTGCGCTGGCTCAGGCGCAGTGGACCAAAGTAGATAATCGTAATCCGCAAAAAACCTATAATAAAAAATCATTGGCTGAATTGAAAAAACTAGCTCCAGATTTTGCATGGGATGAATATTGGCAAGCAATGGGCATCGCCAATCAATCAGGGCCAGTCATCGTTTCTCAGCCTAGTTATATTAAAGCAATGAGTGAAATACTCGCAAAAACGCCATTAGCCACAGTAAAAGTATGGCTTAAATTTAAAGTATTAGATCAATACGCCAATGCCTTGCCTAAGGCCTATGCCGATCTAGCTTTTGATTTTCATGGTAAAGCCCTGTCGGGTGTGCCAGAGCAAAAGCCGCGTTGGAAAAAAGCCATTGCTGCTACAAGTAGTAGCTTAGGTGAAGCGGTAGGCGAATTATATGTTGCCAAGCATTTTACGCCAGCAGCAAAAGCTAAAATGGATGTGATGGTAAACAATCTATTGGCATCTTATCGCAGCTCAATTAAAGATCTGACTTGGATGAGCGCAGCAACCAAGGTAAAAGCGCAAGAAAAACTATCTAAATTTACCGTAAAAATTGGCTATCCAGATCAGTGGATTGATTACAGCGCATTAGAAATTAAAGCCGATGATTTATTGGGTAATTTACAACGTGCCCAGTTGTTTTCTAGCGCACGTGAGCTAAATAAACTAGGCAAACCCATTGATCGTAAAGAATGGGGAATGACGCCACAAACCGTTAATGCTTATTACAACCCCAGTATGAATGAAATTGTTTTCCCTGCCGCTATTTTACAAGCCCCATTTTTTGATCCAAATGCAGATGATGCGGTGAATTACGGCGCAATTGGCGGCGTCATTGGCCATGAAATATCACATGGCTTTGATGACCAAGGTAGCCAATATGATGGCGATGGTAATTTAAAAAATTGGTGGGGCAAGCAAGATGACAAAGCATTTAAAGCGCTCACCAGCAAATTAGTCGCCCAATACGATGCTTACGAGCCTCTTCCTGGTAAGCATGTAAACGGCCAACTCACTTTGGGTGAGAATATCGCCGATTTATCGGGCCTTGCGGTGGCGCATAAAGCCTATTTGTTGTCATTAGGCGGCAAGCCCGCAGCCAAAATTGACGGGCGCACCGGCGAGCAGCGTTTCTTCCTTGGTTGGAGCCAAGTATGGGCCAGCAAAATGCGCGAACCCATGACCCTGCAAATGCTACTAACCGACCCCCACAGCCCCGGCCAATTCCGCGCCAATGGCGCAGCGGTGAATAGCGATGCTTTCTATAAAGCCTTTAACGTAAAAGAAGGCGATGGCATGTATAAACCGGCCAAAGAGCGTATCCGTATCTGGTAATATATCTGGAAGAAATTGCTTGAAATAAGGCGCTGAGTGATCTCGGCGCCTTTTTTGGTTTTACGTATGGCCGGATTAGTTAATAACTCCAAGCGCATTTACGCATGATGATTTACAAGCTCTTGCACGAAGCCCTCAATGTATCCACAAGTGCATCTTCACTTTCGTGAACCTGAACGAGTGATGTGATCACACGCGGCAATCTCGCCCCAAAGCACTTGCCCTGTTTTTGTTCCGATCGCATTTCAATGTGCACGCACCCCTTTATAAAGTCGTGCTCTAAGTGCGGAAGCGCACAGACCCAAGTTCATGGTTGGCTTAACTTGAGATTGGCATCGTCGCACTACGCGATACCGATGTCACATTAGGAATTAAACTCTTGACTGGAGATAAACATGAATTACACAGACCGTGATGTTTATGGCATGTATAAGGACAAAAGTGGCACTAACGCTGGCCCCGGGCCTGCGCTGATGGGGGCCAACACTCTTGTTGATAACAATGTATACAATCAGCAAGACGAGGATTTGGGGCAGATCAAAGAGATTATGCTTGATGTGGCTTCCGGTCGTATTGCCTATGCAGTTCTGTCTTTTGGCGGGCTTCTTGGTATGGGCACGAAGTTCTTTGCCGTGCCATGGGGCGCGTTGGAACTCGATCCAGTAAACAAGCGCTTCGTTCTGAACGTGAATAAAGATCGGCTCGATAAAGCCCCAGGTTTTGATAAGGACAATTGGCCGAACATGGCTGATGCCACATGGGAGCAGAGCATCCATGCTTACTATGGGACAGAGCCCGGTTCATTTCTGAATCGTAAGTAAAGCAAATCGCCCACGTCATGTGGGCGATCATTGCTGATAATTTGGCAACAAGTTCATTACCAAGGTCCAAGGTGATGCAATATCGCCAGCATCATCAATACACCGTTACAGCGCATAAGTTGTTGGCAGCACGAGCAGCTGGCCTTATATGCAGTCTTGTTTGGATCGGTAATCTAAATCAAAAAACAGTTAGAAACTAAAAATGGATCGGCAATTGAAGTGGCCGAGGCCGTGCAAGTGCTGCGGCTGCCCCGATGTTAGATATCGATCCATTTAGAATGATTTCCTAGCATATGAAATAGTCAAAAAAAGGATGCATCATGGAAGCCCAGCCACTCGCACCAAATAGCCTCCTTGCCGATTCAACTATGGTCGATAGCCAAGCCTCTGGCGTTGCTTGGGGGGCTGTATTTGCAGGGGCCGCCGTAGCTGCAGCGCTGTCGTTTATCCTCTTGATTTTAGGTGTTGGTCTTGGTTTGTCATCCATCTCGCCTTACTCCTATAACGCAAGCCCAATGGGTTTGCCGACGATCGCTTGGCTTGTGTTTATACAACTGGCGGCGTCTGGTGTCGGAGGGTATATAGCGGGTCGCTTACGTGTGAAATGGGCCGGTGTACAGCGCGATGAGGTTCATTTTCGTGATACCGCGCATGGCCTCTTGGCTTGGGCACTTGCAACATTAGTGACCGTCGCAGTTCTCGCTGGTGGCGCACGTGCGGTTTTGAGTGGCGCCATTGAGGCCGGAGTAAGCGCACCCTCGCTCGCCACCCATACACAAAGCATGGGCCGATCCGATCTGGAGCAATCTATTTATTCAAGCGAATATTTTGCAGGTGTGATGTTACGTTCAAACGCCACAGCGCCTGTGTCGGATTCATTGCACGCCGAGGTTGGCGCTCTACTAAGGAGCGGCGTGCTGTCAGAGGGGATTAGCCCTGAAGATCGCGCCTATCTTGGCCAATTGATAGCAAAGCGTTCTGGTCTTGGCCAAGTCGATGCAGAGCATAGAGTCGATGAAATCTATGCGCGTGCCGTCAAAGCGTCTGTAGATGTTAGAGCTAAGAGCAAGGCAATGGCCGAAGAGGCGCGCAAGACGGCCGCACATTCAGCTCTGTGGATGTTCGTCGCACTTCTCTTAGGTGCATTTATCGCCAGCCTTTCGGCCACCTTTGGTGGGCGAGCTCGTGACCATGATCGCGCTATCTTGCGCTCACTTCTGTAAGTCTTCTGGAGAAAACCATGCGTTCAATCCTTCTTCTTATACTTGGCGTGCCCATTCCTATCATTATTTTGATTGCTATATTGATGTAATTATTTTGGCAAGATCCTTAAAAAGAATCACGCCATGACAGGAACAATTAAAACGGCGAGGATAAAGAGGCCACATGCGTATCTGACGTTTTGATGGCCACTTTTTGCCAAGGAAAACTGAAAACCAAATGAAAAACTGGGGTCCGGCCCCAGTTTTTTGTCTTTTAGCCAGCCCATAAAGCGAGCAATTGGGGCTGGCTATTCATGCATTATTTATAGCTAACCGCAACCCCGATAAAAGTATTCGGGGATAGAGATTTAATCAGCACTGCTTTAGTTTTGAATGCGGAATGTGCGCGGGAATGGGGTGTTGGTTTGTGGCCCAAACCAGCGGTTAAAAATTTGCACGGCTTCGCCGCTTTGTTCTGATTCAAGCAATGAGTCATTCACCAATGTCATGAGTCGCTTTTCGCCTAATTTAACGGCAACGGCCAATACTTCGGTGGTATTAGAATAATCTGATAGCTCGTAGTTCGCTTTGTTTGGCATTTTATTTAATGCGGCTGCTAAGGTGGGTTCGTCATTCATGACTGCATCAATATGGCCTTGTTCAAGCGCACGTGCGGCTTCGGGAATGTCGGCAAAGGTCGTAATGCTCGCCTTAGGGTAGAGCTTACGAGATACGCTTTCACCTGTTGTGCCTTTGGATGCGCCTAGGCGGGCATTCGCGAGCGATTCTGATGTGCGGTAACGGCCTTTTTTGGTCAGTGCTTTTTGGGCCGCTACAAAATAGCCGAGGCTGCAGCTTACTTCGCGCTCACGCTCTGGTGTTTTAGTAAAGGCGGCGACCAAGATATCGACTTTGCCTGACTTCACACTGGCAATTCGCTCGCCTGGGTCTAAGTCTTGAACTTTAAGCTTAACGCCCATTTTTCTTGCGATGAGTGATGCGTAGTCAATGTCGTAGCCTGAAAAAGTTTGATTGTCGTTTCGCCGTGCAAAGGGCGGGTTATCAGGTAAAACGCCAACAATTAAAACGCCACGCGCTTTGATGGTATCCAGTAAATCAGCATGAGCCATCAAGCTGATCGCACTTAATAAACTTGCAATAAATAGACGTAGCATAAATAACCTTGATCATCGCAAATTGAATCGGCGATGGTAAATTTATAAAATAAATGGGTATGAGAGAGTGTAGAGCAGGCCGCGTTTTTTGAGAGGTGCAGTATGCTTATTTATGTCTGAACTAATATAGTTAATACAGGCTTATACCTTTGCTTTGTGTTTATAGGAGGCCAACTCCTTGTTGTTTTTAATGTAAAGCATAAACTAGTTGCTTTGATCTTTTGCTGCGATGATCTGCCGCAATAAATGAATGCTAAGCCAGCGCTCTAGATAAGGTGTTGAGGCTGAGTGGGCAATGTTATCCTCTTTTGCCTATGCCAACGGCGTTTTTTAAATGGTGAACTATTCACCTTGAATGATTGAGGTTGTTTGGATTAATGCTATAAATCTTGGCCCATCGCTGAAAAAAAGCGAAACAGAGCAATCCCCAATCTAGCAAGGGGGGGCTGTTGGTGTTAATGGAGATGTGTTATTGAAGTGGGCCATCATTTTTTCGTGTGTGGCCTTACAAAGTATGAGTAAGTAAGTCTCCTTTTTATTGAAAAATATTTTTATTTTCTTTTAACTTTTTCTGGGTGTGGATCATGCAAACATTAAATACGCGTTTTGGTGAGATTGAGATTGATCCAGAAACGGTACTGACTTTTCCGCAAGGTATGCCGGGTTTTGAAGATTGCACGCGTTATAAATTACTGCATGAAGAGCAGCCCAATCCGCGTGTGCGCTGGTTGCAATCGCTTGATGATGCGGATTTAAGCTTTAGCTTGGTGCAGGTAGAGCATTTGGGCTTGTCGTATGAGGTGTCGCTCAGTGATGAAGAGTGCGCTTTGATCGAGCTTGAGCATGCTGAAGATGCTGTTTTATTACTTTTATTATCGCGTCCGTTTGAGGAAGGCCAAGCCATCTCGGCAAATACGCAAGCGCCGGTGGTATTGAATATTAAGAGCCGCAAGGCTTTACAAAAGGTGGGTGTTCGGGCCGATATCGTGTTCCGAAGCTGATGGTTTAATTTGCATAGTGCGAATGTTGCGAGTTGTCAGCCAAATTGAAAAAGACGCGATTTATGTCTGCTGTTTTAGTTTGACTGATGACGAGATATTTTGTGATTTGCCACGATGATTGCTTAGGGCCTAGATTTTTAGATGAGTTTTATGAAGAAGACAGGGTTTATGTATGCTCTTTTTTGAACAAAGTTTTCTTACGAAACAAAGGTCTAGCGCTTGGATGGTGAATTCAGGAAATATTCGGGCAGCGAGTATCTTGGGTGCTTGCTCTGCTTGCTGTATGATCCACGAATTTTTCGGGCAGCCTATATTTAAGGCTGCTTTAGTCGCGCGCAGCAGGAGAGCAGCATGAAAACGACCTTTCTCGATTTCGAGCAGCCAATCGCGGAGCTTGAGAACAAGATCGAAGAATTGCGCTTCGTTCAAGACGATTCCGCCGTTGATATTTCTGTAGAGATTGGCCATCTCGAAAAAAAGAGCCAAGAGTTAACCAAAACAATTTATTCAAAATTGGGGACGTGGCAGATTTCACAGGTAGCCCGCCACCCGCAGCGTCCTTACACCTTGGATTACATTAAGGCGCTGTTTACCGATTTTGAAGAACTGCATGGTGATCGTAGCTATGCAGATGATGCGGCGATTATCGGCGGCTTGGCCCGTTTTAACGGCCAGTCGGTGATGGTGATCGGGCATCAAAAGGGCCGGGATACCAAAGATCGGCAATACCGTAATTTTGGTATGCCGCGCCCAGAAGGCTATCGTAAGGCTTTGCGCCTGATGAAGCTGGCTGAAAAGTTTAATATTCCTTTGATTACCTTTGTAGATACGCCAGGCGCGTATCCAGGGGTGGGGGCGGAAGAGCGCGGGCAATCAGAGGCGATTGGCCGTAATCTGTTTGAGATGGCTAAGCTGCGGATACCGGTGATTTGTACGGTGATCGGCGAGGGTGGCTCAGGTGGTGCTTTGGCGATTGCGGTCGGTGATGTGGTGCAGATGTTGCAGTACGCGACTTACTCGGTGATTACTCCTGAAGGTTGCGCGTCGATTTTGTGGAAAACCGCAGAAAAAGCACCTGAAGCGGCTGAAGCGCTGGGCATTACTGCAAATCGCTTAAAAACGCTGGGTATCATCGACAAGGTGATTTCTGAGCCTTTGGGTGGCGCACATCGTGATTATCAGCAAATGATGGTCACCATGAGAAAAAATTTGAGTGACACCTTAAAAACCCTTCAATCTAAATCGATTGATGAGCTTCTCGATATACGTTTCGAGCGAATGATGAGCTATGGCAAGTTTAAGGAAGAAACAATCTCCTGATTGTTTGCTAAAGCGGGTAGAGCAAAAGCTCTCCCGCTTTTTGCCCCATTCCACCCTGTGCGTGGGATTGTCGGGCGGTCTTGATTCCATTGTGTTATTGCATTTGCTGGCTGCCCTAAGGCAACGCCAGCCTTTTATGCTGCGCGCGATTCATGTGCACCACGGCTTGTCTAGCCATGCGGATGAATGGGCGCAATTTGCAGCCGATAGCGCAGCAAGCCTCCGTGTGGAATGCCAGATCGAGCGTGTTTCGCTTGCGCCGTACCTGAAACAGGGTATTGAAGGGGCGGCACGGACTGCGCGCTATGAAGTGTTTGCTCGGCAAATGTGTGATGTGCTGCTCTTGGCTCAGCACCGTGACGATCAAGCAGAAACGGTATTGCTGAATCTACTTCGTGGTAGTGGTTTGCGTGGTTTGGCGGCGATGCCTGAATATCGGCGTTTAAATGAGCGGATGGGTATTTTGCGGCCCTTGCTGGATATTTCGCGTGAAGAGCTTGCCGAATATGCCGCGCAGCAAGGCTTAGCTTGGGTAGATGATGAAAGTAATCTTGATTCTCGCTATGACCGTAATTTCTTGCGCAATGAAATCTTCCCCGCTTTAAGGACTGTTTGGCCCAGTGCGAATGCAACCTTGGCCAGAGTGGCGGCGCATGCCGCCGAGGCGGATGAACTGTTGCAGGAATTGGCAATCGCCGATTTGGCACAGTGCGTAGAGGAGGGTGTGTTTGACCTAAACGTTGATTTATCGCCGCTACGTTTACGCAATGTGCTGCGCTTTTGGCTTACCCAGCAGGGCCTGCAATTAGATGCTCGTGCATTTGAAGAGTTAATCCGGATTGCACTCTTTGCGGCGATTGATGCCCAGCCTGCGCTGGTGTGGCGAGGCCGGGCCATTCGGCGCTATCAGCAAAAGCTGTACATTACGGCTGCAGAATTTGTAGCGATGACTGATGTGGCACAGCCTTGGCAGGTAGAGATGCGCTTAGAGTCAGGCGTGTTGGGCTGGCGAGTGTCTGATATTGGTATTGCCCCTGAGCAACTGATACAGGGTAGCTTGGTGTTGCGAAGCCGCGTTGGCGGCGAGAGCCTGCGCTTGACGGCAGATGGGCCTAGGCGTTCCTTAAAACAGCTCTATCAAGAGGCCCATGTGCCGCCTTGGTTACGGGCCAATACGCCGCTTGTCTATCTAAATGGTGAGCTTGCCGCCGTGCCCGGGCTGGGTATTGATGCCGTATTTAGGGCAAAAAAAGGGACGCTAGCTCTAGCGCCCTTTTGGTTGCCTAATGATGATGTCGCCGTTAAGCCGTAGCCACCGCGATTAGCTGTTTGCCGCGCCTTCAAAAATAATCTTCCAAGCGCCATCTTCTTGTTGCCAATACTGTCGCTTATTCATTTGATTATTTAGATTATTGCTGCGGTAATCTTGCTTAAAGCTCGTGGTGAGCCGAGGAGTCGGGCCGCCGCTGGCATAAATGCTCAGCTCATTTAAGCGAATTTTGCTCCAGCTTTTGCCTACGCCCACTGCGATTTTTTGGCTGCTCCAACTGGCTAGATTTTGCCCTTCGTCATTCTTAAATAACCGGCCATAGCGATTTAAATAAGCCTGCGTATTGAGTGTTTCCCATTCTTCTCGCCAGCCATCTACTAAACTCAGTGCCGCATCGTGCCTTGATTGCCATTCAACTTTACTCACCCATTCCGCTTTAGGCACAATCACCACCGGCGTCTGTCCAACTTGAATATATTGGGCGATATCGAGCATTTCTTCGTTGCTCATTGCGACGCAGCCATTGGATGCCCACGGTGCACGAGCATAGGTGTTGGCGGGCACGCCGTGCAGCCAAATGCCTGAGCCGGTGCGGCCTTCGCTTTTATCTAGTTCATTTGGAAATGAAATGGGCCAAGCGCCTACGCCGTATAAATCTGCCTGTGCGCCACGGGTTTTATCCAGATAGGGGCGCGATAGATGGTTGTTTACAAAGTAAACGCCCAATGGGGTGCGTTGATCGCCTTCTCTGAATTTGTCCGAGCCAAGCTTGCCTATGGTTGCGTAATGATCGGTCACATAGGTAGGCACGCCATCCACATTTTTAAACACATAAATGCGTGATGCTTCGGCATCAACCAAGATGGCGTATTGTTGGTTGGGTGCAAAAACCAGTAAGTGTGCCGGTAGGAGGGTGTGTGGTTCTTTGTTTTGCCGGCTATTGATGCGCATGAGTGCTTCCCTGCGCAGATCTTCTAGCTTCTCAATAGGAACTTTCCCCGCGCCCGCGCCCATGGTTTGGAGTGCCATTGTGCGCATGGCATAGAGATCCCCTGAGAGCAGGTGAGCAAGTCGGTAATTGGGTTGTTCGAGTAGCAGAGCATCCACGGTAGCGCGTGCATCGGCCAGCCTGCCCCCTCGAATTTGATCGATAGCGGCAAGAATTCTTTGCTCTGCAGACCCCTTGCTGGCGGTGCCCATTTTTTCATCCAAAAAGCGGGGCTTGGCGGGGTCTGAAACGATAGGGCGAGCAGGTGGTGCAAGCATCAAAAGGGCGAGCAGGCAAGCACTCCGCTTGCCCCAAATAAACACACTACGCATACGTGATCAGGAACCTGTTCGCTCTTCTCGGATTAGCCAGCGGCTACCCGATTTTTCTAAGATTAATGTTTTGCCAGTGCTACTCGATAAATGGCTTGCTTTGTACGACTGGCGAAAGTGTGCTTTGGCTGTGCCGTCGGCGTTGATTTCAACTTTTACGTTGGATATTTTGACTTCAATTGATTTGGGGCTGCTAATGCGGCTGCGGCGCTCTTTGCCCCAGTCGCTAAATTTTTGTCCATTGGGTGTTTTGAAATTATTGCCATAAGCAGCTAAATAGCCGTTCACATTTTGCGTACTCCAAGCCTCTGCCCAGCCGTCTACTGCGGCGATAATTTGCTGCTTTTCTCCATCACGAGTATCTGGTTTTGGGGTTGGAGCGGGCGTGGGCACAGCGCTAGGCTTAACTGTTGGGCTTGGTGTGGCAACAGGCTTAGGTGCCGGTGTGGCGACGGGGGTTGGTGCTGCTGTAGGTGGAACGGTAGGTTTGGTAGTGGGGCTGATTTGTGCCACTTTAGCAGGTGGGCTTGCCTTGCTATTTGTATTCATCGCCACAGGATTGCCAAACAGGCTGCCGACCATTTTCAGTTTTGTTTGTACAACAGGATTGCTACCTTCTAATTGCAAGGCTTTGTCATAAGCTTGAGATGCAAGGCGAGCGTATAAATCGCCTAGGTTTTCGTGCGCCGTGGCGTAGGCTGGGTTGGTTTGAATGGCCATTAGCAGGGCGGCGCGTGCTTTATCTAGCTGATTTTGCTGAGCATAGAGTACGGCTAAATTATTATAGGGTTCAGGAAGCTGTGGGTTGTCGGCGGACAACTGCGTAAATGCTTTGATACCTTCCTCTGTTCTGCCCATCTCAGTCAAAATAATGCCACGTAAGAAGCGAATTGATGGCTCCTTAGGGGATTTTGCGAGTGACTTATCTGCGCGATTGAGAGCCTGTGGCAATTGCTTAGACTTAAGTAGCTGTTGAATATCTTCAGCGTCCCCAGCGTAAACGCCAAAGGATAAGAATAATGGGATAAGAGCTAAGGCAATGCGACGCAGTGTCATATAGGTATCCGAAACGGTTGGGCTAGCGCTAAACTGCGCGAGTTTAACAAAAAATAGAGGTCTTTGTCGCAATGAACCTAGCTGCTAATGCCTTATCTAGCCACTTTTAATGACTTCTAATATATTTAGGATGCTCGTATGGATGGGTATCTTACATTTGCGCAGAGTAAGTCATGGCTGTCGGCGGCTTTATTGAGCTAGGGTTGACGTGTTTGGGGGTATTGCAAGTGCCAGCCTATCGAGTTGGCTTTAGTCGCTATACCTTGCCTCAGCTAAAAATTATCTAAGTTGTCATTCGTTTGTCGGTGTATATCGCTTTTGTCGTGCGGTATGTGGATTAGCCTTTTAAGTTGAATTTAATCTGGGAGCTCTGTTTTATATTTAGAGGCGGCTAATTTATTTTAGCTACTGTTTTTATTGCTGTATTTGTGTTTTACACAATGGATTTATAAATAAAATACATGGCTTAGATCAATAATGAGCATTTTCACCGGTGCGCTTTTATGTAAGGAGCGCTACACTGAAATGTTTATCTTAGTTTTTTGGGCCTCGCCATGCAGATTACCGTCGTAAAACACCCCCTCGTTCAACATAAACTGGCGCTTTTGCGTGCAGAAAATGTCAGTACCAATAAATTTCGTTTGCTTACCGAGGAATTAGCCCGTTTATTGGCTTATGAAGCAACGCGTGATTTGCCATTAGAAACCACCATGATCGCCGGTTGGTGTGGTCCTGTAGAAGTGCAGCAGGTTAAGGGTAAAAAGCTCACTGTTGTGCCTATTTTGCGCGCAGGTATTGGCATGCTTAATGGCGTGCTGGATTTAGTGCCTTCAGCCAAAATCAGCGTAGTGGGTTTGGCGCGTAATGAAGAAACGCTGCAGCCAGAGCCTTACTTTGAAAAATTCGTCGGTAATCTAGAAGATCGCCTTGCCTTGATTATTGACCCTATGCTGGCAACCGGTGGCTCTTTGGTTGCGACCATCGATATGCTCAAGCGTAATGGCTGCAAGGATATTAAAGCGATTGTGATGGTGGCCGCTCCAGAAGGCGTGAAGCTGGTTAACGATGCGCATCCTGATGTAGAAATTGTGGCGGCTTCGCTAGATAGTCATCTTGATGAGCGTGGCTACATCATCCCAGGCCTGGGTGATGCGGGCGATAAGATTTTTGGTACGACGAAGTGATCTAAGTTTTATGCTTTAAATCATCCCCCTCGAAGAAGGGGGATTTTTACATCTAAAGGGAGCAGGGTTTATGTGGTTTGCTTTAAAGCAATTTGTATCAGGGGCGCAGATTTTATTTGTGGCGTTTGGCGCTTTGGTTTTGGTGCCCTTGCTCACGGGTTTAAATCCTGCAATGGCGCTATTGGGCGCTGGTGTAGGGACTTTAGTGTTTCAATGGATTACCGGCCGTAAAGTGCCTATTTTTCTTGGTTCTTCGTTTGCGTTTATTGGGCCGATTATTTTCGCTATGCACACATGGGGGCAAGCCGCTACGCAGTTTGGTTTGTTTGCTGCAGGCTTTATGTATTTTGTGATTGCGGGCCTGATTAAATGGCGCGGCATGGGCTTTATTCATAAATTGTTGCCACCTGTGGTGATTGGCCCTGTAATTATGGTGATTGGCCTTTCTGTGGCCGTTGCCGCTTCTGGTATGGCAATGGGGCAGGGCGGCGGTAAGCAGTTGGTGGCTTACGATATATCCTTGTTCTTGGCGGCCATTTCGCTTGCTACAACCATCGCGGTGTCGGTATTTGCAGGTGGCATGTTGCGCTTAGTGCCGATTTTATCTGGCGTGATTGTCGGTTATGTGGCGGCGATTTTCTTGGGCGTGATTGATTTTACGGCCATCGTGGCTGCGCCTTGGTTTGCTATGCCACACTTTGTTACGCCAGAAGTGAACTGGGCCGCCGCTCTATTTATGCTGCCGGTTGCGATTGCGCCAACGATTGAGCATATCGGTGCGGTGATGGCTGTAGGGCAGGTAACAGGGAACGATTACACCAAGACGCCTGGTTTACATCGCACCTTGGCAGGGGATGGTTTTGGGGTGTGCTTTGCGGGCTTAATTGGTGGCCCACCGATTACGACTTACTCTGAAGTCACGGGCGCGCTGATGATTACTCGTAATTTCAACCCGGTGATCATGACTTGGGCTGCGGTGCTGGCGGTCATCTTGGCGTTCTTCGGCAAATTTAATGCCCTGCTGCAATCGATTCCCTTGCCGGTGATGGGCGGCATTATGGTGCTGCTGTTTGGCACGATTGCGAGTATTGGTTTGAAAACGTTGATCGACGCCAAAGTAAATCTAATGGCCCCGCGTAATTTGGTGATTGTTTCGGTGGTGCTAACTTGCGGGATTGGCGGCTTGATGTTGAAGATCGGTGATTTCAACTTGGCCGGTGTGGGCTTGGTGAGTGTGTTGGCCATTATTATTAATTTGCTATTGCCTGCTGAGCAAGAGGCGGCTGAGTAATGTTGCGTGGGCACAATCTTTGTGCCCACGCGAGTAGGACGTGGAGTGGGCGTGTTGTCATGTTTCGACCCAATGGTTCAGTGCTTTAGCGCTGCCCCAGTTTGATCGCAGCATCTACGCCTTCTTCCATCTCAGGAACGGTATCAAATTGCACGACGCAGTAGATTTTCCAGCCATCATCCCCCCGCTTTACGTGGTAGCAAGTGCCGTATTGCCAAGGGTCCAGCTCTAATCGCGTGACTGACCAAACAAGATTGACGGTGGCAAAATGGGGGGAGATTAGGAGCATATCTTTGATTTGATAAGTTGCGCCGAGAAATCCTTGTTGCTCAAACCAGCTTAGTAAAGCTGCGGTTGCAGGGAGTAATAAGTCCATTGTTTCCCAAACAGTGCCTTGTCCTTGATGAATGGTCATAAAGGGCAGGGCAAACATGGACGAGACCGCTTTCGCATCCAAGGTTGAATACGCCTCGCCATATTGTTCAAAAAACGCTTCCAATTCTTGCTTCACTTTTACTACTCCAATAGCCAAAAGCTCTTTGTTTTATACATGTGGACTACAGCGGGTACAAGCATTTGCTTATGTATTTACTTCTCTAATGGTCGTGGTCAGAACAAAATGGCTGCAAAAAAATGCGTCCCACTCAGGTTGAGTTGATCATCATCGGAGTGGCCGCAATATCGTCTACGCTGATGAGTATCTGCTTTTGAATTAACGCACCTTAATTCCTGTCCAATATCGGCTTAACAAACGCCGCTCTTTGGCGTCATAAGCACGCAATAAAGTCCATTTGGCAAAATCTTGGGGCTTGGGGTTCAGTACAGGGTGTTGGCTAAGCTCTGGGTCTAAAAAGGGCACGGCAGTGCTGACGGGGCTGATGCTGCCACTGGCTTTTGATTGCGCTGCTGCCGTTTTGCCTTCTAGCAAGAAATCAATAAATTGATGTGCAAGATCCGGCCTTGGTGCGTCTTTCATAATGGTGACGGTATCCATCCACCATTCATTGCCTTCTTTTTGCGCGGTAAATTCTAAATGGAATTTTCGCTTGGTCTCTTTAACTTCGCGGCGCGCCTGAAATAAATCCGAGCTATTGCCCATTGCTAGCCAGATATTGCCGCTGGCAAGTTGGCGGCTATAGCTATCGTTATTAAATGCGGCCCAATAAGGCTTGGCTTTGCGAATCACATCGCTGGCGGCAGCTAAATCCTCTGCCTTGCCAGAGTTGGGGTCTTTGCCCAGATACATCAGTGCTGCGGCAAACAATTCGCGCGAGCTATCTAATACGGTGACTTTGTTTTTGATTTTTTTGAGCTGTTCTGGGTCAAAAATAGCGGCCCAGCTGCTCGGGTCTACGCCTACGGCTTTTAATTTTTCTGCGTTATAGCCCAGCAGGGTTACGCCTATCATAAAGGGCTGGTGATAGGCATTGTTGCTGTCGTAGGGCACGCGTAAAAATGCGGGCAGGATGTCTTTGCTATGCGGAAGCTTGCTTTTATCGAGGGCGAGCAGCTTATTGGGGCCGATCAGCGCAGGCAGGACAAAGGTTGATGGAAAAATTAAATCGTAACCCTTAGCGCCCGCAGCCAGCTTGGCAAGTAGCTCTTCATTGTCGCCATAATAACTTTGCTCAACACGGCATTGGCAGCGTGCTTCAAAGGCCTTGATGGTGCTGGCGGGCATGGAATTGCTCCATACATAAATAGATAATTTATCGTCAGCATTTGCCCAGGATACATGAAGTAAAAAACCTAAAAATAACCATTTCCACATGGTGTGTACTTCCTTTTTAATGAGCTTTAATCACTCTGTTTAGCAAATAAAATAACGCTTTCTGGTCGCGCTATTTTAAAAAAGGCGCAAAGATATCACGCAAGTGCATATTGCCGCATTGCTGAAACACACGCCTAGACCCCAATCTGCACTCGGTTACGGTAGAATAGACGGTATCTAAGTATCTACAGAACCCTATTCAGACATGAGCAATGAAGCCCCGATTGTAAGCAACTTTATTCGTAGCACGATTGAAAGCGATCTTGCCAGCGGCAAGCACGCCAGTATTCAAACGCGCTTTCCGCCTGAGCCGAATGGCTATTTGCACGTTGGCCACGCTAAATCGATTTGTCTGAACTTTGGTGTAGCCCAAGATTACCAAGGCCAGTGCAATTTGCGCATGGACGACACAAACCCTGAAAAAGAAAACGAAGAATTCGCGCAAGCCATTGCCAGTGATGTGAAATGGCTGGGCTTTGAATGGGCGGGCGAGATTCGCCATGCGGCCGATTATTTCGATCAGCTTTATGCTTACGCAGAAGAGCTTATCCAAGCAGGCAAGGCTTTTGTTTGTGAGCTGAACGCCGAGCAAATGCGCGAATACCGTGGCAATTTTGAAGTGCCGGGTAAAAACAGCCCTTTCCGTGATCGCGCTATTGAAGAGAATCTGGATTTATTCCGCCGCATGAAAGCGGGTGAATTTGCCGATGGCAGCAAAACATTGCGCCTTAAAATTGATATGGCTGCGCCTAATTTGAATTTGCGTGATCCGGTGATCTACCGCATCAAGCGCGCGCATCATATCCGCACTGGCGATAAATGGTGCATCTACCCGATGTACGATTACACCCATTGTATTTCTGATGCGCTGGAAGGCATTACGCACAGCCTGTGTACACTCGAGTTTGCCGATCACCGCCCGCTCTACGATTGGGTGTTGGACAATATCACCATAGCTTGCCATCCACAGCAGATCGAATTCTCGCGCCTTGAGCTGCTTTACACCATGACCTCCAAGCGTAAGCTGGCCGCTCTGGTGAACGAAGGCTTGGTGTCAGGCTGGGATGACCCGCGTATGCCTACCGTGGTTGGTATGCGCCGCCGAGGTTATACCCCAGAGGGCATTAAATTATTTGCCCAGCGCGTAGGTGTGTCTAAATCAGAAAACGTGGTTGACTTAAGTATTCTGGAAGGCGCAGTCCGCGAGCAATTAGAAAGCAGCTGCCCGCGCATTATGGCCGTAGTTCGACCGCTTAAAGTGACGCTGACTAACTATGGAGAGGGCGTAACCGCCTCTCGCGCCGCGCCATATCATCCGCAACATCCAGAGTTTGGCGAACGCAATGTGCCTATCTCGAGTGAGATTTGGGTGGAGCAAGATGATTTCGCCGAAGTGCCACCCGCAGGCTGGCAACGTCTGACCGTGGGGAGCGAAGTACGTTTGCGCTACTCCTACGTGATGAAGTGCGATGAAGTGGTTAAAGACGCCGCAGGCAATGTGATTGAGCTGAAATGCAGCTTAGATATGGCGACCCTAGGCCAAAATCCGGTAGGCCGTAAGGTAAAAGGCGTGATTCACTGGTTGTCTGCAGAACACGCGGTGCCTGCCGAAGTGCGTTTATACGACCGCCTGTTTACCGAAGCACGCCCAGATGCGGTACGTGGTGCGGATGGCGAGTATGTTGATTTTCGCCAGTTTATTAATCCGGAATCGCTGGAAGTTGTTACCGCTTATGTAGAAGCCGTGGCACGTGATTTAGCGCCGGAAACGCGTTATCAGTTTGAGCGCTTGGGTTATTTTGTAACCGATCGCAAAGACCACGTCGCCGGTGAAAAGATTGTGTTTAACCGCGCGGTTACTCTGAAAGACACTTGGAAGAGCGCCACATGAGAAAGTTACTAGCATTGGTTTTACTGGCATGTAGTGGTGCTGCATTTTCTGCAAGCTCTCCAGCAACGCCTGCGGTGGTTTATCAGGGTGAAGCAGGTTTACATCCTGCACAAGTTGCCTTAGCTTATCTGAAAGATAAAATCAGCAATCCTGCTGGGCAGTTTGAATATCAGCGTTTAGATATTCAGCAGCGTTCACAGGGTGAGGATTTTGCCCACACTCAGATCAGCGTGGAAATCAAAGGCTTGATGGACGATAGCGTGGCGAATGAGCGTTATCGCCTGAAAATGGCTTTTGTTGATGCGGCATGGGTGATTACGGCAGAGCAAAAAGATCATCGCTGTCGTCGTGGCGTTAAGGGCTATACCCAGCAGCTTTGCCGCTAAAAAAACGAGGCAGAGCAGGCCTGTTCTTCAGTAATACGCCCCGTTACAGGAGGCGTGTTGCTTTAAAAGGAAAGTAATTAATCAATGAGCCAATTACAAAACGATACTTTCTTACGCGCACTATGCCGTGAGCCGGTTGAATACACGCCGGTTTGGTTGATGCGTCAGGCGGGGCGTTATTTGCCTGAGTACTGCGCTACTCGCAAAGTGGCGGGTTCTTTCTTGCAACTTTGCAAAAATACAGCGCTGGCTACCGAAGTGACTTTGCAGCCACTGGAGCGTTACCCTCTGGATGCCGCGATTTTATTTAGCGATATTCTAACCGTGCCCGATGCCATGGGCTTGGGGCTGTATTTTGCAGAAGGTGAGGGCCCGAAGTTTGAGCGGCCACTGAGGGACGAGCGCGATATTCTAGCGCTGACCGTGCCGGATGTAGGTACTGAGCTGCGTTATGTAACGGATGCGGTGTCATCCATCCGTAAGGCCCTAAATGGCCGTGTGCCCTTGATTGGTTTTTCGGGTAGCCCGTTTACATTGGCCTGCTACATGATTGAAGGCCAAGGCTCTGCTACCTTTAGCCGCGTAAAAACCATGCTTTACGATAGGCCTGATCTTTTGCACCACATCCTAGATGTGAACGCCCGTACCGTGATTGATTATTTAAATGCGCAAATTGAAGCGGGTGCGCAAGCGGTGCAAATTTTTGATACCTGGGGTGGCGCGCTGGCCTATGGCAAGTATCAGGAATTCTCGCTGAACTATATGAAGCAGGTGATTGCAGGCCTTAAACGTGAACATGATGGGCGTAAAGTGCCGGTGATTGTGTTTACCAAGGGCGGCGGCCTGTGGCTGGAAGATATCGCGGATAGCGGCTGCGATGCGGTGGGTTTGGATTGGACGGTTGATCTGGCTGATGCACGTCGCCGTATCGGCGATAAAGTGGCTTTGCAGGGTAATTTTGATCCCAACGCTTTGTTTGCTAATCCTGCTGCGATTGAATCTGAAGTGGACCGCTTACTCGCCAGTTTTGGCGAGGGTGAGGGGCATGTGTTTAATTTGGGCCATGGTATTTCACAATTCACCAACCCTGATCATGTAACCACTTTGGTGGATAGTGTCCATAAACTGTCACGGAACTATCATCGAATTGATAAGTAAAACAAGGGCTTATGTTGGTTTTTTTGTAAAAACGACCGGTATAAGCCCAAGTTATACACATGGCTTGAGTTTACAAAGTACGGCTTGTCAAGTATTAAGGGTAAATTAATTGTTTGTTACGGCTTTTTTTAAGTTGTTGATTTTAAACGATAAAATTTAAAGTTCAAAAAATAGGCAGGCTAAGCACAGCCCCGATTCTATTGGGGTTTTGCCGCTTATCATCAGTTAATCCACAAAGTTATCCACAAAATCTGTGGGTAGTCTTGTTTTGCAGCAAATGCAGGGCGTTTATGACCGGAGTATTAAAGAAATGTGCGTATATTTCGGTAGCCCTCGATGTTCCGCTTACACGCCTGTTTGAATATAGCGTTTTAGAAGAAAGCGCGCCTGAGATGGGCGCTAGGGTGATTGTTCCCTTTGGCCCGCGTCGCTTAGCAGGGGTGGTGCTGGGGGTGGCAACTGAAACGCAGTTTGATAGCAGTAAAATCCGTGCAGCGATTGCCCTGCCAGATGATATGCCACCGCTGTCAGAGGACGTACTGGCGCTTGCTCGCTTTTGTGCTGAGTATTATGGACATCCACTCGGCCAAGTCTTGGCAACCGCTCTGCCGGTCGCTCTACGCCAGCCAAAGGCCTTTGTGCAACCCGAGCCAAGTGGTGTCTATCAAGCCACCAACCTAGATGCGCTATTACAAAGCCTGTCCCCTCGTGCCAGCTCACAAAAACAATTAGCCAGCTGCCGTGTCGCCTAGTGCCAATAAATGGTTAAAGAGTTGGATGGACGCGGGTTGGGTTGCTTTTACCGAAACACTACCCGATGCAATTCCTCTACCCGTGGGGGCTGCTGAGGCCAATGCTGAGCAGGCCTCAGCGATTGCCTTAATTGACGGCCAGCACGCCTCGTTTGCCGCGTTTTTATTATTTGGGATTACCGGCAGCGGCAAGACCGAAGTGTATTTGCAAACCATCGCCGCTTGCCTCTCCAGAGGTCAGCAAGCTTTGGTGCTGGTGCCTGAGATTAACCTGACCCCACAGCTGGAAGCGCGATTTAGAGCGCGTTTTCCTAGCGCCCGCATCGTGGCACTGCATAGTGGCTTAAGCGATAAAGAAAGGGTGCTCAATTGGCTGTCTGCCAGCCGTGGTGAGGCACATATTGTGCTTGGCACGCGTTTGGCCGTGTTTACGCCCATGCCGCGCCTAGGAATGATTGTGGTGGACGAGGAACACGATGCCTCGTTTAAGCAGCAAGAAGGCCTGCGCTACTCGGCAAGGGACGCCGCCGTATATCGAGCGCATCAGCGGCAGGTGCCGATTGTGCTTGGCTCGGCAACCCCTGCATTGGAAACTTGGCATAACGCCCGCCAAGGTCGTTACCGCCTGATTACCCTGCAACACCGTGCGGTAGGCGGAGCGATGCCACCGCAAATCGAAATTATCCCCATGCACCGTGCCAAGGTGGTGGAAGGTCTGCATCAGGCCACTTTAAATATCATGCGCGATCATCTGGCGGCAGGCCAGCAGGTACTGGTGTTTATTAATCGCCGTGGTTATGCGCCGGTGCTCTCATGTGGCGAATGCGGCTGGCTGGGCGAATGTAAGCGTTGTTCAGCTAAATTGGTGCTGCACTTAAAAGAGCGCCGTTTGCGCTGCCACCATTGTGGCTACGAGGAAGTGATTCCTAATGCCTGCCCAGATTGCGGTAATCAGGATATACGCCCGCTTGGGCAAGGCACGCAGCGAATTGAAGCCGCTTTAGAAACACTTTTTCCTGAAGCTAAAATTTTACGCATAGACCGAGACAACACGCGGCGCAAAGGTAGCTTGCAAGAAATGCTGCGCCAAGTGAGCGCAGGCGAGGCTAATTTACTGATCGGCACGCAAATGATGGCCAAGGGCCATGATTTCCCTGCGCTTAATTTAGTGGTGGTGCTGAACGCCGATGCAGGGCTGTTTAGTGTGGATTTTCGCGGTGAAGAGCGAATGTATGCCCAGCTATTACAAGTGGCAGGCAGAGCGGGGCGGGCAGGTACGCAAGGCCGAGTGCTGATTCAAACCGGCTATCACGATCATCCCTTTTACGGCCAGTTACTGGCGCAGGATTACGCCGCCTTCGCCGATGCGCAGCTGGACGAGCGCCGCAGCATGCAGCTGCCACCGTTTGCCGCCTATGCATTATTGCGAGCTGAGGCCGAAGATGGCGCGTTGGCCAAGGCATTTCTACAGCAATTACAAGCGGTGCTCGCCGACGCGGCAGGTGTGCAGATGTTTGACCCGATTGCCGCCACCATGCAGCGCAAAGCAGGCATGGAGCGCTGGCAACTGCTGGTGATGAGTGATACACGTCATCCCCTAGTCAACGCCTTAAAACGCATCGCGCCTATGCTGGAAGCGCGCAACAATAAAGTGCGCTGTATTTTAGATGTGGACCCGATTGAGATGTAAAAAAAGCAAGGAACTGGCCCAGCTATGGTTCGGAAACCGTAGCTCGCTAGGCCAGTTCAATGCTTTTTTTGAATCAAGCAAAACATCAAGCAAAACGAATAACGGTTGTGATGTGATGCCTAAGTGATAAGGCTTTAATCGTAACTTAGCTCTGTAGCCGCCTTGCCATGAAAAACACGATAAACATAAGCGGTGTATGCAAGCACCACGGGTAGCACCACAGCAGCAACTACTAGAATCGCCCATAGCGCCTCCGTGTCACTTGCGGCCTGCCAAATCGTCATTTTGTTGATGACGATATCTGGAAATATGCTGTAAGCAAGTCCCCAAAACGAGAGCAACACAATGCTTACACACAGCACAAATGGCACCCAACAATAGCGATCATCTCCTTGGGCCTGGCGGCGAGCAAGGCGCGGTAGTAAGTAATTCAGCAATGCAAATAAGCCAAAAGTGACTAGTGGTAGTGGCAATAGCAGCAGAAACTGCGGCAATGCAAACCACTTGGCGGCGATCGCTGGGCTTGCCAAGGGGGTGGCGATAGAGACTAAGGCCACAGCTGCGATTGCGCCTAATAACACCTGTTTTGCCCAAACATAAGCACGAGCTTGCAATAAGCCTGTGGTCTTTAGAATTAGCCAACTGGCCCCTAGTAAGGCATAAGCGGTGCAAAGGCATAAGGCCGTTAACCAAGCAAAGCCCCAAGCCACCCATCCTTCGCTAAAACCCATCAGATAACGGCCCAGCATCAAGCCCTGCATCAGAGAAACCAGCAGGGAGCTGACGAAAAAAGCGGTATCCCATAATGGCTGATGTGGCTCACGCGCTTTAACGCGAAAATCAAAGGAGACCCCACGGATAATGAGCCCGCCTAGCATGAAAGCAAGCGGCAGATAGAGCTCACCAGACACGAGCGAATTGGCTGCGGGAAATGCGGCGAGCAATAAGCCTATTCCCAATACCAGCCAAGTTTCATTTGCATCCCAGAACGGGCCTATCGTCGAAAGCATCTGGGTTTTTTCCGCACGCTCTACGCGCGGCAGTAGCAGACCGATTCCGAGGTCGTAGCCGTCTAGTACCACATAGATCAGCATCGATAGGGTTAACAAGCCAGCGAAAATAACAGGAAGCCAATAAGTCAGATTCATGCGAGTTGCTCCTGTTGAGTGAGTACCTGAGCACTGGCGGCCTTTTTAGCCAAATGAAATAGCACCGACACGTAGGCGACAAGTAGAAACGCATACAGAGATAGGTACATGGCTAAACTAGAAGCCAGCATGGTTGGCGTAGCACCACCAGCGGCTTCAGCGGTGGTTAACACGCCAGTGACTAGCCAAGGTTGACGCCCCATTTCAGTGACGTACCATCCCGCCAATGTGGCGACCCAGCCGGAAAAAGTCATTCCCACCAGAATACGCAATAGCCAGCGTGGTGATTCTTTGCGGCGCAGCTTCCATGCGGCCAGCCAAGAAACAAGCAGCATCAGCGAGCCGATACCCGCCATGACGCGGAAACTCCAAAACACTTTTGCTACAGGGGGATGTTGAGCAAACGACTCAAGCCCTTTTATTTCTCCATCCAAAGAGTGGGTGAGGATCAGGCTACCCAGCTTTGGAATACCTAGCGCGAAGTCATTGTTGTGAGTCTGCTCATTGGGTAGCGCAAACAGTAATAAGGGTACAGATTGCTCCGTGCGCCAGATGCCCTCTATCGCAGCCAGCTTGGCGGGCTGTACTTCTCGTGTTTTCAAACCATGCATGTCCCCCACTACAATCTGCAGTGGAATCAACAACGCAGCGGCAAGCACGCCTGTTTTTAAGGTCAGGCTCACTCCTTCACTGCTGTCCCCCTTCAGCCGGCGATAGGCGGACAAACCGGCTAATAAGAAAGCCGCCGTTAGGCCTGAAGCAATCAGCATGTGCGCGAAGCGGTATGGGGCAGATGGATTGAAGATGACTTCTAACCAACTTGTCACAACGGCATGGCCATTGACCATCTCGAAGCCAGCAGGCGTTTGCATCCACGAGTTAAGCGTCAAGATCCAGAATGTCGACATGGTATTGCCGATGGCCACGATCAAAGTTGCTAAGGTATGAGCGCGCTCGGAAATGCGAGATCTTCCGAACAGCATCACGCCAAGAAAGGTGGCCTCTAAGAAAAAGGCAGTAAGAATCTCATAAGAGAGCAGCGGTCCAGCAATATTGCCGACGACACGCATAAAGCCTGGCCAATTGGTGCCAAATTGGAAACTCATGGTGGCACCGGTAACCACACCTAGTGCAAATGACAATGCAAATATCTTTATCCAAAAAGCGTAGGCGTCCATCCAAGCCTGTTGGCCGGTTTTAATATAACGCCATTTAAAAAATAATAGAAACCAGCCCAGTGCAATGTTAATAGAGGGAAAAAGAATATGAAAACTGATATTGGCGCCAAATTGAATGCGCGCCATAGTAAGCGCATCAAGTACGTTCATAGAGTGTCTTTGTAAGTTAAGGCGGGGTGATAAAGTAGGCGTGCCGCCACTTCAGGCATCGGCATCAGCGAGCAGAGTGGCGGAAACACAAGTATTTAAGCGAGAAGTGGGCTTGTAGAGCTAAGTGGAGCCATGACAAATCTATGCCATGGCTTTTAAGATAATCTCTGCTTTATTTTGTGTAGTGTTTGCGAATCCAGAAATCCATGCTGACAAAACGTCCGCCACCATAAAAGAACAGCACCAGTAGCATGACAAAGTAAGTGGCGGCGAACTCCATCCCGTTATTTAGAATAACAGGGTCGCCAAACTCGGTAATGTAGTTATAACGGCCAGGGAAGTTCTCAGCCAGCCAAGATAAGAGCCCTGCTAGGCGCTGACTCGATTCCGCACCTTTGTCAGCAATAGCCAACCAGCCGCGTGGCAAGTGCACCATGGCGCTGGCAGCACTCATCAAGATCATCATCGGAATGGCCATGACGCGGGTGAATAGCCCTAAAGCGATACAAATCAGCCCGGCTACTTCGGTCGCCACAGCTAAAAACGCAAAGAGGAAGGGAAATGGCAAGCCCAAGCCTCCATCACTGGATGAAGCGCCAAACCAAGCAACGGACTCGTTAAAGCCGACCACTTTAGAATATGCGCCTACATAAATCACCGGCAATAAATAAAGCCGAATACAAAGTAGGGCTATAAAGTCATACCGGCTACACGCTGCAACTGCACTATCAAAATAATGCATTATTTTCTTAATCATTTTCATACTCCTTGTGTTTTGTACTTGGGCCGAGTGCTGCTTGTTTTTAGCATTCGAGCCTTAGCGTAGATTGGTGTTGAATCAGGCCAATTTCTGTAGCTTCACTTAGCCAATGCTGCAATTGCATTTCTGTTGTTTCTTTACTGGATTTCAAAGCTAGGAAAGAGCAGCTAGTGCCTATTTGCGAAAGCATCCAATGATCAAACTGGCTTAAAGGCTTGCGGATAACTTGATGTTGGGCGTCTCGAAAAATAGCAAAAGAGCCCTGTAAACCATCGATTTCTTGGTTGAGCGTTATACAAATCAGGGTTGGATTAGTTGTAAGCATGGATTCGTTAGACAATCCTTCTGGTGAGCAATGGCTAACGATGCCTTCATCAATCTCAACACAAAAAACCACCCACTCGTATTCCAAACCCTGCCGTATTTCCGGCGAA
>JAPLQI010000017.1 GCA_026399755.1 Pseudomonadota bacterium
ACCCTCATGCAAAAAAAGATCGCCCCAAACACCCTAAGCCGCATGATTTTACAGCCTATAAATCAGGGGTTTGAGCTTAAGTTGATAGGATTGGGTTTCACCCGCCCTACGAAAAACATTTCACTTAAGTTGATAGGATTGCTCCTATTTCCCCTGCTTTTTCAATAGCAATACAGAAGCCAATGTGAGCGCTGGAATAATGAGCATTAATGAAAAGAAAGCGCTGCTTAATTCAGTAAATCCAAGCCCTTTGGAAAAAGTGCCGCTGCTAATCGTTAAATAATATGAGGTTGGATAAATCTTCCCTACCCATGCTCCCAAGCCTTGTAATGAAGAAATAGGATCGATCATGCCAGAATATTGAATCGCCGGAATCATTGTGCCTATCGTTGCCACCGCAATCGCTGCAACCTGACTATTAGTCATGGTTGACGCCAATAAACCCAAACCTGTTGCGGCAGTTACATATAAAAAAGTAGCGACTAGCAAGGTGATAAAGCTGCCTGTAAATGGCACTTTAAATAGCGTAATTGCCAATACAAACATGAGAATAAAACTAATCAGCGATAAAAATATATAGGGCAATTGCTTGCCTAATAGGAATTCCAGCTTGGTAACCGGGGTGGTGTAAACATTCATAATTGAGCCTAATTCTTTTTCCCTGACCACGCCCAGCGCCATCAGCATGGCCGGAATAAACACCAGCATCAGCGGAATTACCTTAGGCACCATCGCCACCAAGCTACGTAGCTCTGGGTTGTAAAGAAAACGCACTTGAATATCTGCCAAGGCTTTAGGTGCTTGGCCTGTGACGCTCAGCGCCCAATCACTTAGCGTGTTTAAATGCATCGCTTGCACATAGCCTTTTACCGTTTCAGCTCGCATCGGCATTGCGCCATCGATCCATACGCCTACTTCCGGCTTCGCGCCATTGGCTAAATCACGGCCAAAATTAGGAGGGATATTAATCGCCAAGGCCAACTCGCCCGAGCGCATCCTTTTGCTGATTTCTTCATGATTTTGCAAAGCAGGCCGCTCAATAAAATAGCGTGAGCCTGCAATCCGCAAGGCATAATCCTGACTGGCTTCGCTGTGATCTTGATCTAGCACCGCAAAATTCAGGTTTTCCACATCCATGCTAATTCCGTAACCCATCACCAACATCAGTAGCAAAGAGCCAATCAGGGCCATGGTCAGGCGGATGGGATCACGCCGCAGCTCAAGCGATTCACGCGCGCTATAGCAAAGCAGGCGACCAAGGCTAAAACGAGGTGGTGTCTCACGGCTGGAATCTTTGGCAGGAGCAGATTCATCATCGCTTGTAGGTTTATCTGCTGTCGCAGGTTTATCCGCTGTCGCAGGCTTATCCTCTGTGGCAAATTTATCCTTTGCCGCAGGTTTATCCGCTGTCACAGGCTTATCTGCTGCCTCAGGTTTTGCTTCTGTGGCAGGTGTCGATTCATCTTTTTTATCGGTTTTATCTGCCTCAGTTGCTTCTTCCAGATAGCCAATAAAGGCTTCTTCCAGATTTTTTGCTTTACGCTTTTCTACCAACTCTGCGGGGCTGCCGCTATCGAGCACCTTACCTGCGTGCATCATCGAGATTCGATCGCAGCGCTGTGCCTCATTCATAAAGTGGGTAGAAATAAAAATCGTCACGCCATCTTTACGCGCCAGATCGATCATCAACGCCCAAAACTGATCACGCGCTACAGGATCTACACCCGAAGTGGGCTCATCCAAAATCAAGACATCGGGTTTGTGTAATACCGCAACAGCCAGCTGCAAGCGCTGACGTATGCCCAGTGGCAAGTCTTCTGGAAACTGCTTAAGCACCGATTTCAAACCAAAATGCTCGGTAAGCTCTGCCAGCCGGTCGGCCACTTCGTCCTCTGGCAGATGAAATAATTTGGCGTGTAAATCCATGTTTTTTTCAACGGTCAGCTCGCTATACAGCGAGAAGGCTTGCGACATATAGCCCACGCGGCGGCGGGTTTCGATATTGCTCGCATCGATGGGCTGGCCTAATAAGCTGGCCGTGCCTTTAGTCGGTGGCAGCAGGCCGGTGAGCATTTTCATCGTGGTTGATTTGCCACAGCCATTCGAGCCTAAAAAACCAAAAATCTCGCCTTTCTCTACTTGCAGGGTGACATCATCCACGGCAATAAAATCACCAAAGCGCATTTGCAAGCCTTTGGCATCGATCACAACCTCATCCATGCCTTCAGGGCGAGGTGGGATCTTTAATGACTCGTGGCCTTGGCGTTTTTCTTCTGGCAGCATGGCCAGAAAGGCTTCTTCAAGCGTGGATTTCTTCGTTTTCTCTTTCAGCTCGGCCGGGCTGCCAGTGCCCAAAACCTTGCCATCATCCACCGCCACCAGCCAATCGTATTGCTCTGCCTCCTCCATATACGCCGTTGCCACCATTACGCTCATGCTGGGGCGACGCTCACGGATTTCGGTAATTAGCTCCCAAAATTGACGGCGGGATAAAGGATCGACACCGGTAGTAGGCTCGTCCAAAATCAATAAATCGGGGTCATGAATTAATGCGCAGCAAAGGCCTAGCTTTTGTTTCATCCCCCCCGATAGTTTTTGCGCTGGGCGATCAGAAAAATCAGTTAAGCCGGTGCTAGCCAGTAATTTTTCAATTCGCTGCTTGCGCTCACTACGGGATTGCCCAAACAAGTGGCCAAAGAAATCAATATTTTCAAAGACCGATAAAGTGGGGTAAAGATTCTTTCCCAAGCCCTGCGGCATATAGGCAATGCGGCTACACACATTGCGCCTATGGCTGGCGCTGCGCATATCGCCACCCAATACTTCTACACCGCCCTGCTGAATTTTGCGTGCGCCAGCAATCAGCCCCAGCCATGTTGATTTGCCCACACCATCCGGGCCAATCAAGCCAACCATGCAGCCCGCTGGCACATCTAGGCTGACATCATCGGCAGCCTTAGTTTCACCATACAGATGGCTGAGGCCTTTTAAACGCACCACTGGATCAGACGCTGGCTTACTCATGGCAAGTTCACTTTAAGCTCTTTGGCCCAAGGCTGAGATGCATTCAACTGCACATGGGCCACGCCCGGCACGCCTGTTTTTACGTTGTGAATATTCTTTTTCAATAGCTCAGGATCGATCCTTGCCTTGATGCGGAACATTAGTTTTTCGCGCTCGCTTTCTGTTTCTACTGTTTTGGGCGTGAATTGGGCAACGTCCGCCACAAAAGACACCTTAGCCGGTATCACATATTGCTTTGCCGCATCGAGCACCAGGCGCACATCAGCCCCCAGCGCCACCCGCCCTGCCAAATTGGTCGGCAGGAAAAACGTCATATATACATCGCTTAAATCAATCAGGCTGAGCACATTACCGCCATTACCCACCACTTCACCCGGCTGCGCCACCCTAAACTGAACGCGCCCAGCCAGCGGCGCACGCAAAATTCCGTCTTCTAAATCACTTTCTAAACGCTTCACGCCGGCGTCAGCAGCAAGAATGCCTGCCTCTGCCTGCTGCACCTGTGCATGAGCCGCACGAATACCTGCATCTGCAGTGGCAATCTGCGCTTTGGCCACGGTCACAGCGGCCCGAGCATTATTGAGCCGAGCGCTATCGTTATCGGCCTCTTGCACCGAAGTGGCTCGCTCTAGCAGCAAGGCCTTCGATCTGGCCGCTGTTTTTCCTGCCAAATCTAGCTCAGAATTTCTTTGCAGCAATACCGCCTGCGCTGTAACCGCATCTGCATCGCGTTGGGAAATTTGCGCCTGGGCAGCATCTTTTCGACTGATCGCATTGGCCAGCTCTGCCCTTGCCTGCAGTAGCTGTGCTTGCAATGCCGACATATCCATTTTGGCGAGCACATCATTTTGCTTCACCAAATCGCCTTCTTTGACTAAGATTTCCTGCACCCGCCCCGCCATCTTGCTGGCCACATTCACCTCGGTGGCTTCCAGACGCCCATTACTGGCGGCAAAGTCCTTAGGCTCATCATCGTCTTTATGCACAAAAAACCAAATTGCAACCCCAGCCACCAGCAATACCAGAGCCACGCCCGCGCCAATCAAGCCATTTTTGAGTGTCAGTTTCATTTTTCTTCCTTTTTGCCAGCAGGCGTCAGCAACTCATCTTGTCCACCACCCACGGCCACATAAAGATCCACGGTGCTGGATAATCGGGCACGCCGCAGCTGCACCAGTGCTTGCTCAGCACTAAATAAGGCGCGTTTGGCATCCAATACTTCTAAGTAGGTAATTGCGCCATGCTCATAGCGCAGATCAGCCAGCCGTGTGCGCTCTGCCTCGAACTTCACCAGTTCGGTTTGCTCCGCCAGTTGAACAGTCAGCCAATGCTGGGCAGCCAAGGCATTCGATACATCACGAAAAGCACTGCGCACGGTGCTTTCGTAATTGGCCACGGCCAGATGCTTACGTGCTTCGGCCAGATCCAAATTGTGTTGAGTCAGCCCTGCATCAAATAGCGGCAAAGAAATCTGCGGTAGAAAGCTCCAAACTTGCTGCCCAGAGCTAAAGAGGCGATCCAGATCACTACTCGCCATTCCCGCCATCCCCGTGAGGGTAATACTAGGGAAAAAGGCAGCGCGGGCCGCATTTACATTGGCTCGGCTTGCTTTGAGCTTTTGCTCGGCGGCGCGCAAATCTGGGCGCTGGAGTAAAAGATCGCTCGGTAAACCGGCCGCAATCTCACGCTCCAAGCCCTGCTGATCTAACGCTAAATGAGTGGTTCTTGGTAAATCAGCATGCCCTGTGAGCTGGGCCAATAAAGCCGTATTTTGAGCCTGCTGGCGCTTTAAGACGGCCAGCTCGCTACGGGTAGAAAACATCAGAACTTGTGCTTGTCGCAAAACCAAATCTGAAGCGCTGCCTACATCCACACGCCGCTGCATAATTCGAAGCGACTCTTCGCGGCTAGCCAAGGTTTTTTCTGCTAAAGACAACCGCTCGGCCAGCTCTAAATCTTGCAAATAGCTATTGCTCACTAAGGCAATTAAGCTGATCTGAAACGCCTGTTTGGCTTCTGCGCTCGCCAGAAATTGCGCCAAGGCCACCTCATTTAAGCTGCTAACTCTTCCCCAAAAATCCAGCTCATAGCTAGCCAGACTAAAGCCCACCTGATACTGACTTCCTAGCAAAGTTTTACGGACTGGCGATAAATCCGCAGGCTTACGGGCGCGCCCTGCTTCTGCCCCCACCGCCACCATAGGCCAACGATTTGCATCCTGAATGCCATACAGCGCTTTTGCCTCTGCCACGCGCGCACTGGCCACTTGCAAATCGCTGTTATAAGCCAGCGCATTGCTAATCAGCCCTTGCAAATACGGATCAACAAACAGGTTTTTCCAGCCCAAGCTAGCAGCTGCCGTAGCTTGGGCAGAGGGAGGGGTTTGGGCAGCAGGGTAATAGGCAGGAAGAGGATGGCCGTGTTTCTCGGCCTGAGGGGCAGCGGCACAAGCCACTAAAAGAGCGCAGGCGCAGGGAATAGCCCTACGCAACGTAATCTGGAGCTTTAGCATATGCACAGCATCTCTATTACGGATACAGATAAATACCTGTAAGAGACACCATTAGATCATGAAAGTTAGCCTTAATATTTTTCTGTGAATAGTGTACAACCTTTCATCACTAGCTGATTATCATTCAGAGATAAGACAGAAAATATGCAAATATTAATCAGCTCAATCACGGCAAGTTTTCATTTTTCCAACTAAATCTTTAAAAAAATTATCTTCATTGCGGGCATACAGAAACCACGCGAATTAAACTAAGAACAAAAATCACAATCAAGCAGATAGAAAAATGAAACTCTCACTACGAATTATCATCAAAGAGCTTTAACTTTATTTAGAACACTGCGCAGATAAATACTTAGTGATGTTTACCTCACCCTCTTCTTTATTCCTAAAATCCGCTTCAACAGAGCGCCTGTTTTTTGCAAAGGTAAAATAAACAGGGACACTGATTCTGCCGCCATCGACAATGCACAGCAGCTCATTATCTGTTAAACCTCGGCAATCATAAATTTTGCTTTCCGAACGATGATCATTAATAACCCCCTCCAGTGCATTCCCACTGTCGGACATCGCCAAACTTAAAACCAGCTGATTATTTTTTTCTCCATTAACAAAATGCCCTTTGCATTCCAGCCCAGCAAAGCTAGCAAAATATTCACCCGCAGATTTAAAAATACTTTTAGTACTTTGCTTATTGTCTGTTGAATCACCGGCGTAAATGGCCGGGCAATTAAATAAAACAACAGCCGCCAATAAAATATTTTTCATCTTTTTCTCTTTAATTAATAGCGGATTGAAATGATTAAGCAGGCCAGAAAATAATTCAGGTGGCATACCAGCTTTGGTCATTAAATAGCTTCACTTACTAAGCGCATACCGTCATAACCCACTACCATACCCGCAGGTAATTCTTGCGAGAGGGCTTGGTATTCCAGCTCGTGGGTCATATGGATCATCACGGTTTGCTTTGCACCAATTTGCTTGGCGGCGGCAATGGCTTGATCAACAGAAAAATGCGTAGGGTGAGCCACACGGCGCAGGCAATCTAAGAATACGATGTCTAGGCCTTGCAGCTTGGCAATGCTGGAAGCGGGGATTTCAGACACATCGGTTAAGTACGCCACATTGCCGATGCGATAGCCCAGAATCGGCCATTTTCCGTGCATGAGGGGAATCGGCTCGATAGCGATACCTGCAAACTCAAAGGTGCTATCACTCACCGGGTGCAGGGTGAGCACCGGTTTATCCCAGAAATTATTAGGCGGAAACAGGGTATAGGGAAAGCGCTGGCGGATATGGTCGAGCATAAACTCGTTACCAAACACCGGAATGGCGGCTTTTTGCAGCCAGCAAAAAGCGCGAATATCGTCGATACCATTTAAATGATCTGCGTGTGGATGGGTATAAAGCACCGCATCCACATGCAATAGCTGTTCGCGCAGGGCTTGATGACGCAGATCGGGGCCGGTATCGATCAGAAAAGTTTTACCGCCAGCACGCAGCACGGCAGAGGCGCGGGTACGGCTGTTTTTAGGGTCGGTAGAGGCGCAAGTCGGGCAGGCACAACCCAGCGCTGGCGAGCCACCGCTAGAACCTACTCCCAGTAAAAGCGCCTCTACTTTCATACAGTGGCCCGGTGAAAAAGTTTAAAGAAGTTAGCGGTACTGGCGTCAGCAATCTGATTCACGCTAATCCCGCGCAAATCGGCAATTGATTCGGCTACATGGCGCACCCAAGCTGGCTGGTTTTGCTTACCACGAAATGGAACGGGGGCCAGATAGGGCGAATCGGTTTCGATCAGCATTCTGTCTAAGGGCACTAAACGCGCCACTTCATGCAGCTCAACGGCTTTTTTGAATGAAACGATGCCAGAGAAAGAAATATAAAACCCTAGCTCCATCGCGGCTTGTGCCACTTCCCAGCTCTCTGTAAAGCAGTGTAATACGCCACCTACTTCCGCTGCACCTTCTTCTTTAAGAATGCGAATCGTATCCTCCGCTGAAGAACGGGTATGAATAATTAGCGGCAAACCAGCTATTTTTGCAGAGCGAATATGCACTCTAAAGCGCTCACGCTGCCATTCTAAATCGCCTTGCAAGCGATAATAATCTAAGCCTGTTTCGCCAATCGCCACTACCTTTTTATGTAAAGCCAGCTCAACAAGCTGCTCTACCGTTGGCTCTGGCGTGTCTTCATAATCAGGGTGCACACCAACTGAGGCAAAGATATTAGCGTGCGCATCGGCAAGGGCCAATACCGAGGGCAGCTCAGGCAAATTTACCGCCACACACAAAGCATGCGTTACTTTGTTTTCAGCCATCTTAGCTAAGTGCTGATCTATATTGGCAGCAAGATCGGGGAAATTAATATGGCAATGCGAATCAATAAACATAGGGACTTCGAGGCGATTAATAAGGTTTTAAGCAAGAATACAGGTATATAAAAAATAAAGTGGCTAGCAAAAAGCACATTAAGTGAGAAGAGATTTGGACACATCACAGTTCATTCTTTGATTTTCTCTGTGAAACTCTGTGTCCTCCGTGTTCTCTGTGGTTCAAGATTTGGGTTTTTGTTCGCACCAGACTAAATCACGAACAATTACATCGTGTGCGTCGTACGAGCAGATTGCAAATAGCCGCCCAACAAGCCTTCAATCTTGGTTTTGGCCTGATTGCCCGCTTCATTGCCAGAAAATTTCACGCCTATTCCCTGCTGGTGATTATTATTCGCGCCCTGAGGGGTAATCCAGACCACATTGCCAGACACCGCAATTTTGGCCGGATCATCCAGCAGCGACAGCAGCATAAATACTTCATCGCCCAGTACATAGGCTTTATTGGTCGGAATAAAAATCCCGCCGCCTTTTAAAAAGGGCATATATGAGGCGTATAAAGCGGCTTTTTCTTTGATATTTAGCGATAGCACACCAGGGCGCGAGACTGGTGCTTTGATAGGTTCACTCATTTTCTTCCTCTGCTGCTTTTGCCACGCAATGCATCTAAGTAAGCAAACAATAAAGATTCAAATACTAAACGCTGATTTAAGGGGTGATGCGCTAGGCGCATGGCCTCGTTCAAGCGATCTGTGTAATGAAAAAAAGCGGGCGACTGCGTTGCGATACGGCGTAAATCGCTGTCCCAATCAGGATAATAGCGAAGTTTACCGCTCATCTTTATATTGATTAAATCGTGCACCCATTTTTGTAGCCAGCTCACCACTAAAGCCATCTCTAGTTTAGCCTTTTCCAGCTCTGCGGCCACAGCCAATACATCTAAAACCGCTGGATTAGCAATATGGCTTAAAAATGCTTTGCGATTAGGCAGCCATTCGGCACTCGCATCGTCCAGCGCGGCCAAGGGCGCTCCGCCGGTATGAGCCAAATGAAGAGCGGGATTGACCACCTGCTGCTGTGCCAGCCACGCCATTGCCACAGCTTGATCAGGCGTTGCCATAGGAAACACACGGCATCGACTGCGTATGGTGGGTAATAAACGCCGCCAGTGATTAGAGACCAAGATAAACACCGCACCAGACGGTGGCTCTTCCAATGTTTTTAAAAAGGCATTCGCAGCGGCAATATTTAATGCCTCTGCTGGATACACCAAGGTAACGCGAATGCCCTTACGATGCGCGGTCAGATTCACAAAATCAGCCAGATCACGAATATCATCGACGCCAATCACCTGCGATTTACGCTTAGGCTTGGCGTCTTCGCTAGCCTCTGCGTCAGCGTCACCAGGGGAAACAATCCGAAAATCAGGGTGATTACCGGCCAAATACCAACGGCAACCATCACATACGCCACATGGTGCGGTGGTTTTTTCTTCGTCTTCACAAAGTAGAAACTGTGCCAAATACTCAGCAAAGCGTTTTTTACCGATGCCTTCCTCACCCGTGATCAGCATGGCGTGTGGCAGGCGATCGATTTCACGCATCAATTGCGACCAAGGCGCTGCTTGCCAAGGGTAAAGTGTTTTCATCGTGGCACTCGCGCGTTAAAGGATGGCACTCAGGATGTCAGCAAGCTCGGCTTGAATTTGCTCTAAGGAGCGATTGGCATCAATCACTCGAATCCGCTCCGGCTCGCTAGCTGCTCTTTCTAAATAGGCGGCACGTACCCGCGCATGAAAATCGGCGGCTTCGCGCTCAAAGCGGTCCAGTGTGCGGCCATTCGCCATACGCTCTTGGCTAACCGCCAAGGGTACATCAAAAATAAAGGTTAAATCAGGCTGGATTTTATGCTTGCCACTGCCCTGCACCCATTCTTCTAGCGCAATAAATTTCTCACGTGGTAATCCTCGTCCGCCGCCCTGATAGGCGTAGCTGGCATCACTAAAACGATCGCACAGCACCCACTCGCCCCGCGCTAAAGCAGGCAAAATCACTTGCGCCAGATGCTCACGCCGCCCTGCAAACATCAGCAACGTTTCTGTTTCTAAGTGCATAGGCTCAGTGAGTAGTAATTCGCGTAGCTTCTCGCCCATAGGCGTACCACCTGGCTCACGCGTTTGCACAAACGCCACACCTTGCTGAGTTAACCACTCTGCAATCCACGCCAATTGAGTGCTTTTACCCGCGCCATCAATGCCTTCTACCGAGAGAAAACGACCCAACGCTGCCATAGTGTTCCTGAATGAGGAGAGCTTACCCGCCAGAATTTTACACGGGAAAGCTTGTGATTTGTACGGACGAAAAAAAACCTGCCACATGGGCAGGTTTTTTTAAACTGGCGATCCCACGGGGAATCGAACCCCGGCCGCCGCCGTGAAAGGGCAGTGTTCTAACCGCTAAACTATGGGATCATACTTTTAATGCATTACTGCAAATACTGTGGTGCGGCTGAAGAGATTCGAACTCCTGACCCTCTGGTTCGTAGCCAGATACTCTATCCAACTGAGCTACAGCCGCACTATAAAACTTGGCGATCCCACGGGGATTCGAACCCCGGTCGCCGCCGTGAAAGGGCAGTGTCCTAGGCCTCTAGACGATGGGATCAATATAAAACTTTACTAATAAGCCATGGCGGTTTATGGCTTAAACCAATCTGGTGGAGGTAAGCGGAATCGAACCGCTGACCTCTTGCATGCCATGCAAGCGCTCTACCAACTGAGCTATACCCCCCGAAAGAGATCCGAATATTACAGAGCTAATTTCAGCCTGTAAACCCCCGGATCGCAAATAAATTAAATATTTCTTACCAAGGCTTCCACCAGTCATCGTCAGAAAATAAACTGTCCTCGTCTAAGACTGTGGTTTGTGGATAATTTTTAAGCAGCACTTTTTTTGCACCATCGCGAAGCACATCGAGACTCAGCTTATCGTAAGCCAAAACCATAATGCCCAAAGCAGGTTCAATTTGCTTAGTGCTTGAATAGGTTTCTAGTAAATATTTACCACGATTAGCCGCTGCTAAAAATGCACCGCGCTTGTAATAGTACTTGGCTACGTGCAACTCGTGGCTAGCCAATGCGCCAACCAAATAGCCCATGCGTACCGTTGAATCAGCGGCGTATTTACTCTCTGGATAACGAGTAACCAGCTGGCGGAAGGTATCGAATGACTCCCTTGCGGCCTTTGGATCGCGCTCCGACATATCTTGCTTAATCAAGCTAGATAAAAAGCCCTGCGCCTCATTAAAGTTAACCAAACCCTTTAAATAGTAGGCGTAATCAATATTTGGATGCGCTGGGTATTGTTTAATAAAACGATCAATTGCCGCAAAAGCCAGTAAGGGCTCTTGGTTTTTATAATGGTTATATGCAGTTTCGATTTGCGCCTGCTGAGCATGACGGCCATAAGGGAAACGCGCTTCTAACTTTTCAAACAGCTTGTTTGAGCGATCAAAATTGCGGCTATCTTGCTCTGCTTTTGCCTCAGTAAAAATCTTCTCGGCCGTCCAGCCACGGGTTTCATCCTGTTCTTCAGGAGTGGATGCGCAAGCTGCCAATAATCCGGCAAGTACTGCAGAGACGATGAATCGCGGTAGAATCTTATTCATGATGCATTCCGAAAACGAATTAAACGATTATAACGACTCCGAGCAGGCGCATGTCCTGACCGTGCCATCCGATTTGGCAGGGGAGCGCTTGGATGCTGCTTTAGCCAAGATGCTACCCGAGTTTTCCCGTAACCGACTTTCCACATGGATTAAAGACGGCCTAGTCTTTCTTAACGGCAACCCTGCCGTCCCCAAAACAAAATTATGGGGTGGTGAAACGATTAGTGTCTTACCCCAACCCGAGCCCGACGAGAGTGCTTTTCAGCCTGAAGATATCGAATTAGATATTATTTACGAAGATGCTACCTTACTTGTGCTGAATAAAGCACCAGGTTTAGTTGTGCATCCCGGCACAGGCAATTGGACAGGTACTGTACTCAACGGCTTACTCCACCGCTACCCAGAGCTTAAATTTATTCCCCGCGCTGGCATCGTACACCGACTGGACAAGGATACCAGCGGCTTGATGGTCATTGCACGCACCCTGATGGCGCAAAATAGCCTTGTGCAACAATTACAAGCACGTACCGTCAAGCGCCACTATACGGCAGTTGCCCAAGGTTTATTTGGGCCGGACGGAAAAGTAGATGCCCCAATTGGCCGCCATCCTAAAGAAAGAATTAAAATGGCGGTGGTGCATTCTGGCAAGCATGCTGTCACACATTACAAGGTGCATGAGCGTTTTACCGCACACACCTTGATTGAGTGCCAGCTTGAAACTGGCCGCACGCATCAGATTCGCGTACACATGGCCCATATTAACCACCCTCTTGCAGCCGATCCAATTTACGGTGGCAAGCCAAGAATACACTCGCCAGAAGTCAGTATTGCACTCGGTGAATTTGCACGTCAGGCCTTGCATGCCCGCAAACTGTCGCTTATTCACCCTGAAACAGGAAAAACAATGACTTGGAAAGCCGCACTTCCAGAAGATATGGAAATGCTGGTGAATGTATTGCGCTTAGACGCTGGCATGCTAGAAGAAGATTGGGAAGACGATTGGGATGTTGACGATAGTGACTGCGAAGTCATGTATGTCCGTGAATAAGCCACTGCCTTCAATGTGGATCAGGCCGAATTGGCCTGCACCTGCCTCGGTGCAGGCCATTTCGACTAGCCGCCACGGTGGCGTCAGTGCCGCGCCTTGGGCCAGCCTCAACTTGGGCAACCATGTTGACGACTCGCCTGAAGCGGTCGCTCAAAACCGAGCCATCGTGCGCCAATATCTGCCAGCCGACCCAGTATGGCTGACACAGGTGCACGGTGTGCAGGTGGTCGACGCCGCCACTGCCCCGCAAAATACCGAAGCCGATGCCGTGACTGCGCATACTGTAAGCGCAGTCTGCGCGGTGATGACGGCGGACTGCCTGCCCGTCTTACTATGCAATCAAGCAGGCACCGTGGTTGGGGCAGCTCATGCTGGCTGGCGCGGCTTATGTAATGGCGTGATCGAAGCCACGATTCAGGAAATGCAAGTACCACCTGATACGCTCATGGCGTGGCTGGGGCCTGCAATTGGCCCGAGTGCGTTTGAAGTGGGAGAAGAAGTCCGCACAGCATTTATGGCGCACGATAGCAGCGCAATCAGTGCATTTAGGCCCAGCACAAACAATGGAAAATGGCTGGTCGATATTTATCTACTAGCAAAGCAAAGGCTGCAAGCCAGCGGTGTAAGCGCGATTTATGGCGGTGACTATTGCACGGTAAGAGATGCCGATCGCTTCTTTTCTTACCGTAGAGAACAGCGTACTGGGCGCATGGCCAGCCTGATTTGGCTGACCAAATGACGGCTGAATGATACACTGTTGCATCTAAAGATATTTTGAAAGCCTTTAAATGAGTGTTCTTGCTTGGATTATCACCGCCAGCCTAGCGGGCAGCTTACTGAGTGTCCTTACCGCTGCGGGCATTGCCTATGCTGCCCGGCCTAGCTGGATTCCAAAGTTAGTCAGTTTTGCCGTCGGTTCGCTCTTAGCCGCCGCCTTTCTTGAAATCCTCCCCCATGCTTTTGGTGAACACGATCATCGGCCTGCGGTCGCCCAGACAAGCAGCAGTTCAATCATGGCTGAGCATGCGCATCTTATTAGCCAAACAGATGACCACGAAAAACACGATCACTCAATAAGCACAGATACTAACCACGAAGAGCACCCACAAAGCCCCTCAGCATCGAGCATCTCTTTAACGCTGCTCGCAGGGATTCTGGCGTTTTTTATTTTGGAAAAACTCGTGATTTGGCGGCATTGCCATCACGAAGAATGCGAAGAATTAGAGCCGCACGAACATACACACGGGCATGGTCACGGCCGGGCTGGGCTGATGATTATTGTCGGCGACACCTTCCATAATTTCTTAGATGGCGCGCTGATTGCCGCCGCCTTTATGACCGATATTAACGTGGGAATCGCCACATCGCTGGCGATTATCGCTCACGAAGTGCCACAAGAAGTCGGCGATTTTATTGTGCTTTTGCATTCAGGCTATAGCAAAACCAAGGCCTTGTTACTCAATGCTATGTCATCGTTAGCCGCATTAATCGGCGCACTACTCGCCTATTGGTCGCTGCAAAGCGTTGCCCACTGGCAGCCTTATCTACTGGCGCTGGGTGCATCTAGCATGATTTATGTCGCCATTGCCGATCTTATTCCTGGCCTACATAAACGCCCTCAGCTTAGAGACACCGCTCAGCAAGTCACGCTGATTCTGGCTGGTGTCGCTTTTATCGCCGTGCCCCACTTTTTATTTCCCCACTAATTAGCCGTTCTGTGTGGCGATAGAGCACCGCTTTAAGCTAGGAATCTCCTCCACAAAAGATTCAAACTCGCTCCATAAGAACGCAAAGCGCTACGCTTGTTCATGCCCTCCATCGCTGTTTGAAACAGAATGTAGTCATATTCCTACAAATACTAAGTTTTTAACTGACTCCTAGGGAAAGCACCTATGGGACGATCGCCAGCATCGTTTCATCATGGGCTACGCCGTAAGTTATTCAAAATAAAACAGTAATTAAGGGACGATGATGAATCATTTTAAAAAATGGGGGGTCTGGCTGCTGGTAGCGCTGGGTGGTGCATTCTCCTTTGCCATGCTGGCGCTCAGCCGAGGCGAGCATGTCAACGCAGTCTGGTTGGTCTTAGCCGCCATTTCTTGCTACAGCATTGCTTACCGCTTTTACTCCAAATTTATCGCCGAAAAGATCTTTGAGCTCGACGATAGCCGCCCTACTCCCGCCCAACGCCGCAACGATGGCTTGGACTATGTACCCACCAATAAATGGGTTTTATTTGGCCACCACTTTGCCGCAATTGCTGGTGCAGGCCCCTTAGTTGGGCCGATTCTAGCGGCGCAAATGGGCTTTTTGCCAGGCACGATTTGGATTTTGGTCGGCGTGATGCTGGCGGGTGCAGTACAAGATTTCTTAGTTTTATTTATTTCTACACGCCGTGATGGCCGCTCCTTAGGCGAAATGGCCAAGCAAGAACTCGGCGCATTTGCCGGTGTGATTGTGATGCTCGGCGCGTTAGGTGTGATGATTATCATTTTATCCGCACTGGCTTTAGTGGTTGTCAAAGCGCTGGCTGAAAGCCCTTGGGGCGTGTTCTCGATTGCCGCAACCATTCCAATTGCACTATTTATGGGCGTTTATATGCGCTATCTGCGCCCAGGGCATATTGGCGAAATTTCGCTAATTGGCTTTGTACTGATGATGGCGGCAATTGTGTTTGGTGGCGATATTGCGGCCAATCCTGAATGGGCACCGGTCTTTACCATGCGCGGCACCGAGCTAACTTGGGCCTTGATTATTTATGGCTTTATTGCCTCGGTATTGCCTGTATGGCTACTCTTAGCACCACGCGATTATCTCTCTACTTTCTTAAAAATTGGTGTGATTGCAGGCTTGGCCGTAGGGATTGTATTTGCCGCGCCCGAGTTAAAAATGCCTGCCGTTAGCCGCTTTATTGATGGGAGTGGCCCTGTTTTTGCGGGTAGCCTATTTCCATTTTTGTTTATTACTATTGCTTGCGGTGCGATTTCTGGCTTTCACGCCTTGGTCGCCTCAGGCACCACACCTAAGCTGATCGAGAAAGAAAGCCATATCCGCATGATTGGCTATGGCTCGATGTTGATGGAATCTTTTGTAGCGCTGATGGCGCTGATTTGCGCCTCGGTGCTTGAGCCTGGCGTGTATTTCGCCATGAACTCTCCCGCAGCGCTGATTGGCACCACGGTAGAAAGCGCCTCGCAAGTGATTAATGGCTGGGGCTTTGTGATTACGCCAGAGTATCTGACGCAAATTGCTAAAAATGTCGGTGAGCACTCGATTCTATCGCGAGCAGGCGGCGCACCGACCTTTGCCGTAGGCATGGCGTACATTATCAGTACCATCACCGGCAGTACAGCCATGATGGGCTTTTGGTATCACTTTGCGATTCTCTTTGAAGCGCTGTTTATTCTGACTGCAGTCGATGCAGGAACACGAGCTTGCCGCTTTATGGTGCAAGATACCGTGGGTGTATTTATCCCAAGCTTAGCGAAAAGCCAATCATGGGTCGGTAATTTAATCGGCACTGCCGTGGCGGTTTCTGGCTGGGGATTCTTTGTTTATCAAGGCGTGACCGATCCGCTGGGTGGGATCAACACCCTGTGGCCATTGTTTGGGATTGGCAACCAGATGCTCGCAACCATGGCGCTTTTACTTGGCACCGTGGTCATCTTTAAGATGAAAAAACAGCGCTATGCTTGGGTAACAATATTGCCAACCATCTGGCTGTTTATCACCTCGATGACGGCTGGCTGGCAAAAGATTTTCCATGAAAATCCTAAAATCGGCTTTTTAGCGCAAGCAAAACGCTTTAATACCGCGATTGCCGACGGCACGCTGCTCGCCCCCGCCAAAAGCATTGCGGACATGGAAAGGATTGTATTTAACAACCAAATCAACACCGCTCTGTGCGCATTCTTTATGCTGGTTGCCATGACGATGCTGGTGGCGGCCATTCTTCAAATTCGCAAAGCACTGAGCAATAAAAATGTCTCAGTGCATGAAATTGGCGGGCCATTAGTCAGCGAGGCAAGTCATGCTTAAGTTTCTAAAACCAGGCTCCAGCTTTAGAAGCAACGCGTATAAAGTGGTGCAAACCTGCCGCCTAATGGTAGGCGTGCACGATTATGAAAACTATCTGGTGCATATGCAGGCCCACCACCCCGAAGTGCCCGCTAAAACACGTAAAGAGTTCTATCAATACTGCCTTGAGGCACGCTTTCCCGGTGCAGGAAAAATCAGTAAATGCCCTTGCTAGCGAAATAAGCGCTAGTCCGCAAAAAACCAGAGTCTTGATGGCTCTGGTTTTTTTATTTATATGCAGGGCAATTTCCCCTGTCCTATTCACTTAGCTTGATGTCTGAAGCTACCGCACAATTATAAGTATTGAATCATCGTAGCGCGGGTGCAAGCCGCGTACTTTTCAGCATTACTCGCGGGCTACATGACCTACAAAGAACATTTCGCCTAAGTTGATAAGTTGGGTATCACCCGCCCTTCTCCTCATCCTCTTCTTCTTGTTTACGCTCTTTCACAATCTGCTTGCCGCGTTTAAGCCAAATGAGGATGAGTGTAGGCATAAAACCAAAGATAAAGAAGACGATCAAGCCTTTAGCGATGCTGCCCATAACAACAGAAAACATCATCACCACGTATAAATAGCCAATCAAAATAATATACATAGCGCGTCCACTTTAAATCAAAAAAAGCCCCGTTTCCGAGGCTTTGGTTTGCATCTACTAATTATGCTTCGCGTTTATCGTGCTCAATCAGTGCATAAGCCGAGTGATTATGAATCGACTCGAAGTTTTCTGATTCAACAACATAGGCACTTACACGAGGGTCTGCTTGAACACGGGCAGCCACATCGCGCACCATATCTTCTACAAATTTTGGATTATCGTAAGCACGTTCGGTGACAAATTTTTCATCTGGGCGCTTGAGTAAACCCCATAGCTCAGAAGAGGCTTCTTCCTCGATCAAGGTAACGATTTCTTCAATCCAAATAGTCTGTGCCAGCGTTGCCGTTACAGTAACGTGTGAGCGCTGGTTATGTGCACCATAGGCCGAGATTTTCTTTGAACATGGGCAAAGACTAGTGACGGGTGCTAATACTTTCAGCTTTTGCTCAAATACGCCGTTTTTCAGCTCGCCAATCAGGGTGATATCGTAATCCATCAAGCTTTGCACGCCAGATACCGGCGCTGTTTTATTGATGAAATACGGGAAACGCATTTCCAGATAGCCGGACTCTGCCTCTAAACGATCACACATTTCGCGAAGAATCGTTTCGAAAGAATCCACCGAGATTTCTTTCTCGTGGCTATTTAAGATCTCCACAAAGCGCGACATATGCGTGCCTTTGAACTGCTTAGGCAAGAACACATACATATCAAACATGGCGATAGTGTGCTGCACGCCATCGGTACGATCCGCTACTTTAACTGGGTGACGAATGGACTTAATGCCCACTTTATTAATCGCAATATTGCGGGTATCCACCGTGTTTTGCACGTCGGCAATCGCCATGGTCATGGGGTATAACTCCAAAAATAGGTTCTGATAGGACAGATTATAACACTGAGAATACCCGAGTAAAGCACTCGGGAATTATTGTAAAAATCTAAACACTCGATAGGTAAAAACTTTAAGCAAGAATGCTACTTATAACTTGCCCGCAAACGCCCCCATCATTTTGATAGCGAAGCGTGAACCTTCACTCAACATGATCTCAATATGGGCAGGCATATAGGGCAAAGACAGATACATCGCGAGTAAACCAATCCCCATCATCAGGGGAAAACCAATCGCAAACACATTGAGTTGAGGCGCGGCGCGGGTCATCACCCCTACAGCCAAATTAGTAACGAGCAATGATCCTATCACTGGCAAAGATAATAAAACACCAGCACTAAAAATCAGCTCACCGTAATCGACCAGTAACTTAAACCCTAGGCCAGACAATGGCTCCACCCTAATAGGCAAACTGGCAAAACTATTAAGCAAGGTTTGTAGCACCATTAAATGCCCATTAAGTGCCAAAAAGACCAAAATAGTCATCAAACTTAAAAACTGCGCCACAATCGGCACGCTGGTCGCGTGTAGTGGATCATAAAATGAAGCAAAACCTAGGCCCATTTGCAAACCGGCCAAATGCCCAGCCATTTCCATTGCAGAAAAAATAATCCGCACAATATAACCAATGCCAATACCGATCAATAGCTGATTAATCACAATTAAGATGCCCGCAGGTGAAACAATTGGCACTTGCGGCATAGTAGGCAAAACCGGAGCAATAATTAATGAGATAAAAATCGCCAGACACACACGCACTTTAATTGTAATCGCTTTACTCGAATAAAATGGGTCTACCAAAAAAAATCCAAAGATACGGCAAAATGGCCACCAGAAAATAGCGAGCCATACGTCAATTTGAGCTTGGCTAACGGTCCAAATATCATTCATCAGCTAATCAACTGCGGAATACTTTGAAATAAGCGAATGGTGTAATCCATGGCAGTTTCAATCATCCACGGGCCGATCAAAACAAAGACTAAAAAGGTGATTAATAGCTTAGGAATAAAAGAAAGGGAAGCTTCGTTAATTTGTGTTGCCGCTTGAAAAATACTCACAATCAGCCCGACCACTAAGGCAGTGAGCAGCAGCGGGCCGCCCAGCAGTACCAAGACTTCCATCGCTCTTTGAATGACGGTTACAACTGTTTCAGGCGTCATGAGCTAACCCGCAATATAAAAGCTTTGTACTAAGGACCCCATGAGCAAAGCCCAGCCATCCACTAAAACAAAGAGCATCAACTTAAAGGGCAAAGAAATAATAACAGGGGATACCATCATCATCCCCATGGCCATTAAAATACTCGCCACCACAAAGTCGATAATAATAAAGGGGATAAAGACGATAAAGCCGATTTGAAATGCGGTTTTAAGTTCGCTAGTAACAAAAGCAGGCACCAAGGTGCGCAAACTCACATCTTCAGGACCATTTGGTTTTTGTGCACCAGAGATATCAATAAAGAATGCCAGATCTTTCTGCCGAGTTTGTTTCAGCATAAAATCTTTTAATGGAATAACTCCTTTTTCAACCGCCTGATTAAAACCTATTTTTTGTTCCGCATAAGGCTGATAGGCGACTTGATAAATTTTATCAAAAACTGGCGACATAATAAAAAAAGTTAAAAATAAAGACATCCCTACAATCACTTGATTAGGCGGTGCTTGCATTGTTCCTAAAGCTTGGCGCAATAAAGACAATACAATCACGACCCGAGTAAATGCGGTCATCATCAATAGTAATGCAGGCAAAAAACCAAGTGCAGTTAAAAACAATAAAGTTTGAATAGGCAAACTATATTGCGTGCCACCTGTTTGCGCATTCGCCGTCATAAAGGGAATGCCCGGCTCTACCGCAAAAGCAGCACCTGCCAGCAAGAGGCCTAGCAGCAGAATAAGGATGCGCTTCAAGGGGTTTTCCTTTGTAAAACGGCAGCCAGCCTCGCGGCAAAAGGGGAAACAACCTGCGCAGTTTCAACTTGCTCGGGCGCATCCATAGTGTGCAGCAGATTGACGGCGCTAGGCGTTACACCAAGCACCAACCAGTTTCCTTCAACTTCCACCACCACCACGCGCTCCTTGCTGCCCACCATCACGCCACTCACTACCCTTAACGTTTGCCCATTACTCATCGGCAATAATGACAGGCGACGCACCAGCCATGCGCTAAATACAATCAAACCGATCACAAACGCCAGTGCAAGTGACACTTGAGCAATCGACATCAGGCTGGAAGAGGGGGCAGTTGCAGGAGAAGATGCACTGGCATGGGCCATAAAAGGCAGACTTGCCAAGAGAAAAAAAGAAAGAAACTGCACGCTGAGACTACTTATGTAAGCGGCGAATACGTTCTGCCGGGGTAATAATATCGGTGAGCCGAATACCAAATTTATCATTCACCACCACCACTTCGCCCTGAGCAATTAAACAACCATTGACCAGCACATCCATCGGCTCGCCCGCCATCCCATCAAGCTCCACTACCGAGCCTTGGGCTAACTGCAATAAGCTACGAATTGCAATTTTTGTCCGCCCCAATTCGACCGTTAAGGAAACGGGGATATCCAAAATCATATCAATATTACTTGGTGCATTTGCGCCTATTGGCGCGCCCGCATCAAAACGCTCAAAAATATCTGCGGCTTGCACGGAAGGGGCGGCATCGGCAGCAGCGGCATCGGCCACTTCTTGCTCAGCCAGTGCGGCAGCCCAATCATCCATTGCCATTTCATCTTCATCTGCCATTATCTCAACCTTTTACCATTCTTATCGGCCCTCATCAGCCTCTCCTTCAATTTCTGTCTCGGCACCTGTTAATGCTTCGGCAGAACCGAGTATTTTGCTGACTCTTAAGGCGTACTGCCCATTTAAAGTACCGTACTTACATTCAAGCACCGGCACATTATCGACTGCGGCAATAATTGCTTCTGGGATATCCAAAGAAATAATATCACCCAGCTGTAATTCCAAAATTTCCCCCAAGGTTACCTTGGCGTTGCCTAAAGTGGCCACCAAATCTACTTCAGCATGCTGAATTTGCTTTTGCATCAAGGTGGTCCAGCGATTATCGACTTCAATCCGATCCGCCTGCATGGTGCTGTACAAGACGTCTCTAATTGGCTCTATCATCGAATAGGGGAAGCAGATATGAAAATCACCGCCTCCAGCACCCAACTCAATTTTAAAGGTATAGGCCACCACCACCTCAGTAGGGGTGGCAATATTAGCAAACTGGGTATTCATTTCCGAGCGAACATAAACAAATTCACAAGGAAAAACAGGCTGCCATGCTTTTTCATACTCTTCAAAAACTACTTCTAAGAGGCGCTGAATAATGCGCTGTTCGGTTGCGGTAAAATCACGCCCCTCTACTCGCACGTGATAGCGACCATCTGAGCCAAACAGATTATCCACCACCAAAAACACGAAATCGGGGTCAAAAATAAACAGGCCCGTTCCGCGCAGCGGCTTCATTTGAATTAGGTTTAAATTGGTGGGAACCACCAGATTACGAATAAATTCGCTGTATTTTTGGACCCGAACGGGGCCAACCGAGATTTCTGCGTTGCGGCGCATAAAGTTAAATAAAGCCACGCGCAAATTACGTGCAAAACGCTCATTCAAGATTTCAAGCGTCGGCATCCGGCCACGAACAATACGTTCTTGACGACCAATATCGTAATCGCGGACAGCAGAAGCATCGACCTCTTCGTCGGAAGAATCTTCTTCACCAGTCACACCGCGCAATAGCGCGTCGACCTCTTCCTGAGAAAGGATATCGTCTGCCATAATCCTTAGCCCGGATAAACACTTACCCGTTATAAATAAAGTAATTCAATGAATCTAATACTTGATTAGAGCATAGCGGCAGCTTGCTTTATACAAACACAAGCCACCATGACTACATAGTCAACTCAGCAAAAGACTTACTGAACAATAAACGTCGTGAAATTGACGGAAATAACGCCATCTTCTTCCGATTCGGCGTGCAATATTTTATTAATAAGCTCACGTATTTCCTTAGCCAGCTTATCGGTACCGTCAACCGCTTTGACTTCGGCAACGCTCTTAGAGCGGAGTAACTTACTAACCTGACCTTGGATTTTAGGCATTTGCCCTTTAATCGCCTCAGCCACCTTGGCGTCCGCAATTTCTACCGAAATATCAGTCTGCAATATTCCTTCGCCATCATCAGAAGACAAATTAACCGTGAATTGAGGCAGCTTTTCAAAAACAGCAGGATGCTCTTCTTTCTTTTTCTTATCTTTCTTTTTCTTTTTTACGTCTTCTTGCGCCGTGGCCTCTGCAGCAACTTCATCTGCAGCGGGATCGCTGCTTTTGGTCAGCAGAAACGCAGCTACACCACCCACAATAATTAACAAGACCACTAATAGGCCGATTACAGCGAACAAAAGGATATTTTTTTTCGCTTTAGGCGCGGCTTCCACTTTGGCATCTGACATCACATCACCTTGAATGGATTGAAATAATTTTAAAAAATAAGTATTTAGGCCAGAACAAAGCGCCCCAAACAAAGAGCGAGGGGCGCGGGCCTTGGAAATAAGTGAATTGATTATAGCTTAAAAAGCATTAGCAAACAGAGAGTAAGCGGCGAGTCTTGCTGTAAAGCAACAAGACTCGCTTGGATTAAACGTAGAGATTTAAACCACCGCGAGCCACAGGCAAGTGAACATCCGTCATCACGCGCGGCTGACCATCAGCATACGCGCCGTTCAAATCTCCAACAAACTGCTGCGCTCTAGATTGACGCTGCTGATCCATTTGCTGACTACTGGCTTGTTGCTGAGCTTGTTGCTGAGCCTGCTGTTGTGCATGCTGATTTAAAGAATCAGATGCCACTTGCACATTGCTTAGCTGAATCCCTTGGTCAGCCAGCAACATCGTTAATCTAGGTGTGGCGGCTGCCAGCGCTTCTCGAACGGAGGCATGTTGCGAACTAAACACGACACTCGCCTGCTCACCCGACATAGTTAAGCGTACTTCCATTGGGCCTAAATGCGGTGGATTAAGCTGCATATCAATTTGCTGATGCTGATCTTGCAACATCATCGATACACGCTGCGCTACAGCGTCGCCCCAGCGCGAGCTGCCCACCGGCTCAGTCACGGTGTGCTGGGGCATTGCAGGCTTTGCTTCCACCGCAGGCGTGCGCAAAGCAATTTGAGGCGTAGCCTCAATTTTTGGCAGTAAACTATTTTCTTTTGAGCTAGCAAGTAAGGCAGAAAATTCATCAGCTGGCGCAGTAAACTCCCCCGCTCCGGCCGCTTTTTGCCGTAAGGAGGCAAATTTTGCCGTATCAATACTGCCCAGCAAAGTGTTTTCTGGCTTCAAGCCTAGCTGTTCTAGATCACTTAAATCTTTACCGTCTTTGCCCTCAGCATCACTCAATAAACCCTTACTCATTTTGCTTAAATCAAGTAATGCCGCATCATCACTAACATCCGTTTTAACTTCGGCTACAAGTGGGTTGACTTGAGCCAGTACGGCTTGTGCTTGCAGCATCGCCAACCACGGCTGAGCCGCTTGTGCGCTAGCCGCAGCAGATTGCTCTTCTGTACCTGCTTCGTGCTCGTCTTTGCTAGTGGCTGATGATTTTTGTTCAGCAGAATCAGGTTGGCCTTCCTGACGCGTATTCACTTCCCGCTCAAGCACCTTGGAAAACGGTTGCGCAGCCGTATCGGCCCCCATAGAAACAGTAGGAGTAGAACGATTAGTTTGTGCACTGGCTGTAACAGTGAGATTGCTCGCCATGACCATGGCTCCTCAATACGGGGTTAAAACGCAAGTAAACATAGCATAAGCAATTGCAGTGCCAGCCTCGCTAAATCACCGTGCTACACTTTAATAAGAGGAGGAGTTTATGGCTGAAGATTCAGATGCAGAACGCACGGAACCCGCGTCGGGCAAGCGCCTTGATGAGGCGCGAGCGAAAGGGCAAATCCCTCGATCACAAGAGTTAGCCACCTTTTCAATTTTGATAGTGGGCGTTGTGGCTCTGATCAAATTAGGGCCTGAGCTACTGCAAACTTTAAAAGCCATTTTTATTGCCGAGCTAACCTTTAATCGCGCCACCATAGCCGACCCAAATCAAATGCTATTGCACTTTATGAGCTCAAGCCATAAAGCATTAATGGCTTGCCTGCCTATTATCTTACCTTGCGCAGCGATCTCTATTATCACCCCTGTTTTAGTTGGTGGCTGGCTATTTACCTTTGACTCCTTAGCCCCCAACTTTGCCCGTATGGATCCCATAGCCGGCATTGCCCGTATGTTTTCGCTGACAAGCGTGGTCAATATGGTGAAGACCATTCTTAAATCGGGCCTCATTGGCGGTGTGGCCGCTTGGGTGCTATGGGATGAGAGAGCTCAGTTTTTACAGCTCATTACCATGCCACTGGAGACTGGCCTACCCTTTATGTGGGATATGGTTCAACACATTTTATTACTGGTGATTAGTTCACTGGCAATTTTAGCCGCCATCGATGCGCCCTATCAGCTATGGGATTATTACAAGGGTCTGCGTATGACCAAAGAAGAGGTCAAGCAAGAAGGGAAAGATGCCGAAGGCTCTGCGGAAGTAAAAGGTAAGATTCGTCAATTGCAACACGAAGCCGCTCGAAAGCGCATGATGAGCGAGATTCCAAAAGCGAATGTCATTGTCACCAACCCCACCCACTACGCCGTGGCACTGCAATATACCGAAAGCATGCGTGCGCCCAAAGTCGTCGCAAAAGGTGCATTTCTACTTGCGGAACGCATTATCGAATTAGGCAAAGAGCATAAAGTAGCCATCATCCGTACCCCACCTTTTGCCCGTGCGCTTTATCATCATGCGGAACTCGGGGCTGAGATCCCCGCTGCGCTGTATACTGCGGCAGCCGAGGTGCTGGCTTATATCTATCAATTAAAACACTGGCAAAATTATGGTGGTGATGAGCCGAATCTGGCTGAAGAGCTTCCTGTACCCAGCGAATTAGACCCCGGTGGTGAAGCCTAATCCGTGTTTACACCAAAGTTTTCCAGTAAGGCGAGCCTTCACAGGCATTAAGTGTAATACGGCAACTGGGGCGTTTTTACGCAAGCACTTATAGTTTATCTATTACTAATTCAGAGCTTATAGCGCTATGTGGCGTACTTTTAATTACAGTAAATTAGCCGGTCCAATACTGGTGCTAATGGTGCTCGGCATGATGGTTTTGCCGCTGCCCGCGCTCGCGCTCGACTTTTTCTTTACATTTAATATTGCCATTTCCATCATTGTGCTGATGGTCGCGCTTTACACCCGTAAACCGCTCGAATTCTCCAGCTTTCCGACCGTTCTCTTATTTACCACGCTACTGCGACTCTCTTTAAATATTGCCTCAACCAAGCTGATTCTCACAGAAGGTCACAATGGCGCAGATGCGGCCGGTAAAGTGATTGAAGCCTTTGGCCACGTGCTGATTGGCGATAATTTAGCCGTCGGTATCATTGGTTTCGTTATTCTGACCATTATTAACTTTGTGGTGATTACTAAGGGTGCAGGGCGAATTGCCGAAGTATCTGCTCGCTTTACGCTGGACGCCATGCCTGGTAAGCAAATGGCGATTGATGCTGATTTGAACGCGGGCATGATAGGCGAAGAAGACGCCCGTCGACGCCGAGCTGAAATCTCGCAAGAATCCAATTTCTTCGGCTCTATGGATGGTGCCTCGAAATTTGTGCGCGGCGATGCCGTAGCTGGGATCATGATCATGGTGATTAACCTGATCGGCGGCTTAATCGTAGGTATGGCGCAACACGATCTGCCTTTTGCCGAAGCGGGTAAAACCTACAGCATGCTGACCATTGGTGATGGTCTGGTTGCGCAGATTCCTGGGCTGATTATTTCGGTTGCGGCCGGTATTGTGGTGTCGCGGGTCGGCGATGGCGAAGATTTATCCGAGCAGATTCTTGGGCAAATGTTTTCACAACCACAGGTGCTCTACATTACCTCGGCGGTACTCGGCATCCTAGGGATCATCCCTGGAATGCCGCATACCGCTTTTTTAATGATGTCGGCTATTTTAGGTGGCATCGCTTGGCAGCTTGATCAGCGCAACAAAACAAACGCACTGCAAACCGCAACCGCAGATGGCGGTGCGCCTGGCGAGCCAGCCGCAGCGGGTGGCGCTCCCGCAGCAGCGCAACCTTTGCAAGAAGTCAGTTGGAATGATGTACAGCCTGTAGATCCGGTCGGATTGGAAGTCGGCTACCGGCTGATTCCGCTCGTCGATCGAAATCAAGATGGCGAATTACTGCGGCGTATTCGCGGGATTCGTAAGAAAATAGCCCAAGAGCTAGGCTTTTTAGTGCCCTCCGTGCATATCCGCGATAATTTAGAGCTTAAACCCAACCAATACCGTATCCAGCTCAAAGGGGTGGATGTGGGCACGGGTGAAGCATTTGCAGCCCAATGGCTGGCCATTAATCCGGGTAACGCCATAGGCCAGTTGCCCGGCACGCCAACCCAAGACCCTACTTTTGGCCTGCCTGCCGTTTGGATTGATGCCAATTTACGCGATCAGGCGCAAGCCTTTGGCTATACCGTGGTGGATGCTTCTACCGTGGTGGCTACGCATATCTCAAATATTTTACAAAGCCATTCCGCAGAGCTTTTGGGCCGCGAAGAAGTCCAGCAATTACTCGAGCATTTTGGCAAAGAAGCCCCCAAATTACTGGAAGACTTGGTTCCAAAAATTATTCCTGTTGGCACTTTACAAAAAGTATTACAAAACTTACTCGAAGAAGGGATGCATATTCGCGATTTGCGCAGCATCCTTGAAACACTGGCCGAGCACATTACTCGTACCCAAAATATCGACGAGCTGACGGCTGCAGTTCGTGTCGCGCTGGGCCGAGCGATTGTGCATCAGCTTTTCCCCGGCGAAAACGAATTGCAAGTTGTGACCTTGGAGCCACAACTCGAAAATATTTTACTCTCGGCTGTCTCTGGCAATTCGCAAGGCGGCTTAGAGCCTGGCCTTGCCGAGCGAGTGCTCAAACAAGCCTCTGAATTATCTGAACAATTAGAGCAGCAAGGCCTAAGCACCGTACTCATTGCCCCAGCCCAGCTACGCCCGATGCTAAGCCGCTTTTTACGCCGCTCGATTCCGGGATTGCGCGTGATTGCGCATACCGAGATTCCAGACAGCAAAACGATTCGAATTGTGGGGATGTTAGGCGCGAATTAATCGCAAATAATGCTCTGTAAAAAAAATTAAAGAATAATTACCTAATTAAGCTAGGTATGCTTAAGAGTAAACTGACAAAACATACTAAAATACACGCAGCTAAACTGTATATTTCATACGTGTTGGCTTGCATGAGGATAATCTTTTGTTTTCAGACGGCAACTGGATATGGTCGTAAAAAAGTTCTACGGAGCGACTACGCGTGACGCGCTGCGTCAGGTTCGTGACGAACTTGGCCCAGATGCGCTTATCTTATCCAACCGTCAGGTGTCTGGTGGTGGCATAGAGATCATGGCGGTCGCCGATGCCGACGTCGCCGCGCTAACCAACGTCCAAAGCGTTGCCGCACAGCCTCGCCCTGCGCCACAGCAAAATACCCGTGGCGCACAAAATGGCGCAAAGCTACTACAAAGTGCGCAAGCTGCCGCGCCAATCAGCAAAGCACTCGCCCGCTCTTACGCCATCCCTGATGATGACGATGATGATGAGCCAAGCACCGATCATATCTTGCACGATGAGCCGCTGGTTTTACGCAGCAATCGCCCCACACCTGCGCCACGCCAGCCAGCGCCTGTTGCAGCGCCCATCCCGCTCGATAGCAATCCAGAATATCAGCAGCCTAGACCTAGCCGCCCAGCACCACGGCCTGCCTCGCCTCCACCTAAGCGTTCTGCCTCAGAGCGGGCTTTGCCTACTTTTAGCTTTGAAGACGATCAGGCACCAGCAGCACAAAACCCAGCAGACAAAGAAGCGATGGATGGCATTGCGCGGGAAATTCGCCTTTTGCGTGGTTTATTAGAAAGCCAGCTGGCAGGCATGGCTTGGGGTGAATTATCGCGCCATGCGCCTGAAAAACTTGAAGCCTTGCGCCAGCTTTTATCCGCCGGATTTTGCCCTGCACTTTCCCGCCAACTTGTCGAAAAAATGCCAGCGCAAATGAGCTTAGATCAAGGCATGCGCTGGGTTAAGGCCGCGCTCACGCATAATCTGGCCGCAGCCACAACGGATGACGATCTAATCAACCGAGGCGGAATCTACGCCCTGATCGGCCCAACCGGTGTGGGTAAGACCACCACCGTGGCCAAGCTAGCTGCGCGTTGCGCACTCCTGCACGGGCCAGATTCGGTGGCCCTACTCACCACCGACAGCTACCGGATTGGTGCTCACGATCAGCTGCGTATTTACGGCCGCATCATCGGCGTGCCTGTGCACGAAGTTAAAGACGAAACCGATTTGCAATTTACCCTGAGCGACCTGAGCGAAAAGCATCTGGTACTCATTGATACCGTCGGTATGGGGCAGCGCGATCAGCGCATCAGCGAACAATTGGCCTTGTTTGATGAAGACAATGTATCGACCCTGCTGCTACTCGCCGCCAATGCTCAAACGGGCACGCTAGACGATGTGGCACGCCGCTATCGCAACACGCATTTAGCAGGCTGCATCCTCACCAAACTCGACGAAACCATGAATTTAGGTGGCTGCCTTGACGTGGCAATTCGGCATAAATTGCGCCTGCACTTTTTAACCAATGGGCAGCGCGTGCCTGAAGATCTGCATCGCGCCAATGTATCTTATTTGGTGGATCGAGCCTTCAGGGGCGAAACACAAAACAGCGCGTTCACCCTCAAACCTGATGAATTCCCCCTCTTTATGGGCGCACAGGGCGGCACAATGGACAGCCCGCTAGATTTCAATATGAGCCATGCGAGCCATTCCCGTGGCTAGTCTTTGGTCAGATCAAGCAGCAGGCTTGCGCGCCATGATTGCCCCAACGCCTTGCCGCAGCATCAGCCTAAATGGCGGTCGCGGCGGCAGCGGCACGACCACGCTGGCGATTAATCTGGCCGCAGCCCTGGCCGAGCGTAATCGGGAAGTAATTTTATTAGACGAATTCACCGGCATGGGCAATGCCGCCCACCGCATGCGCCTAGAGCAAAAACACGAGCTAGATCATGTGCTGCGCCGTGAAGTCACGCTGGCCGATACCCTGCTTACCACCGAAGCCGGCTTTTCTATTTTGCCGATCAGCGCCCGTGCCACCGTATTAAGCAGCCTGAATGAGCGCGAGCTAACATGGCTGTCTGCCGAATTCGAACAGCTCACTCAATACGCAGAGTTTTTACTACTCGATACCCGCCCATCAGCTAGCCATGGCGTGCCCTGCCTTAGCCTTGCCGCTGACGATGTGATGGTGATTGTATCTAATAGCGCCGAATCGCTGACCGATGCTTACGCCACCATTAAATTACTCGGCACTGAATATGCAAGGCGAGATTTCAGGATTCTAGTGAATCGTGTCGACACCATTACCGAAGCTGGGCTGATTTTTAATCGCCTTAAAAGCGTAGCCAAGCAGTATTTGGGCGATGCGGTGCAAATGAAGCTGATTGGCTATGTGCCCGAAGACGAAAAGCTCAAACGAGCATCCCGTTTGGGCCGCACCGTGCTCGACGCCTTTCCCGACGCCGATTCCAGCCACGCTTTTCGCCAGCTAGCTGACGTGATGCTACGCTGGCGTAAACCTATCCATAGCGTAGACAGCACCGGCTTTCTCTACCGCTTAGTAGAATCCAGTCGCCTGCTGACTGAACAACTTCAGCATTAAAGGGCGATTACGATTGCTCAAACCTAAGTATCCCAATCATCAGACGGCTTTCTTTACTGAGATCAAGATGCTCAGCCAAGATTTAAGGCTTAATCCTATTCTTTTTCCTCGCTGGGGTTTTTAATGGCTCAGCTTGAAATCAGCAATCATCCGCAAGGCACAAGCCTAAAGCTATCTGGCCGCTTAGATGCACAGACTGTCGCACCAATCTGGGCAAAAATCCGCCAATTAGGCGCTTGTGAAGTAGACGCCAGCGGTGTGACTTACTGTGATGGCGCGGGTGTGGCGCTGTTTTATACCTTGGCTCAGGGTGGAGCCACCATCCATAAATTAGCCCCGCCCTTTGCCGAGTTACTCGAGGTTTTTCAAATTGAAAAGCCCCTTTTTAAAGCCGAAACAGCGCCCCCAATCGGCTGGCTCACTGCACTAGGCAAAGCCACGGCAGAGTACAAAATAGCGCTACACACCGCCATCACTTATTTAGGCGAGCTAAGCGCCGCGCTGCATCAGGTATTGCGATCCCCAAGCAAATTAAGAATCACAGAAATACTTGTCACCGCAAGTAAGAATGGTGCAGATGCACTGCCCATCGTCGCCCTAATTGCTGGCCTACTAGGGATGATTTTGGCATTTCAATCGGCGATTCCGATGCGCCAGTTTGGGGCAGAAATATTTGTAGCTGACTTAGTTGGCTTATCTCTGGTGCGCGAGCTGGCCCCGCTGATGATGGCTGTTTTATTAGCAGGGCGCACAGGTGCCGCCTTTGCTGCCGAGCTAGCCAGTATGAAAGTCAACGAAGAGCTCAATGCCTTAGTTACTTTAGGTCTCAACCCCATACGTTATCTGGTGCTGCCCAGAATTATCGCCACCACGCTAATGGCACCGCTGCTCTCAGCCTGCGCGGTGCTCATTGGCCTCATCGGTGCGGCCGTGGTGATGCTGAGTTTCAATATCCCCATCCAAACCTATATCAGCCGTATTTCAACCATTGTTGATTTGGGCGATTTTGCTGGCGGCCTATTTAAAGCGACCGTGTTTGGCATGGAGATCGCACTGATAGGCTGCTATCACGGCTTACAAGCGGGCAACGGAGCCAGCGCAGTGGGCGCCGCCGCCACGCAAGCCGTAGTGAGTAGCATTGTGGCGATTGTGGTAAGCGATGGCTTATTTGCTTTTATTTTTTACTTGGCGGGCTGGTGATGAACGAGGCCATTATTCAGGTAAAACAACTGGAATGCGGCTACGGCGAGCGCATTATTTTGCGCGATGTGAGCTTTGAGATTAGCAAGGGCGAAATCATCACCATCTTAGGCGGATCGGGCTGCGGCAAGTCCACCTTACTCAAGCATATGATTGGCTTGCTGCCCGCTCGCAATGGCGAAGTTTTGATTGGCGGCGAAGATATTATTCATGCGACTGGCGAAGCGCGGCAGCGTATTTTGGCCCGCATCGGAGTGATGTATCAATCGGGCGCACTATTTGGCTCGCTATCCGTGCTAGAAAACGTCATGCTGCCCCTCGCAGAATACACAGCACTCAATGCAGACGCCCGCGAAATAGTGGCCCGTTTGAAGCTACGTTTAGTGGGGCTTGAAGCTTATGCTGATTTTTTGCCCAGTGCCTTATCCGGCGGCATGCAAAAACGCGCGGCCATTGCCCGAGCATTGGCACTGGACCCACAAGTCTTATTTTTAGACGAGCCATCGGCGGGCCTAGACCCCATTACTGCGGCTGAAATAGATGCCTTAATTTTGCAATTAGCGCATAGCCTGCACACCACTTTTGTTGTGGTAACGCACGAGCTAGCCAGTATTTTCAGCATTGCCGACCGAGCCATCATGCTTGATAAAGAAGCTCAGGGCATATTAGCCATCGCCCCGCCTTCAGAGCTAGCAAGTCACTCTGACCCACGAATTAGTCATTTCTTTAATCGGCATCTTTCTAATGAGCACTCAAAAACATCACCTCAGCCCCTGTGATTTTCATGCGCGGTACATTTACCTATGACAGCTCAAAAACAACATTTTCGACTCGGTCTTTTTGTCCTTGTGGCCTTAAGCATCTGCGTTATTCTTGCCATCGTCTTTGGCGCTGGGCGCTGGATTCGTACAACCATCACATTAGAAAGCTACTTTAATGAATCGGTGCAAGGCATCGATATTGGCTCCAAAGTAAAATATCGAGGCGTAGTTGTGGGGGAAGTCAGCCATATTGGTTTTACCTATTCCCGCTATCAACAAGAGCTTGCCCCAAGCGAGCGCCAACAATATGTACTTCTTGAAGCAAAACTACGCCCAGAGTTGTTTGGTGGCAAAAATATACCTTTTCCTGATCAAGCTTATTTAAATAGAGAAATCGAAAAAGGCCTGCGGGTTAAACTCAATCCACAAGGATTAACCGGCACTAGCTATTTAGAAATTGACTATCAAGCAACGGGAACACCGCCTACGCCCATCACTTGGCAACCTGAAAACCTCTATATTCCCTCCGCACACAGCACCGTTGCACAGCTCGTTACCGCCACTCAAAACTTAGCGCTCAAACTCCAAAAACTAGATATTGAAGGCTTAATCAATAATTTGAATCATGTATTAGATAGCGCCAATCAAAAAATGAACGATATGCCGGTACAAGCACTCAGCAAAAAAATGCTCGCCGTCTTAGATAAACTAGAAAAAATCCCCTACGCCGAGCTAAGCACCGAGGCCAGCGGCCTCATGCACGAGGCACGCGTGAGCAATCAATCTATCCAAAAACTACTCGCCGACCCCGCTTGGGCCAGCATGCCTGCTGACTTAGCCGCCAGCACAAAGCAAGCAAGAGCCCTGCTTGAAAACCCCAACTTAGCGGGTAGCTTACAAAAAATGGAAAGCAGTTTAAATCGACTCGATCAGCTGTTAGCTCAGCACGAGGGCGGCCTCGATATCACCATGAGTAATATGCAGCAAATTAGCGAAGATCTGCGCGTCATCAGTGAAGCGGCTCGCGCTAATCCTACGGGCTTACTGCTAGGCCAGCCCCCTAAGCCCTATGTGCTACCCAGCAGCAAATAAGCCGCCTGCATCCCCCAAATCGTCCTATCCATAAAGATGAGCTGCTCCATATGAAACACCTACTCGCCATACTTTGCTGCGTCCTATTCAGTGCTTGTGGCACGACGATTCCAGCCAAAGAAACTTATTTGCCCGTCACAGAGCGCACTGCTGCGCGGCAAAGCTTGCGCTTTAATGGCTCACTTGCTATCGCCCCGTTTACGGCTCAAGCGCCTTTTGCTGAGCGCAGTTTCTTTTATAGAGAAAGCGCCCAGCGCTTTGTAAAAGATCCTTACCGCGAATGGCTATCACCTCCTGCTCAACTACTAACCCTTAGCGCTCAACAGTGGTTGCAAGCGAGTGGCTTATTTAGCGAGGTTTTATCTCTTTCTTCAAAGCAAACAGCAGATTACCAATTATCAGGAGAATTACTGACACTGCATACCGATCTACAATCGCACCCCCTTGCAGTAGCAAAGCTGCATATACGCTTAAGCTCGGCCACTTCCCCTGTTATACTTGAAACGATTCTTACAGCTAGCGAGCCTTTAAATGGGACGCAAGCTGCAGATATTGCTGCAGGCTTAGACCGTGCTCTTGCAAGCACTCTTAAGCAATTAGAAAGCAAACTAATTTCACTTCCAAATCACTAGCCAGTAGTTGTAGCGTAAGTGTTTAAAGCGTTGTGAGCTGATTTAAAGTAAAAACTTAGTGAATTTCAGTAAATAGTCGGCTATTTAATGCGAATTCACACAAAAATCAGCCTCACTGACTCGTTTTAAAACAAGATAGTCTTACGCCCAACAGCCCGCTAAGTGAGCTAAACTGATTTTAGCCCCCTTACAGTTGAAACAGATGGCAGCGCCACGCGCACTTTCCCTTTATCGTCAGACACAGGCCAGCAGCGAGGATGACTACGTCACGCAGCATGCGCCTCTTGTCAAACGGATCGCCTATCATATGGTGAGCCGTTTGCCTGCCAGCGTGGAAGTCGACGATTTAATTCAGGTGGGCATGATGGGCTTGATGGAAGCGGCCAAAAATTTTGACCCCAATGCGGGCGTATTGTTTGAAACTTTTGCCTCGCAACGCATACGTGGCGCAATGCTGGATGAATTAAGAAGCGCTGATTGGATGCCGCGCCAAGCTCGAAAACATATGCGAGATATTGAAGCCGCCTTAGTCAAGCTAGGGCATAAGCTAGGCCGAGCACCACTTGAAAGTGAAGTGGCGCAATACCTGAATCTAAGCCTCGATGAATACCAAGATATGCTCACCGAGGCACGAGGCCATCAGCTCGTACATTTAGATGATTTTGAAGAAGACGAAGAAAGCCATCATAGCGAACACAATATCGCCGATCAGGCGCAAAACCCGCTGCATCAATTATCAGAAACACACTTTAAGCAAAAGCTCATTGACGCCATTGATGGGCTACCAGAACGAGAAAAACTCGTGATGGCGCTGTATTACGATGAAGAACTCAATCTTAAAGAAATTGGTGCCGTACTCAGCGTCACCGAATCCCGTGTTTGCCAGCTCCATAGCCAAGCAATTGCCCGGCTGCGAGCGCGATTAGGTGATTGGACAGCTCGATAAGTGAAATATTGATAAAGGCAGATTGAGAAATATGGATAAAGGTCGATAAGGGAATATGGATAAAATTAGCATTTTTGGGATTTTACTTGGCTTAACAGCCATTGTTCTCGGCCAAATTTTAGAGGGCGGCCATGTTGCATCGCTGATGCAAGCCACGGCATTTCTAATTGTCACCGGTGGCACACTCGGCGCGGTAATGCTGCAAACGAGGCAAGATCATTTTATTGCAGGCTTAAAAATGGTGAAGTGGATTTTTATTCCTCCACAGCACGATTTCAAAAAGCAACTGGGTGTTTTAGTCAACTGGGGCCAACAAGCCCGTCGTGGCGGCCTTTTGGCGCTCGAAGCCTATGTACAAAGTGAAAAAGATCCTTTCGTAAAGCGTGGCCTACAAATGGTGGTCGATGGGGCCGAGCCGGAAGTCATTCGCCGCGCCATGGAGCTAGATATCGATGTCTTTGAAGACCGTGCTCGTTCAGCCGCCAAAATTTGGGAAGCAGCCGGTGGCTATTCGCCCACCATCGGCATTATTGGCGCGGTGATGGGCCTGATTCATGTGATGGAAAACCTCACGGATCCATCTAAGCTAGGTGCAGGGATTGCGGTGGCCTTCGTCGCCACCATCTACGGCGTAGCCATGGCCAACCTCTTATTTCTACCGATTGCCCATAAACTAAAACAACACATCCAAACCGAAGTAAGACGCCGTGAAATGCTAGTAGAAGGCCTAGTCACCATCGCCAACGGCGAAAATCCACGGGTACTAGAAAACAAACTGGCAGGGTTTTTGTCCTAATAACTGATGTTATGCAGCAAAACCCAAATCTTGAACCACGGAGAAAACCATTTAAAACTGAGCCATTTATTGGGGTTTGAGTCATTACAACCTTAGCAAAATGAATTTATATCTCGACTCCCAGCACGGGGCTTAAATCCCCCCTGAAGCACGCCGAAGCGAGGAATAAGCGGATCGGGGTTTTGGAAAAGGGGTAGCGAGGCAGCGAGCGCGCAGCCTTTTTCGCCGAGCCGATTATCCGCAGTGAGGGGCCTTCGTGCTGTTTGGGGCGGCCTTCTTTGGCTTCGTTTCTTGGCCGTTCAAGAAAGGAAGGCCCCCGCGGTGGCTACCGCTCCAAAATCAACGTGCCGAAGGCACTAAAAAGAGCTTTTTAGCTTTACTTAACACGTATAAAGCCCCCCAAACCTTATTCGCAATTGCCCTGCGGAGATTTCACCATGCTCTGGTTTGCCAAATGGCTACGCCTTATCATTGCCTGGCTCGATCTCTGTGTTTTTACCCTGCTGATGCTGATCCTTGCGCGTCTGCCTATGGCGCTTATTTCTGGCTGCTACCCCCCATTATTTCAAGCTTGGTGCCGCTGTTTTGTAAGGGCGCTAGGGGTAGAGCTGCGCTTACATCAGCACTACAAAACATCACTCCCCACCCAATATATTTTGATCGCCAATCACCCATCCGTTTTTGAAGACGTTGGTATCCCGGCTTTATTTACAGTTAGAAACCTAGCCAAAGAAGAAGTGCGCAGTTGGTGGTTTGTTGGGCGAATTGCTGAAGCGGCAGGCACACTTTTTGTAAGGCGCGAGCAAAAAGACGCTAGGCAAGCTGCGCTACAAAATATGATTTACGCAGTCAAAGCGGGGCACTCAATTGCCCTCTATCCAGAAGGAGGCTGTAAAGGCCGCCGCCTGTGGGATAAGTTTTTATATGGCGCATTTACCGTTTCCCTTGAAACAGGCGTACCCATCTTGCCGGTGTTTTTACATTATGAAGCGCAGGCAGCCTTTGAATGGGGCCCCAATACCACACTCCTACAAAAACTATGGCAAGTCATTTGCGCCCCAAATAAAGTGGCTCACTATCATGTATTTGATCCGCTAGAAGCGAGCCAATTTACAGACCGTGATGATTACTCTCGCCATACTTATTCACTTTATTTGGAATGGCAAAAACGTTTTCTTGAGTAAAGTATTTTGCTTTATCTATCTGGTTTATTACCCAAATGGAGCGGCTAACTGCAGTTTGTAGTACGTTGCCGCTATAATTAGCGCCATATCTATTGAGTAGCCTCGCCCCAAATGGCCATATTTCGTAAAAAAAACGTCGCGAATGTCTCCAGCCGCGCCGCCTTGCCACCGCAAATTGCGATTTTATTACGCGAATCTTGGTGGTTTATTCTGGTCGTCTTAGTGATTTACCTCGTCTTAGTATTAAGCACCTACAGCCCCATTGATCCTGGTTGGTCGCATAGCGCCACTCGACCCGAGATTCATAATCGAGGAGGCGCGGTAGGTGCTTGGATCGCCGATGTCTTGCTGTATTTATTCGGCTTTTCGGCATGGTGGTGGGTGGGCTTTTGTTTTTCTGCCATTTTATGGGGCTACCGCCGTAACGATCATGTGAGCGATAGCGCTCGCCCCACGGTGCTGTTTGCTTGTATCGGTTTTTTGCTGTTTATTTTATCCAGCTCCTGCTTTGAAGCCCTGCGCCTGCACAGCCTCACTGCCGCACTGCCCCAAGCCCCTGGAGGAATTCTCGGCGTCTCGCTCGGCGGCTGGCTCTATCTGAGTTTTGGCTTTTCAGGTGCAACTCTTTTCTTAATTGCCACCCTTTGCATTGGCGTTTCTCTCTTTACAGGGCTTTCCTGGCTACACCTCATGGAAAACTTGGGCACTGTAATCGAGTTAGCCGTATTTAAAACGCGTGACTATATCCAAGCCTCCCAAGATAGAAAAATTGGCCGTGAAGCCACGGTAATGCGCAGCGAGAAAGTCACCTCAGAGAAAAAACGCTTCGATGAGAAGCCTCCTGTTCGCATAGAAGCCGCGCATACCGAACCCCCTACTATTGCAGCTAAGCTCAGCAAGAAAGCGCAGGAAGAACAGCAAAAAGCAGCACAAGTTCCGCTGTTTACTGCCGAAGACTTACCTGTGATTGCTAGCAACCAAGCCTTACCGCCGATCAAGCTCCTCACGCCCGCGCCACCCGCTAAAGAAACCATCAGCAAGGAAACGCTGGAATTCACCTCTAGGCTGATCGAGAAAAAACTGGCCGACTTTAATGTGGAAGTCAAAGTCATCGCTGCCTACCCAGGCCCGGTAATTACTCGCTACGAGATTGAGCCTGCTGTCGGTGTAAAAGGCTCGCAGATTGTGAACCTGATGAAAGATCTATCCCGTGCACTTGGCCTTGTGTCAATTCGAGTTGTCGAAACCATCCCAGACAAAACCTGCATGGGGCTTGAGCTACCCAACCCAACGCGCCAAATTATTCGCCTATCCGAAATTTTATCCTCCGAGCCTTATCACGCAATGGGCAGCAAACTCACCATTGCGCTGGGCAAAGATATTACCGGCAAGCCCATCGTTACCGATCTGGGCAAAGCACCGCATATGCTGGTGGCAGGGACCACCGGCTCGGGTAAATCGGTAGGTGTGAACGCGATGATTTTAAGCTTGGTCTACAAGGCCACAGCCGATGAAGTGCGCTTTATTATGATCGACCCAAAAATGCTTGAGTTGTCCGTCTACGAAGGTATTCCGCACTTACTGGCCCCAGTGGTCACCGACATGAAGCTGGCCGCCAATGCGCTGAACTGGTGTGTGGCAGAAATGGAAAAACGCTACCGCCTGATGAGCACCTTTGGTGTGCGTAATCTAGCGGGCTTTAACCAAAAATTACGCGAAGCAGAAAAAGCCGGCAAACCGCTTACCAATCCTTTTTCTCTGACTCCGGACGAGCCTGAGCGCCTTGAGCATCTGCCCTTTATTGTGGTGGTTGTCGATGAGTTCGCCGACCTCATCATGGTAGCGGGCAAAAAGATTGAAGAGCTGATCGCACGTCTTGCGCAAAAAGCCCGTGCTGCTGGCATTCATTTGATTCTGGCGACCCAACGCCCATCTGTGGACGTGATTACCGGCCTGATCAAGGCCAATATCCCAACACGTTTAGCATTTCAGGTATCGAGCAAAATCGATAGCCGCACCATTCTTGATCAAATGGGCGCAGAGGCCTTGCTGGGCCAAGGGGATATGTTGTTTCTGCCACCGGGCAGCGGCTATCCACTGCGCGTGCATGGTGCCTTTGTGGACGATAACGAAGTGCACCAGGTGGTTGAAAACCTCAAGCAACAAGGCGAGCCCAACTATATCGACGGTATTTTGAATGGTGGCTTTGAAGCCGAGGCCGCCGCGGGCGGGGGCAATGGCGAGGCGAATAATGAAAGCGATCCACTTTACGATGAAGCGGTCGCCTTTGTACTTAAAAGCCGCCGAGCCTCTATCTCATCCGTACAACGCCAACTACGCATCGGCTATAACCGCGCTGCAAGGCTCATTGAGCAGATGGAAGCCTCAGGCCTAGTCAGCGGGATGGAAACCAACGGCAATCGCACTGTGCTAGCCCCTGCAAGCGAATAAAGCGATCACATAGAAAAGCCCTGGGCAGATCATCAGTCGGCTGCTAGCTCCCCCATAAAACACAAAGCACTGTTTCTTATGGGGGAGCTTTCCCCGATACGGTGATTTTAAGACACTCCCCCCAAACCTAAAATCCCCACAACGTCCATTTTTAGCCCGTAATAGACGGCAAGCAAACACACTTTTTTACCTTCAATTTATTAACTAAAAAAACAAGCACTTATATCACGCCCAAGCCCCGTAAAGCCTAGCGCTAGCGGCTCAAGCACCTTAGAAAAAAAATACAATTACTTAGTGCCTAAGTGATATAGCTCTTGAAACAAGCGGTGGATCTATGCTATAAATCCGGTTTTTCTCAGAAGTCAGGGAATTACCCACCATGGCACGAGTATGTGTAGTCACCGGCAAGCGCCCAGTGACAGGGAACAATGTTTCCCACGCCAATAACAGAACCAAGCGTCGTTTTCTTCCAAATCTGCACAGCCGTCGTTTCTGGGTAGAAAGCGAAAACCGCTTCGTTCGTCTGCGTGTATCTAACGCAGCACTCCGTACTATCGATAAACTAGGCATCGAAGTCGTCCTCGCGGATCTCCGCGCTCGTGGCGAAGTTTGAGGCTGAGGTAAGAAATCATGCGTGAAAAAATCAAGCTGGAATCCAGCGCAGGTACTGGTCACTTTTACACAACGACCAAGAACAAGCGCACAATGCCAACAAAGCTAGAAATCAAGAAGTACGATCCCGTGGTTCGTAAACACGTGATCTACAAGGAAACCAAGCTGAAGTAATTCAGTGGCTGTACGGTGACCTTCATACTCGAACCCTGCCCTTGGTGGGGTTTTTGTATTTCTAGTGCATCAAAAAAGCCAAACTTAGTTTGGCTTTTTTTATCAAGAAACAACTAGGGCAAATCCCACTCTGTTTTTAGCGAGCTTTTAAGCATGGCAATTAAAGGATCCTGCTCTCTATCTGCGGAATAAATAAACTGCAATGGCACTCGCACCGCAATCTCGCCGCCGCGCCACAAGGCAATTGATCCATCGGCAGCAAAGCGCTTCGCTGTTCGCTCGGCCAGAATCGCCACCCCCATCCCCGCTTTAACCAGCTCCACCAAGGTTGCTTCTTCATCAAATTCACCGACAATTTTTGGCGCAATATTCTGACTGCGCCACAATTCCAAAGTGATTTCTGCAAGGCTAGTAAATTGCGATAGGCCTAGCCAAGGCGCTTTACCCAGTGTTTTCCAATCGGCATTAGCCAGCTCGGCTGCCAGCGCTGGTGGCAAGGCCACACAGAAACCAATTTCGATCAGTTGCAAAGTGGTCACGTTTTGATAGGGGTTGCGGCCCAGATAAAAACCACCGTCCAGCACTTTTTTGCGTACATCATTTAGCACACTCACCGAAATACCGTGAGTCGTTTGTGCCGAAATGAGCGGATACTTTTCCCGCAAATGCGCCAACCAAGAGCCCAAACGCAGCCTTGCAGGCACGCCTATCGTACCAATTTTGACTTTTCCTCTAGGCTCACCTGCCAGTGCTTTGGCGCGATTTTGCATGCCACGCGCCAACGCTAAAATGTTTTCTGCATCCGGCTGCAATAGCTTTCCAGCCTCTGTTAGCTGCACACCGCCGGGGAAGCGTTCAAACAAGGGCACGCCAAATTCTTCTTCTAAGGCCTTTATTTGCGCGGTTACGGCAGGCTGAGACAGATGTAATAATTCTGCCGCCTGAGTTAGATGCCCCTGCTGTGCAACGGCAATAAAAGTGCGAAGTTGGTAGATTTCCATATCGAAAGTATGCTCAAAAATACGCCCACTGTCAGCTTATTCACAGTAATAAACTGTAGTCCTTCCCGCGACAAGTTCATCTCTAAAAGTAAGCCCAGTGCAATGCAACATCAGCTTTGCTGATTTTGTGCATCAAAAATTGCAATTAGCATGAAAAGATCGCTGTCGTTACATTACAGATCGGTTGTCCCTTCCGGGATCCACCTTGTATCAAAGGAGGAGTCTAAGCATGAATGAACCTATCATCGACCGTATTCAGCAAAACCCTAAGTTTGCCGAACTGGTCCAGAAGAAAACCAGCCTCTCTTGGCTTTTATCATCAGTGATGCTGGTGATTTACTACGGCTTTATTCTCGTCATCGCATTTTCCCCCAAAACATTGGGGATCCCACTCTCAGCAGGCAGTGTCACCACCATTGGCATTCCCATTGGCATCTTGGTGATTTTGTCGGCCTTCGTGCTCACCGGCATTTATGTACGCCGTGCGACTGAGTTCGACCAGTTGACCCGTGAAATTATCGAGGAAGCAAAGCAATGATGCATAAATTGCACAAGCAGCTAGGCTGCGGCGCGCTGATGGCGCTTGCCAGCTTGCCGACATGGGCATCTGGCACCATCGATGGCCCAGTCACCAAGCAAGCGATGAACTGGCACGCCATCATTATGTTTTTTCTATTTGTCGCCTTTACCCTTGGGGTGACTTACTGGGCGGCACGTAAAACCCGCTCTGCGAAAGATTTTTACTCTGCTGGCGGCGGCATTACTGGCTTTCAAAATGGCTTAGCCATTGCAGGCGACTATATGTCGGCGGCATCCTTTCTTGGGATTTCCGCGCTGGTATTTGATACCGGCTACGATGGCCTGATTTACTCGCTAGGCTTCTTGGTAGGCTGGCCAGTGATTACCTTCTTGGTGGCAGAGCGTCTGCGTAACCTCGGTAAATACACTTTTGCCGATGTGGCATCTTACCGCTTGCAACAAGGCCCAGTGCGCACCTTTGCTGCAACGGGCACCTTGGTTGTGGTAGCGCTGTATCTGATCGCCCAAATGGTAGGTGCTGGTAAATTGATCCAACTGCTATTTGGTATGAACTACAACACCGCCGTGTTGTTGGTCGGTGTGCTGATGGTGATTTACGTGATTTTTGGTGGCATGTTGGCCACTACATGGGTGCAGATCATTAAAGCCGTGCTACTGCTGTCTGGTGCTAGCTTTATGGCCTTTATGGTGCTTAAACATGTGAACTTCAATGTGGAAGGCATGTTTGCCCAAGCCGTACAGGTTAAACAAGCAGGTGCACAGCTCTTAGCCATCAAAGCCTCGGCCGCCTCCGAAGTTGCAGCACAAGCCGTTGCCAGCAACGCGCCTGATGCGGCGACGCTAGTCGAAAAAGCATCGGATGCCGCCAAAGCCGCAGTGAAAGCCGCTAAAAACATCATGGCCCCTGGTGGCTTGGTTTCTAACCCGATTGATGCGATTTCTCTAGGCTTGGCACTGATGTTTGGTACAGCGGGCTTGCCACATATTCTGATGCGCTTCTTTACCGTAAAAGATGCTCAAGCTGCGCGTAAATCAGTGTTTGTGGCCACAGGGTTTATTGGTTACTTCTACATTCTGACTTTCATTATCGGCTTTGGCGCGATCATGCTGGTCTCCACCGACCCATCGTATAAAGACGCCGCAGGCAAATTGCTGGGCGGCTCTAATATGGCGGCGATTCACCTTTCACACGCCGTCGGTGGCGATTTATTCCTTGGCTTTATTTCAGCCGTTGCCTTTGCCACCATTTTAGCCGTGGTTTCTGGATTGACTTTATCCGGCGCATCCGCCGTTTCGCATGATCTGTATGCCAGCGTTTGGCGTAAAGGCCGTGTGGACGAAGCCACAGAAATCCGCGTATCTAAATACGCAACCGTGGCCTTAGGTGTAGTCGCCATCTTGCTAGGCATTATGTTCGAGAAGCAAAACATCGCCTTTATGGTGGGCTTAGCTTTCTCTATCGCTGCATCGGCCAACTTCCCAGTGCTATTTTTATCGATGTTCTGGAAAGGCTTAACCACTCGCGGTGCGGTGATTGGCGGCTACTCAGGGCTAATCTGCGCGGTGGTGTTGATTATTCTTGGGCCAGCCGTTTGGGTAGATACACTGGGCAATGCCAAGGGCAGCGAATTATTCCCTTATAAAAACCCAGCTATTTTCTCAATGACTTTAGCGTTTCTGATGACGTGGATTTTCTCTATCACCGATAAGAGCGCTCAAGCGGATTCTGAGCGTGCCGCATTCCTGCCACAATTTATCCGCTCTATGACAGGGGTAGGTGCAGAAGGCGCATCAAAGCATTAAGAATTGTGATAAAAAAATACAACGCCATGCAGGATTGCATGGCGTTTTTTTATTGCGCTTATTTAATAATTAAATATATTTTCATAAAGATTAATACCCCAATCCTATCAACTTAAGGAAATGCTTTTTGTAGGGCGGGAGAAACCCGCGAGCGATGCAAAAAAATACGCGGGTTTCACCCGCCCTACGATAATTCAATGCTTGTCATTGCGTGGCATGCCATGGCTTATTGCTAAGTTGATAGGGTTGATTAATCCCCCTGCAAAGGGTAAAACTAATTCAATCAATGCATTAGCTTACACCCCAACTTTAACCCCTTTGTCATATTCAAATGGCACTATTCATTTAATTTTAACTTGGGGTTATTCATATGAAACGCAGCACAATTGCGCTTAGTATTGCGCTTGCCTCACTATTAGCTGCTTGTAATAGTGACAATACCGAAACCACCACCAGCACAAACAATAAACCCTTTATCATCACCGGTGTATTTCAAGACTCAGCAGTAGAAGGCTTGGAATACAGCACCACCAGTAATCCAAGCGTGCAATACACCAAGGCCGATGGCTTTTATTTATATCAGGTGGGGGACGAAATCACCTTTAAAATTGGCGGCGTAGTATTAGGTAAAGCCATTGCCACAGCTAAATTATCCCCTGCTGATTTAAGTGGTGGCTTTAATGATAAAGCCATTAATGTCGCGCAATTACTGCAAACACTGGATAGCGATGGCGATCCAAGTAATGGGATTAAGCTTGAAGCGGCCCAGCGCGATTTATTAAAAACATTAACAGAATCCAGCATCAAATTAGCCGCAAGTGGTAAGGACTTTGGCACAGAGCTCGCCAAACTTGGCTTAAAAGTGCGTGATCGCAATTTAGCCAGCGAGCATTTTGAATCCACACTCGCCAGCCAATTTGGCAAAGACAATACCAGCAAGATTGGCGACATCAGCGTCACCAAGCATCAAGTTGTGGTCGATCCCAAATTTAATGTGGCCTATCCGGGCACATTAGCGGGCCTGAAAGCCACTTTCCCCAATGGATTTCCATTTAGCATGGGCTCGGCGCTGGCCTTTAAAGAAAAAACCAAAGATGGCGCAATTGAGTTTTATGTATTGAGCGATCGCGGCCCTAATGCCGATTCGCCTAATCTGGCCGATGGCAGCGCCAGCAAAATCTTCCCCGCCCCTGATTTCACGCCTAAATTTGGCGTAATGCGCTTAAAAGACGGCGTAGCTAGCCTTGTTTCAGTGACTGATATTTTAAATGCCGACGGCAGCAAAACCACGGGCCGCCCAACGGCCGCCAATGAAGTCGGCTCCAGCAAAGAAGCACCACTCTCCGAAACCCTGCAAACCCTCGCCACCGATAAAAACGGCATCGATCCTGAAGGCATCGTGGTCGATAAAAATGGTGATTTGTGGATTTGCGATGAATACGGCCCCTTCCTGATCCGCATTGATGTTAAAACCGGCAAGATTGCCGAAAAACTCTATCCGGGCGCAGGCCTACCGGCAGTGCTTGCCAATCGCCAGGCAAATCGTGGTTTTGAAGGCATCGCCATTGCTCCCACCAGCGGCAAAATCTACGCCGCAATACAAAGCAATTTAGAAATCAGCGATAGCAAAAATAATAAATCGACTAAGGCGCTGTTTACGCGGATCGCCGAATACGACCCAGCCACCAAGGCCACCCGCATGTTTGCCTACCCGATTGACGCCAACTATTCAAAAAGCAAAGAGCTGAAAATTGGCGATCTACTGGCGATTTCCGATACTCGCTTCTTGCTGATCGAACAAGGCATTCAAAAAGATGGCCTGATGCATCGCAGTATTTATCTGATCGATATCAGCAGCGCCACAGATCTAAGCGGCAAAACGCTGAGCGATAAGAGGGATCTGGAATTTGGCGCGGCAGCGGATTTGGCCAATATCCAAATGGTGAAACGCACTAAGCTCTTTGATTACGACGCGCTCAGTGGCGGCTTTGGCTATTTAGCAGAGAAATCAGAAGGCTTAACCATGATCGACGGCAGAACCATTGCCATCGTGAATGACAATGACTTTGACATTAAAGCCAGCCTGCAAGACGCCAAAGGCAAAACCGCCACCGATTGCAAAATCACCGACGGTAAGCTTACCGGCTGCAAAATTGATGATGTGGCAGTCGCGGCCGATGCGGTGAAATTAAATATCAGTCGAGGCGATCCAACGCAAGCCCCTTCACGACTGTGGCTATTTAAATTGCCAAAGGATATTAAGGAATACAGCGTGAATTAAACAGTAGTCATACCCCATTCATACGGCGCAATCGCCATTGCGCCGTATGAATCTCCCTCACATCTAGCGTATTACCTCTTCGGGTTGAATACGCCCAACTCAATCAACTCCGCAAGATTTGTCAAATCTCCCCATGCTATTGTTCTGCTCATACGAACAAAGCAAAACAGCGATGCAAAACACCCCCAGCCAAGCCAGTATTGAGATCCGCCTGCAGCGTGTAATTAGTTATTTGCATACGCATTTGGATGAAGATTTAGATTTAAATAAATTGGCAGATATCGCCTACATGTCGCCCTATCACTGGCACCGGGTTTATTTGGCCGTGTATGGCGAAAGTGTGGTGGCAACGGTGAAGCGTTTACGCCTGCAAGGCGCGGCTACTTTGTTAATACGTGGCGATCTGCCCATTACAAAAATCGCCAAGCAATCGGGCTATCCCAATGTGCAATCCTTTACGCGGATTTTTGCTGCGGCTTATGGTCTACCACCAGCTCGTTATCGTAAAGAAGGGAGCCCTTTTTCTCCGACCACCCCATTAATAAGGAATAAAGAAATGTACCCTATTGAAATTAAAAACATTCCGGCCATCCCGCTATTAAGCGTTGCACACACCGGCTCCTATATGGGGATTAATCAGGCATTTGATCTTATTGCCAGCAATGCCAATGCACGGCAGCTCTTTAACGCAGATACACGCTGGATTGGTATTTTCCTTGATGATCCCTGCTTTGTGGCCGAAGAAAAACTACGCTCAAAAGCCTGCATCAGCGTTCCCCTCGGCAGCGCGCAATCTACGCCCTTTATGAGCGAAGAAATAAGCAGAGGCAAATACGCGGTGCTCTCCTACAAAGGCCCTTATTCGGATATGAAAGCGGTATATCAATGGCTTTACGGAGAATGGTTAAGCGCATCAGGAGAAGAATTGGCCGATACTCCCGTCTTTGAGGAGTATCGCAATAATCCCCGCGATACGGCCCCGAATGAGCTACTGACCGACATCTATTTACCGCTGCGCTAATCATGAAAAAATCATGGCTAGAAAAACGGGACTTAGCCAAACCCCACGAAATCAAAAAGCTGGCCATCAATATATCGGGGATGAAAGCAGGGCAAATCATCTTGCTGCCCTCGCCCCAAATTGTCGACGCCGCAATCAGCGCCATTCCATACGGCGGCAGTATGGATATCCCAACATTACGCAAAAACTTGGCCGCACAATTTAATGACGAAGTCACTTGTCCGGTCACCATGGGATTTCAACTGCGCATCGTGGCCGAAGCGGCTTTTGAAGCCTTTAATCAAGGCCTAGAAATCGTCACCCCAGTTTGGCGAGTGTTGGATCAGCACACACCCACGTTTCATAAAGTGTCTTTTGATCCGGCATTTTTACTGCAGCAAAGGAAAAACGAGGGGATTGAGCGCGACTAAACCACTTCAATTCAAAAACTCAGCCCCTCTGCAATTCCCGTAAAAACAAACCCGCTAATTGTTGATTTATGGGGTCTGTATCGCCCTGCTGGCGGTAAACCGCAATGATGACGTCAGGCAATGGGGGGAGTTCCGTGATCAGCTGGCTATGCTGTGGCGGGGTGTCCGCCAATAGGGCTGTCACACCCAAGCCTGCTTCTGCCGCCGCCTGTAATGCTGCCAAGCTGCTACTTTCAAAAACAATATGCCAAGGCCGATTGGCACGATTCAGCGTGTCTAAAATGCGATCACGCCATGTGCAAGGCTGGCTAAAAATAACAAGCGGCAAAGACGGCCCTTGTAAATCAAATCCATGAGCAGCAAACCAGTTGAGGGGCAGACTTAGCGCCTGATCAGGCGTTGTGGCTGCGGCAAGCGGCATACTCACCAACACATCCAGCTCTTTGCGCTCAAAAGCGGCAAACAGCGTTTGTTTATCGGCCACATCCACCCGCAAGCGCAAACGGGGATGCGCACAGGCAAAATCGGCCAGCACACGGGTAAGGTGTCCGCTGACAAAATCTTCTACCAAACCAATACTGCGTTGCTGCTCGCCTGGCAATACAGGCTTCAGGCTAAGCTGATCCGTTAAACTTAAAATACGCTCGGCATAGGGCAAGAGGGCCTCACCTTCTGGGCTTAAACGTATGCCTCTGGGCGAGCGCAGCAATAAAGTTTGGCCAAGCTGCTGCTCTAAGCGCTGAATTTGCTGGCTGAGCGCAGGCTGTGTTTTACCTTGCAAAATAGCCGCTCGGTTGATGCTGCCGCTACGCACCACACTCACAAAAGAGCGCAGCAAGGCGGTATCTAGATCATTAGTCATAATAAATTTTTATAGCCACTATGGTTTATTGCAGTCTACTTATTAACTAACGCTTCAGCTAGTCTAAGCAAACCCAATATAGCTGGAGTAAAAAAATGTATGTTTTAGCAGTTTTGCTGGCAGTTGCCGGATCGGTGATTTATCACCTCTCAATTAAGTTTGTGCCGAATGAAATCAACCCTTTTTTATCTTTATCGATCAGCTATGGCATTGCGCTTTTATTATGTTTGCCCGGTATTTACTACTATGGCGGCAGCCGCAGTGTGCAGGTATTGAACTGGAGCGTCGGAGGCGTGGCGCTGGGTATTCTGGGCATTGAGCTGGGATTTTTATTGCTCTACCGGGCAGGTGGCCATTTAGGCATGTCCTCCCTGATGACCAATGCCGCCAGCACACTGCTACTGCTGCCCATAGGCCTGTGGTTTTTCCGCGAGTCATTTTCAATCACCCGCGTGCTGGGCATGGGTCTAAGCCTCTGTGGCCTCTGGCTGATGATGCCGCGTAAATAAGCCGCTCAAGGCTTGGCAAGCAGGTCAACAAAGCCCTTCACAACGGGGTCTTCCCGCCCGGCTTGCCAGGCTAAGCCCACTTGCCAGTGTGCCGCGGGCTCATTAAAGGGTAGCAGCCGCACATTCTGCGGCAGCAACAGCCCGGCCCGATAAGGCAATAGAGCCATGCCTAAACCCGCAGCCACAATCGCCAGAATAGTTTGTATATCTTCGCTGTATTGGGTGATGCGTGGGTTAAATTGCTGCGCATTGCACCACTGCTGAATGTGCGCCGCGAGGCCCCGCCCGCGAGTGGCAGTGAGTGCAATAAAACCCAGCGTGTTTAAATCAGCCAGCTGATCCGGCACAGCTTGCCATTTGCTCGCAGCAGGGACCGCCAAGGCTAATTGCTCTTCAAAAAGTGGCAGCGTGGCTAAAGCGGCATCGCAGGGCAAGCGAATAAAACCCAACTCTAGTTCGCCAGCCAGAATGCGCTGCGTCTGCTCTGCTGAGGAGTAATCATTAAGCGTAATTGCCACATCAGGGTAGCGCTGGCTAAACGCCGCAATCGCTTGCGGGGCAAATTCGAGCGCAGACAGGCCAAAGCCAATGCGCAGCCGCCCGCGCTCTCCCCGGCTGGCTTCTCTGGCCCGCAGCAACACTTGATCCGCATCCTGAGTTAATCGCTGGGCATCAGGCAAAAACAGCGCTCCAAACGCAGTTAGCTCTGCGCCATGGCGGCCACGTTCAAATAATCTGGCGCCAAGCTCGGCTTCTAAATTTGCAATTTGTTTACTCAGGGTTGGCTGCGTCACACAGAGCACATCTGCGGCACGGCCAAAATGCCCCAGCCCTGCCAAGGTAATAAAGGGGCGCAGTAATTTGATATCCATTCTATTTTTCTATCAATGATAAGCATAAATTTCATTTTACGCATGAAATAGACCGCGGTTAAATCGCTTTATTCATTCACACCAAGGCGCAGCCCACCATGCCCAATACCACTTTAAATGTTGCCTCTGTTCAATTTCAGCATCGTGCGGGTGATAAGGCTTATAACCTAAGCCGCATTGCCGATTTTGCCGCCCAAGCCGCCAGCCAGGGTGTGCAGTTGCTCGCTTTTCCTGAAATGTGCATCACCGGCTATTGGCATGTCACCCGGCTGAGCCGTGAAGGCGTGGCGGGCTTAGCCGAGCCGCTAAATGGTCCTTCAATCACCGCAGTAACAAAACTGGCGCAGCAATATCAAATCGCCATTGGCGCGGGGCTGATAGAGCTTGGGGAGGATGGGCATTTTTATAATAGCTACGTGCTCTGCATGCCCGATGGCACACAACATTGCCACCGCAAGCTACATGCTTTTGAGCACGAATGTATACACAGCGGCAATCAATTCACCGTATTTGATACCCCATGGGGAATACGCATTGCCATCCTGATTTGCTGGGATAACAACTTAGTTGAGAACGTGCGGGCCTGCGCGTTGCTTGGGGCCAGCCTGCTGCTTGCCCCGCATCAGACCGGTGGCACAAATTCGCGCAGCCCGCATGGCATGAAACCCATAGCCAAAGAAAAATGGCAGCAGCGCCACATTAATCCGGTAGCCATTGAAGCCGAATTCAAAGGCCCTAATGGCAGAGAATGGTTGCTGCGCTGGCTGCCCGCCAGAGCGCACGATAACGGCCTATTTATTATTTTCAGCAATGGCGTGGGGCAAGATGAGGAAGAAATCCGCACAGGCAACGCCATGATTATTGATCCCTATGGCCGTATTATTAATGAAACTTGGCTAGCCCAGGACGCCATGGTGGCCGCAGTGCTGGATTTAAACCTCGTCAATATGAGCACAGGCCAGCGCTGGATACGTGGCCGCAGACCAGAGCTATACGGCCTGCTTACTCAGTCATCTGGCAAAGAGCTGGATGCGCGCGAGGCAAGGTTTTCTGCCGCCGCCACGCATCCCGTGGATTAAACGCCAGCCGCTTCATCCATAATCTCCTGCGCCATCTCGCCCAGCCGGACTAAAGCTTTCATCCAAAGGCAGGCAACATAGGCAAATAGCTGCAAAATTGGTGGCGTGGGGGAATTTAAAATCAGCCGCGGCGATCCAATGCAAGCCCCTTCCTGGCTTTGATTATTTAAACTGCCAAAATAAACTAAGGAATACAGCGTGAATTAAACGTTGGCGCACAAGCGCTTCATGTCCGTTTACGCAGGAAGCGTGGGGGCGCACCCAATCCTATCATCTTAAGCTCAAACCCCTGATTTATAGGCTGTAAAATCATGCGGCTTAGGGTGTTTGGGGCGATCTTTTTTTGCATGAGGGTCGAAGTAAATCACTGCTTTGCATAGCTCATTCAGTGCCAGTTTTAG
>JAPLQI010000107.1 GCA_026399755.1 Pseudomonadota bacterium
CGACCTCGACCCGATGGCCTGGCTAACCGACACCCTAGAAAAGCTCCCCACTTGGCCGAACAGCCGTATCGATGAATTACTGCCGCTACGACTGCTAGCAGAAACTTAAGCGTCAAGGCGGTGGAGCGGCTGAGCCTTTACGTAACACGGTTCAAAAAATCCCATCATCGGAACAAGGCATAGTTGGCTTCGTTGCCATGCGGCTTGGTAACTTTTGAGTTGGCCGATCGTTTCTGCACGGGCGTTCATCGTGCTGTAGCGTGCACCTTGGGGTAGTTTTGCTTTGGGCAAGAAGCCATAGTTTGCCACCACTGCTTGTCGCCCTTGCCGACCATGCACAATCATCGGTGCAGCGTAGTCCTGCCAGACTTCATCAGGCCAGTCGGCTTGCGGTTCAGCAGCAGCAAAATGGCTGAGCACCAGCCGTTTAGGAATTGGAATGTAGTTTACGCACATAAAAGAGAACGTTCGTTCTATAATATTCTGATTCAGATGGTTTCAGGATAATCCGATGTCACTACATTTGCACCCTCCGATTCCGGCTATGCTTGAGCCGCCCATAATGCTGATCCCCCTTATGGGCGTGTCTGTTTCAGCAGGCTTTCCATCCCCTGCTGAAGACTGGGCGGAAGAGCGTGTTGATTTAAATTTGCGCTATGTTCAGCATGCCGAAGCAACTTTTTATTTTACTGTTTCAGGCGACAGCATGGTCAGCCCAATTGCAGAGCACTCGATTCCTGATGGCGCAACGCTGATTGTTGACCGTGCCTTGAGCGCCAAGCATGGCGATATTGTCGTGGCGGTGATTGATAATGACTTTACTGTGAAGCGGCTGTATTGCAGGAACAAACGTTTAGCGTTGATTGCAGAGAATCCGGCCTATCCCCCCATCGTCATTGGCGATGAACAAGAATTGTCAATTTGGGGCGTGGTTACGGCATGGATAGTGAAGCCGCGATGATTGCTTTGGTCGATGTGAACAATTTCTACGTGTCCTGCCAACGGGTGTTTGAACCTAAGTTGATTGGCAAACCTGTGGTGGTGTTATCAAATAATGATGGTTGTGTGGTGGCGCGAAGTGCCGAAGTGAAAGCATTGGGCATTAAGATGGGAGCGCCCTGGCATCAGTTGCGTGATTTTGCCCAGCAAGAAGGCATTATCGCGCGCAGTAGCAATTACGCGCTGTATGCAGATATGAGCCATCGGGTGATGACGATACTGAGCCGCTTTAGCCCAATCCAAGAAATTTACAGCATCGACGAATGCTTTTTGAGTTTTGATGGTTTACCGCAAGACCATACCGAGTTGGCGCAGGATATCCGCCGTACTGTATTGCAATGGACTGGTTTACCCGTCTGTGTTGGGATTGCACCAACCAAAACCCTCGCTAAACTCGCCAATCACATCGCCAAGAAACAAGCACCATTTGATGGCGTGTGCGAATGGCAGAAACTCAGTGAAAGCCAACAAACTGAGCAAATGCAATCCCTAGATGCAAGTGAAGTCTGGGGGATTGGTCGCAAAATATCAGCAAGGTTGGCGCAGGAAGGTATACATACCATTGCGGCTTTGCGTGCAGCGAACGCTGAGCAAATTCGAAAACGCTATAGCATCGTCGTGCAACGCACAGTGCATGAGCTACGCGGCATACCCAGTATTGAACTGGAAGAATCGACACCCGATAAACAGCAAATCCTTTGTTCTCGCAGCTTTGGCCAAGGCATCTACACCGAACAAGAATTGGGTGAAGCCATCAGCACCTACATTGCACGTGCCGCTGAAAAACTGCGTAAACAAGGTTCAGTGGCAGGCAGCCTGGCCGTGTTTATCCGCACCAATCCATTTCGATCCAAAGACCCGCAATACAGCCAGCACATCCTCGTTCCGCTCACGCAAGCCAGTGACGATACGCTACTGCTGACTCGCGCCGCGCTGTGGGTACTCAAACGTATCTACCGAACTGGTTTTACCTACGCTAAAGCAGGCGTGATGCTGTGTGACCTGCAACCCCGAACTGCCGTGCAAGGTCATTTATTCCTACAAACCGCTGACCCTATAAAACGCGCCGCACTCAACAAAGTCATGGATGACATTAATCGACAGTGGGGCCGTGGTTCAATTCGAGTAGCCAGCGCGGGATTTAATCAGGGCTGGAAAATGCGGCAAAAAACCTTATCGCCATATTGGACTACACGCTGGACAGACCTTCCTGTTGCAAAAGCAGTTTGAGACTGATTAATCATTGCAAATTATGATGCCAAGTTAACCTCTAATTTGAATTTATACAGCACTTGAGGGGCAGCACACTGCCCACTGCCAACACTAAACTAGCTTTGCCATGAGTGGCAGGTATCGAAAGTGAAGCTGCCGCACAGTGTCCTATGCTGTGCGTCTGCTCCTCGGCCAAAGCGGACACTAAAATTAGCGTCTGTTTTTGATTTTCAATCGAGTCTGAACACATCGATTTGCGAGCGGACCACTAACAAGCTATTTTAAGGGCACTTGATTAATTGAACTTCTGCTAAGCTTTTATCTTCGATTAAAGACAAAAACATTCCAAATTCTTTATATTTATGTTGGCTAAAGTTTTCACCAATTCCATCTGTGCATTGCCCTATTGTGTACTCTAGTAAGCAATCAATCTGCGCTTCGCTCAACTCGTTATTTAGTTCGTATTCAACTAAAACTTCCAGTCTATTTAATTTTTCATTAAACGAAAAGTGAAGATAACCACCTGAAATCCCTATGTTTTTAATTGGCGAATTGTCATTTTCATCAATAAGCCAAAAACCAAAGCAGTCATCTTCTTCGTCATCAATGTATGTGTACCCATCAATGGATTTTATTTTCTCTGCATCGAAAATTTGTTGTTCAGTTTCAGGGTCAAATGCCAAACAAGCGCTAACAATACGTAATTTCATATGTTTTACTGAGTCCTAACGTGAAATATACACCTACTCTGGCGTATGTTTAATTTATCAATCTGCTTAACTATTGATGCTGCTTCCGTATTGTAATGGCGTTCAATGGCTTTATGGATTGTGATTGTCACTAATCTTAACTACCTACACGCTACAGCGTCCACAATAGGAAGTACTGTAGGAGCTTAGATAAGCCAAACTCGTTGCAACTCAAAGGCTGCTCTTGGCCGACTACCGCCTGTTATCGACCCTGAGCAGGCCCTCATGGATAGAACATTAATATTCTATTTTACATCGATTTTTAATCATACTTTTATATGTTCCCACGTTGGAGAGTTAAACCAATTTACTGGGTCAATTTCTCTAATTGGATTCAGCCATTCATTGTCATCCTCAAGTGCCTCAGCTAAAAGCGAGTACTTCTCTGAGTATAGGTCTTCTTGAAAATTATGAAATAACTCTTCCAATGAGTCAGCGAGTTTAATTGCAACATTGCAATCGTAATCAATGAATATTATTTGTCCAATTTTCCCTAATTCGGAAGGGTCAAGGTCGATACACAGCATGCATGTACCATTGTCATCCGCTATAGGGAAACGTTTTTTATGTAAAGTGTAGCCTACCTTAATTTGTGAATCTGCATACTTTAGTGGTGATGAATTAGCATCAATATTGTTGACTAAATTTATTGCGTCTTCAATGGAAATAAATTTCATCCCATAAACCAAACTAGCAATGGCTTCTGACTCAATGCCGTTGTGAATTTCGTAAAGTTCAATCAATTGTAACGGCAGCTCACTCCCAATCAATTTTTTAAGTTCATCAATTGAGTCAACTGCTGCAGGCTTATTTAACGAAGAGTGAATTTTAGGAGCATTAGCTAATAGCCAATCTTCAATTTTTCTCCATGACGTTTTAAGAGGGGCGTTTTCCATTTTTTCCTCGTTGATACGATAACTATTGAACTTCGAGCTTCCGCTTTTGGCCGACTAGCGCCTGTTATCGATCCAAAGCGGAAGTTCTTGAATATGATGTAAAAATCAGCTTTCAGAGCAAAAATGTACGTTATAGGGCTTGATGAGTAATCAATTCAAATTTCATCGGGCAGCCATATTTAAAAATAGTCACTCTGGGACACGAACTTTTAGAAATTTGACATTGTTACTTACTTTATCGAACAGTAGTAGCATGGTATCAAGGGTTTTTGAATTTTTTGCACGTTCAAGCTTATTAGCCACTTCAGATTGATTTTTGTCTAATTTCAAACTTTGAATTACTGCGGACAACCATAATGGTGATAACTGAACAAATGGGCCCATAGACATTTGGTCAAGTTGTAAATTCCCCTCAGGGCTGGTTAATTTCAAGCCCAATAGAAGTACTGTTCTTCCATCTTGCTCTTTGAGGGCAAGGTGATCATTATTGAACTCACCGCCCCACCGACCGTTAATTAAATTAAAGTCATTCCGTTTTGAAATGGATTCAAATAATTCAGTACGAATCTTTGCTTCCTGAGAGAAGATGTTCATTGCAATGCTAGGAATATTTGGTGTTGGTTCAGTATTTGCGTCTATTTCGGCTACAGCAACAGATGATATCGATATAGAAAACGCCATGGCGATTAAATTTATTATTCGTTTGTTCATATCAGGTCTCTAACAGTCGAAGATTTAAAAATAGCTACTAATAAGTAAATTAGCTCTGATTTTGTGATTACAATTAACTTCTAATGCAGTGAGATTAACAATCCAACCTCAAACGTGCACATTGTGGAGTAAAACAGGCCGCTATCGACCCAAAGCTGACGGTTTCAAATTATTTTTCAAGTGCACCATGCTCACGAAGATATGCAACAATTTCTTCTTTATTTAATTTAATTGCTACTCCAAGTGGGGTAATGGTTTGAGTTCCATCGATTAAGTTTTTACGATGTGTATCTACTTTAGCCCCATTCTTAACCAAAGCTTGAATGGCAGATAAACCCTTATTCATTTTTTCTTCGTACAAAGGATTTTTCTGCAAATTACCTTCTTTGTCTCTAATGTTCTTCAAAATAATTGCTGATGAAACAACACACATCATAAGAGCAGTATTGCCATCGCTCATGGAAACATTAAGGTCTGCACCATGTTCGGCCAAGAAGATTACTGAATCAAATTTGGCAGAATCGCATGCACGCATAATTGGTGTTCTACCAATTTTATCAATAGCATTAATTTTTTCTCCTAATTCAATAAGTGCGGCAACCGAATGTTCTGAACCAAATGAAGCTGCCGATATTAGTGCGGTATCTCCACTCTTCATAACAAAATTAACCCTAGCCCCAGACTTTACTAAATTTTTCAATATTTCTGGGTTACTGGAAAAAGACAAAGGGGTGAAACCAAACACATTTGGTGCATTAATATCAGCTCCCGCTTTGATTGCTGCATTTATATCGGCAAGGTTTTCGTTTCGAATTGCAGTAAATAGCTGACTGTTTTCCAATTCACCTGACTTTGCAACTGCGGCAATAAATAGCAGAAAAACCAATAATAAACCATTAAATGTCGGACTATTCTTTAACATGCTTTTAGTTCCTTTTGACGTTCTTTTTGTTATTTGCTCATGGACTGCTATTGGCCGACTACCGTCAGCTGACAGTTGATTGTCACCCTGTACCGTAGCTGACGCAAAAGTAAGTTGATTGATGTCGTCCCAAAAAGACATGAGCGACCGCTAAGGCCGAACAGCTTTGGCACCTCATTGAAATGATTAAGGCCGCAACCTGATGGTTTGCGGCCTTTCGTTTTTCGAATTACGGTCAAATCGTACTCAATCCAGTGTCCAGCCTTGCGAAAGATGCTCACGGAGTACGCCTGTCGCCCATAGCCGAAACTGCGTACCTCGTTTTGAATTTACGCTATAACCAACAGAGATGATGGTCAACAAGCTCACCCTGAATCGCCCTGGATCTACTAGACAATTTCGAGTCTAGCAAAATGTCCGCTAAGGCCGATGTGCCGATGCTAAGGTCAGAAAAAAGAATGGCCGCAGTCCATCCGGTTGCGGCCATCATTATTTTTGCGTTCCGCTAGGACTGTTCGGCCATAGCAGTCACCCATGACTACCAACTGATTGCCTGGTAAGTTTATTCATTACACTTATTACTTTGTCATTGATGTTCGCTAAAGAAGCCTGATCAAAGGCTGACTTCATGGCATCGCAAAGTTCGGTCTGGGTAGGATCTTCTGGAATGGTAACGTTGTACTTGACGATCCGAGTGAAGGTTGTGCTTGTTGAGCTCCCCTTGATATTCAGTTCATTGCGTAGCGACTCAACCAGCTCTGAACGCAAGTTCTTATCATTATCTTGAACTGGTCCAACCTCTAAATGCAGAACAAGCTTTTTTGGCTTAGAGAGGTCAAACCAGAGCATGACTGGGCAATCAAAACGCCAACCATATTTTTTTACAGCCTGTAGCTGCCAATTTTTGGTATTCCAGTTATTAAACATAAAGAAGGCTGTATTGGTTCGAATAGATTCCGCAGTGAGTCCGTTGTTGGCCTCGAAAAAATCGCTGAAAGCTTGACTAATGGGGGACTCAACGCCGTGTTCGATAATAAGATCAATAGCAGTTTTGTGGTTGAGGTAAATCTGTTTGCAAGCTTGGATTAATTCGTCTGTCACTACGATCTCCTTCTCTATTAAATGCACGTAGTGCTCAATAGCCGTTGTAACGTCTTGAGCTAGCGGACAGTCAGCGAGGACGCTTCGTAGTTCGCTTGCGACCGTCGCATAACCCATTACACCCCAACTGCCGTCTTGGCCAGCATAACCATCACGAGTTAGGAAACAGCCTAGGAATTTTAAAGCACTGTATCGGGCAACCGCCTTGTCACGGTACCCTGCAAGTTGCTCCTCGCTCTCAGAGGCATCGATCTTATTCTCAACAACCAAAATAACTCCTAGGCTTGGGAGTTCAACAGTAATATCGAAGTGATCACGTTCGCAAAATACCTTAGCATCGCGAAGGTCAGAAATTGCCACTTTTAGCCGAGACAATTCTGGGGACGGATGCCCTGCCACTACCATAGATAGAAAGCGACTGAGGAACTGATGTCCGAGCCCGTGTGCTCCTTTGGGATCTAAGAGGAAGGCCAGAAACCTTGAGTGTTTGGTCTCTTGACGAACCATATTGACAGCCTCGAAGAAATTAAAGCGGTTGTCGAGTCGGTGAGTCTTGTCGAACTGTTTAAGTGCATCAAGCAAAGCAAGTAAATCCCTGTCATTCTCTGAAGTAAGTTGATTTGACTTGGGTTGGTTCGTCATTCTAATGCCTAAATAGTCTTGTCATAAGTTATTGCTAATAACCGTCTATTGATAGGTTATTGTCATCCCGTACTATAACTTAATGTAAAAGTAAGATGTCAGATATGGTCACAACACAAAAATGCTGAGCGTCCACTTTGGCCGAACAGCACTGGCACAAATCAAAAATATTGAAGGCCGCAACCAGATGGTTAGCGGCCTTTCAATTTTCTAGACTAGACATCGACACCTCGGCCTAAGCGGCCCGTTAGTGCTCTGCTTATATGCAATTGCTCTCGGCCTATAAGCGACGGTCAGACAAACGAAAAGCTGAGTGTGCTCTGGCCAACGTGATTTTGACCCAGTTGCCGAGAGTTGATTGACCCACACTATTTCGCTGAAAGCGTAAAGGCTCAGCCGCTCCACCGCCTTGACGCTTAAGTTTCTGCTAGCAGTCGTAGCGGCAGTAATTCATCGATGCGGCTGTTCGGCCAAGTGGGGAGCTTTTCTAGGGTGTCGGTTAGCCAGGCCATTGAGTCGAGGTCGTTGAGTTTGGCGGTGCCCAGCAGCGTTTGAATCGCGGCGGCGCGTTGGCCGGCCCGTTCGCTCCCAGCAAATAGCCAGTTCTTTTTGCCAATCGCAATCGGGCGAATGCTGTTTTCGACCGGATTGTTGTCGATTGGCGCGATGCCGCTTTGAGCGTAGCGTTCAAGCGCCGCCCAGCGCCGTTGGCTGTAAATGATCGCTTTAGCC
>JAPLQI010000001.1 GCA_026399755.1 Pseudomonadota bacterium
CGAGTAAATAGCTTGTGGAATGCACAGGATGTGGTTGGTGATTCTCTTGGAGCCTTGGGCTTGGGAGCGCTAGCTCGTATCTTGATCCCTTCGCTGGCAGTTTGCTCACTGGGTATGCTGGTTGTCATTGTTGGGGGAGTATTAGGAGCCAGTTTTGTCGCTTTACGGCAATTGGCTCCTGTTCAAAAAATGGCGAAACAGCAAGTAAGCAGCGGCTCACCCGCATCAGAAACGGCTTAGTTAGGACTGTTTTAAGTTTGAAAGCTTGCTAAAGCTATGCCCTCAGATGCGCGTTGGCTTCTGAGGGCATTTTTTGGGGCTGGCACGGCAGGCGAATTATTGAAAATGTTGCTCAATCCGTTTCAGCATATTGCTGGCGCTGTAGTAATCAATCCTAAAGGTGTCTATGCCCATGGCGTAGACACGGTTGGCGGCAATCGCTGGGTTTTGGGCGAGGAATTTATTGCTTTTTATTTTTTGTACGATGGTGTCGTCGGCAGTAAACAACAGCATCGTTTGGCCTTGCAGGCCTTCAGAAAATTTCTCACCCGATAGCTGGATAATGTCTTTGCGTAAGCCCATGCTGGTATTGCCTTTTACCGAGTCTGGGACTTTGGCCAGCGTGAAGCCTAGATCGAGTAAGAGCCGTCCTTGGCCAGAGTTGGCCGTCCAAACATTGGCACCCGAATTATCTTCGTAATACACCATGGCGGTGGTGGGCTGCGGAGGTAGGCGTAGTTTTTGTTTGGTTGCGAGCAGCTTGGCAGCAAAGTCGCTGATGGCCTGATTGGCATCTTGTTCGTGGCCCGTGATTGCACCGAGTTGTACGGCGATATCTTGCCAGCTTTTATCGTCGTAATTGACCACAATCGTTGGTGCAATCTGGCTGAGCTGATCATAAAGCCTGAGGGCAGAGTCGCCACCGGTGGCTGAAACAATAATCAGATCAGGATTCGCTGTGGCAATGGCTTCGGCGCTAGGCTCGCGGTGGTAGAGCGCTTGCACTTTGCGTTGTTTCGCGACGGCGGCCCATTGGCTGAAAAAGCCCTGATCGTCAGATATATCCATATTAACCGGCCCCGTTCCCGTACCTATCAGCGGGGCATTGATGGTGAGCAGCGTGCCGGTGAGTGTGACGCTGGTCGAGACTATCCGCTGTGGCGGTGCTTTGATGGTCAGCTTGCCTTTGGGTGTGTCGAAAGTACGCGGCCAGCCACTCGCCTGAGTTTCAGCTTTAGCTACTTGCTGGCTGGAATCGCAGCCAGTCAGCAGGGCCACCGTCATCAGCATAAAGGCCCGAAGGCCATGTTTAGTATTCAAGGAAGGCTCGCTTATCTTGGGTTTGGGGGATGGGCTGTGATGGCGCTATGGATGTAGAGCAATGCAGCACATCGCTAACGCTTACAGCCTCATTAATATTTTAATACGAACAATAACTATTCGTATTAAAATATTATGTAGGACGATCTAAAAAGCCTCTATCAGCCTGCTGGACAGGCTGCTCGCCCCGTCAAAAAACAAGGAAAAGCGCTTATGCAAGATCAGCCCTATCGTGGAAAAGTAGCCATTGTGACCGGAGCCGCTCAGGGTATTGCTGCTGCGGTTGTGCAGGCTTTAAGCCGCCAAGGTGCGATTGTTGCGGCGCTGGATATTCAGGCTGAGCGCTTGCAATCTTTGGCTTTGCACTATCAGGCAGAAGGCTTGGCGGTGCATGCTTATCCGGTAGATATGCGTAGTAGCAGCCAGATTAACGAGGTGGTTGAGCGGATTGAAGCCGAGCTGGGGCCGATCGCTATTTTGGTGAATGCCGCAGGTATTTTACGCATGGGCGCTATTTGCGAGATGAGCGATGAAGATTGGGAGAACACTTTTGCCGTGAATACCCATGGCCCCTTTTATTTATCCAGAGCCGTAGCACGGCGCATGATTCCACGCCGCAGCGGCACGATTGTGACGGTGGGATCTAATGCTGCCGAAGTGCCTCGGCAACAGATGTCTGCCTATGCCGCGTCTAAGGCGGCGGTGGGCCACTTTACCAAGTGCCTAGGTCTGGAGCTGGCTGAATACGGCATACGCTGCAATATTGTCTCGCCTGGCTCGACTGATACGGCGATGCAACGTCAGCTTTGGCAGGATGAAAGCGATGTGCAAAAAGTGATTGCTGGCTCCTTGCCTACTTATCGCACGGGTATTCCACTGGGGCGGATCGCAGATGCTGATGATATTGCTGCATCGGTGCTTTTTTTACTCTCACCCAGCGCTCGCCATATCACCATGCATAATCTGTGTGTGGATGGTGGGGCGACCTTGGGGATTTAATCGGATGAAGGCGTGCTAAAAATCTGGCGGGTAGCACTCGATGATCCGGCGCATCTTGATCCGCCAAGGTTGGCGACTTTGGATCAGCAGGAGCATCAGCGCTGGCAGAGTTTACGCAAGGCGCAAGATGCCCGTCGCTATGCCGCAGCACATACCGCCTTGCGCGCTATTTTGGCCAGTGAGTTGGCTTGCTCGCCGAGCGAGATTCAGTATTTGCATAATGCTTGGGGCAAGCCATTTTTAGCGCATGGCCCTGCTTTTTCGCTGAGCCATAGCGGCCCGCTGGCCCTGATCGCCTTGCAAAGTGATTCACCTATTAGCGAGTCGCGAAGTGAGATGTCGATTGGCATTGATATTGAGCTACAGAGTCAGGACACCGACCCTAGTTGGTTTGTTGATTGCTGGAGCCCTGCCGAGCAGCGACGGATGAGCCAGCCTTTAAGCGCCGAGCAAGCTTTAAGGCTGTGGGTGCGTAAAGAAGCGGTGCTTAAAGCCGTCGGGCGCGGCTTGCATTTACCCATGTCGCAAGTGGTGCTGCCGCTTGGACAAAGCCAGCGTATGCGGGCCATCTCTCATTGTGAGGGCCAAAGCACATTCTGGCATTTATATGATATCGATGTGGGCCAAGGGCAATTCGCGGCCTTAGCCAGTCACCGTGTTTATCGTCAGCCTACGGTGATGGATTGGCTGGGATGAACGGTGATTGCGGCCTTGTATTGGCTGGAAATTTATAGGCGCACTGGCTTGAGCATGGTTTGCGTCAGGGACTTAATTAAAGAGGAAATAGGATGTTCAATAGCTACACACAACACACTACGTCAGATGTAGAGAAGGTTTTATATAAGCTCTGCAAGCACTTTGCGCTGAAGATTCCGGTCGAGTTCGATAGCGAAAAAGCGCATATCGAGTTCACGATGGGTATCTGCCAGATCCGCCGCGAGCAAGATACTTTGCATCTGCAATGTCAGGCAGATGCGAGCGATAAGCTGACGGCCATTGAATCAATTGTTGAGGATCATCTTGGGCTGATGGTCAAAAATCCAGAGCTGGTTTTGCAATGGCAAGCGCTGGTGGAACCATGCCAAAGCTAGCCTTGCCCGCTGCATGGGGAAGCGCTCAGCTTTCTCGTAGCCGTAGTTTTGAAATAGATTCGGCTTATACCGGTCAGCGTTATCGTATTTTGCTGGGTTTACCGCACAGGGCCGCTGGAGATACAGGCTATCCGGTGCTTTGGGCATTAGATGGGCTGGCGAGTTTTCCGCTGATGGAGTTCGCCCGCCCTCGGCCTGTTAGCGAGCATGAAAGCCCAGCATGGCGAGCACGGATTGGCGATCAGCCTGCGGGTTTGACTGTAGCAATTGGCTACGCCAGTGGCGAGCCTATGGATGTGAATGCGCGGGCGCTAGATTACACGCCACAGCTGGCAGGCGCAGGTGATGCATTCTCGCCCCAGCATGGTGGTGCGATAGCCTTTCTCGCTTTTTTGAAAGAGGAGCTGCGCCCCTATTTGGCGCACTACTTTACGCTGGATGAGCAGCGCCACACCCTGTTTGGATTTTCCTACGGTGGCCTATTTACTCTGCATACCTTAAGCACCGCACCGCAGCATTTTCAACGCTACTGGGCGGCCAGCCCTTCGTTATGGTTTGGCGATCATGTCACGCTGCAGCAATTAGCGCCGCGCCTAGAACAGCTGGGTGATGAGATGAGCGCAGTCCAAGTGATGATCACCGTCGGCAAGGAAGAGCAGTGGCCTAGCGGCGAAATCGATACAGCGACTCGCTTAAAGCTGGCCGATAGAAAAATGGTCCAAAACGCAGAGCGCTTTGCACAGACCCTGCAACAGCAGGCGGGTGTGGCTGTCGAATTTCAAAGCCTTGCCGACCATGACCACTACGATATGTTGATGCACGGCGCGCGGCGAGTGGTGGAGTTTGCGTTTGCGGAGTGAAACCGTCATTCCCGAGTGTTTTTGTCGGGAATCCAGTGGCTCTGCTGGATCCCCGATAAATCCATTCGGGGATGACGAGCGTGCCACTTTGGGCAGTTAATATGATAACTTTTTAGGGCTACGCACTTTTTTTGTGGTGTTTTCGATGTCTCATTTCAGCAGCCAAACCTTTCCCATTCCCTCTCTTCTTGCGCTCTGCGTCGTATTCAGAAGTACACGGGATACACCAAACTCGTAGTCCATCTGGGTTGGCAGTCTTTACTCCATAATGAGATAAGGGCTTATTGATCTTACATATTGTGCATGGCTTGTTTTGCATGATATTCAATTTAATGCTCCTTTTGCTCTGAAAAATAGCTTTCCATGAGCAGCTAAAGCTAGCCCAAGTTACCATGCATAATTCAAACCCCGTTTTTCTCCGTGACACTCCGTGTCCTCTGTGACCTCCGTGTTGCAAGATTTGGGTTTTGCTGACGACTAACTCCAATGCGGCCTACCCCTCGGGATAATCATCGGGGTGTGGCTGATTGGGTCGTCGATAATCAGGCAGGGCAGGCCAAAGACGCTTTCTACTAGCTCGGGTGTCATGATTTGGCGGGGTGTGCCTGTGGCTACAATTTGCCCTTCTTTCATCACGATCAGTTGGCTGGCGTAGCGGCAGGCGTGGTTTAGATCGTGTAAGACCGCCACTAGGGTGCGGCCCTGCTCATTCAGGGTGCGAAACAGCTCAAGCAGCTCGATCTGATGGGCAATATCCAGATAGGTGGTTGGCTCATCGAGCAGCAAAATGGATGTTTGCTGGGCCAGTGCCATCGCCACCCAAACACGCTGCCTTTGCCCGCCGGATAGTGCGTCTACATTTTGCTCAGCCAGTGGAGTGATGCCTGTGGCGTGCATGGCGCTGGCAACGGCATCTTCGTCCTTTTGGCTCCATTGTTTCAGCAGGCTTTGATGCGGATAGCGGCCACGGGCAACTAAATCCGCCACGCAAATGCCTTCGGGCGCGGTGGAAGATTGCGGTAGCAGCCCAAGCTGTGTGGCGACAAATTTAGCGGGGTAGCGGTGGATATCTTTGCCATCAAGGCTGATTTGCCCTGTGGATGGTTTGATTAGCCGAGCCAGGCTGCGCAGCAGCGTTGATTTGCCACAGCCATTGGGGCCGATAATCACGGTAAAAGCGCCATCGCTGATTTGCAGATTAAGCTGCTCGCAAATCACGCGCTGCCCGTAGCCTAGCTGTAGGTTTTTACCTTGTAAGCGGCTGGTGGCGGGAGGGGAGGGGTTAAGCCTTGCTGTCATATGCGTTTTGCTTCACAGAGTAAGAGCCAGATCAGATAAACCCCGCCAATACTTACCGTAATGATGCCGACCGGAAATTGTTGGGGGAAGAATAAATGTTGTGCTGCTAAGTCGGCCAGCAGTAGCAATAGCGCGCCCATTAAGGCTGAAAGATAGAGCGACGCCGCATTATTGCTGCCTATGCGTTTAACGATTTGCGGTGCAACAAGGGCAATAAAGGCAATCGGCCCAGTCGCTGCCGTGGCTGCGGCAATCAGGGCCACGCCAAGCGCCATCAGTTGCAGGCGGGTGCGCTCGGCAGGGATTCCCAGCGCGCTGGCACTATCGTCGCCCATTTCTAAGAGCTGCATTCGGCGGCCAAGTAGTAACGCCAGCAGCATACAGCTGAGGCAAAAAGCCGCAGCAGGCAGGCCTTTGGCCCATGACATGCCATTGAGCGATCCGGCCGCCCACAGCGCCACACTCATGGCGGCTTCAAGGCTGCCGGTAATGCTGAGCCAAGTATTAAATGCAGCCAGCATGGCGCTGACTGCAATCCCTACAATAATTAGCCTAAAGCCGTGTATACCTTGTCGCCAAGCCAGCAAATAAACCAAGAGTGCCGTCAGCAGCCCGCCAATAATGGCACCGGTGGCGATCTCCAGATAGCCGCCGTTTAAAAGGATGATGGTAATCAGTGCGCCGGTATGCGCGCCGGTGCCAAAGCCAATTACATCGGGGCTGCCTAGCGGGTTGCGCACCAGCGATTGAAAAATAGCCCCGCTCATCCCCAACGCCGCGCCAATCACCAGCGCCATCAATACCCGAGGCAGCCGCCATTGGTTGATGACGATCATGGCGCGGCTACTGCCTTCGCCTTTAAGCGCGGCAAACACTTCGGCGTTTGAAAACGATAACGCACCTAGTTTTAAGGCCATCATCCCCAGCAACAGGCAAGCCAGCGCAAGGATAAAGGCGAGGCGTAGTCCGGCAAAATTGAGCCGAAAGTTGATGACGCCATCTGGCTTGCCAATGAGGATAGAGCGCCGCGCCCATATTGATTTAGCAGCGATTGCTGGCTTAATACTCTGGTCATGCTTAGAAAGAGCGGTATTCATGTGCGCACCTGCTTGCGGGCCAGCCAAATCAGCATCGGTGCGCCCACAAAGGCGGTGACAATCGATACGCGTAGCTCGCTAGCGACCAGCAGGCGGCCAATCATATCGGCGCTGAGTAATAAAATAGGGGCCAGTAAAATGCTCAGCGGCAAGATGCGCCGTAAATCTGGCCCCACCAGCCAGCGCGCCACTTGCGGAATCATCAGGCCAACAAAACCAATCGGCCCCGCAATGGCCGTGGTGGCACCCGTGAGCAGGGTAATGGACAAAATGCTGAATGCCTGCGTGATCCATGGCCGCGTACCCAGCGTCACGGATAATTCTGCCCCCATGCTGAGCGCATTGAGTGGCCTTGCTAAGAGCAGTGCCAATACGCTGCCGGTGATGATGGCGGGCAACACCATGAGTACTAGATTGAGATTACGCACATCGAGCGTGCCCGCGTTCCAATAGCGAAGGCGATCAAATGCCATGGGGTTAAATAGCACCAGCCCCGAAGAAATACCGTGCATCACCGCGCCAATCGCCACTCCGGCCAGAATAAAGCGGCTAGGGTCTAGCCTGCCCGCTCCCCAAACGCCGACAAAATAAACCAGCAGGGTGGTGAGCAGGGCGCCCGTGCAGGCAAAGCCAACAAAGGCTGCGGGCTGCTGGATATTAAATAGCGCCACGGCAAGCACCACCGCAAAGCTTGCTCCAGCATTCACGCCAAGCAAGCCCGGATCGGCCAGAGGATTGCGCGTAAGGGCCTGAATCAGCGCGCCCGCCAGCCCCAGTGCTGCCCCAGCAAATAGGCCGAGCAATGTTCTGGGTAGCCTGCTTTCCAAAATAATAATGCTATCTGGGTGAAGGGCCGCGCCAAAGAAGCTGTCATAAACCACCGCCAGTGGAATAGGCTTTGCGCCCACGATCAGGCTAAGGATCACAATCAGGCAGAGCAGGATCAGCACTAAGCCGTATCGCCGCCGAGTTTGCTGCGTGGAAATGAGAGTGGTGGAGTGTTTCATTAAATGCGAATGTAAATCATAGTCATTTGATGACGGATCATAGCAGATTCGTCAATTTGGTGACAGGCTAGAGATCTGCTTAATGACTCGCAAGATTGTTTAGCTTGTCTTGATAGAGAGCTAAACCTTGAACCACAGAGAAAAACGTCGAATTATGTGCTCTGGCGCTCAGCAATCACCAAGCCAAGACATTGAGGGCAGAAGCAATCGTCTGTTGCACTCGTTACGGATAAAACCGGTGGGAAATCCATACACCAACAGCCCCCTTGTTTACCCCCATCGCCACAACTAAATTCTGTGCCACAACGTTGGCATTGTTTGCTTTTGATAATTAAAGGCAGGGCGAGCAAGCGTTGCCAGATGATGGTTTTTGTCGCATCTGTTGCCTGCGACCATGCACGGATTTCATCGATGGTACGGCGGCAACCAACACACGTTTGGGCGTCGTCTAGCTTGCATTGATTAATACAAGGAGAAGGAATAGCTGGAGAATCAGTCATGGGAAGGGCAGGCAAAGGGCGATTTTACCTGAAGCAAGCGCAGATTATATTTAGCTTAGAGTGTTCTTGGTATTAGCTGCATATTCATTTCCCAAAATGACATTCTCGTCATCCCCGCAGGGGTTTATCGGGGATTTTGCAGGGCCGCTGGATTTTTGATAGAAATACAGAGGAATGGCGACGATGGGTAGCATTTCGCTAAGTTATTTCGAGCCTTATTCTTAGGTGTTGTCGTGCAATCTACGGCGATTACTTTAGCCTATCCAATCGTCTGCTGATTCGCAGGGCAATAGCTGAATTTCTTCTGATTTAGGTAAATCGACTAAATGCCTTAATGCATCCTCAGCTCTCGCTAAAGGGTGTTTTAATGGTCTGTGATTGGGCTGCATGGGCGATATTTTTTCTTCGTATTGAATTACGCCCGCCATTGCCCATTCACCATATATCCGCTTGAGCTGGTAGCTGGTGCAGTATTCCCAAGGGCTACCGTCTTTTAGCGTAACTCGCCAACGCAGCCTTGCCGTCGCCAGATTTTTATCTAGTTTAAGCAGGCTTACAACTGTGTACTGCGCGTTATAAAAGCCCTGTTGCTTATACCAATCAAACAAAATGCAGGTGGTGTGATAAAGCTCTTCCAGCTTAGGCCAGTTAGTTTTTTCACCATTGATCAGGGTAAAAAACGGCAGGCAAAACATATCCGTTACGCCATCAACATCTAAGCGAGCGTAGACCTTTGAAAAACGCTCGAAGAATATTTCTAGGTCGTGTGTTTCATCCATCGCTTCACCACGTATACATAGTGTTATGTATGTCGATGGTATATGGAAAGTATTTGAATGGAAAATAGAAAGTAATTTGAAAGATAGTGTTGTGGCTAGAGGGCTACAGTTTGGGTTGAGAGAGTAGTAAAAACACAGAATATTCCTGACGCAAGCCATTATAAAAATGAATTAATACAGCGATTTATCGTAATATCCTTACAAATCGTCGTTTAATGCTTCCTAATTTTCTATCCTTCATGTAATATGCCGCTCTCTTCAGGGGAGTCGCCAAGTTGGTTAAGGCATCGGATTTTGATTCCGACATGCGAAGGTTCGAATCCTTCTTCCCCTGCCAAGAGCATAAAAATAGCCGCTGAAAAGCGGCTTTTTTTACGTCTATATCTTAGCCATTTACATAGCGTCATCCCCGAATGTTTTTATCGGGGATCCAGCCATGCGGCAATCGATGTTGGAATGTTGATAGCGGGTTGAGGCGATGGTGCCTAATAGCTAATCGGTGTGCTGTGATCGCCTTCCGGCCAGCTATTTTCAAAAAAGATTTGTTCCTGCTCTAAGCGGCTGCCCCAGCCTAAGCGCTCTAGCGTGGGTTTTTCTGGGAAGGCTTCAACTTGCCCTAGGCAAAGAATGGCAATCGGCTTTGCGCCCTCTGGCATCTTTAATAACTTGGCGAGATCGCTAGGCTCAAAGATCGATACCCAGCCTAGCCCTATGCCTTCGGCACGCGCCAGTAGCCACATATTCTGAATGGCGCAGGAGGCAGAAGCCAAATCCATTTCGGGTAGGGTGCGGCGGCCAAAGATATGCTTCTCACGCCCATCCATTAACGCCACCACCAAGACTTCGGCGCATTCTGCCAAGCCATCCACCTTGAGCTTCATAAATTCTTGCTGACGACTAGGCAGCGCTGCCGAGGTGCGTTCACGCTCGGCATCGACCAAGGCATGCACCTGCCCACGTAATGCATCGTCGGTGATATGCAGAAAGCGCCAAGGCTGCATAAAGCCCACCGAAGGAGCCATTTGTGCAGCTTCAATTAAGCGGGGCATCAGCCCCTCTGGCAGCGGCCCAGTTTTAAACTGACGAATATCCCGCCGCTGGCTCATTAGCCGAGTCAGGCTTTCGATTTCGCTATCTAAAAAACGATGTGAGTTGGGCATGGGGAATTCCTTGACGCACTTTTTTAGCTTAGTAGGGGAGAGACAGGAGAAGTTGTCAGGTTTTTTAGTATTGATGAATGGAACTGAGCCGTTTGCCCATAGACTTCTTGATGATTGTTTCGTCGATCACCAAGAAGTCTATGGGCATTTACACCGAAATATTTATGGGTTCTAAAAATTTCTAAGTTAATTTTTGGTAAGACTCTAGTCTAAAATGCCGCGTCCTTCACTTCTACGTAAAGTTGCGCTGACTTGTTGCATACTGGCTACTGGCACTTTATATCTACAAGCTCTTCCATCGTCAGCTACGGCTGTACACATATAGTGGTAGCTGCCTAATATGCTGCCATCTGCGCTAGGTATTTCGAGCATGCGCATTGGGATTAAATGGGTGGGGCAAGTGATGGCTTGGTCTTCTCTTCCAAGCGATTCACGCAAGCGTGAATGAGTGCTCTTAAGCATCGCAGGTTGGTGCATGTACCCAGCGATAACAATTGCATTCCCATCTAAGTCGTATGTTGGCTTACGCAGAACAACAACTTCTGCTTCTGGTTTGAAGAATATAGGTTTGCAAGTACTGTTTAGCTTTGTGCATTGCCACTTTAATTTCTGTTGTTTGGTGAGAGTGTCTTGTGAGTGGTGTGTCAGTCGCATTGGTGTATTGCACTCCGGACACGGCTTTGTGGCTAGTAGTGCAATGTTAGCTGCAGCTTCGTTTGCAGTAAGAACTGTTGAAATAAGCTCTTCTGCAGCTTCTACAATGTCATGAGCACTATTTTCAGCAGATGCTTTGTCCATTTGTTTTTTTAGTTCTGCTCGCTCCTGAGCAATTTCATATAAACGTTCCTTGTCTGCTTCGGTTTGTTTATTGTCATGTGCTGCTTTTGTGTAAAGTTCTTTTTCTTCCTGTACTAAATCTTTCGCAGTAGCAAACATGTCTATGAGCTGCCCAGTTGTTTTACTGGCAAATTTAGCTGCTTTTTCTGATGCAAATGCTTTGACAATGGAATGTACAGCTTCTTGAATGAATTCTTTACCTTCCTGTAATGTGTTGCGGACAAAAGAGACTGCCCCACTAAACAGCGATTCAAGAAAACTCATGGTTGGATCCTTTTAAAGAATGTTGATTAGATATGCATCATATTACCAACTGAGTAAGTATATGGTTGGATGTCAGTTAGATGTAGGGTGTCTCGTTGATACTCAGGCGTTATATCCCAGATTAGGTGCTAAATCTCGCTCGGCTTGCTCAATCGTTACCCCACGTCGCGTCGCGTAGCTTTCCACCTGATCCTTCTCGATTTTACCCACGGCAAAGTATTGGGCTTGGGGGTGGCTGAAGTAGAAGCCACTGACGGCTGCGGTAGGCAGCATGGCGTAGCCCTCGGTGAGGCTCATGCCGATGCTGCCCGGGTCGATCAGGTTAAATAAGCCGGTTTTGGGCGTGTGATCTGGGCAGGCGGGGTAGCCGGGGGCGGGGCGGATGCCTTGGTATTTTTCATCGGTTAAATCATCCACATGCAGGTTTTCATCCGGCATATAGCCCCATAGCTCTTTGCGAATTTTCTCGTGCATATATTCGGCAAAGCCCTCGGCAAAACGATCAGCCAAGGCTTTCACCATAATGGCGTTGTAATCATCATCGGCTTTTTCAAAGCGCTCTACATGCTGATCAATATTCAGCCCGCCCGTTACGGCAAACGCGCCAATATAGTCAGTTACGCCGCTGTTTTTGGGGGCTATAAAGTCAGCCAAGCACCAGTTAGGCTTACCAGCAGCCTTGGCGTTTTGCTGGCGCAGATTGTGCCAAGTCATCAGCCGCTCGCCATTTTCTGGGTGATAGATTTCAATATCGTCTTCCACGCTGCAAGCTGGAAAGAGGCCGATTACGCCATTGGCTTGCACCCACTCGCCTTCTATCATTTGCGCCAGCAGCACTTGGGCATCGGCAAATAAGGCTGTTGCGGCCTCGCCAACCACTTCGTCGGTCAGAATGCGTGGATATTTACCGGCCAGCTCCCAAGCGTTAAAGAAGGGGCTCCAATCGATGTAGGGGGCGATGTCGGCAAGAGGCACTTTTTCAAAGCGCATCACGCCCAGCTGCTTGGGTTTGGGTGGGGTGTAGCTGGTCCAGTCGATTTCAAATTTATTGGCGCGGGCGGTGGAAATTGGCAGTAGTTTGCTCTTGCCTTTGTTCTCATGAATGGTGCGGATATTTTGGTATTCGGCGCGTAGCTTTTCCATAAAGGCAGGCTTTAGCTCGTCGCTTAATAAATTGGAGCATACGCCTACCGCGCGGCTGGCATCCGGCACATAAACCACGGGGCCATTGGCGTAGCCCGGCTCGATTTTAACGGCGGTGTGCACCTTGGATGTGGTGGCGCCGCCAATTAGCAGCGGAATATCAAAGCCCTGGCGCTGCATTTCTTTGGCCACATGGCTCATTTCTTCCAGGCTTGGGGTAATCAGGCCGGACAGGCCGATCATATCTGCGCCGATTTCCTTGGCGGTATCGAGGATTTTTTGCGCGGGCACCATCACGCCAAGGTCGGTCACCTTGTAGTTATTGCAGCGGAGCACCACACCCACAATATTCTTACCGATATCGTGTACATCGCCTTTCACCGTTGCCATTACAATATTGCCTTTGGCGGGTGCGTCTTGCAGGCCCATGGCGATTTTTTCTGCTTCGATAAAGGGCTCAAGATGGGCGACGGCGGCTTTCATTACGCGGGCGGACTTTACCACCTGAGGCAGAAACATCTGGCCCGATCCAAACAGATCACCCACATGGTTCATACCGTTCATGAGTACGCCTTCGATCACATGAATCGGGCGTTCTACCGCAAGCCGTGCTTCTTCGGCATCTTCCAGAATAAAGGTGGTATTGCCACGCACCAGCGCGTGGGTAATGCGCTCTTGCAGCGTGCCATTGCGCCAGCTTAAATCCTCGCCCTTGGCTTGATTTGCGTCGCCTTTAAAGCGCTCGGCAATTTCGATCAGGCGTTCGGTCACATCCAGATTGCCCTCAGTGAGTGGCGCTCCGGCGCTGGTTCCGGCGGGCAACATTCGCACAACGTCTTCAATAATATCGCGCAACTCACGCGGCACTTCTTCGTAAACTTCTAGCGCCCCCGCGTTCACAATCCCCATCGTCATGCCTTTTTTAATGGCGTGATAGAGGAAGACGGCGTGGATGGCTTCACGTACCTTGTTATTGCCACGGAAGGAGAACGACACATTGGATACGCCGCCGCTGACCTTGGCGTGCGGTAGATTTTGGTGAATCCAGCCGGTGGCTTCGATAAAGTCGAGGCCGTAGCGGGCGTGCTCTTCAATGCCGGTGGCGACGGCAAAGATGTTTGGGTCGAAAATAATGTCGGCCGGATCCATGCCCACTTCATCGACCAGAATGCGGTAGCTCTTTTCGCAGATTTCTACTTTGCGGGCATAGGTATCGGCCTGGCCAACCTCATCAAAAGCCATGACGATCACCGCTGCACCATAATCTTTGACCAGACGTGCGTGGTGCTTAAAGGCTTCAACACCTTCTTTCATCGAGATCGAGTTAACAATGCACTTGCCCTGCACGCATTTCAAACCGGCTTCGATTACATCCCATTTGGACGAGTCGATCATGATCGGTACGCGTGAGATATCTGGCTCGGCTGCGATTAGGTTCAGGAAGGTGACCATGGCTTTGTGGGCATCCAGCATGCCCTCGTCCATATTGATGTCGATCACTTGCGCGCCGTTTTCTACCTGCTGCCGCGCCACCACCAAGGCTTGTGGATAATCGCCATTTAAAATTAGCCGGGCAAAGGCTTTGGAGCCGGTGACGTTGGTGCGCTCACCTACGTTCACAAATAAATCGCTATCGCCGATATTAAATGGCTCAAGGCCAGAGAGGCGGCATTTGGCCTCGATCTCGGGCAGGGCACGTGGCGCGATGTCTTTTACTGCCGCATACATGGCGGCGATGTGTGCAGGCGTGGTACCGCAGCAGCCGCCGACGATATTGATCAGGCCAGATTCAGCCCATTCTTTGATCGATTCGGCCATCATTGCTGGGTCTAAGTCGTAGCCGCCAAAGGCATTGGGCAAGCCCGCATTGGCGTGCACCGATACAAAGCCTTCGGAAATACGGCTGAGTTCTTCTACATACTGGCGCAGCAAATCTGGCCCCAGCGCACAGTTTAGCCCGTAGCTAATGGCATCTGAGTGGCGCAGGCTGTTGTAAAACGCTTCGGTGGTCTGGCCAGTTAAGGTGCGGCCAGATTGATCGGTAATCGTGCCGGAAACCATCACCGGCAGTTGATCGTCTTTGGCAATATCATTTCTGCGGAAATACTGTTTAATCGCGAACACCGCGGCTTTGGCATTCAGAGTGTCGAAAATCGTTTCAACCAGCAGAATATCCGCGCCGCCTTTCACGAGGCCATCGATGGCTTCTAAATAGCTTTCAACCAGTGCATCAAAGGTTACATTGCGATAGCCAGGGTCGTTTACATCGGGGCTGATCGAGCAGGTGCGGTTGGTTGGCCCTAAAACACCGGCGCAGTAGCGCGGCTTATTCGGTGTTTTGGCGGTTTGCGCTGTGCATAATTCTTTTACTAACTTGGCCGCGGAAAAATTCAGCTCCCAAACGAGGCTTTCCATTTCGTAATCGGCCATGGCAATCGAGGTGCCGTTAAAGGTATTGGTCTCGATAATATCCGCACCCGCATCAAGGTAGCCCTGATGGATTTCAGCGATGATGTGCGGCTGACTCAGCACCAGCAAATCGTTATTGCCTTTGACATCACAAGTCCAATCGGCAAAACGCGTGCCGCGATAATCGGCTTCTTGCAAATCGTAAGCCTGAATCATCGTTCCCATGCCGCCATCCAAAATCAGAATGCGCTGTTTGAGCTGGTTTTGTAGTTCTGAATGAAGACTCTGGGGGCGGGTCATGGGCATATACCTTGGATGTCTAAGAAATACGGCTGCAAAGTCGGCAATTTTACCACGCCAGGTGGTGGTTTTAGGCGCGTTGCGTGGCTTTGCTCGTTTATCGTTTCGGCTAATGCGTTGAGGTGTTGGATATAAATTAAATGTTGATGGCGGTTCAACATAATTCCGGTGCGGCAAGCTTGCAGTCGCGCTATGGTTCTTTATTTGCCAGTTTGTTGCGAGCTGGACATTTTTGTCAGTTTTACTCAATGAGCTTACTAGAGGAAATCGTGATGCATCAGGTGATTCGTATTCATGCCCATGGTGATCGTAGTGTAATGCAGCTTGAAACGCTTATATTGGGGGAGCCGCAGGCGGGTGAAGTTTTGCTGCGCCAAACTGCAATTGGCGTCAATTTTATTGATATCTACCATCGTTCAGGGCTGTATCCGCTGACTATGCCCTCAGGCTTGGGTGTAGAGGCGTGCGGTGTGGTTGAGGCGCTGGGCTTAGGCGTAAAAGAATTTAAAATTGGCGATCGAGTGGCTTATGCAGGCGGTGCTGTGGGCGCTTATGCCTCGCACCGAATGATGCCTGTGGATAAATTAGTGCTAGTGCCCGCTAAAATTAGCGATGAGATTGCCGCAGGTACTTTGCTACGCGGCATGACGGCGCAGTATTTGCTCAAGCAAACGTTTCCAGTTCATGTAGGGCAAACTATTTTATTTCATGCTGCAGCCGGTGGGGTGGGGCAACTGGCCTGCCAATGGGCGCGTGAACTGGGTGCCACGGTGATTGGCACGGTGGGCTCAGTAGAGAAAGCCGAGATGGCTAGCCACTATTGCGATCATGTGATTAATTATAAAACCAGCAATTTTGCTGAGCATGTTCGAGAAATAACAGGTGGCAAAGGCGTGTCTGTGGTGTATGACGGAGTAGGTGCAGATACTTTTGCAGGGTCGCTAGATTGTTTGGCTACGCGCGGCATGATGGTGAGTTTTGGCAATGCATCTGGGCCTGTGCCTGCTTTTGAGCCTGCTATTTTGGCGCAGAAGGGTTCACTTTTCTTTACACGTCCTACACTGGGTCATTACACCTCAACAAGAGCCGAGCTAGTGAATGCTGCCGCAGACTATTTCCATGCTGTAAGCCGTGGCTTTGTTAAGCCAGAAATTGGCCAAAGCTATGCTTTAAAAGATGCAGCACTGGCTCATCAAGATTTAGCCCTGCGCAAAACGCAAGGCTCCACATTATTACGGCCATAGACAAATGAAAGATCGCCCACACATTGTTTATTTGCACGGTTTTTTATCCAGCCCGCTTTCCAAAAAAGCGCAGGAAATGGCTCAGTGGATGGAGCAAGAAGGCCTGCAAGATAATTTTCACTGCCCGCAACTGCCTATGAATCCATATGAGGCAGGTATTTTGCTGCAGGGCCTGTTTTTTAAGCTGGCGGGTGAAGATATCTGTGTTGTGGGCAGCTCGCTGGGTGGCTTTTTTGCCACATGGGCGGCTGAAACGTTTGCTTGCCGAGCCGTGCTGATTAATCCTGCTGTGCGCCCTTATGAGCGCCTAAAAGATTATTTAGGGCCACAGCGTAATTATCAGACTGGCGAAATCCATATGATTGAAGTCGGTTTTTTTGACCAATTAAAAGCTTTTGAAAGACCGCCGACTCATTTTGATCGTTATTGGTTACTGACCCAAACAGGTGATGAGGTTTTGGACTACCAAACGGGTGTCGACCACTATTCGGCTTGCCGCAAAACAATTATTAAAGGCGGAGATCATGGCTTTGTTGATTTCCCTCTGTGGTTGCCCGAAATCTGGGGCTTTGCTCAGGGAAAGCAAGGTTAAATAATGAGTAAAATTCAGAATCCAAATTTTGAACTATAGAGAACACAAAGGGCACGGTGTTTCACGAAGAAAACCATGAGAAATGATTGGTTTTGTTCGTGCCTTTCGTAGATTTCTCCATTTGTAATATTTGAATCCCCTCCTTTGCTTGCAATGGCAGGATTAAGGCTTAAATGTTCGACAGGTTCACTCGCGCTTTTGAAGTCCTCGAGGCGAGCAGGCTAGTCATAAATAAAATTGATTGAATGAGAGACACCCTAAAGGAATAGCTGCATGACTCCACAAAGTGGAATTCTTCCTCCTGCGAATGGGCACGCCCTTTTTACAATGTTTCGGCGGCGTTTGGGCAGGCGTGCTGATGCGCGTCTTAAATCATTACTGGCGAGTGTGGCTGAGCGTATTGAGCTGCTTCAACGCGACGATAGCCAAGTCAGTGTTGTTATCGCTTTTGGGCCGCATATTTGGCCTGAGCTCTATGCTAGCAAGCCTGCTTTACTTCGCGATTTCCCTTCTATTTCAGGTGCAATACATCCAGCGCCGACGAGCGATGTTGATGTATTGCTGCATTTACGCGGTGAGCGTTATGACTTGCTGCATGAATTTGCTGACCAGCTAAGCGCCGATATGGCGGAATGGTTGGAAGTGATTGAAACAGTTCATGGCTTTCGTTATCGCGATTCACGAGATTTAACGGGCTTTGTGGATGGCACAGAAAACCCGGAAGGCGATGAGCGAGCTGAGGTGGCTTTGCTGGGCGAGGGGGAATGGGCCGGTGGCAGTTATATTCATTTGCAGCGCTATGTGCATCGTATGGAGCAATGGAAAAAGCTGCACGTACGCCAGCAAGAAGCGGTAATGGGACGAACGAAAGAAAGCAACGAAGAGCTAGCTGACGATGATAGGCCGCATACCTCGCATATCAGCAGAGTAATTATTGAAGAAAACGGCGAAGAGCTGGCCATGCTTAGGCATTCCATGCCCTATGGGCAGCCTGGTGGAGAAAAGGGCCTCTACTTTATTTCTTACTGTAAAACGCCCGTGATATTTGAAAAAATGCTGACTCGAATGGTGGCCCCAACCTCTGATGGCCGGGTTGATCATCTGCTTAACTTTACGCGTGCCGTAACAGGGGGAGCTTTTTTTGCCCCTAGCCTCGAGAAATTAAGCCAATTACAAAAATAATACTTAGCTTCCTGTTTACTCGCTTATCGCGGCTAGAGTGGTGTTTTAAGCGGCGTTACTGCTTAAGCCTACTTTAGCTGGCATAGCTTGAATGAATAAAGCAAAGCCCTGTTCAGGAAACTCCCGATTGCTGTAAAAAATGAACACGCTCACATTGCATAAACACATTCGAGGGGATTTTGTTTATGCAATTCGTTCAAAAATCAGCCGTGCTATCAGCGGCTCTTGCTTTAGCGCTATCTGCTTGTGGCCAAAAGCCAGAAAGCAACACCGCAGCATCCGCCCCAGCCCCTGTTGCAGCCGCAGCAGGTGATTCCTCTGTCGTTAAAATTGGCTTTGCAGCACCGCTGACAGGGCCACAAGCGCATTATGGTAAGGGCTACCAAAATGGCGTGCAGCTAGCGATTGACGATGTAAACGAAACAAAACCAACGCTCGATGGTAAGCCTGTTAAGTTTGAACTGGTTGCTGAAGACGATATGGCTGATCCAAAAACAGCCACTCAAGTGGCCGAGAAGTTTGTAGATGCAAAGGTTGCTGGGATTATTGGCCACTTTAATTCGGGCTGCGCTATTCCGGCTTCCAAGATTTATTCCGATGCGGGCATGCCACAAATTGCGATGGCTACCGCGCCTGCTTATACCGCCCAAGGCTTTAAAACCACTTTCCGCTCGCTGACTTCTGATGCGCAACTTGGCTCGGTGATCGGTAAATACACAGTAGAAAAACTAGGCGCTAAGAAAATCGCCATCATTGACGATCGCTCAGCTTACGGCCAAGGCTTGGCAGATGAGTTTGAGAAAGCCGCTAAAGCTGCCGGTGCAGAAATCGTCAAACGCGAATTCACCAGTGATAAAGAAACCGATTTTACCTCGATTCTTACCTCCATCAAAGGCGCTAAGCCCGATGTGATTTTCTACGGCGGCACCGACGCACAATCTGGTCCTATGGCGCGTCAAAAGAAACGTCTTGCCATCAATGTACCGATTGTTTCTGGTGAAATGACGCGCTCAGACACCTTCTTGAAATTAGCTGGCCCAGATGGGGAAGGCACGATTGCTGCACTTGCTGGCCAGCCATTGGATCTTATGCCAGGTGGTAAAGACTTCGCCGCGCGTTATAAAGCCAAATATGGTGAGCTAGAAATTTACACCCCATACGGCTATGACTCTACCCGTTTAATGTTGGCCGCAATGCAAGCCGCTGGCTCAGCTAGCCCAGCTAAATACCTACCGGTGTTGGCTAAAATCAAGCACAGCGGCGTTACCTCTAGCAATATCAGCTTTGACGATAAAGGCGATTTGCAAGACGGTAGCTTGACTGTGTACAAAGTAAAAGATGGTAAGTGGGAAGTATTGGAAACACTAGGCGGTAAGTAAGATTACGCCTATGTGCATCAGGCTAAGCTAATGCCAGTTTCATTTTTTGTAGGGCGGGTGAAACCCGCGAGCAATGTTGAATAAATACGCGGGTTTCACCTGCCCTACGATGATGCAAAGCTTGCAAGCGCGAGGCTATGGCAAAAACCTAATTTGATGCACTAGGTGGTAAGTAAAATGATGCCAGCCTGCTTGCAGGCTGGCTGGCAAGACTCTCTCTTCATGCAAACTGGCTCGCTGGTTTGCATTTTTTTATCCTTGTACAAGGTCGTAGAAATGAGTCTTCACCCAAAACCCAAATCTTGAACCACAGAGAACACAGAGGACACAGCGTTTCACAGAGACAAGCTTTTATGTTTTTCTCCGTGGCCCTCCGTGTTCTCCCTTTCCTCCGTGGTTTAAGATTTGGGTTTTCTTAGGAGTATTGCTTTGAATACTAAAACCCCCGAGCAGCAGTGGCAGTGGTTGCAGAGCGGGCCGGGTTTGAATGCTTTAAGCGAGGCTTGTCCAGAAGATTGGCTCCTTGTGCGGGATGAGCTGACGGCAGTGTTTGCGCGGCGGGATCCGGCTGAGCTTAAGCAGTTGGTCGAGCGATCTTCAAAGCGGATCAAGGCCGATGCGCGTTTTTTATCGGGGGAGAGAAATGGCCGCGCTTTTGCTGATTTTGTGCGTGCTCAAATTCGTCAGCGTATGGCCGAACTCGCACTACGCCAATATGCTTTTTCTGCGGCTACGGGCGTGTATCAGGGCAAGGTGAGGTTTAATTTCTTGAATGGCTTCTTGGCGCAAAAACTATTATTTAAGCGTGATTTAGTCAGAAAGCCGGTGTCGATGCGGGCATTTAAGTGTATTTGGCCCTTGTTATGGCAAAAGCGACTCTTAATGCCCTTGGTAGAAAAACGTGGCATTTATTGTTTTTATAGCCGCGAGCTGATTGCAGGTTTGGCCCAGATGATTGGCACGCGTTCTTGCTTAGAAATTGCTGCGGGGGATGGCACGCTCAGCCGATTCTTAAGCGATGCGGGTGTAGATATCACCGCTAGCGACGATTTTAGCTGGGGAAAAGTGGTGCAATACCCAGACGCCGTACAGCGTTTAGATGCAGTCGCCGCGATTGCACGATTTAATCCACAGGTGGTGATTTGCTCTTGGTCGCCTTCGGGTAACCGCTTTGAAAAGCAGGTTTTCCGTTCCCGCAGCGTAGAAACTTATATCGTCATTGGCAGCCATTCGCGTTTTATAACTGGCAATTGGGCTGATTATGAAGCCCAAACGACATTTGATTGGCAGGAAGATGCTGCAATGAGCAAACTAGTGCTGCCGCCTGAGTTAAAGGCGGGGATATGGGTTTTTCAGAGAAAGCGCATTTAAGCTGCTATGAATCAACCTTGCTGCCCCAGCATCGCTGAGTGCAGGATAAAAGGCTTAAGCTAGTAATCTTGGGCTAACTGGCTTTGCTCGGCGCTCGCGAGTGTTTTTTCAGGCTCGCGGATCCAAGCTGCCATTAGCTTAAGCTTGCCAGTGATTGCAAGCTGGCTTGTAAACTGAGCCATGGCTGGATATAGGCCATGCCTTGCTGTTCGCGTGCAGAGAAAAGACGATTTGTTTCTGTCGCTTTATAAAGAGAGCCGCCTAGAAAGAAAACACCCAAAGCGATAACGAAGCCCGTGACAGCAAAACGAGCAGGATGGCTGAGTAAGCGCATCAATCGTATTAAGTAGTTCATTAGTACGAGCAGAATGAGGCTGAGCTTGTACCTTAGGTGGAATCTATCTTTTCTTTGTATTTGCCAATTAATGGTCGGCTAAAAGGACAATTGGCTTTGTTTAAGACTCGTCTATTATGGATCAAGAGCAGCTGGGGGGTGAGGCAATGTATAAGCTAGGTATTTTTTTATTTGCGCTAGGCTTCGCGCACGCCGAAGAAATTAATCTTCATTTAATGAATAGGCGTGATCAACAGCAGCAGTATTACCATCGTTTATTACAGGAATCATTACAGGCAGAAGGGCATAGCGTTAATCTTATTTCTGAGCCAGAAATGCCTGTGGTGCGTGTACATAAATTATTAGAGGGTGGTGAATTATCTGCCCATTGGCTTTTGCAAACAGCTGAGCGAGATAAGCGTTTTCTACGCGTTAATATCCCATTAAGTTTTGGCTTGATTGGTCAGCGTTTATTGCTTGTTAAAAAAGGGCAGTCTGCTGCCTATGCTAAGGTAAAAACACTGGCAGATTTACAAGCAATAAATAAGCGCGCGGCTATGGCTAAAGGCTGGTTTGATGTGATGGTTTGGAAAGAAAATAAATTGCCTGTGTATGAGCAGCTTGGCGATTGGCAAGTCTTGTTTAAGCTAGTAGCGGCGGGTAATCGGGATGTTGACTATTTTCCACGCGGGGCGATAGAGATTTTAGACGATGCGGCTGCGCATCCAGGTTTAGAGATCGAGCCTAATTTGCTTTTAAGCTACGAGCGCGATTTTGTTTTTTATGTTTCACCTCGTTATCCACAGCTTAGAAATCAGATTGAAAAAGCATTGCAAGCGGCGCTGGTAAGTGGTTTGCAGCGCCGCCTTTTCGATCAGCTTCTTTTACCTAAGGTAAAAGGGTTAAATTTAAATAAAAGAACAGTTATTAATTTGAATTCTGCTATTGAATATTAATTTATTTTATTAAATGTTCAAGTTTATCACTGGCGTATTTTGTTGCCGCTTGGTATCCCGTTTTATACAGTCTATCCATATTGCTTCTGGACCAGTCAAATACATCAGGTAGATCTTTTTCAGCAATAGCATCGATTAATGGAACTTTATGCAAAGTGATGCCATCACTATGTAGCGCTTCAAATAATTTAATATCATCACGGGCAATTTCAACTAATGGGGTAATGATAGACATAACCCAAGCATCGTATAAATCTTTGGGTTTTCGTAAAAGTTTTTCTGCTCCTAGTAAATCAAAGACAATGATTTCTTCTAATTCCGGATAATTTTTACGCAAATCTTTGAAGTTAAGGCAATCAATCGCCGCGCCTTCCATATAGAAATCACCATTAATTTCTGTTGGTGGATAAAGATAGGGAAAAGATAGCGCCGCTTGTAAATGCTGCACATCAATTTGGCTACGTGACCAGTTTGCCATTTGATGCTGGCTGAGGTTATAAGCATTCACCCAAAAATCCGGGCCGTCTTGTTTTAGGGAATTAAAGTCGATAATTTGTTCAGCAAAGGGCACATGGGCACAAAGGCCGAGAGAATCGCGGCTTAAATCACTGGGGCTGGCACCCGCCAAGGCTAACGCAGCGCCATCTTTAAGTGTTTGCGCCCAAGCATTGTTGGCTGGCCATTGCTGCATCATTTGTAGCATAGGATTGGCAGAGAGCGCTTGGCGATAGGCCTCGGCCATGGGGCCGGGTTTGTGAAAAACTTTAAAGTTCACGGGAAAGGCGCGGTAGATAAAATCAGCGACGCCCATCTCTTTTAGCCCACGCAATGTGCTTACAACATCGCCGTTCTTCGGGGCGATATACATTAAGCCCAGTAGGGCACCTGCCCCTGCGGTAGAGATAACATCAACCTTTACACCTAGCTCGTGAAAGGCCTCTAAAGCGCCTGCAATCAAGGTGGAGTTAGGTGCGCCTCCACTGATAATTAATGCTGTGCGTGCCATAGCTTTCCCTTGTTGAAGATTTACTTACTTATACCCTCTAGATTCTATATGTGCCAATGAAAGAGATATGTATGGTTGGAAATCTGTGATCTTTTTGTGGTGAGCAGGCTGTTTTTAATCTGCTAGAACAAAGTAAGGATTTCTTTAAGGAGCTTTATCATGAAGATTGAGAGTCCACGCGGTAAGGTCAGTATTTTGTCGCGAGTCGATTTTATTCGTGTTGCATCTGCACAATTGAGCGATGCCATTTTATTTCTGACTTACGATACGACGGATGAACGCACCACAAAATCGCGCGGTGCCTTAATTGATTATTTAAGTGATGTAGGCATGATCACCATGGCACAAGCGTTGGAAGAGCACCATTCGATTGTGATGTTTGAGCTGGCGAGCGATGCAGTGCGGGCTTGGCAGCAAATTAATGATCATAGTCATGCCGTGGCCGCCCATGTGTTTTGGCATGGTTTTCAGGATGATGCGGTGCATTTGGCGGTGCTTGCCGCCAAGCCAAAAGAAGTAAGCCCCTTGGCGCATCACTAAACTAGATATTTGATCAGCGCAAAACCGTCATCCCCGAGTGTTTTTATCGGGGATCCAGCGGGGTTCTTGGATTCCCAGCAATGGCAGGCGGAAATGAATATGTTTGCTAGCGGGAAATGAAGATAAGCCAAGCTCTCAGCGAAAGGCCCAGATGATCTCTGGGCCTTTCGCTTGCTGCTTAGCTAACTAGTTTCTTACCACTTCATTTCACCTTTGTTGACCTTAGCACCAATTTCTAGTGCCATCTCAAGGCCAGCATTAGGGTAGCACTTTTTCATGGCAGCAATCAGCGCTGCAGAGTCTTTCGCTTTCGCCAGCTCAAGATCGTAGGCTTTTAGGTATTCACGGTTGTATTGCAGATGCTCAACAGTGAAAGTTGTGCCGGCCTTAAAGTGGCCTGGAATCACAACTTCTGGTTTCAGTGCTTCCATTTTATCGATCACTTTCAGCCACTGTGCCCGCTTGGCGACGGATGCATCGTCTGCTGTCCATAGGTGGAAGTTGCCGAATACCGATACGCCACCAGCGATGGTTCTGATCGATGGAATCCATACAAAGCTGTGCTCTGCATTGTCGCCATCTAAGCCCATCACTTCTAATTTTTCGCCATCTATGGCTAGGGTATTGCCTGATAACTGCGAAGGAACGACAGGGTTTTTAGGTGCATTTGTGCCTAAAATTGGGCCCCAGTAAGCGATTTTCTTTGGCAGTGTTTGTTTGATATGGGCAATAGTTGGCGCGCTTGCTACTACTTTTACGCCTGGGAAAGCTTGGGTAATGACTTCAAGGCCGAAGTAGTAATCAGGATCGCCATGGCTGATATAAACCGTGGTTAGTTTTTTGCCGCTGTTCAAAATATTAGCGACCACGCGGTGGGCATCCGCCAATGTGAATTGCGCATCAATCAGGATGGCTTCGGTCTTACCAGTGATTAGAGTTGACGCTACGCCAAACGAGCTTGGATCTGGATTTGCATATACTTCCAGTTTTAAAGGCGCTTCAGCGGCTTGAGCACCGGCGATGATGCCAATTGAAAGAGCAAGTGTGGATAAAACAGCAGCGGGTTTAAGCATGATTTGTTTCCTTGAATAAGTGTGATCTAGCAATGGACGCTAGATTAGTTGTATACCGTGCGCAGAAAAACCCCAAATTAGGCGTTAGTTTGTTGCATAATTCGAGCGAATGATGGATTTGGAGTGACGCGAGGATGATGGATAGGCTGACTGCGATGCGGGTATTTATCGAAGTGGTTGATCATGGCAGCTTAACTGCGGCGGCAGATAAGCTGGATATGTCACGGGCAATGGTCTCTCGATATTTGGCCGAGCTGGAAACTTGGCTAGGGGTACGGCTCCTGCACCGCTCTACTCGAAGTCTGGGGCTGAGTAGTGCAGGACAAGATGCTTTGCCGCGCTGCAGGCAAATGCTAGAGCTGGCCGATGATGTGCAGGGAATGACCCATAATCAGAGCGCTGCTCCACATGGCTTGATTCGTGTAGCGAGCAGCAACTCCTTTGCGCAATCGCACTTAGCTGCAGCAGCTGCGGCCTTTGTCGCGCGCTATCCTGATACGCAGGTCGAGCTGATTGTGGGGGATAGAAGCATCAATCTGGTGGATGAGCGTATTGATTTGGCGATTCGCATCACGAATGATTTGGATCCCAATCTTATTGCCCGCAAGCTGAGTGTTTGTCGCTCGGTGGTTTGTGCTACACCCGCTTATTTAGCCCGCCACGGCACTCCCTTGCTGCCAAGTGATCTGGCTCAGCATCAATGTTTAAACCATGCGTTTTTTGGAAAAAATGGCTGGCGTTTTAGCAAAGAGGGGCAAGTTTTTGTGGTGCCAGTGCAGGGCGCGATTAGCGCGAATGATGCAAATGTGATTTTGCAAGCGGCCCTTGCAGGCGCAGGAATTGCACATCAGCCCACTTTTAGCGCAGCACGCTATTTAGAATCGGGTGAGTTAGTGCATTTATTGCCGGATTATCAATCGGATGAATTGGGTATTTATGGTCTTTATACCTCCAGACGCCATATGCCCAATATTTTACGCAGTCTTTTAGACTTTCTGGCCGAGCGCTTTGGTAGTGAGCCAAGCTGGGACAAGTTCTTGCCGTGATTTTGTTTTAAGCCTGTTCTTGAAACCCTTGCTTTGGGCCGTCGTTGCTTAAATCTAAATGGCGTGGGCCGCCGGGTAGGTTGAGCAGTTGCAAGCTCATATCCCCTAATAATTTCAGCAGCGATTTGCCATCTTCGCCTTGCTTGAGTAATTGGAAAGGTTGGTATTGAGGCTTGCTGCTTAATCGTTTGAGCAGATCTTCGGCCGTGCCTGCAAATTGCGTCGCTAAATCGTTAGTTGGAATATTAGCTGGAATATTGGCAGGCTTAGATTCGGCAGCATTCTGGAAGCTGCTGGCGCTGGCTCCTTCAACAATGGATTGGTAGCGCACATCAATTTCAAAATCAAATTGACGGCCATCGGCGGTAAATAACTTGCCCTTGCCATTAAAGTGGCTGGCGTCTTCTAGCCTAAAGCCAGCCGCTGAGCCTTCGGCGCTTTGCTGGGCTGCTGCCGCAAAATGGGAGGAGCTGCTTAGCTCTGCCTGATCAAAGCGAAATGTCATACCCTTGGCCGCGTCGCCAAATAGTTGCTGGGCAAAGCCGTGCATTAAATTTTGCGCTAAATCAGTGGTGGCTTTGCCTAAGTTTTCGGCACGGCTTGCCAAGAGATCACTGCTTTTTTGTACGCCGGTATCTGGCTTGGCGGTTTGCGTGATGCTCTTCTCTGCGCCTGCTAGATAAGGGCTGGGCATGGTTCTATTATTTAGCAGAGAGAGCGGGTTCATGGCGATAAGCTCGATAGTCGTTTACTAGCTATCGGCAGGCGCTTGGTTTTTCTTTAGGGCTTCATCTTGAGCGTCTAAAGAAATGGGTAGAATGGCCAGCCCGCAATTGATCGATCCTTCAGGAAAACCCTGCATGCTGAAATCGCTTAGCCCAGAACGCCGTATTCAAGCCATGCTGCTGGTTTTGATGATGGTGATGTTTACCAGCATTGCAGATTTTATGATTCTGATGCCGCTTGCCCCTGATTTGATGCGGGAGATGCATATTGATACCGCTCAATTTGGCTTTTTAGTTTCGGCCTATGCGCTGGCTGCGGGTGTTGCTTCTTTAATAGCCGCATCGCTGGCGGACCGCTTTGATCGGCGGCAGGCACTGTTGTTTTGTTATGCAGGTTTAGTTCTAGCCACGCTGGCGTGCTCGGCGGCAATAGGATTTTATAGCTTGCTGGCAGCTCGAGCTTTAGCGGGTATTTTTGGTGGGGTCATTGGCTCAATTATTTTTGCCATTGTGGGTGATTTAATTCCATCGGAGCGGCGCGGCTGGGCGATGAGTTGGGTGATGTTAGGTTTTTCACTTTCAGCGGTAGCTGGCGTGCCTTTGGGTTTATTTATTGCCGCGCATTCCAACTGGCGCATGCCCTTTGTGGCGCTGTCCTTGATGTGTGCCGTGGTTTGGGTCGGTGTCTGGTACCTGCTGCCTGCAGTAAAAGGCCATCTAACTAAGGGCCAGCCCGTGCAGGGGATGTTGGCAGGATATAGAGAGCTATTTGCTGATGCTAATCACTGGTGGGCTTGTGGAGTAACCGCCATGCTGACCTTGTCGGGATTTTGTGTGATTCCCTATATTGCTTCCACGATGGTGAGCAATTCAGGGCTAACGACGCACGATTTGGTTTATATGTATTTATTGGGCGGTGTGGCTACGTTATTTTCAAGGCCGGTGATTGGCGGCTTGATTGATCGCTATACACCCTCGCGTATCCTGGGCTATTTGGTGCTTGCTAGTTTTGTGCCGCTTATTTTGGTTACGCAAACGTTTTCTTTATCGGTAGCGTGGCAGCTATTATTTTCTACGTTATTTTTTGTGTTTGTGAGTGGCCGTTTTATTCCAGCTACGGCGATGGTGACTGGCGCTACTGCACCACAAATGCGTGGCCGATTGATGGCTTTTAATTCTGCGACGCAAAATTCCTCTTCTGGTATTGCCGCACTCTTAGCCGGATTGATTATGATTCAGGCCAGCAATGGCAGGATTCTCAACTTTGATTGGGTGGGGTATTTAAGCTGAGTTTTTGGTGTGTTGGCGATTTGGATGGCGAGGCGGGTTAAAGCGGTTTCTTAAAAAAGTAAAAGGCTGATCTTGATCAGCCTTTTTCAATTTGCACATTGTTGCCTCGCATTTATCAGTCGACAATGCTTACTAAGTTTCTTAAATCTTCTTGGGTCTTTTCGCCTTTGCTCCAACAAACACGGGCGCGGCTGCCTTCTACTTTCATCACTAGCCCGTCGATTTTTTCTGAGCCGTCGATCGTTGCAATGCGGTTGACGCGAGTGTTAATTACGATGTTTTGTGAAGCAGAAAAAAACAGGTGGTAAAGGCTGCCTAATAAGCTGATCATGGTTGTATCTCTATTGTTTGTAGTATTACTACGAATTTTATAGTGGATAATTTGGTAGTACAACTACATTTTTGTGTGATTATCTACATGTCATCACCATGGCTTGTTGTCATAAACCTTTGATGCATAAATGGTTTGGTGATTTTGCTGATAAATCATGAGTTTTTATAAGGCTAGAGAAACACAAGCTAGCTGTAGTGAATACGTATTGGGGAAATCAAATGCAAAAGATCACTTTCTTTAAACGTTTTGTTGACGATATTTTGGCCGAGCGTAAAACCATCACTATTCGTGATGCGGGCGAAGCCACTATGTGTGCAGGTGATATTCTTGAAGTGAGTACTTTCGAAGAAGACAGCTGGTTTTGCCGCTTGCAGGTTTTATCGCTGACGCAAGTCAATCTCGCTGATTTAACGCCTTTGCATGCTGCACAAGAAAATATGGGCCTGCCTGAATTGAAGCAATTAATTCAGGAAATCTATCCAGAGCAGGATTATTTTTATGTGATTCACTTTGTATTAGTGAAGTAATAACAATGCTTTAGTTGCCCCACGCATTTTTTGTTTAAAATGCTTATTTCTTGCCCCTTTTTGCAAGGCTTTAATCAAAATGTTGCAAACCCTAACTGTATTTTTTGGCAATATGCTTTTGGTTTTTGGCGCTTTAATGCCCATTTTAAATCCACCGGGCCATGCCCCGATGTTTTTGACACTGACCGCTAATTACAACTCGCAAGAGCGAGTGATTTTGGCGCGTCGAGTAGGCATCTATAGTTTTATTTTGTTGCTGGTCAGTATGTTTATTGGTAGTTATGTATTGGAGTTTTTTGGTGTGTCGCTACCGATAGTGCAAGTCGGTGGTGGCTTGCTGGTGGCCACCGCTGGCTGGCAGTTGATGAGCTCGGGCGATGATGGGCATAAGGCTGCGGGGATGGAGCATGTAGGGGCAACGAGGCCAAGTAATGAGGAATTACGCGAGCGGGCATTTTATCCGCTGACTTTCCCCATTACGGTAGGGCCAGGCTCGATTACGGTGGCGATTGCCTTAGGTGCGGGCTTTAATGGGCCGGGCTTGCAGAAGTTTTCTATGCCTTTGGCGAGTTTAACTGCGGTAGCGATTACCTCTTATTCGCTTTATTTATGCTATCGCCATGCCGAGCGTTTGCTCAAATTATTGGGCAGCACTGGCTCGGTTATTTTCTTGCGACTATCTGCGTTTATTTTAATGTGTATTGGGATTCAGATTTTCTGGGATGGTTTTAGCGTGTTGTTTGGCACTTTATTAAGTAAGTCTTTAGTTCATTAAGTTGGAGAGTCGTTTCTTCTTTAGTAATGACGTAGGCCTGCTAAAAACAAGGTAGCTAGCCACGAAATGCACGGAAAGAGCCGATTTTTCTCTTGGTTCTTTCAGTAAAACTCCGTGTTCTCTGTGCCCCCCGTGGTTCAAGATTTGGGGTTTTTCGCATACTTGAATCCCATCTTCTTTAAAACAGTACCTCATCCAGCCGCTGGCTAAAGTCTTTAGGCGGAATTACATCGCTGCGTAAGATTTTAACGGGTAGCACGGTGCGATCCAGCCAATTTCCACGCTCAACTAAAACATGGCAGAGCGTAATTTCTGTGGCGTCTTCTGCTGGGCTCAGTACGCCCATTTTATCGAGCTTTAAGGATTGGACTTCCAGCTTAAGATGGCTATTGGCATCGGTGAGCGAGGTTTCCAGTAGGGCGAGCAGAGCGTCGGGCTCTAAGGCGCTGCGGCAGGCGTTAAATTCTGTGGATAATTTATCTATTTCTTGGCTAAGCAGTGCATGGCGTGGTTCGGTAGGCTTGCAATAGCGCCAGCTTATTCTTACTTCATTTAGCTCTGCTTCTAGCTGACGTTTAAATTGCTCTCTGGCCTCGATATGCCAAGCGGCGTGGCTGGCAAGTAGCTTGAGTAATCGGCTAATGAGCTTTTCACGTAAGTCTGCAACGCTACCAGCCACTTGGCTGATTTGCTGCCCACGGCAAACCAGTACCTGCTGGGCTACATCTTGCCTGACATTATCGCCGCAGACTTCCATGCCATAGCGTTGCTGTAATTGGCTTTGCATAACCAAAACAGCATAAGCGTGATCGGCAAGCGGGTTTTGTGCAAACCAGTTTCTGACTTCTTCGGAGTGGCTGATGGTGTCTTGCACGCTTTCGGCTGTACCAAAAGCAGCGTGGGCATGGGCTTCCGTATTCCAACTACGGCTCGATAACTCTACCGGCGTTGGCAGCGTTGCCACGATACGGCCGCTCCAAGAATAGGCAATCGCATAAGCATTTTGCAGACGTGCTTGATAACGGCTGGCGAGCTTAATGCGTGGATTGGCACTATCTGCCAATGCTTTGAGTATGGCTGGATCGCAGGCAGTGCCTGCTGGTTTGCGGGTAAAAATAGCGCTAAGCGCATTCCAGAGTTTCATGGGCTATCCAAATAAAGTGTAGCGGGGTCCGGTTCTTTTAGTGTGCGTATGACACGAGCAGGATTGCCGCCAACCAGCGTGCAGCGCGGCACATCACGCGTCACTACCGCCCCTGCTCCCACAACACTATGATCGCCTATGCTGATTCCGGGGCAAATAATTGCCCCCGCGCCTATCCAAACATTGCTCCCAATATTGACGGGTTTGGCGGTAAAGGCATATTGCTGGCGTTCGGTGGGATCGACTGGGTGGCTCACGCGGATAATCTGCACATGCGGGCCGATCAGGCTGTAGTCGCCAATTTTGATTGATGCACCGCCTAAAATACTGGCCCCTAGATTGATCATCACTTTACGTCCAAGTTCAATTTGCCAGCCACGTGATAAATACAGTGGTGGATAAATCGTCACTTGCTCGGCTTTAGCAAAGAGAGCTTGGATCAATTCAGGGCGTTCATCGTGGCTACTATTATTAAATTGCTTAAGCAGTGCGTGCTCTGCAATAAATGGGGCAGGGTTGATGTTTTCTAAATCGCTAAAGTGATAGTAAATCGTTTCAGCCACGATGAATCCTTCGTTCGGTATTTAAGATTTCTTGCCTACAATCCACACTCCTAACATCACTATCGCCGCGCCCAGCCATTGAATTGCGCTCAAACGTTCATCCAAAATACCGATGCTTAGTAAAATAGACAGCATAGGGCCAAGGCTGCCGATGATGGCGGTGCGGCTGGCTCCGATGCGGCTCATGGCGGCGGCCGTGGCGTAAATCGGCAGCACGGTTGCAAAAATGGCCATCGCAGCGGCCAAGCCATAAACGGGCAGCGGCTGAACGAGCGCACTGACGGGATGAGTGACTAAAAAATGGCAGAGCACAGCAATGCTCGATACGGTAAGGCCCAGTTCGGTAAAGCGCATCGCGCCCACACGGGCAATCACACTTGGGCTGAGGCTCATATACAGTGCATAGCAAGTGGTGCTGGCGACGATAAAGCCAATGCCCAGCCAATCTGCATTCGCCTCGCCTAAGCTAGGCGTAATGACGAGGGCGATCCCTAGGTAGGTGAGCGGCAGCGCTTGCTTCATTCGCCGAGTCATCACCGTGCCGGTGAGCAGCACGGAAAACAGCACCGTCAGCGTAGGGTAAAGGCTGAGGATCAGCCGCTCTAAGCTAGCACTGACCGTCATTAAGCCAATAAAATCCAGCACACTAGAGAGGTAATAGCCTAAAAGCCCCAAACCAATCAGCGCTAAATAATCGCGCCTAGCTAAGCGGGCTTTGCTGCGCCACAGGCTGAACGAGGCTAAGATCAGCAGCACAAACAACATGCGTAAACAGACCAAGGTAATGGCATCTATACCGTGGCGGTAAGCCAACTTGGCAAAAATGGCTTTGCACGAAAAGCCGGTAGCGGCAAAAATGGCGAGAATGACGCCAATTCGAAATGAGGCATTGTTCTCGGTGCTATACATGGATGGCCTGTGCTGTATGTTTAGGGTCGGTGCTTACCCACCAGTGCTCATAAAACGTCAGCAGCCCCTAGGGATTAGCAATTTTTGCTAGCCCAGCCTGTATCAGGTGATAGGCAATGCTGGCATTACTGGGTAGCTCGGGCAGGTTTTCTAGGCCAAACCACTGTGCATCTTCGATCTCGTCTGCTTGGGGTATGATCTCGCCTGAAACGTAATCTGCGATAAAAGCCAGCATCAAAGAGTGCGGAAAAGGATGACTTTGGCTGCCAAACCAGCTTAGGTTGGAGACTTTTACCCCTACCTCTTCATAAATTTCGCGAAAAATAGCTTCTTCACAGCTTTCTCCGGCCTCTACAAAGCCAGCGAGCGCACTGTAAACACCGGGGCGAAAATGGGGGGAGCGGGCTAAAAGTAGCTGCTGGCCTTTCTTAATGAGCACCATAATTGCGGGTGAAACTCTTGGATAAGCACGGTGCAAGCAGGCTGGGCATTCTCTGGCGGTTTCTTTGGCCATTCTTGTAGTGGCCGTGCCACAACAGCCACAAAAGCGGTGCTGCCTATCAAAGGTCAACAATTGTTGCGCTCTAGCGGCTATCCAATAATGGCTGTCTTCGATTAAACCCCAAGCCGCGCGAAGGCCCAGCGCTTGCAGATCCGTAGAGTGCGCGGTGTCTTGGTGCCAAGCAATTAATACATAGGCTTGCCCAGCGATACTGCCAATTTGCACCGCAATCTCGGCATCATCATGGGGCGGTAAATCGCTAGCAGCGGGCAGCCTGCCATCGGGATAAACCAACAGCTGATTGCCGATAAAAGCCAAGCACAGGCTATCGCTGCTGAGTGCTCGGTGCTTGTATTCTGGAATAAACTCAATGGGTAGCATGGCTGATTCTTTGGAGTGAGTTGGCTGCTTAATGCAGGGCTTTAATAAGTAGTGATATTCCAGTCAGGATGGTGACGCCTTCAAAGCAGCGTTTAATCATTTGATTACCCTGCTTTAATCCCCAGTGAGCACCTAGATAACCACCTAAGGCCGAGGCCAGTAGTAGAACGGGAATCCACGGCCAGTACACTCCCGCTTGCAAGGCCAGGGATATTGCCCCCGCACTATTCCAAAATAGGCCCACCAAAACCATGGTGTAAGCCACGGCTTGCTTGTAATCCATGCCAAACCAGTGCACCAGCCATAGGGTGACAAATAAGCCGGTGCCCGAGGTAAACGAGCCGTTAAGGATGCCAATAAAAAATAAACCCGCCACGCCCAGCCAAAGTTTTGAGCCGCTGCGATGGCGGCTTTGCTGTTGTTGGCCAAGGGCAGGAGAGAATAGCGAGTACAGGCCTAAGCCAATGGTAAGCATGGCTAAGATCAATAGCGTCCAGTATTCAGGGATATGCAGAACCAGCAGGGTGCCAATTAGTACGCCGGGTAAGCCGCTTGCCAGCACCAAGGCAGAAAATCGCCAATTTAGCGTGCCTGCTTTTAAGTGCTTTGCGGTCGCGCCTAAGCCGAGCGCGACGCTGGCTACTTTATGCGTCGCCAATGCCACTGGAAAAGCCAAGCCTAAAAACAACAAAATAGGCAGTTGCAACAGCCCTGCGCCACCGCCAGCAAGGGCAGAAAGCGTATTGGCAATTAAAGAAACAATAAATAGAGCGAGTAATTCTGTCATAGGGCTTTGAAGGGCGTGTATCGCTTTAAATCTGCATAAAAATTGTATTTATTTATTCTGGAGCTACTTTAAGTAAACGAGTTTTACTTGTTTGTCGCTTAAATACATCATTGCCGCGCATTCTGCCCATGATTTCGCTGAATATTTTTGTGGGTTTTTGTCAGGATACGCAAGTTTTTGATCTAGGTCAGCAAGATGCTGTAGGAATAAAATGTTCTTTTTAAAAGATATGAAGTGGCTAAATAGGCCAATCTTGCGCTGATCTGCCATTATCACAACGGTGTTGCTATTTTCTTACAGCCGACTACCATATATCAGTCATTAAATAGGCGCGAGCCTGACTTAGGGATAGTCCTAGGCTGCTTAGGCTTGTCAAACATTCGTTTGATTCGTAGCATGCAGATTGTTTCTCAACGACAGAGCATAGTGCTTTGAGTTGCGGTAAACCATAACAAGACGGGAGATATACATGAATTCTTCGCTGCCTCGGGCAAGTCGCCCATTTGCTGTTTTGCTGCTGACCTCCTTGCTTGCCGCATGTGGTGGCGGCGATGATGTAAGCACCCCTGCGGACACCCGCAATATCAAAGAAGTGGTTTCTTTTGGCGATAGCCTGAGCGATGTGGGTAGCTACAACCCGACGACAGCCGATGCTGATCTAACTAACGATACCCCTGTTGGTTTACGCTTTACAACTAAGCCTGCTAGCGCTCCAACGGGCGCTGTTTGGACAGAAATCTTAGCTGCTGAATATGGCTTGAACATCACTCCAAATCGTTTGGTGAACTTTAGCGGCATTAATCCTGCAACAGGCGCCCCTGTTGGAACGCCCGGCACGATGGGTAAAATTTATAACCTAGGTGGTAGTGCTTATGCTGAAGGCGGCGCACGAATTGAGACCGATACCTTGGATGCTCAAGGGAAACCTACAGACGGCTTGATTACCGTGAAGCCGGGTCTGACTTATCAGTCAGCGACAGCTCTTTCTGTTAAAGGTCAGATTGCTAAATATAAAGCTGCACGTACTAGCTTTAATGCTAGTCAGCTGGTGTTGATTCAAGGTGGCCCGAATGACTTCTTCGCCTTTTTGCGGGGGGTAGCGGGGGGGACAATTAATCCAGCGACAGCTCCTACTGAAATTGGCAAAAATGCAACCGCTATGGTTACGCAGGTGAAAACCTTGCTTGCAATGGGGGCGAGTAAAGTGGTGTATGCCAATATGCCTGATCTAGGTGTTACACCACAATTTGCATCAACACCATTAAAAGGCTTGGCTACCACGCTTTCTGTTGAATATAACAAAGCAGTAGCGGCTGCTTTAGATGCAGATGTTACGGCTAAAAAAGTGGTGATCTTTGATACTTCGGCCTTGGTTGCTAAAGCCATTGCTAGCCCTTCATCTTATGGTTTGGTAAATACCACCAATATGGCGTGTACGAATGACACAACGCCATCAGCGACACCACTTCCTCCGACGCTTGACCCAAGCAAGGTGTCTGCACTGACATGTAATAGTAAAACGTTGGCGATGGTTGCTGCGGATATGACCTATCTGTTTGCGGATGGGGTCCACCCTAGTATTTCTGCCCATACTATTCTTGGGAAAACGGCGGCTGCAGAAGCAATAGCAAAAGGTTTTGCTAAGTAAATTGCTTGGTGTTTGAGTAAAAAAACCGCATTCAGCACTTGGCTTGAATGCGGTTTTTTTTATGGCGACTACCTTATAAATTGCAGGCGGCTAGCAGCTTCGCCCCCGTATCCGGTAAAATTCGCCCATGAGCAAATTAACATTAGATCGCATCCTGCAATCGCAGGGCTTTGGTACGCGCAAGGGTTGTCGCGAGATGATTACCGACGGTGAAGTGGCCGTAAACGGTGAAATCGTGAGCAACTTTAAGCTCGCTTTTGAAACTACGGGGCTGGAGCTCACCATCTTTGGTGAAAGCTGGCCCTATCGTGAACACGTTTATATTGCACTGAATAAACCCAGTAATTTTGAATGTTCACGTAAACCTAGCCACCATCCAGGTGTGCTAACTCTCCTGCCTGATCAATTTCACTGGCGTGAAGTGCAGCCGGTTGGCCGTTTAGATCACGACACCACTGGCCTGCTACTGATGTCAGACGACGGCTCGTTTATCCACGCGCAATCGTCCCCCAAGCGCCATGTGCCTAAGGTTTATGTTGCCATTACTGCCGAGCCGGTGAGCGATGAATTGGTCGCACTGTTAATTGCCGGTGTGCAGCTCAACGATGAGCCAGCGCCGCTTGCGGCTGTGCATTGCAAAAAGCTAGGCGAGCATGAGTTGGAAATCGTGCTGGAGCAGGGCAAATATCATCAGGTAAAACGCATGTTGGCCGCAGCGGGTAATCATTGTGCGGGGCTAAGACGCTCTGAGATTGGCGGCTTAAAACTGGCTGAAATGAATTTACCCGAAGGCGAGTGGTGTTATTTATCTGAGGCGCAAATGGCGCTGTTGGTGCCAGCACAGTAAAAGACATGGGGAGAACGTTAGATGTAATGGTTTAGTCATTTATTTGTTATAAATTTGCCATTAAATTTCATTACTCTGACTACCTTTTTGCTATCTGCCTAAGGGTATCCCCATGAATTTACGTAATGGCCTGCTCATGGCCAGCATCGCGCTGGCACTGACTGCGTGTAATGACGCTGATTTGGCGGCTCCAGAAGCCGTCGCTGCTCCGGTTGAAGTGAAGCTGATTGCCATTAACGATTTCCATGGCAATATCGAAGCAGGAGCGATCACCCTGACTGTTCCCGATGCAGCCGATCCAAGCAAAAGCACCAAGGTGCCGGTGGGTGGTGCTGAATATCTGGCGACTTGGATTAAAAATCTTAAAGCCAAAAATCCAAATAATGTGGTGGTCTCAGCCGGTGATCTGATCGGTGCCAGCCCGATGATTTCGGCGCTTTACCACGACGAGCCAACGATTGAATCGATGAACGCCCTTGGTTTGGAATTCAATGCAGTAGGTAATCACGAGTTTGACGATGGCAGCGCAGAATTACTACGTATGCAAAATGGCGGCTGCCATGCTGATGCAAGCACAAGTTGCGCTGGTGGTAAGTTTGATGGTGCCAAATTTAAGTTTCTAGCTGCCAATGTGCAAGATAGTAAAACCGGTAAAACACTCTTCCCTGCTTACCTAATCAAAGAATTTAACGGTGTAAAAGTCGGCTTTATCGGCATGACTTTAAAAGGCACGCCTGGCATTGTTACGCCATCTGGTATTGTGGGTTTAGATTTTAAAGATGAAGTAGAAACCGCCAATAAGCTGGTGCCTGAGCTGCAAAAACAGGGCGTTGAAACCATCGTGGTTTTGTTGCACGAAGGTGGAGTGACTGTTGATAAAAAATACAATGAATGTAATGGTATTTCTGGCCCTATCGTCGATATCGTTAACAAGCTAGATAAAGCCATCGATGTGGTGATTTCTGGCCATACCCATCAGCCCTACAACTGCAAAATTAACGATAAGCTGGTGACTAGCGCCTACCAATACGGCGGCATGGTGACGGATATCGATCTGACAATTGATCCTAAAACCCGCAATGTCACTAAGATGAGCGCCAATAATTTAGCCGTAACGCGAGATGTACCAAAAGATGCGGCTCAAACCTCGCTGATCGAAAAATTCCTGAAATTGGTTTCACCGCTGAAAGACCGAGTGGCTGGAACGATTGCTGGCGCACTGACTAAAACCGCGACAGTCGCCGGTGAAATGCCGCTAGGCCGAGTGATTGCTGATGCCCAGCTCGATGCCACCGCAGATAAGAGCAATGGTGCTTCGCAAATTTCCTTTATGAACCCGGGTGGTGTGCGTGCCGAGTTGGCTCCAGATGCGGCCGGTAAGGTGACTTATGGTCAGCTGTTTACCGTACAACCTTTCGGCAATACCCTAGTAACGATGACGCTGACAGGTGAGCAAATTGATAAGGTGCTCGAGCAGCAATGGAATGGTGCTGCAGTCAAAATCATGCAAGTTTCTGCTGGCTTTAGCTATGTATGGGATAAGAGCAAGCCAGATGGTAGCAAGGTTGATATTGCCAGCATTAAGCTTAATGGTGTAGCAATCGACTCGAAAGCTAGCTACCGCGTAACAGTGAATAACTTTATGGCAACAGGCGGCGATGGTTATCTGGAGTTTGTAAACGGTAAAAGCGTGCTTGGCGGCCCGCAAGATGTGGATGCCTTGGAAAACTACCTGAAGAAAAACCCTTTGCTTGCTGTACCCAAAACAGAACGAATTAGTGTTTTGAATTAATGAATGAATCACGGCGTTGAGTCGTGAAGCGTTTGTACCAAGCCACAGCCTTTTTCTCATTATGGGAAGGAACTGTGGCTTTTTAATTGGATACTACATAACAAGCCATTGAATTCAGACTAGTTGACTATGCTTAAACCTATACCTTGGGGGCGAGCAAATGAAACACATATGTTTACAACGCAGGCAGTTTTTATTGTTGGCGAGCAGCTTGCTCGCCACGGTGGCCATGCCTGCATGGGCGGCGGGATTGCACGGTGAAGTGAAGCTGCTAGAAGGGCAGGCCTGGCGTAATGATCAGCCACTAAAAATAGGTGATCCTATTGCGGCTGGGGATCATTTGCGCACCGGCGCCGATTCAAAGCTAGTGGTGAGGGTAGAGGGTGATGTGTATTTGCTGCGTGCAAATAGCATCTTGCAGCTAGAGAAAAAAGGGCTGGTGCTGAGTGGGTTGCGCTTATTGAGCGGCGCTCTATTGGCGGTATTTTCTAAGGGCCATAAGCAAATTATTACCCCAACGGTAACGGCGGGGATACGCGGTACGGGGCTGTATGCCGAGGCCAGCGAGCAAAGTACCTACTTTTGCCTCTGCTATGGCGAAGTCGATTTAAGCCCAATGCATCAAGAGTCAAAACGTTTTCGGGTAAAAGCCCGTCACCATAAAGCGCATACCCTAGATGCCAAAGGCGGCATAGAAAAATCGCCACTTCGTAATCATAGCGATGACGAACTGGCGATTTTAGAAGCTTTAGCGGGGCGTAAACCAAACCCTGCAGCTTAGATGAAGCGCTATATAAAGGCGCTTACTTTGCTAGTCGCGCATTCCAGTTTTTCACCGCTGCATCGAGTGCGGCTTTGGCTGATTTTCGGCCTGTAATCGCGGCTTGTATTTCGTTTTGCAAAGCGCGCTGCATAGTGGCTTCGTCTGGCAAGATGCCGGGCTCTAGTGTCAGCGTTTTGGCGTTGCCTATCGATAGCGCAGCGATGGCGCGTGATTTTTCAACGGGGTCGCTACTCTTCGCACCCGACATAAAGTAGCCATCTGTTGCGGCTAGCTTAGTCGATGGGAATGTTGTGCCGGTTTCTTTAGAGAACGCCAGTTGTGCGGCATCGCTGGTAATAAATTTACCCAGCTTAGCTGCGTCAGCAGGAGACTTCGCGCCCTTAGGAATCACGTAATCCATCATCCAGCCGCCAAAAGCCATTTTGCCTTCGGCAATCGGGAAGGCGGCGATATCTGTTTTGGCGTAGATGGCTTTGCTATCGGTTTGAGTGCGTTTGAGTGCCTGAGGAGCGGTGGTCATCATGGCAATACGTTGCGTGTTGTACGCTGCAATTTCTTGCTCGAATTCTATTTTGAAGACGTCTTTTGGCATTGCACCTGATTTATATAAATCAGCAAACTTTTGCAATAAAGCGACGTGTTTCGGTGAATTAAATACGGCTTTACCATTTTCAATTACAGGCAGGCCAGCGTAGTAGAACCAATTGACAAAGCTGCCACCGCTTTCTGAGGATAATTTAGGCGCAAAAGCGGGCACTTTGGTTTTTTCGCTGATTGTTTTAGCTTGGGCTAGCAATTCATCAAAGCTTTTTGGTGGGGCTTTAATGCCTGCTTTATTAAATAGCTCTTTATTATAGGCAATAACTGAAACGGAATTATACGAAGGGAAGGCGTAGGTCTTGCCTTTATAAGTCACATCATGCAAAGCATTCGCTTGGTATAAGTTTTTATCTGCGCCCAAATATTCATCAATCGGCAAGATATTACCTTGGCGAGCAAAGTCATGTACCCAAGGAACATTAAAATTAACCAAGGCGGGTGGATTGCCTGCTGCAATTGCTGCGATAAGCTTAGGCTGAATTTGATCCCAATTCATATCTACCCAAATAGCATCTAAGTTGGGATTCTGCTGATTAAATTGCGCTGCCATGCCTTTAAAATAATCATTAAATTTAGGCGCCATATTCATGGTCCAAAATTCTAACTTCACTTTTTCGGCTGCAAAAGCAGGTGATGCACTTAATATACCGGCTACAAGCATGACACTGGCAGTCTTCTTCATCTTGGTTTTCTCCAATTTTGTAGGTCAGTATAGTCATGACCAATATATGCATTGTGAGACTGAGGCGCATATTCATAGTGTGTATAAATTTACGAAATAACAGTAGAAAAATACATTACATAAAGCATCAATAGAGTGTAGATGCTTGTCATATTCCAAATGAGTTTTGCTTTAAAGAAATGCTGCGCTATAGAGCAGGCGGGGCTGGTATTTGTGCTGCACCCACGACAAAAGTATTTGAGGGTGATGATTTAATCAACGCCTCACTAAAGCATCAAATAAGGGCAGATTAATGGATTGCCTTCAACCTATAATTGGCAGCTAAACCCTAAGGCGAGGTATGAAACGATGTCTATTTTGATCTGTGGTTCTATGGCCTACGACACGATTATGGTGTTTCCTGATCGTTTCAAAAATCATATCTTGCCAGAAAAAATCCACATGCTTTCGGTGTCCTTTATGGTGCCTGAAATGCGCCGTGAATTTGGTGGCTGCGCGGGGAATATCGCTTATAGCCTGAAAATGCTTGGGGGCGATCCGCAGATTATGGCCACCGCAGGCTGCGATTTTGCGCCCTATGCAGAGCGCCTCGATATATTGGGCATTCGCCGCGACAGTATTCAGGAAGTGGAAAACACCTTTACTGGGCAATGCTTTTTAACCACCGATTTAGATTCAAACCAAATCAATGCATTTCATCCCGGCGCGATGAGTTTTTCACATTTCAACCGTGTCAATGAAGTGAGAGAAGCGATTGAATTGGCGATTGTTTCCCCAGATGGCAAGCAGGGCATGCAAGAGCATTGCGAGCAGTTGGCGGCGGCAGGGATTCCCTTTATTCTTGATCCAGGCCAAGGCTTGCCGATGTTTAGCAAAGACGAGCTATTACGCATGATTTCGCTGGCTAGTTTTCTGACGCTGAATGATTACGAGCTGGAAATGGTATTGAGCACTACCGGTTTTAGCCTAGAAGCTTTGCAACAAGCTGTGAAGGTACTGATTGTGACGCTGGGTGGCAAAGGCTCTAAAATTTATGAGGCCGGAGTTTGCCACGATATTCCAGCTGTTGTGGCGGATGAAGTGCTGGATCCTACCGGCTGCGGAGATGCTTATCGGGCAGGGTTGTTGTATGGCATCAGCCAAGGCTGGGATTGGCCGACTATAGGGCGGTTGGCTTCATTATTAGGCACCATTAAGATTGCCACGAAAGGTGGGCAGAATCACGCCATCAGCCGTGAAGCATTGGCTGCGCGCTTTGAAGTGGCATTTGGCTTTGCTTTGCCTTCGGCTTGATTGGATGTAAGCCAATCTATTAACTCGTAGGGCGGGTGAAACCCGCCGGACTTGGGTAATGGAGTGTTACGAAAACGGCGGGTTTCACCCGCCCTACGAAAAACATTCCCTTTCCGTTAATAGGATTGAGGCATCGTTCTGCTCGTTTTCCCTCGCACGTATTAGCATTGTCTACTGTATCAAATCTGTCATTTAATTGACGCTATCCCTTCATATTTTATCTATATGGTCTAGCCCCAAGCAGGAAGATCCGACTAAACCATATAAATAATATGCAGGGGTTGCAATGAATAAGAAGGTTGAAGAGAGCTGCAAGCTAAAAAAGCTGGCTGCACTGTGTTTGATGGCTTGGGGCATCGCTGCTCCTGCCCATTCTGCCGTAGTGATTAGCCAAGTTTATGGTGGTGGTGGCAATAGCGGTGCAACGCTTAAAAATGACTTTATCGAGTTATTTAATGCTGGTGATAAGCCAGAAGTAATTGATGGCTGGAGTGTGCAATATGCTTCTGCAACTGGTGGCACTTGGCAAAAAACACCTATTAATGGCGTATTACTCGCAGGTCAGTATTATCTAATCCAACAAGCAGCAGGCACAGGGCCGGGTGCTAACTTGCCAACGCCTGAGGTGATTGGGACGTTAGCTATGAGCGGCTCAGCTGGCAAAGTGGCGCTGGTTAAAAATAATTCCTTATTGAGCTGCGGTACAGCTTGCAGCAGCTTTGCTGATGTGGTCGATTTTGTAGGCTTTGGTACGGCAAGTAATGCAGAAACAGCACCAACTGCGCCATTAGCTAACGCCACAGCTGCACTACGCAAAAACGACGGTTGCACGGATAGCAATAATAATAGCGCTGACTTTACAGTTACCACACCTACACCGCGCAATACGGCAACACTGCTTAAAGTGTGTGAAGGCGGTACGACACCAACTCCAACTCCAACACCGACTCCGACTCCGACTCCAACTCCAACTCCAACTCCAACTCCAACTCCAACTCCAACTCCAACTCCAACTCCAACTCCAACTCCAACTCCAACACCAACTCCAACACCAAGCGCACAGCGTATCCATGATATCCAAGGCCGTGCGCATCGCACTGCAATGGAAAACAGCGCCGTCATCAATGTGCCGGGGATAGTGACGCTGGTGCGTAGCAATGGTTTTTATATTCAGGATACCCAGCCCGATAACGATCCTTTAACGTCTGAAGGGATCTTTGTGTTTGTTGGCAGCGCGCCTAGCGTTGTGGTGGGTGATTCGGTACTGGTTTCGGGTGCAGTGAATGAATTCCGTCCTGGTGCTGCGAGTGGCACAAATAATCTATCCACCACGCAGATTAAAATGGCCGTGGGCGGCGTGAGTAAAGTGTCTTCGGGCAATGCCTTACCTGAGGCGGTGATTCTGGCTGCAAATGTGCCCAATCAGCGCATGTGGCAGGGTAATGTCAGCGATGTAGAGCTGGCTACTCAGCTTGATCTAGCCAATGGTCTCGATTTTTATGAAAGCTTAGAAGGGATGCGCGTACAGATTGATGGTGCAATCGCTACTGGGCCAACTAATCGTGGAGAGGTATTTGTAGTCGCAAACTACGGCCGTGATGCAAGTGGCCGCACGCCGCGTGGTGGGGTGGTTGTTACAGAAACAGACTTCAACCCAGAGCGTATCAAGCTGGTGCCGGGAGCAGTACCTGCAGTGAAGGTGCCGGTGGTGAATGTAGGCGACTGGTTCTCGAAGGCCGTGGGGGTGGTTGATTACAACTTTGCCAATTACACGGTGGTGCTGAGCGAGCTAGCAGATGTGGTGGATAGTAAGCTGCAGCCTGAAGTGACAACTAAGCAAGCTGCAGACGAGCTGGCAGTTGCTTCCTTCAATGTAGAAAACTTAGACGCTAAAGAAGGCGATGCTAAGTTTGCTCGCCTTGCTACTCAGATCGTTCAAAACCTGCAATCTCCCGATATTCTTGGCCTGATGGAAATTCAGGACAATAACGGCGCGACCAGTGATGGCACGGTTGATCCATCGCAAACCCTAGGCAAGCTCACCACCGCGATCAAAAATGCGGGCGGCCCTGCTTATCAATATCGACAAATCGATCCGGTCGATGGTCAGGATGGTGGCGAGCCGGGTGGCAATATCCGCCAAGTATTCTTATTTAACCCAGCCAGAGTCAGCTTTATTGATCGCACGGGAGGCACATCCACCAAGGCCGTTGATGTAGTGACTTGCACTGAGCTTGCCTGCCTGACGGCTAGCCCGGGCCGCATTCTGCCGCTTGATCCTGCTTTTAGTTCTAGCCGTAAGCCACTGGTAGGTGAGTTTTCATTTAATGGCCAAAAGCTATTTGTGATTGCTAATCACTTTAATTCTAAAGGCGGTGATCAGCCTTTAAGCGGCCGTTTCCAACCGGCTGATCGCACTTCAGAAGTGCAGCGTAACAAGCAAGCGCAAATCGTTGCCGATTTCGTTAGCCGCATTAATGTGCTGGATCGCAATGCCAATGTGTTGGTGCTGGGCGATATCAATGATTACCAGTTCTCTACCAGTGTGGCCAAGTTAAAGGCTGTGGGTTTGGTCGATTTGGTTGAAAACTTGCCAGAAAACGAGCGCTACACCTATGTATTCGAAGGCAATAGCCAAGTGCTAGACCATATCTTTGCATCCCCTGCTTTGGCTGCTCGCACGACCTACGATGTGGTGCATGTGAATTCTGAGTTTGCCGATCAAGCCTCTGATCACGAGCCAGAAGTCGCAAGAATCAAGCTGCCATTGTCATGGTTTGATATCAGCGAGCGTTTTGTGCAGCAAAAATCGGGTCTGGTGTATAGCGCTGCGAGCAAAACCTTTAATGGCAGCCTAACTCTGGCCGCGCAAAGTGTGGTGAGTGGCGCTGTTCGGGTGCAAATCAAAGATCTGCCTGCTGGTGTGAGCTTGGTCGGCGCTGAAGATGGTGTGCTTACTGCCAATATCACTGCAGGTGCTCCTAACGTCTTGTCGCTTAAATTCAATAATTCAGCCCGTGTAGCGATTCGTTTTAATGCCCAGATTCTGGCTAACAAGGACTTCAAATAATGAAACACACTCTTAAACTGGCCTTAGCCAGCCTTTTACTTGCCTGCAGCAGCTTGGCCTCGGCCGCAATCTATCATGTGGATGTCGATACCAGCTCGATGAGTGGGCAGGGCGGTTTTGTTGGTTTTGGTTTAAATGGCACGGGCGCGCCCTTTGTTAGCGCCATCATTAGCCAATTCTTTGGTGCTAGCTTGGGTGCAATCGATGCGGAAGGTACATTTAATGTATTCGGGGATTTAAGCTCATCGCTCAAGCTAGATAGCCACGATTTAAATCAGCTGACCCAAGGTGTGGTTTTTGGTAACAAGCTGCAATTTGATGTGGAGTTTACGGCTGATCAGGATTTATCTACCTCTGGCACCAGCTTTGCTTTCACTTTATTGGATAAAAGCTTTGCGGCTTTATTGGGTAATGATCCTAGCGGCGTTGTTGTTCAAGCTGAATTTACCCCAGGGGCCGCATTAAACTTTTCAAGTAATACGGCAGCAGCAGCGATTACTCCGGTGCCAGAGCCAGAAACCTACGCCTTAATGGGCTTGGGTTTATTGGGTTTGGCGATGCGCCGCAAGCGTGGTGTATTCGCTAGGGTGAGTTAAGCCTCGCCCCGATAGGAAAGCGACTCCAGTTGGGGTCGCTTTTTTGCATTTGGGCGATTATTTACATGGCTGTTGTAAAAATGAAATTATTATTTTCAATATCGCGTGTATTTTTGTAATAAAACTTGTCCAAGCGCAGTATCTGCCGCTTAATTTGTGCGTGAATTTAAACGCATCTCTTGTTTTATCCTTTCAGCAAAGCTGACAAGATTTGCTGTAAATGCGGTTTTTGTATTTTTTTGAGCATTCTGTGCTAAATATTTACTCAGTTTGAGCGGATGGTGCAGCTAAAGTAGTGCATCATCGCTGTTGATCATACTTTGTAGCTTTGAGCTATGATTTATATCGTTTTTTTATACCGTGAAGGCTGCAAATAGCACGGTAATGTTTGAGATTTTAAATAGGCCAGCCTTGAAAGTGTTGGGGATATCTCTAGTAGGACTTGGCCTTATTTGTAGGTTTACTAGGTAGCAGCACTTTTAAGACTCTATATGAGTTTTCTCTATTAACTTAGTAAGGTGGGGAATCACTAATGCGATTGAAACAGCTCGGATATATTCTCGCTACGGCGTGTGCTTTGAATGCGGGGGCTGCAATGGCCGCTGGCAAAACTCTGATTTTCTGCTCTGAAGGCAGCCCTGCCGGTTTTGACCCCGTGCGTTATACATCAGGTACGGATTTCGATGCCTCTGCTGAAACTGTTTTCAATCGTTTGGTGCAATTCAAGCAAGGTTCTACCCAAATTGAGCCTGGCCTTGCTGAGAAATGGGAAGTATCGCCAGATGGTCTGACTTACACCTTTAATCTGCGTAAAGGCGTTAAGTTTCATACCACGCCTTACTTTAAGCCAAGTCGTGATTTTAATGCCGACGATGTGGAATTCACTTTCCAACGTATGACAAACAAAAACCTGCCATTTAATAAGGCAGCACCATCCGATTTCCCATATGTATCGGATATGGCACTTGATACCAATATCGTGGGTATCGAAAAAATCGATACCTACACGATTCGCCTGAAGCTTAAAACCGTTGATGCCGCATTTTTGCAAAATATCGCCATGTCTTTTGCCTCGATCTATTCGGCCGAATACGCCGATAGCTTGGTAAAAAGCGGCAAGACCTCGCAAATGAACACCATGCCGATTGGTACTGGCCCATTTGTGTTTAAGAGCTATCAAAAAGACAGCAATATCCGCTTTGATGCCAATGAGCAATATTGGAAGAAAGGCGATGTAAAACTGGGCAAGCTGATTTTTGCAATTACGCCAGATGCGTCTGTGCGTTACCAAAAACTGCAAAAGGGTGAATGCCATGTGATGGTTTATCCAAAGCCAGCTGATCTGAAAGCCATGCAAGAAAACAAAAGTTTAACTGTGCCTTCACAAGCCGGTTTTAATCTTGGCTATTTGGCTTACAACGTGCAACACAAGCCATTGGATAAACTAGAAGTGCGCCAAGCACTGGATATGGCAATCAACAAAAAAGCCATTATCGAAGCGGTTTACCAAGGTGCGGGCCAGTCTGCGACTAACCCAATGCCACCAACACAATGGTCTTACAATAAAAAGCTGAAAGATGCGGCTTATGATCCGGTTAAAGCCAAGGCTTTGCTGAAAAAAGCCGGTATTGCCGAAGGCACCGAGATCACTCTGTGGGCGATGCCAGTACAGCGCCCTTACAACCCAAATGCCAAGCTGATGGCCGAAATGATCCAAGCAGATTGGGCTAAAGTTGGCGTGAAAGGCAAGATCACCACTTACGAGTGGGGCGAGTACCTGAAGCGCGGTAAGGCTGGCGAGCACGACACTATCCTTGTGGGTTGGACAGGTGACAATGGCGATCCTGATAACTGGCTAGGTGTGAATTTGGCTTGCGGATCCTTGGATGGCAATAACTACGCTAAGTGGTGCGATAAAGAGTTCGATGGCTTGATCACTAAAGCGCGCACTCTTAATAATCAAGGTGAGCGCACTAAACTGTACGAAAAAGCACAGGAAATCTTTAAACGTGAGCTGCCGTGGACAACGATTGCTCACTCGACTGTGTATCAGCCGATGCGTAAAGAAGTTCTAGGCTACAAGATCAGCCCATTTGGTCTGAACTCCTTTGTTGGCGTGAGCTTGAAATAAATCTGCTTGAGTAAGAAGAGCGGCCGCTGCGATTCGGGCGGCCGTTTTTGCGTAAGCGTTTTGGCAACAGGATTATTGTATTTGTAGGGCGGGTGAAACCCGCCGTTTACAGCGTTTTATGCCAAGGCTCGGCGGTTCCATCCGCCCTACAAATTGTCGTATGGGGAAATATCCATGTTTAGTTTTATTCTTCGCCGCTTAAGCGTCACGATTCCTACTTTTTTAGGTATCACCGTTTTGGCGTTCGCCCTGATCCATATGATCCCCGGTGACCCGGTATTGGTGATGGTGGGTGAGCGTCGTTTAGACCCTGAATTTTATCGCCAAGCCCTGATTCGGCTTGGTTTAGATCAGCCTTTATATGTGCAGTACTGGCAATATTTGCTGAAAGTATTGCAAGGCGACCTAGGCCAGTCGCTGGTCTCGCATGAGCCGGTGATTAAAGACTTTTGGGCGCTGTTTCCGGCCACATTAGAGCTGTCTATCTGTGCCATGTTAGTGGCTTCGGTATTTGGCTTAGCAATCGGCATGATTGCCGCCATTCGCCGTGGTAGTTGGATAGACCACACCGTGATGGGCGCTGCGCTCACTGGTTATTCAATGCCGGTGTTCTGGTTGGGCTTGCAATTGATTATGTTGTTTTCGGTGCAGCTAGACTGGACGCCGGTTTCTGGCCGTATCGATCTGGAATATGACATCACCCGTGTGACCGGCCTGATGCTGATCGACACGCTGATTTCTGGCGAAGAAGGTGCGTTTAAATCGGCCTTTATGCATCTGATTTTACCGACCATCGTGCTGAGCACTATTCCGATGGCGGTGATTGCGCGGATGACGCGCTCGTCCATGCTAGAAGTGCTGCGTGAAGAATATATCCGCACCGCGCGTGCCAAAGGCTTATCCCGCACCCGTATTGTGCTAGTGCATGCGCTGCGTAATGCCCTGATGACGGTAGTGACAGTGATTGGTTTGCAAGTAGGAACCATGCTGGCCGGAGCCGTGCTAACCGAGAGTATTTTCTCTTGGCCGGGTATTGGTAAGTGGTTGATCGATTCGATTTCGCGTCGTGATTATCCGGTGGTACAGGGCGGTATTTTATTGATCGCTACACTGATTATTATTGTGAACCTGCTGGTTGATGTGCTGTATGGCGTTATCAATCCACGTATTCGCCACGCGAGGTAAGTATGACAAACGCTTCAACTCTGGCGGCCGCTGAGCCGCTTTACAGCTACCCATCCCCACTTAAAGAATTTTGGCAAAGCTTTAGTAGCAACCGTGGGGCCTTGGTTTCTTTTATCTTTTTTGTGCTCTTGGTCTTGGCTGCGCTGTTTGCGCCATGGCTGGCACCGCATTCGCCTACCGAGCAATACCGCGAGTTTTTCTTGAGCCCTCCCGCTTGGCAAACTGGTGGCTCGATGCAGTTTATTTTTGGCACCGATGAAGTCGGCCGCGATATCTTAAGCCGCCTCTTACACGGCGCTCGCTTAAGCTTGATGATTGGTCTGATTTCGGTGCTGATGTCGTTGCTGCCAGGCATTGTGCTGGGCATGACCGCTGCGTTTTACCCCAACTTTATCGGCACCTCCATCATGCGGGCGATGGATGTGATGATGGCGCTGCCTTCATTACTGCTGGCAGTTGCCATTGTGGCCGTGCTTGGGCCGGGCTTGCTGAATACGATTCTGGCGATTTCTGTGGTGAGCTTGCCCTCCTATGTGCGCTTGGCAAGGGCGTCCGCCATGAGCGAGTTATCTAAAGATTATGTGATTGCTTCCAGATTGTCCGGTGCGGGCCAGCTGCGTTTGATGTTTAACACCGTGCTGCCTAATTGCATGGCACCGCTGATCGTACAAGCGACTATGGGTTTTTCTGCAGCTATTCTGGATGCCGCCGCACTGGGCTTCTTGGGCCTTGGCGCTCAGCCGCCGCTGCCTGAATGGGGCACGATGTTGGCTTCTGCCCGCGACTATATCGAGCGCGCTTGGTGGGTAGTGACCATGCCGGGGGTAACGATTCTGATCACCGTGCTAGCACTCAACCTGATGGGCGACGGCCTGCGCGACGCGCTGGATCCAAAACTGAAAAAGCTGGCTTAAAAAAACCATAAATCTTCGACACAGAGTACACGGAGAAGGACAAGACCGAGAATACGGAGAAAATCTCCCTTGGTTTTCTCCGTGAAACTCCGTGTTCTCTGGGGCCTCCGTGGTTCAAGATTTGGGTTTGCTTGGAGTTTGCAGGCAGCTAGCTTGTGTAATGATTCTAATAAAGAGAAAACGATGAGTTTATTAGATATAAAAAACCTCTCCGTAGCGTTTGGTTCGGTTGATAAGCCATTTCGGGCGGTAGAAAGCGTCGATTTTTCGATTAACCGTGGCGAGATCGTTGGGATTGTTGGCGAATCGGGCTCGGGTAAAAGCGTGACCATGCTGGCCTTGATGGGCTTGATCGACGCCCCTGGCCGCGTCACTGCGGATGAATTGTCTTTTGAAGGCAAAGACCTGCTGAATATGAAAGCAGGCGAGAAGCGCAAGATTATCGGCAAAGATATTGCCATGATTTTCCAAGATGCACTCTCCAGCCTAAACCCAGCCTATACCGTGGGCTATCAGCTGATGGAAACGCTGCGCGAGCATGAAGGCCTGCGTGGTGCTGCGGCTAAGGCAAGGGCGATTGAGCTGCTAGAAATGGTGGAGATTCCTGCCGCCAAATCACGCCTCGATGCCTACCCGCATCAATTATCTGGCGGCATGAGCCAGCGCGTGATGATTGCTATGGCGATTGCTTGTAAGCCACGCTTACTGATCGCCGATGAGCCAACCACCGCGCTGGATGTAACGGTGCAGGCGCAGATTATGGAGCTGTTGGTTAATCTGCAAAAGCAGCACGATATGGCGCTGATCCTGATTACCCACGATCTGGCCGTGATTGCCGAAGTGGCACAGCGTGTGGTGGTGATGTACGCCGGCCAAGTGGCCGAAACCAGCCCTGTACCGGCCATTTTTGATACCCCGCGCCATCCATATACCCAAGCACTGCTGAGCTCTATTCCTGAGCACAGCAAGGGCGCGCATCGTTTGGCAACTTTACCCGGCGTTGTGCCGGGGCAATATGATAGGCCGGTGGGGTGTTTACTATCGCCACGCTGCCCCTATGTGCAAGAGTCCTGTAAAACAAATCGTCCAGCACTGATGAATATGGGCACAAGCACCGTGCGCTGCATTACACCACTGGATGAAGCTGGGAGACCGCAATCATGAGCAACAATCCTATCCTGGTCGCCAGCGAAATTACCCGGCATTACCATGTTTCACGCGGCTTTATGAAGCCATCAGCCACGGTAAAAGCCTTAAATGGCGTGAGCTTTAGCCTAGAAGCGCAGAAAACACTGGCCGTTGTGGGCGAATCGGGCTGTGGTAAATCGACTTTAGCGCGTCAACTTACCCTGATCGAAGATTTGACCAGTGGCCAGCTACAAATCGCCGGTATCGATACCGTAGGCGCGAGTGTGGCGGATCTGAAAATGCTGCGCCCTAAGGTGCAAATGGTGTTTCAAAACCCCTACGCATCATTAAATCCGCGTAAACAAATCGGCACTATGCTGGCTGAGCCGCTGCTGTTGAATACTTCTTTAAGCGCCGCTGAGCGCGAAGAAAAAGTACGCGCCATGATGACGCGTGTTGGCCTGCGGCCTGAGCATTATCATCGCTACCCGCATATGTTTTCCGGCGGCCAGCGCCAGCGTATCGCCGTGGCACGCGCCATGATGTTGAATCCAAGTGTGGTGGTGGCTGACGAGCCGACTTCGGCGCTGGATGTCTCGATTCAGGCGCAGATTTTGAATCTGTTTATGGATCTGCAAGACGAGCTGGGCATCGCTTACGTCTTTATCAGCCACAATCTATCCGTGGTTGAGCACGTCGCTGATGACGTGATGGTGATGTACTTTGGCCGTGCGGTAGAGCATGGCAGCAAAGACGTTCTGTTTGATCGTCCACTGCACCCCTATACCCGCGCACTGATGTCGGCCACACCCGCCATTCGAGCCGAAGATCGTGGTGCCAAAGTGAAGCTACTCGGCGAACTGCCATCCCCGCTCAACCCGCCAACCGGCTGCGCCTTCAACACCCGCTGCCCCTTTGCCACCGACCACTGCCGCAAAGAAGTCCCCCAGCTGCGCCCCGTCGAAGGCCGCTTGGTAGCTTGTCATCGGGTGGAAGAAATTACGGTTTGATCGTCAGTTTTATATGCATCACTAAAGCCTATGACATACGGTGTATCTTTTGTAGGGCGGGTGGAACCCGCGAGCAATATTGAATAAATACGCGGGTTTCACCCGCCCTACGAATGCGCCAATGCGCATGCTTTCTCATCATCCTGTCATTTGTAGGGCGCTAATAAAGCCAAGCGTTTTTTGCTTGGCTTTATTACGCCGCATGCTGGTTGAATGCACGGCGCAATGTGTCTGGATAAAGCCCTAGGCATATTGCACCCTACGGTTTTCGGTATGAAATGCCCTTAGCTGGATGGCTATCGGGCGCAAGCTCTATTAGGCCGATATTTTTATTTATGGGAATGTGTTGGGCAGATAAAACATGCCCAATCTTGTTAGTGGACTCAAATGCCAGATCTTATCGTCATCATCGGCCCACCCGCTTCGGGTAAGGCAGCAGTCGGTTTGGCCTTAAGCCAAATTACAGGTTTTCGTTTCTTTCACAATCATATGACGGCAGAGCCTGCGGCAGCGTTGTTTGGCTGGGGAACCGAGGCCTACGGCGAAGCTGCCGATGAGATCCGCCTGTCTTTAATGACGAGAGCACTGGCTCAGCCCCTTATGCCTTCGATCATCTTCACGTTTTTTTGGGTATTTGATCAGGCAAAAGATAATTGCTTTGTTGCAAAGCTCGTTGACCTATTTGAGGCTAAGGGGCTGCGCGTGTTCTTTGTGGAGCTGATCGCTAGCTTGGAAACGCGAGTTGCCCGCGAAGGAACGCCACTGCGGCTTGCTCTTAAGCCGAGCAAGCACGATGTGGAGCGTGCTAAAGCGTTTCATGCCGAAGCGGATGCAAAGTATCGAGTGAATTCATGCAATGATTTTCCCTACCCAGCAAGGCACGTCGTGATCAACACGGAAAACCAATCTGCCGCCGAGTCGGCTGAGATGATTATTCGGCACTTTGGTTTGAGCCGGAACGCATGATTATCTGCAATTATCAAAAAAATCATAATTTATGAAAAATTGATAATTGAAGGTAATGGCGATGAGAATCTATAGAACAGTAGCTTCGCTTTTTATAGGGTGTACAACGACGAAGTCGTTGCGCACCGAAAACGGTGCGCAAGAAAAGCGACTTGCACACCCTATGAAAATCAGCCTTTCTACTCTATTTTTGTCTTTAGTGATGCCTATAGGGCTAAAGCGTTATCAACCCAATATTTTTATTTACGGGAAAGTATTGAGCTGATAAAACATGTGCTACCTACTGAGTTGGATTTTTATAATGTCAATAGATGCGCAATTCGCAAACATAGAGTTAAAAAAGCATAGCTTTGCATTTTGGCAGTTGGCCCTAGGGCTAACAAATGCAGAAATGCTTTGCTCTAAACATGTGATTAGTCATATTGGGCATTATTTATCCAAATCAGACGATCAGGCCATTTTCCATTTTACGTCTTTAGCCAATGGCAAACAGGTGCTTGCACTGCCAGAGAAAACGCTGCCACTGTTTGCGTCAATAGATTTAAATGCAAATCGCGCTGTGATTGATACCACAATTATAGCGGTGGGTTTTGCAGAGCAATATCGTGATATTGACTATCACCTTGAACAGATTAATTCGTTTAAGCGCATCAATAATAGTATTCAATATCTAAATTCAAGCTCACCGCTATTTAAAGGCTTGTTGCCTGATTTTTTACGCCAGCAAACAGCAAAAGATCTCGATATTTTAGATTTGGAAGAGGACGACGAGGCCATTGCTCTTGTTGCAGATGGCGCAATACAGGCCATTGCCCGTTATGTGCCATTAAAATTATCCCCTTTAATTGCGGACATCACGGTTTTGGTGAGCCCACTTGCAAGACAAGGGCAACTGGCTACTACGGCGGTATCTCGCCTTTGCGAGCTCATTCTTAGTCGTGGCTTGATTCCTAGATATCGAGTGGCTTATCAGCATTTTGCAAGTATTAAAGTCGCAGAAAAATTGGGTTTTACACCCCAATTTACTATTACGGCTTGGCGAATTAGAGCTCTGAGGTCATCAAAAGCCGTGTGCTTTTAACATGTTCTGGTATTGCGCAGTTTCTCGTACATTGCGGATTTCCTGCCAGAGAGCCTGACAGCGTTCTGCTTGCTTCTGGCAGTAGCTTTTACTGAGTGGCAGATACAAGTTGTTAACTTTGTAGGGAATGGGCAGCTGTTCGATGCGGCTGGCCAGGTGTGGCAAAGTTTGCAGAGTATGCTGGGCTGGGCCTTGCAAAGTGATGACGACATCGACAATACCTGCATCCAGTTTACGCATCAGATCGCTGACATTTTTCGAGCTGTCTTCCAGGGTATAACCTGCTGCGAGAAGTTCCGAATAAATGCTATAGCCAGCTTGGATGCCGATCTTCTTGATATGGATCATGCGCATATTTTGCCAGTCCATGGCGGAGCCAATGCGGCGATAGATGCGGTAGTCATCCCTAGCCATGCGGTAACTGGGGTCGGGTTCTCCGTTGGGGAGCGTTGGATAAACTGCGTATTGTTGCCGCTCCGCTGTGAAGGAGGCCGAAAACATACCATCGCTGATGCCATTGCGGACTTCATACTGGCAGCGCTTCCAGGGGCGGGGGCGATATTCAATATCGATTTTCAGCCGGTTGGCGACGGTCTGGAGCAGATAATGATCCAGACCTTCATGCTTGCCGTATCCCCATGGGTATACATCAACATCCTCATAGCACAGGCTGAGATCTGCTGCGGTGGCAGTTAGTAGGCAGCTTGTCAGGAGCGTTGCCAGTACGTATTTCGGTTTCAACTTAAAATCCTTAGTCATATCCCATCTTATCGTTTTAGCTGACACTGCTTGCTACTGCCATGCTTATCCCGCACCTAGCAACTCAAGCAGATCACGATCGGCTAAGCGAGGGCTGACTTGGTAAAACAACAAGCCCACTGAGTTTTGCATCCTGTCCTATCCACAAGGACAGCTCCCGCCATCTCGCTTATACTTCGCACCCGTCAGAAATATTATCTAAGGCCCATCATGTCCTTTTCCGCTCTGGGTCTGTCACCCGCCGTTTTACTTGCCGCTAGCAAAAAATCCTATATCACTCCAACGCCCGTTCAGGCGGCGGTGATTCCTGCTGTGCTGTGGGGGGAGGATGTTTTGGCGCAGGCGGCCACGGGTTCGGGTAAAACGGCTGCTTATGTTTTGCCACTGCTGCATCTCATGACAACGGGCAGTAGCAAGGTGCTGATTTTGGTGCCAACGCGTGAGTTAGCAGTGCAGGTGGGGGACGAGATCAAGGGTTTTCTGGCGGTCTTAGTCAAAAACAATATGACTAAGCCGATCAAGCTTGCGACGGTATTTGGCGGTGTGGCGATTAATCCGCAAATGATGCAGCTGCGTGGTGGTGCCGATGTGTTGGTGGCAACCCCTGGCCGCTTGCTGGATTTAATCGATAAGAATGCAGTTCGGCCTGAGTTTTTTAATACCTTAGTGCTAGATGAAGCCGATCGCTTGTTGGATATGGGCTTTGCTGCCGAAATTAACCGCATCTTGGCGCTGCTACCTGCTAAGCGCCAAAGCCTGTTTTTCTCTGCAACTTTTCCAGACGATGTTAACGCGCTGGCGACTGGCATATTAAATAACCCAACGCGCGTGATGATTGCGGCCACAGAAATTAATCAGCCAGATATCTTGCAGCGGGCGATTTTTGTGGATACCGAGCGCCGTGCCGACTTACTCGCGCATTTGATTAAAGAGAATGAAGGCCAGCGGGTGTTGGTGTTTGTCGCTAGCAAGCATGGCAGCGAGCAGCTGGCCAATACGCTGTACGCCAAAGGCATTAACGCAGCGCCTTTTCATGGCGAATTTAGCCAAGGTCGCCGTAATCAAGTCTTGGCCGAATTTAAGTCGGGCAGCTTGCAAGTGGTGGTAGCAACCGATTTGGCTGGCCGTGGTATCGATATTGATGGTCTGCCTTTTGTGGTGAATTACGATTTGCCCCGCTCGCCGGTGGATTACACCCACCGCATTGGCCGCACCGGTAGAAATGGCGCGAGTGGCACGGCGATTAGCTTGGTAAGTGCCGCCACCGAAGCGCATTTTCGCCTTATCGAAACCCGCCAGAATATCCGTCTAAATCGTGAAGTGATTGCAGGCTTTGAAGCCAAGCTGACGAGCCTGCCTGTGGCGTCTATTAATGGTGGCGTTAAGGGTGTGCGTATGAGCAAAAAAGATAAGCTACGCGCCGCCGCTGCGCGGGCTGAGCAAGACAATCAATAACCGCTACTGTTTTAATTCTTATTTAAACGCATGTATTCCTGATTAATATTGTATTTATTAGGCATAAATGAACTATCTTCCTAGATAGCGATCTAAGCAGTGGTAGTAGGAATTTTAGATCCTTATCATTCTTTAATTTAATCGCATCAGGAGATAGACAATGGGTTTGTTCGATTCGATCAAAAAGATGGGCCAAGATGCCAGCAATATGCTGAGCAACGAAGTGACTAAATTTAAGAATAAAGATTTTTTAAATGCGGTGATTGCGGGCTGCGCCTTGGTGGCGAGCAGTGATGGCAGCATTAGTCCAGAAGAAAAAAGAAAGATGCTGGGCTATATCAGCAATTCTGACGAATTAAAAGTATTTGATTCGGCGGATGTGATTGATTCATTTAATAAAATTGCTGCTAAATTTGATTTCGATTATGAAATTGGCAAGGCAGAAGCATTAAAGATTATTGCTAAATTAAAAAGTAATCCTGATGCTTGCAAATTGATGATCCGCGTTTGCTGCGTAATTGGTGCTGCGGATGGCAATTTTGATGCTAATGAGCAGAAAATGGTCATTAGTATTTGCCGCGAGCTAGGTATTAATGAAGCCGAATTTGATTTGAAATAAGCGATTTAAAGCACAAAGAAACCTGCTTCGGCAGGTTTTTTTGTGCTTGCTGCAATGGCTTTGCAACGGCAAATATGCTTGTATTTATTATTGTTTATGTAAGTTTTTAAAAAGAAATGCTCGATATTTACTTGCTTTGTCCTTGTAAAATACTCAGATTTTATCCAGTATTATGCTTGGTAAATAAAGCCTGCTGGTGAAAGTTTGCCAGCAATATGGGTAAATAGGAGAGGTGCCGTGAGTAGTTTCAGCGTCAATTCAGATCGCCTGCTAGAGGTTGATTTGCAAAATGAAAAAGTGCTGGCGATTGCCGGTGCGATGGTGGCCTACACTGGCTCAATGAAGTTTGAAAAAGCCATTTTGGGCGGCGAGGGCTTGTTTGGTGCGCTAAAGCGCAAAGTCACCAACGAAGGCATGTCCTTGATGCAAACCGTCGGCACGGGCAAAGTATTTTTTGCCAATAATGCGGCCGAGATTGCGGTGATTCCGCTGGCAAATGAAAAGCTGTTTATTGAAAGCAGTAGCTTGCTGGCTTATGACTCAGGCCTTAAAACCAATACCTCTTTTGCTGGCCTACGCGGAGCAGCATCGGGGCAGGGCTTGTTTACCACCACGGTAGAAGGTAGCGGTAATCTTGCGGTCATCTCGCGTGGCAATCTGATTAGGTTGGAAGTAGGGCCAAGCTTTCCGCTGTTTGTTGATCCGGATGCGTTTATTGGCTACAAGGGCAATATCTCGCAAGAATTTGTGTTTGATGTGAACTGGCGGACGTTGGTGGGCGAGGCATCGGGCGAATCTTATCAATTCAAGTTTACCGGCCAGGGCGTGGTGTATATCCAGCCTGCTGAACGTTAAATTTAGACAGCAATTTTTAAGGATTGAGCGATGCCCTCCTATACACAAATTAATGAAAAACTGATTGAAATTACCCTGAATAACGAGGAAGTGTTTGCCAAAAAAGGCTCCATGATCTCGTATCAGGGCAAGGTGAACTTTGCTCGCTCCTTTCTAGGCGGCGGCAATGTGCAGGATTTGGCCATGCGTACCGTCACCAGTGAAGGCAATGCGCTGATGCTTGCCAAGGGTAGCGGTAAGGTTTATTACGGCTATAACGGTTTGTTTGTCAGCATCATTCAAGTGAATAACGAGATGGTGTATGTAGAGAGCGAAACCCTGCTCGCCTACGATGCACGGCTTACCGTTGGCACGATGTTTTTGGGTAATCAGGGTGGTGTGCAAAGTATGGTACGCGGCGCGGTGACTGGGCAGGGCTTGTTTACCACCACCTTGCAAGGCACGGGTGAAATGGCGATTTTATCGGATGGTAATGCGATTGCCTTGCAAGTGACCGCCGAGCAGCCGGTATTTGTCGATCCTAATGCCTATATCGGCCACAAAGGAAATCTGACTTCGACCATTGTGACTGATTTAAATTGGAAAACTTTTGTTGGGCAGGCTTCGGGTGAATCCTACCAAGTGAAGTTTATGGGGCAGGGCACGGTTTATATTCAGGCGAGTGAAAGATAATGACTATTTATAACCCAAGTAATTTACCTAAAAACGATAATCTAAGTCGCTTTGCCTTTGTGGTAGATGTGGCCGATGAAATCTTTATCCGTAAAGGAAAAATGATTGCGTTTTATGGCCAGCTGCAATTTGAATCGCTAGGCTCTAGCCTGCTAGATATCTTAGTCAAAGAATCATTTAATTCCCCTTTATATATCAACAATTTTATCGTGGCCAAAGGCCGTGGACAGTTGATTTTGGGGGATAACGGTAATGATATCGCCTGCTACGACCTTGAAGACGCCAATATGACCATTAAGGCCAGTCATTTGCTAGGGTTTAGTAAGAACATTATTTGCCAAGAATCAACCATGCCAGGGTTTTTAACCTTAATGGGCAATGGCAAATTAATTGCTTCAAGTAATGGCCCAGTACACTTTTTAGATTTGCCATGCCGCGTTGATGAGCAAGCGATTCTAGGCTGGGCAGATTGCCCTAGCCCATCTTATCGCTATGATTACGCGCATGTTACCAATGTATTGTCGGCGGTCGGTGCTCTGACCAATATCACCTTATCTGGCGAAGAAAAGCAGATTGATTTTAGCGGCCAAGGCACAGTGCTGATTCAATCGTCCGAATTCGGAAGTGGCTCAACGCTAGCAAATATTTTATCGCAATTACCCTTTTTAAATAAAAGCGAATTAGGCAGCCTGAATGCATTTGTGGCGCAGAATTTAAAAGCTTAGGGTTTATTTATGGGGTGGGCACGTTTTTGTGCCCACCCCATAATTAAATTACCAAATATTAACCCGCTTATCTTCACTCCTTAATGTCGATTGGCTGCAGGAAAATGCAGCTGCAAATTCTGGCATATTGGCAAATGGGGCAATCACTCGGTATTTTTCTGGTGCATGCGGGTCGGTTAAGATTTGCAGGCGTAATGCTTCTGCGCGGGTGTTATTTCTAAAGCTTTGCGCATTGGCAACAAAGAAACGCTGTTCTTGGCTTAAGCCGTCAATTTGCGCCGGCTGAGGCTTATTAATGAGTGATTTCTTTAATGCCTGAAAAGCAATTTTAAGCCCGCCTAAATCGGCGATATTTTCGCCCGCAGTGAGTTTTCCATTGATGTGTAGCTTATCAATGGGATTAAATTCATCGAATTGTTTTTCAATTTTGCTAACGCGTGCGGTGAAGTTTTTTCTGTCTTCCTTCGTCCACCAGCTTTTTAAATTACCATCGCCATCAAATTGGCTGCCTTCATCGTCAAAAGCATGAATTAATTCATGGCCTATTGTGGCACCCGTATTGCCATAATTGCCGGCGGTATCGGCGGCTACATGAAATAACGGCGCTTGCAAAATACCAGCAGGGAAAACCATTTCATTCATGCTGGCATTGTAATATGCATTAACGGTGGGAGGCGTCATTCCCCATTCATTACGATCAATCTCCTTACCCAGCTTGGCCAGCTCGCGTTTGAATTCAAATTCACGGCCACGTTTGATATTCTCAACATAAGACTGCTGATCTATTTGCAAACTACTGTAATCACGCCAAGTATCTGGATAGCCGATTTTAACCACGACTTTGGCTAGTTTTTTTAATGCCTCTTGCTTAGTTGTGTCCCCCATCCAGTCTAGATTCTGAATACGCTCAGCCATCGCTAGCTTAATATTGGCGACCATTTCCAGTGCTTCAGCTTTGGCGGCGGGGCTAAAGTATTCAGCTACATACAGCTCACCCAATGCCTCACCTAAGTTTTGATCTAAGCTTTTTAATACCCGTTTCCAGCGAGGGCGTAATTCTTTTGCGCCTGATAGTGTTTGGCTATAAAAAGAAAAACCGGCATTCACAAAATCAGCGGATAGATATTGGGCGCGGTTGTGTACCAAATGCCAGCGTAAATAAGCTTTCCAATCGTCCATTGCTACGGTGCTGATGATCTGATTTATATGCTTAAAGAATTGAGGCTGAGCAATATTCATATCTTGAGGCGTACCTATGCCCAATTCTTCAAAATATGTTTGCCATGCAAAACGCGGACTTAATTTTTGCAGGTCTTTTATCTTTAGCAAATGATAAGTTGCTTCAGGATCGCGTTGCGCCACCTGAGTCATTGATACTTTGGCAAGGCCTGTTTCTAAACGCAAAATACGCAGGGCATTTTTTTCTGCTATTGCTGGGCTATCGCCTAATAGGCTAAACATCTCTAGTAAATGCGCCTTATATTGCTGGAGTAGTTTTTTATGTTTGCTATCGGTTTTTAAATAGTAATCACGGTCCGGCAATCCTAAACCGCCCTGAGATAAGTCAACAATATAACGAAGCGAATTTTTAGCATCTTGGCCTACATAAAAATTAAATAGCGGATTAACGCCTTCTTTATGCAATTGAGCTAAGACGCGCACCAAGTCTTGCTGGGTATTTATTGCAGCTATTTGGCTTAAACGCGCCGCCAATGGCGTAGCGCCTTCTGCCTCTAAACGCGCTTCATCCATCCCGCTTAAATAAAATGCGCCTACTTTTTGTGTGGAAGGATTCGCACTATTTGATTTAGCCGCAGTTTCAATAATTTTTTTAAGCGCGGTGAGATTGCGCTCAGAAACCTCATCATAAGCGCCATATCGGGCACGATCCGCAGGCACAGGATGATCCTCCAGCCATTTACCATTGGCATACTGATAAAAATTACTGCAAGGGTCGGCTGATCTATCCATGGTATTGGCTTCGATTACCAAATTATTAGCTTGGCTGAATGTGGAGCCTGCAATAAATAACGCAGCAATGGCGGTGCGGATTGGATTAGGCATAGCGCATCTTATTCATTAAGGGATTGGCCCTAAATTTACGTGGCCATGCTATTTAAATATATTGGGGAAGAACGGAAGTATATAAAAATGGCCACTCCAGTGAGTGGCCTTTTTTAATTCTCTGGCTCCTTTGCAATTAGGGCAAGTAAGCCGGGAAAGCGTTGTTCAATGTCGGCACGACGTAGGCAAGCAAGGCTCTTATTGCCATGATCTACCTGTCGGATTAAGCCTGCTTCGCGCAGTGTACGGAAGTGATGGGAGCGGGTGGTTTTACTTAACGTTAAGCCAAAGGATGAGCAGTGTCGCTCCGCACCATCCACATCAAGTAGCAGGGCTTTAATGATTTTTCGTCTTGTTGAATCAGCCAATGCCGCGAGCACTTTACCTAGTGTGATTTCTTCTAGTTCAGGGTGTCCTTGATCGTCTGGCATGGCAGCTCCTTGTGAATTTATTTGACATATTTATGTGTGGTGAGGTAAAAATAAAACGTTCTATTGAAATAGAACCTATTACTTACGTTGAGCGATGCGTTCGTAGTGGAAAAATATTAGCTAAAGGCAAGCTTCAATTTTATTAATTGCAATGGAGTCCGCACGCATACCAAGGTTAAAACTTGCAACTCCAACTGAAGAAGTGCCTTGGGTGCAGAGAACAATCCTGCGTCGTCCTACTAGTCTGCCTGTGCGTTGGGCTTCATTCTGTTAGTTCTAAAACAGGAAAACTCCTTGAAAAATTCATTCTCAGATAAAGGCTTGCTAGCCGTTATTTTGCTGGCTATTTTTGTGGTTCCTAGCTCTATTTCTGGCACTGCTGTGGCTTTACCCGAGATAGGAATTGACACGCACGCATCATTAACTAGCCTGCAATGGGTCGTCAATGCCTTTAACTTAACCTTTGCTTGCTTCACTTTGGCATGGGGTGCTTTGGCTGATAAATTTGGTCGTAAACGCTGCTTTATGAGCGGGGCCGTGTTGTATTCCCTTGCTTCTTTATTGTCGGCGCTTGCGGTAAACCCAATGATGCTGGATGTAGCAAGAGCGCTAGCGGGTGTAGGGGCTGCCGCCATTTTTTCCTGCGGTATTGCTATTTTATCGACTCATTTTGATGGTCCTGCTCGGATGCGCGCATTTGGATTATTTGGCACGGTTGCTGGGCTTGGAGTAAGTCTTGGGCCGACAATCTCGGGTCTTTTGCTTGATAGCGTAGGTTGGCGTGCAATTTTTTGGACACATACAGTGGCCTTAGCCTTGGTGCTTTTAGGTAGCCCTTTGATTCCCCGTGATAGCCCATCAAAACAGGGGCTTAGCCGCTTTGACTCTTTTGGTGCCGTATTGTTTATTTTGTCTTTGTTTGCGCTGATGATGGCAATCGTTCAAGGTTCACAGTGGGGATGGGGCAGTGGCGGCGTGCGTGGCCTTGTTGTAACGTTTGCTGTTTTATTGGCGGTATTTGTTTGGCAAGAGCGCCGTCATTTACATCCTATGCTTGATTTGTCTTTACTTAGCAATGGCCCATTTGTGGGGCTGGCCTTGGTCACCGTTGCCGCATCGTTTGGTTTTGTTACCTTGTTGACCTATTTACCGAGCTATTTAGGCGGTGTGCTAAGGCTGACTTCTACCCATGCAGGCTTAGCGATGCTGTTGCTGACTATGCCAATGTTGGTGTGTCCAATATTGGCAGGCAAAGTGGTTTCTCGTGGTGTGGCCTCTTCAAGCGTGTTAAATGTGAGTTTATTGTGCTTGTTGGTCGGCGTGCTTACTTTGGCTTATATCAGCCATCCAAGTGTGGAGTTATGGCAGTTGGCAGTGCCGCTATTGTTGGTTGGGGCAGGCATGGGGCTATCGGCTGGTTTGGTCGATGGGATGGCGCTAGCAACGGTGCCAGAGCAAAAAGTAGGGATGGCCGCAGGCCTGCTCAATACCTTCCGTTTGGGGAGTGAGGCGATTGCGGTGGCGCTTTATGGCTCGTTACTAGCGACATTACTACGCAATAAATTGCCAGATACACTTTCTGCTTACACAGATGATTCGGGTGTACTTACAAAATGGATTGATGATGTTGCCGCAGGTAATTTAGATACGCCGATGCAGGGTGTGGTTGCTACTCAGGCAGATGCGATGCAAGGTTTGTTAATTACTGCTTATGACGGTGCATTTCATAGTGTGCTATGGGTGTTAGCGGCGGTAATTTTTGGTTTAACTCTTTTAATTTCTTATTTAATTCGCCAGCGTAAAGCATTTATTTTAGCTAGCCAAACACCATAGTTAGTTATCTTAAGCAAAAGGCTAGTTCATTATTTGGACTGGCCTTTTTGTTGATGAGGGGGAAAAGTAATCGTTGCCATTGATTTGATACTCAAATATAGTTGTAAAACGCAACTACATTTGAGCCGGTATGAATTCAAGATCACTAAGAGCCCTGTCTCGGGATATTGTCCGTGAATTAGGTGTGTTTTCTAAAAAGTGCGGCAAGGTCGATCTGAGCCCGGTTGAGGCGCATATTTTGATTGAGCTGGAGCAGGCCATGCAGACCAATTTGCAATTGGCTGAGCGTTTGCGTATCGATAAATCTAATATCAGTCGCACACTGCAAAAATTAGCGGAAGAGGGGCTGATTCAATGGCAGGCCCATGCCAGCGATAAACGCAGTAAGCAGGCGGCTTTAACTTTGGCTGGACGGGATGTTTTGCGTGCTGTGCATGCTGAATACGATGTGGAAATTGAATGCGTTTTACAGCAGCTTGATTCGGCTGAACAGCAGCGCTTACAGGAGGGGCTGGATTTATACCGGCAGGCTTTAAACGCGGCGCGTGCGCAGCAGGGCTATCAAATACGCTTGATGGCAGAGGCGGATAATGCTGCGCTTGCGGCGGTGATTCGGCAGGTGTCTGCTGAGCATGGCTTGAGTGAAGAGCAGGGTTATGGCGTGGCAGACCCGCATTTGGATCAGCTTTATCCGTGTTATCAGCAAGCTGGGGCGGCTTATTGGGTGATTCAAAAAGAGACGGGAGCATTATTAGGCGGTGCAGGAATTGCGCCGCTGGCCGGGGCAGATACATCGGTGTGTGAATTGCAAAAGATGTATTTATTAAATGATTGCCGAGGCTTGGGGCTGGGAAAGCGTTTACTGATGATGGCTTGCGATTTTGCTAAGCGTGCAGGCTATCAGCAGTGTTATTTAGAAACCACGGCTAGCTTGCCAGCCGCGTTGGCCCTGTATACAAAAATGGGCTTTAGGCAGATTGCTCAGCCTATGGGGGAAACGGGTCATCACTCTTGTGAGATTTTTATGCTGCGGGATCTATAAAAAAACCCCGCCTTTAAAAAAGACGGGGTTTTGTATCACGAGTGCAGCGTTTACTTCTTAGCTACATGATGGCCGCCAAAGGCATTGCGCATCATCGATAGCAATTTAGCGACGTAATCGCCTTTACCCTGGGTGGTGTAGCGCTGGAATAGCGACGCTGCAATTACCGGCGCAGGAACGCCTAGTTCTACGGCTTCTAGCACCGTCCAGCGGCCTTCGCCTGAATCAGGAACGAAGGGTTGGATGTCTTCTAGCTTGGTGTCGTTTTTCAGCGTGTCGGCAGTTAAGTCGAGCAGCCAAGAGCGGATTACCGAGCCATGACGCCATGTTTCAGCTACGGCAGCTAGATCAAGGTTCAGCTCTTTTTTTGCTTCTAAAAGGGCAAAGCCTTCGGCAAATGCTTGCATCATGCCGTATTCGATACCGTTGTGAACCATCTTCACGTAGTGGCCGCTACCTGCTGGGCCCGCATGAATCCAGCCGCGATCTGATGCTGGAGCCAAGATTTTAACGAAAGGCTCGGCCATCGCAAATGCGTCTTTTTCGCCGCCTATCATGATGGTGTAGCCGTTAGCTAAGCCCCATACGCCGCCTGATACGCCTGCATCCATAAACTTAAAGCCGAGGGCGTTCAGTTCTTTTGCATGGCGTTGTGAGTCTTTATACATGGCGTTTGCGCCATCAATAATCAAATCACCTGGTGCCATTAGTGAGGTCAGCTCGCCAAACATGGTTTCGCTGATTTCACCTGCTGGCAGCATCATCCATACCACGCGTGGACTTGGCATTTCTGCAATCAGGCTGGCTACGGAGTCAAAACTGCGGATATTGGCGTGTTCAGCGGCAAGCTGGGTACGTGTTTCGGCGCTTACGTCAAAGCCAAATACGGTGGCTCCGCCAGCGGCCAAACGACGTGTCATATTACTGCCCATTTTACCGAGGCCAATCATTGCAATTTGCATTTTGAGCATCCTTGTTTGTTTGGTTTTCTTTGCTAGGGTTGTGCCCTAGCGGGAATAACTCGCAGCATGAACCTTAGTCCAGTGTCTGCCAATTGGGAATTATGGCACTATGCTTTGTGCGTAGTGCGAAGCAAATGCCTACAAAACGCTGTAAACGGTGTTTTTTAATGTTTTCTAGGAAAATTTTACGTATTTCAGCAAAATTGATCTCGATTAAGGCAAAATATATTGCAGTGCACTATGATTAAAAAGTCGCCACAAAGCGTGTGGGCTTTGTGAAATGACTCTCTGTGTGTGGGTGTGATTGGGGCGTGCGTTGCTACTTTTTGGTGGCCGCACGCTTTTTTCTGCGCGTTATTTTGGGCTTAGTTTGATTTAGCTTAACAAGCTAAGTGCCATCTCTCCTTATGCTCCCCCATGTTTATCATTCGGGGGTGCTTATGGCCCTGCCCCAACTTGTTTGCCCAGCGGGCAGCTTGCCTGCATTAAAAACTGCCGTCGACCATGGTGCCGATGCGGTTTATCTCGGTTTTAAAAATGCCACCAATGCCAGGAATTTTGCTGGCCTCAATTTTAGCTATGCGCAGCTCAGCGAGGGCGTGCGCTACGCCCATGCCAAGAGTCGTGAAGTACTCATCGCGATTAATACTTATGCGCAAGCAGGGCGGCTGGCTGATTGGCGTGCTTCGGTTGATAAAGCAGCGGATCTAGGTGCAGACGCCGTAATCTTGGCTGACTTGGGGCTGCTGGAATATGCCCACCGCACCCATCCTCATCTGCATCTGCATTTATCGGTGCAAGGTTCGGCCACTAACTTTGAAGCGATTAATTTAGCCCACGAATGCTTTGGCGTGCGTCGGGCCGTATTACCGCGCGTGCTGACCCTGCCGCAAGTTGAGTACGTGATTAAAAACACTCAGGTAGAAATCGAAGTATTCGGTTTTGGCAGCCTCTGTGTGATGGCCGAAGGCCGCTGTATTTTATCTAGCTATGTAACGGGCCAATCGCCGAACACCCACGGCGTATGCTCCCCCGCCCATTTTGTGCGCTGGGAAAAACAAGGTGAGCGCATGGATGCCCGCTTAAATGGCGTGCTGATCGATCGTTTTGAAGCAGGCGAGCCTGCGGGTTACCCCACGCTATGCAAGGGGCGCTTTGAAGTCGATGGCGATACCTATTACGCCATGGAAGAGCCGACCAGCCTGAATACGCTTTCAATCTTGCCCGAACTGATGCGTATTGGCGTGGCGGCGATCAAAGTAGAGGGCCGCCAGCGTAGCCCGTCTTATGTGAGCGAGGTGACCAAGACCTTACGCATGGCCATCGATTCATGCGCCGACCCGCGTTATTCAGTCAAACCCGCTTGGCAAGCCACGCTGGATAAAGTATCCGAAGGGCATCAGCAAACCTTGGGGGCTTATAGCAGGCCGTGGCGATGAGGGCAGGTTTTGTTTATGGGGTTTATTCTTTTTAGTGCCTTCGGCACGGTGTTTAGGTGCGGGATTCCCCCGCGTGGGACTCACTTTCTTGAACGGCCAAGAAAGTAAGCAAAGAAGGCCGCCCCGACCAGCACGAAACCCCTCACTGCGGACAATCGAGCGGCGGCTGCGGAACTCGCTCGCAGGCTCGCTCAAACAGGCATCAAAGAAACCCCGCGCGCTTGTTCCTCGCTTCGGCGTGCTTCAAGGGGACTTTTTAGCCCTATGTCGAGAGCTTGGTTATTACGATTTTTCGTTGTTGATGATAGCAAGCCGCTTAGTAGCATTACTCTTGGATTGCTCCCGCCATACAAGTATCGATACACGGGTTTTTAAAAGCAGACCCATTAGGAATAACAATGAAACTCTCTCTTGGCCCCATTCTTTATTACTGGCCTAAGCAGCAAGTGTTGGATTTTTATGCCGAGGCAGCAACTTGGCCGGTGGATGTGATCTATCTGGGTGAAGTGGTTTGCTCGCGCCGCCACGAGCTGCGTAGTGCGGATTGGCTGGAAGTGGCGCAGGGCTTGCGTGCAGCAGGCAAGGAAGTGGTGATTTCATCCCAAGCGCTGCTGGAATCCGCCAGTGATCTTTCTAGCTTAAAAAAGCTGGCCGAGGCAGGCGGCTGTATTGAGGCTAATGATTTAGGCGCGGTTAAGGTGGCGCGGGACTTGGGAATGCGTTTTGTGGCAGGCCCACATCTCAATATTTATAACGGCGCTGCCTTGGATTGGTTTGTGGCTCAGGGCGCGATGCGCTGGTTGCCTTCTTTAGAAAGTAGCCAAGCTACCATCGCCGCGATTTTGGCTGAGAAAACCACCGCCATCGAAACCGAAATCTTTGTGCATGGCCATTTGCCGCTGGCTTTTTCGGCCCGCTGCTTTACTGCGCGTTATTACGGCTTAAGCAAAGACGCATGTGAGTTTCGCTGCCTAGATCATGCTGACGGGCAGCTTGTTGCTACCCGCGAGGGCCAAGGGTTTTTGCGCTTAAATGGCATCCAAACCCAGTCTTCCGCCTGCCAATCGCTTTACGCAGAATTGCCACAAATGGCGCAGATGGGCATCGATTACTTGCGCATTAGCCCGCAATCCACAGGCACGGCCGAGCTGGTTGCGGCCTATGCTGAGAAATGCACTTATCCCACGGCTATCCACGACTTTTCAACAGCTTATCCACAGGGGCTTGTGAATGGTTATTGGCATGGTGAAGCGGGCATAAAGGAATGTGTATGAAGCACTTACGTCAATTTGTCTTGCTGAAATTACCCGAAGCCCCTGCGGCTATCGCCTTAGCCAGCAGTTTAAATCTGGTCAAAAACAAACTCTGGCCAGAGGAAGATTTTGCATGGCTGGCTGGGCGAAATATTCGCTTAGAAGTGCTGGATATTGGCCGAGGCCTAACGCTTTCTTTTCAGAACGGCCGGTTTAAACGCGGGATCGGCGAAGCAGACGTGACCTTTAGTGCCAGCCTTGCCGATTATTTGGTGCTGGCCCGCCGCCTAGAAGACCCCGACACGCTGTTTTTCCAGCGCCGCCTCAGTATTGAAGGCGATACCGAGCTGGGCCTCACGCTAAAAAACTTAATGGATGCGACTGATTTCGAGCCGCTTCTTGCATGGCTGCCCAGCAGATTGCGTGCGCATTTGCCGGTTTGATTTGGTAGCCGTATTGGGAAAGGTCAAAAAGGTCTGTAGGCACAGAGAATACCGAGCACACAAAGAGCACAGAGAAAACTTCATTTGGCTTGTTATCATTCGGCTATGTGCTTACAAGCATTGAATTATTGTAGGGCGGGTGCAACCCGCGTACTTTTCAGCATTGCTCGCGGGTTTCACCCGCCCTACAAATAACATTGCGCTTAAGTTGATAGGGTTGGGTTTCATCCGCTCTACAAAAAATATGCCAACGGGCTCTAATGTAAATCCTTGCAATAAACATCAGTTCTTAATCAGTAGATAAGATTGCCCAGATATAATGCGCTTCTCTTTTCAGGCTATTGGCAGATTATCAATGGATATCGTATTGCTGTTTAAGTCGCTCATTATGGGCATGGTTGAGGGTATTACTGAGTTTCTGCCGATTTCCAGCACAGGGCATTTGATTTTAACCGGTGATTTGCTCAATTTTATGAGCAAGGAAAAGCGCGACGTTTATGAAATATTTATCCAGCTGGGTGCCATGCTGGCGGTGGTATGGGAATACCGTGCAAAAATAACTAAAACCGTATGTGGCGCAGGCAAACCGGGTGGCGAGCGTAATTTGCTTTTAGCCGTGGTTGTCGCTTTTATTCCCGCTGCGATTTTGGGCCTCTTATTTAGCAAAATAATCAAAGCGCATTTATTCCAGCCGGTACCGGTTGCGATGGCGTTTATTATTGGCGGTTTTATTATTCTTTGGGCTGAAAAACGCCAGGTGAATAAAGTCCCGGTGATTGAAACGGTCGATGATTTAAGCCTGAAAGATGCGCTTAAAGTGGGGCTTTGCCAGTGCTTAGCCTTAATCCCCGGCACTAGCCGCTCTGGAGCAACCATTATCGGCGGTATGTTTCTTGGCATTTCTCGCAAGGCGGCAACTGAGTTCTCTTTCTTTCTGGGGATTCCAACCTTGGGTGCGGCTTCGATTTACAGCCTGCTCAAACATCGCCATGAATTAGATATTGGCGACAGCGGCGTCTTTGCTGTGGGCTTTATTGCCTCGTTTATCTTTGCCTTTATCGCCATTCGCGCGCTGATTAAATTTGTTTCTACTCATACTTTCGTCGGCTTTGCTTATTACCGGATCGTCTTTGGTTTGATCGTATTGGCAACTGCTTATAGCGGCTTGGTGAGTTGGACTGTTTGATTTTTTGGGGAGTAGGGAGTGGTACTTCAGCTCCCGACTCCCGACTCCCCATTCTTAAACCACCCAATGATCCAGCAACAAAGCCGCAAACAAATACGCCAAATATTTAATCGAATATTTAAATAATTCCCGCGCAATCACATCGCCTTCTGCTTCACCCTCTTCTTGCCATAATTTAAACGCCCGAGATAAAAAGCCTGCATTGAGCACGGCCACGCTGATGCCATACAGCCAGCTACTCATGCCTAACGCCACCGGCAGGGCGGTGACTGCGGCGAGGATGGCAGCGTAGAGCAGGATAGACAGTCGGGTAAAGGCCAAGCCATGGGTGATCGGCAACATCGGCAGGCCCGCTTTGGCGTAGTCATCTCGGCGGTAGATGGCCAGTGCCCAGAAATGCGGCGGCGTCCAAGTGTAGATAATCAAAAACAACACCATCGCTTCGGGCGGCACGCTGCCGGTGACGGCGGCCCAGCCTAGGATTGGTGGCATAGCACCTGACGCACCACCAATCACAATATTTTGCGGCGTGGCGGCTTTTAGTAAG
>JAPLQI010000113.1 GCA_026399755.1 Pseudomonadota bacterium
AGTTCCATTAGACGCGTTGAAATTACGCTATGAATTATTTGTTAGCCGTATCCTTAATTGCAAGGCGGGAGCGCCTAGAGAATTAATGAAAAATGAAGTGATCTATGCCAAAGTAATGAAAGAATTAGAGGCGTTTTCTATTAATGCCGATCATTATCTAGGGGCTGATTCCGATCGGGTGCTGAGTCGGCAAAATTTAACTCAGCTTTTTGAGCAATTTCATTCTTTAGAAAATAGTATCAGGGAGCTGGGTTTACGGGCTGCGGTGGCCTCCGCCAAAGTGGTGGATGCGCGCAGCGCAGAGGTGCGAAAACAAATTATTTTTACCAGTACGCTAACGGCTTTTCAGTGTGTGCTGACTTTATTATTGGCCTTGGCGATGCTGCGTCAGCATAGACACAAGGAAAAGGCACAGGCCGATGTCTTGCTCGGCCAAATTGAGCGGGTGTTTGCCTTAAAGAGGAATGAAGAAGTTTTGGAGGCGCACGTATTCGAGCGCACTTCTGCCTTGGCGATGGCTAACGATAGCTTGCAATGTCAACAAATAGAATTAGAACGTGCCCGCAATGATGCCGATCAAGCCTCTAAAATGAAATCTGACTTTCTTGCCAATATGAGTCATGAAATACGCACGCCAATGAATGCGGTAATTGGGATGTCTTATTTGGTGCTTAAATCTAATCTAACCTTTAAACAGCGTGATTATATTGAGAAAATACAAAAATCAGGGCAACACTTATTGGGGATTATTAATGATATTCTTGATTTTTCTAAAATTGAATCCGGCAAGCTGAAGATTGAAAATATTGATTTTGAGCTAGATCATATACTAGATAATGTGGCCAATTTATTGATTGATAAAATAAATGCTAAAGGTTTGGAGTTGATATTTGATATCGCGGCGGATGTGCCGCATATCCTTAGAGGCGACCCATTAAGAATTGAGCAGATCTTAATCAATTACACCAATAATGCGGTGAAATTTACGAAGGAAGGGGTGGTTAAATTACTTTGCCAAGTTCGTAAACAAAATGATGCGGACGTGCTGCTCTACTGGGAAGTGAGTGATACAGGAATTGGGCTTGAGAAAGAGCAAATTGATCAATTGTTTCAATCGTTCCAGCAAGCAGATACGTCCACTACGCGTAAATACGGAGGAACGGGATTAGGTTTGGCGATTTCAAAGCAATTGGCAGCCTTGATGGGCGGTGAAGTGGGTGTAAAAAGTGTGCTGGGTGAGGGGAGCGCTTTTTGGTTTACCACTCGGCTGGGTTTAAGCGGGCGGGAATCTCGCTCTTTATTACCCAGCATCGATTTGCGCAATCAAGCCGTATTGGTGGTGGATGACCAAGAAGACGCCGCGCGCGTGCTGGCTGAGTTATTACGCACCATGACGTTTCGCCCAATTGTGGTGCGCTCTGGCCAGCTGGCTATCGAGCGTGTGGCACAGGCCGATGCAGAAGGCGCGCCGTTTTCTGTGGTGTTTTTGGATTGGCGTATGCCCGAAATGGGTGGGAGAGAAACGGCAAAGGCGATTCAATCGCTGCCCGTGCGTACCCCGCCTCGTCTGATTGTGGTGACGGCTTACGGCAAAGATGATGTGTTGAGTGATGCACCCCTTGCGGTGATTGACGAGGTGCTGATAAAACCTGTTAGCGCCTCACAACTATTTGATACCACGATGCGTGTTTTAGGCGCTACATCTGATCGAGCGTACTATCCTCTGGTAGGCCTTTCTCCGGTAGAAATTAATTTGTCTAGTATTCGTGGCGCACGCATTTTATTGGTTGAAGATAATGAATTAAACCAACAAGTTGCGATTGATCTTTTACAAGATGCCGGTTTTGTCGTTGATTTAGCGGTGGATGGTTTACAAGCGGTGCATAAAGTAAAGTCAGCTAGCTATGATATGGTTTTAATGGATATGCAAATGCCTGTGATGGATGGAATTGAAGCCACAGAATTAATTAGAAAATCCCCAGAGTATGCATCATTACCCATAGTAGCCATGACCGCTAATGCAATGAAAGTGGATCAAGAACGATGCATAAATGCAGGCATGAATGAACATGTTGCCAAGCCGATAGAGCCTAATGAATTATGGTTGGCATTATTACGCTGGATTAAGCCCAGGCCACAAATTGAAGTGTGCCTTGTGGCGGCATCCAACTCAACAATGCCATTCGTGCTTAAGCATAAATTAGAATTAATGAATGTTGCGGGCTTGGATGTCAATAATGGCTTACGTCGTGTATTGGGAAAAGAATCGCTTTATTTAGATATGTTAAGGAAATTTATTCATGGGCAATCGGCCGTGATTGCGGAAATTTGCCTGGCCCTAGATGAAAAAGATTTGGTAACGGCCGAGCGCTTATTGCATAGCAGTAAATCGGTGGCAGCCAGCATTGGTGCCATCGAGCTAGCGCAGCAGGCTGCCGAGCTTGAAAATATCGTGCGCTTTCGTCCTGCTGATCCGATGCTAGAGCCGATGCTGGAGGCGTTCTCTTCTGATTTAGTCGGGTTTTTGGTGGATTTAATTGTGGCTTTAGATGGGATAAAAAATATAAACGATGACACTCCTATTAAAACCATGAGTGAAACGAAACATACCTTAATTATGGTGGTTGATGATACGCCGATGAATGTCTTGTTGGTTGATCGAATGCTAAAAAATGAATACAAAGTAGTATCCGCAAATAATGGCGTGCAAGCATTAGAAATGCTGGCTAATGGACCGCTGCCACAGCTTATTTTATTAGATATTTTGATGCCAGAAATGGATGGCTATGAAACATGCAGGCGTATTAAGGCGGATCCAAAATTATGCGATATATCTATTATATTTATGTCTGCACGCGCAGAGGCAGAAGATGAAATATTAGGTATGGAATTGGGCGCGGTCGACTATATGGCAAAACCCCTTTGCTTGCCTCTGTTACTCAGCCGAGTAAAAGCGCAATTGGCTTTGCACGCGTACAAGAATCAAAAGTCGAATTAGCAGCTACATGGATTTTGTGTGGCTTTCTTTATAAAGTTTGATCTTTTACGCTTGTTTGTCTGGGCTAATATCCGCAAAATGGCGGCCTGACTCGGGGTGCCGCATTAAAAATGCGGCTGAGAGATACCCGTGACCTGATCTGGATCATGCCAGCGTAGGGAAGTCGGCGCTGCTTGGCGCAGGCTTTCTGCCCGCCAAGGAGCTTAAATGTCTGATTTGCATACCATTCCACTTATCCCCCAATTTCCCCTGTACCGCGTAGGCGAAGAGCTCGCGCGCTTACGTGCTGCCGCGCCGCTGGTGCATTGCCTGAGTAATGAGGTGGTGCAGTCGATCACCGCCAATGTCTTGCTTGCATTGGGCGCGTCCCCGGCCATGATTGTGGCCGAAGAAGAAGTGGCCGAGTTTGCCGCCATCGCTGATGCGCTGCTGATTAATGTCGGTACGCTGTATCCCTCCCGCCTGCTCGCCATGCAAAAAGCCGTGACTGCTGCCAATGCAGCGAATACACCGTGGGTGCTCGACCCCGTAGCCGCGGGTGTCTTGGCTTACCGCACCGACGCATTGCATGATTTATTGCTGCAAAAACCGGCGGTGATTCGCGGCAATGCTTCAGAGATTATGGCTTTAGCAGGAGAATCAGCCAGTGGCAAAGGGGTCGATAGTACGGCCAGCTCAGTGCTAGCGATTGCTGCCGCACAACGCCTTGCACTGCAAACCGGCGCGATTGTGGCGGTGACGGGCGAAGTGGATTATGTCAGCGATGGCGTTTCCACTTGGGCCATTCCTTGGGGCCATGTTTTGATGACGCGAGTTGTGGGTACTGGCTGCGCCCTCTCTGCGGTGGTGGCTGCTTTTGTGGCCGGTGCGCCCGATAAGCTAGCTGCGGTGGCGGCAGCCTGTGCCGTCATGGCGCTTGCTGGCGAGCGCGCCGAATCAGCTTGCGATGGACCGGGCACATTCTTGCCCGCCTTTTTAGACGCGCTATATATCATGCAACCCGCGATGCTGAAGGCGGTGGACGAATGAAGCTGACTTTAGATCTCTCTCTTTATTTAGTACTTGATCCTGATCTATGTGGTGGTGATGTGCAGGGCATGGTGGCTACGGCCGTGGCAGCCGTGGCGGGCGGTGTGACCATAGTGCAATTGCGCGCACCTAAGTGGAAAAAACGCCAGTGGGTAAGCGCTGCGCAGGCCCTGAAAGTGGCACTTGATCCTCTCAATATCCCCTTAATTATTAATGACCATATCGATGTGGCGCTCTTGGTTAATGCTGCAGGAGTGCACGTGGGCCAGCAAGATATCGCCCCAGAAATGGCTCGCCAGCTGATCGGTCCATATAAATTACTGGGCTTATCGACATCCAACGCCGAACAACTGGCTGCTGTGCCGCTGGATATTGTCGATTACATCGGCGTTGGGCCGGTTTTTGCGACCGGCACCAAGCTCGATGCTTCCCCTGTGATTGGCTTAGAAGAATTTGCCAAGCTCATGCAAACCAAGACCATTCCTGCGGTAGCGATTGGCGGAATTGGCCTTGGCCGCGTGGCCGCATTACGCGCCGCCGGAGCTGACGGTGTGGCCGTGGTATCGGCCATTTGCGGGCAAGCCGATCCGCAGCAAGCGGCGCAAGCATTGAGGTTGGAAGGCGCAGATATTTAAGCTTAGGGCGAGTGAAACTCCATACGTGCAAAGCAAATTGTTTTTTCATGAGCAAACAGCGTAAAGCTAAACAACCACGCTCTTTGCATGGGGCTTTTTAAAGTCCCCTTGAAACACGCCAGAGCGAGGAACAAGCGGGGCGGGGTTTCGGCAAGGGAGCGAGGTACGAGCCAATCCCGCCCGCCGCCGACTCGATTGTCCGCAGCGGAGGAGCCTTCGTGTTTCGTGGGGTCGCCTTCTTTGGCTTCGTTTCTTGGCGAAGCAAGAAAGGAAGGCCCCGCGGTGGCTAACCGCTCCAAAATCAACGTGCCGAAGGCACTAAAAAAAGATCTTTTTGACTTTTGTTGGCGCGTATGGAGTGAAATCCACCGCGTATTCTTATGGACTCATTAATGATTAATGCACTCACAATTGCAGGCTCAGATTCTGGCGGTGGCGCTGGTATTCAGGCTGATCTAAAAACTTTTTCGGCGCTGGGCGCTTATGGCATGAGCGTGATTACTGCGCTCACGGCTCAAAATACCCTAGGGGTGCATGGCGTTCACCCCGTGCCGCCTGATTTTGTGCTGGCACAACTCAACGCCGTGCTGGCCGATATTCGCGTCGATAGCGTCAAAATCGGCATGCTAGCCAATGCCGAAATCGTCCATGCCGTGGCTCAGGGCTTACGCCAACATCGGCCCGCTTGCGTGGTGTTGGATACTGTGATGATCGCTAAAGGGGGGCATCCTCTGCTTTTGCCTGAAGCGATTGCCGGTATCCGCGAGCAACTCCTGCCTTTGGCCGATTTAATTACTCCAAATCTGCCCGAAGCTGCTGCCTTGCTGGGCGTTGCAGAAGCGCGTAATGAGGAGGAAATGCAAGCGCAAGGCCATGCGCTGCTGGCTATGGGCGCAAGGGCGGTATTGATGAAAGGTGGGCATTTGGGCGGGGCAGAAAGCCCGGATTGGCTGATTACCCCAGCAGGCGCCACTCGTTTTGCCGCGCATCGCATCGCAACGAAACACACTCACGGCACCGGCTGCACGCTGTCTGCCGCACTCGCCGCTCTGCGACCTAAGCACGCCGATTGGATTGCTACGGTAGATGCTGCAAAAAGCTATTTACTCGCTGCCATTGCAGCTGCAGATCAATTACAAGTCGGGCAGGGAATCGGGCCGGTACATCATTTTCAGGCTTGGTGGTAAGGTAATCGGGAGCAATACGCCGATTTTTTTTCGTCATCCCCGTGCAAATGGAAATCTAATGCTTATATTCAGTTTTCTATAATGTCTGTGGATGACGATTTGCAATTTTTTGTAAGTAAATATCAAGCAGAGGCTCAATTTTTTTCTTGCTATTTTTTTGAAAAATCATTTCAAAAGCTTCTGCTATGATAAGAAAGGTGATGTGCTTGGTGGTCTGGTTTTAATAACCATTTGAGTTTGGAGCCTTTCTGTGAAAATCCTGTATATGTTTTTATTATTCTCTTTCTGTAATGTATATGCAGCCAATACGCAAATTGTTGTGGTGGAGAGTTATCACAAAGAATATAAATGGGATGCGGAATACAGAAAGAAAATTATAGATAGGTTGGGGCGGCAATATAAAATAACTTTTTTTGAGATGAACACGAAAAGATTGCCGCCTGCAGAAGCGCCAAGGATGGCAGAAAAAGCGCTGCAGCTGATTGATGAGATCAAGCCTGCTTTGGTGATGTTAGGGGACGATGCGGCATTGGAGTTTTTAGGGGAGAAAATAGAAGAAAGGGCGATTCCCGCTGTGTATTTAGGAATTAATAAAAATCCTCGTTCTTACTTTAAAAAAAATCCAAAATACATTAGCGGCATACTCGAGCGTCCTTTGTTTCAGCGCTCTTCCTATTTTATTAAATCGTTATTGCCTAAAGCAAAAAAAGTATTGATTCTTTTTGATGGTGACCGAACATCAAGGATTGTTTTTAATGATTCTTTTATGGGGCATTCTTCATTGATATTAAATCACATTACGTTTGATGTGAAACTCTGTAACACATTCGAAGAGTGGAAGAAAGAAATAGCGGGAGTCAGTGTCAACAATTATGATGCGGTGGTGGTTGGCTTGTATCCAAGCTTAAAAAATGAAAAAGGCTTGAATACCGATTCTGAAGAGGTGATTGCTTGGACAAATAGCCATTTAGATAAGCCCGCATTTGCTTTTTGGGATTTTGCTGTTGGCAAAGGTAAATCAGTAGGCGGTTTTGTATTGCAAGGCGCGACGCAAGGTGATGCCGCCGCAGATATGGCGGAGAAAATATTACAAAACCCTAGCCGCTTACCTAGCTCGTATTGGCCGGTTTTCTTGCAAGAAGGTGCTTTTGTATTTAGCCGGCACGAGCTGGCGCGCTGGAAAATTCAACTCCCTGCCGATATGAGTAAAAATGCAATTTTTGTGGATTAATGGGCTGCTCGTCTATTAGGGGCTTGGCTTGTATCACTATTTAACTCAACCTTTATAAAAAACAATAGGAAATTTAACGGGTGTATAAACTTTATTACTATCCTCGAAATGCCAGCTGGGCGCCTCATTTACTTCTTGAAGAGATGGGGGTGGGTTATGAATTGGTGCTGGTCGATCGAAAGTCTAAGGCGCAAAAATCAGCAGAATATATGTGTTTAAATCCTGCTGGGCGTATTCCGACTTTAGTGCATGGCGATGTAGTGGTTTTTGAAAGCGCGGCCATTTGTCTTTATTTATGCGAGCAAAACCCTCAAGCAGGTTTAATCCCTGCTGCAACAGACCCGCTACGTGCAAAGTTTTATCAATGGCTTTTTTATTTAAATGCGAGTTTGCAGCCAGAGTTAATGCTTTATTTTTATCCAGCCGAACACACTACGGCGCAAGATAGCATCGCAGCTATTGCTGAGGCACAAGAGCGCCGTATTACTGAAATGTTTAGTCTTTTGAATGCGGAATTAGCAGGCAAGGCGTTTTTAATTGGCGAACATATTACGGTGTGTGATTATTATTTGTTTATGTTATCGCACTGGGCGAGTGATTTTAAAACGCCGCCCTTATCGTTTTCAAACTTGGCCCCGTACCTTTGCCAATTAGCCAAGCGGCAGTCATTGATCAATGTGTGCGAAGTGGAAGGGACGAGTTTGGAGATGTATTTGTTGGGCGGTATGTAGGCGGGTTTGGAGTATATTGTGTTTCTGGGTAGGTAATGGGTTGTGCAAAGCTAAAAACCGCTTGCCAGGTGTCGCTATTTATCATTGATATTTGGTTTATGCCAATTAAATACACATGGTAAATGAATGCAAATGATCAACTTAAATGGGGTCGTGTTATGACTGAAGTTAGCGCAAATATGCAGATTTCTGACCAATTGACACCTATCTATAAAGGAAGAGAGGTTATGTCAAATGTGGCGATTGCAGAGCTGGCACCTATTCCCCTCTCCTCAAATATAAAATCAAGTGATAGTGTGACTATTAGTGGTCGCTCCCTTTTATTGTCTAGGGTATTTCATAAAAGTGATCTTGATGCGGATATTCCTGTCTTAAAACAAGCTACTATTTATAACGGAAGTCAGCTGTATTCATTTTTAACGGAAGAGGATAGAAAACTCCTTGCTGATACTTACGATTACTCCTCTAAAAATGGTATTGATTTACGATATGTTGATGATTTGGCCGCAGAGTTAGCTATTTACAGACGAACTCCTAATCATAAAGATAATGTAATTTATGATCTCACAGGACATAAACTCACTTTTAATTTTGGGGGAGATGATGAAAAAGTAGCTGCTCGTATTCGTTCAGGGGATGCAATCAAACAAACGTCTTTTGAGCGAGGGTTTATCGATCATTGCATAAATGAGTCTACGCCTGTTCATACCGTTAACTTTTCTTTTTTAGAAAAGATGATGAGCGTTTTTTCGACTGATTGCCATTCATATGGCTCTCAAGTGGATCAAAATATAGATTCATCATTTACCAAGCATGAGTCTGAAAGAAATAATTTTATTGTTACTGTTTCTAAAGAAGTTGAATTTGTTGCACCGCAAGCAGATTATACTATTGTTGATGGCGTGGGCAGTTGGCGGACGCCTGAGTTGGCAGCAAAAGCAGCTTCGGAATTGGGTGTAAGTGAAGGAGTTAATTATCGGGCTGAGATTAATGCGGCACGCATTGAAAATATAAAATCAATGATAGATACTTTTCTGGCCAATAAACATGATGAAAAATCTATTTATGATTTTAATAAAACCCACATGAGTGACGCCGTTCAGCGATTAAGTCGCTTTCTTAATAGTCAAGATTCAAATGATTCAAGTCTAAATGATTTATTTGGTTTAATGAGTAATAAAAAATTTAATACTTCTGCTTGAGCATTTGTTGGCCAGTTTTCTAGGGAAGTCAATAAGTCGTCATTCCCAATTCAAAGGGAATGACGTAGTTATTCTTTAGGCTTTGAATCTCCATGTTTATAAAGCTCCTTAAGCGGTTACACGCTCAATCCATCGCTCAAAGACATTATGTAAGCTCTCTATGCGGGAATCGCGCCGATGAGTGCCCCAGCCACCAAGGTAGCCGCCAGCATTAAAAGCTCGGCCTGTGTGGGGGGATTAATGGCAAGGCTCATGCCGTAAAATTCGCGCAGCAACGGGCGGTAGGCGATGATGCTCAGGAGTAGTAGCGTTTAGCCCTTCACCAGCACAAAAATTTGCCATGCTCTTGCGCCTACCGAGCGCAATATCGCCATTTCACGGCGGCGCTCGTTAAGCTTGGTTAGCAGGGCTGTAAGTATTCCGAGTGAGCCAATCACCATCACAAAGGCAGACACCACCAGCAAGGCTTGTTCGGCGATTTTCATCAGTTGCCAAAGCTCAGAAAATGCCACGCCAGGCATAATCGCTATTAGCGTTTCATTGGGGTATTGATTCAATCCTATCAACTTAAGCTTTTGTATTAAGATGAATCGACCTTTCGTAGGGTGTACAACGACGAAGTCGTTGCGCACCGAGGGTGGTGCGCAAGAAAAACGACTTGCACACCCTACGCAAAAACAAGCTATACCCTGTTTTTGACCTTAAGTTGATAAGATTGGGTATTGATTGCACGCTGATGGCTCAACAGCGCGGTTTTCATCGGCGGCGAGTACGCCTGCTGTAGATAGCAGCGAGGCGCTGCCCGATTCCCATCCTTCATGAATGGCCGTGGCCGTCGAGCGAGACATGTACGGTGTCGTCGACTGGCGTGCCGGTGGGGCCCAGAATGCCGGTGATACTAAAGGCTAGTCGCTATGTTCGGACATCGCGCCTTCGCCGCAGCCATGGGCAAGGACTATTTTTCCGCCGAGTTGATAGCCCAGTTTTTGGCCACGTTAGCGCTGAGTACGGCGTCGTGTTTGCGGGCAAAACTTGGCCTTGGGCAAGTGTTAGCCATTGATCAATGAGTGCGAAGTGGAAGGTGCAAGTTTGGAGATGTATCAGTCAGCCGCGTAAAAAACTTAAACCTAATGCCGCCCCATACAAGCCTACGCCGAAAACGGTATGGGTCATTAGGCTGCGCAGTCGTGCTTGCTTAGGGTTGGGGGTTTTAGAGGCGGCTAGCCCTGCGCCCATGCCGGGTTGCATGATGAAAAACGGAAAGGCCACGGTTGCTATGCCGAAGAGAATGGTAGTCAGCGCTGCTGGCTGAGTTAGCCATTCTGGCCCAGCGATGGTAGTGAGCAAGGTGGCAAAGAAAATGCCAGTTGAGTAGTGGGCCAGCCAGCCAATCTGTAGCTCCCCCTTGATTGGCGAAGCCTTGGCGATGCTGTCATGCCTAAAGCGCCCGCTCAGCATATGGCCGATCCACCGGCCTGCCATTGCCCAGTTTAGCGATTGAATATTAAAGAAGCGTTTTAATAGCAAAGCCCACAGGTCCATGAGCAAGGTGGCGCCAACGCCGGTAAGGATTATTTTTAGGATGAGTTCTGATTCAGCATTCATGACTTGTTCCCTTTGTGCTTATTTATGACAAGGCTGGCTTGGGGTATCTATTTTTTTGAGGTAAGGCGACGGCATCATTGCAGGTGTTTTAATTATCGTAGGGCGGGTGAAACCGGCCGTTTTTCCTAATATTCCATACCAAAGTCTGGCGGTTTTTACCTTCCCTACAAAGATATGCGACATACCGATGCATGCCATCTTTCGCCCTGCAAAAGCTAGCTTTGCTGACTTAATCCATCACTCAAAGACATTCTGTATGCCCGCCATGCAGGAATCGCGCCGATGAGTGCGCCTGCCACCAAGGTAGCCGCCAGCATCCAAAGCTCGGCTTGTGTGGGGGAGTTAATGGCTAAGCTCATGCCGTAAAATTCGCGCAGCAACGGGCGGCAGGCGATAATGATGAGGTAGAGCAAGCCGACTCCAGCCACTATGCCGGTGCTGACCAACAGCAGCGTTTCGCCCATCACCAGCACAAATATCTGCCATGCTCTTGCGCCCACCGAGCGCAAGATTGCCATTTCGCGGCGGCGCTCGTTCAGCCCGGTCAGCAGGGCGGTGAGCATGCCGAGTAAGCCAATCACCATCACAAATGCCGACACCACCAACAAGGCTTGTTCGGCGATTTTCATCAGTTGCCAAAGCTCAGAAAGTGCCACGCCAGGCATGATCGCCATTAGCGTTTCATCGGGGAATTGGTTGACCGCCCGCTGATAGCTAAACAGCGAGGTGCGTGATTTAAGGCCCACATAAAAAGCCGTAATGGTGACAGGGGGTGCCACAGCGCGGTTTTCATCAGCGGCGAGTACGCCTGTTGTGGATAGCAGCGAGGCGCTGCCCGATTCCCATCCCTCATGAATAGCGGTTAAGCCGTCTAGCGAGACATGCACGGTATCGTCGACTGGCGTGCCGGTGGGGGCCAATATGCCGGTGATGCTAAAGGGCTGATCGCTATGCTCGGACATCGCGCCTTCGCCGCTGCCGTGGGCGAGGATGATTTTTCCACCAAGTTGATAGCCGAGCTTTTTGGCTACGTTAGCGCCAAGTACGGCGTCGTGGGTGCGGGCAAAGATTTGGCCTTGGGCAAGCTGCAACTGTTGGCTGTCGCCAAATTGTAGATATTTAAAATAATCGCGGCTGGTGCCTAAAACCGGAAACCCCTTGTGGCTATCGCCAAGCGAGACGGGAATCGTCCACGCTACACGCTCGTCTTTGGCGAGTTTTTGATAGCTGTCCCAGTCAATATTATTAGTGGCGTTGCCAACGCGAAACACGCTGTAAAGCAAAAGCTGCACCGAGCCTGTGCGTGCGCCAATAATCAGATCGGTGCCGCTTACGGTGCTGGAGAAACTATTTCTGGCCTCTGTGCGCAGTCTTTCTACGCCAATCAGTAGTAATACAGATAAGGCGACGGTTAGCACGGAAAGGGCGACGGTGAGTCTGCGGCTGAGTAAGCTTTTAAAGGCGATTTTAAACATTAGATGTCTCCACCGTATTGATGGTGGGCAGGCTTAGGCTGCGATCAAAATGCACGGCGAGCTGTGGGTCGTGGCTAACTAAGAGGATGGCGGTTTGGTGCTCTTGTGCGCATTCAAATAAAAGCTCGATAAAAGCGCCACGCCGCTCGGCATCGAGTGCCGAAGTGGGCTCGTCTGCGATCAGTATTTCGGGTGCGCCTATTAGTGCACGGGCTAACGCTACGCGTTGCTGCTGGCCGACTGACAAAGCGCTGACTGCTTGATGTAAATGGGTGTGTAGATCAAGCCGCTTGAGTAAATGCAGGGCTTGCGCCTTTGCTCCACCGCTGCGCTGTTGACGCAGCTTGGAGAACTGACAAGGCAACAGCACATTATCGAGTACCGATAAATAGGGCAGTAAGTTGAACTGTTGAAACACATAGCCAAGGTGATCCGCCCGAAAACGATCCCGCCGTGGGCCAGAAAGCTGGGCTAAATCTTGCCCCAAAATATTGATCTTGCCGCTTTGCGGTAAATGAATGCCGGTGAGCAAAGAAAGTAAGGTGCTTTTACCGCTGCCACTGGGCCCATGTAAAAACAGCCGCTCGGCTTTGGCGAGCTTAAATTCTAGAATTTCTAGCGTGGGGCGCAAGCTACCTGGCCAGGTGAACTGCAGGTTTTCGATCTGAATCACGGCTTACCTTTATTGGGTACATTGGGTGAGTCAGTATTTATAGGGTGCACAACGACGTAGTCGGAACGCAGAGAGCGGTGCGCAAGAAAAACGACTTGCACACCCTATAAAAACCAAGCTTTGCCCTGCTAAGTTGACAGGATTGGCTTGCACCCGCCCTAAGAACAACATGTCACTTCAGTGAATAGGGGGCTTACTTTAAATTCAGCACTTGCCCTGATTTAAGTTTGATCTGTTTTTGCCCGTTTGCTGTAGCCAGATTGACCGTGATGGCTTTAAA
>JAPLQI010000035.1 GCA_026399755.1 Pseudomonadota bacterium
TCCCACTCCTTCCCATCCCGAACAGGACAGTGAAACACCTTAGCGCCGATGATAGTGCAGATTACCTGTGTGAAAGTAGGTCATTGCCAGACACCCCATAAGCAAACCCCGATATCGAAAGATATCGGGGTTTTTGCTTTGGGCGGAAGGAATGCGGGGAGTCGGGAGTGGGGAGTAAAAACATCCCTCGACTTCCGACTTACGATTCCCCACTCCCTGATCCTCGGTAAAAAATACACGATCTCATCTCTGCTTGTAAGCCTAGATATATGGCTGTCCATGTTAGAATTCAGATTATCTGTCTGCCACTGGCTTTGAGGGTTTGGAATGTCTGGAAACACACTTGGTTTATTGTTTACGGTAACTTCATTTGGTGAAAGCCATGGGGCAGGGATAGGTTGCGTGGTGGATGGCTGCCCTCCTGGGATGGATTTGAGTGTTGAAGATATTCAGGCTGAGTTAGATCGTCGTAAACCTGGTACATCGCGCCATGTTACGCAGCGTAAAGAGCCGGATACGGTAGAGATTTTGTCTGGCATTTATGAAGGCAAAACCACCGGTACGCCAATTGCGCTGTTGATTCGTAATCAAGATCAGCGCAGCCAAGATTACGGCAAGATTGTTGAAACATTTCGCCCAGGGCACGCTGATTACACCTATTGGCATAAATATGGCATTCGTGACCCGCGTGGTGGTGGGCGTTCGTCCGCGCGTGAAACGGCGGTGCGTGTGGCCGCTGGGGCGATTGCTAAAAAATGGCTACGTGAGAAATACGGAATTGAGATTCGTGGCTATATGAGCCAGTTGGGTGAAATTGCGATTCCATTTAAGAGCTGGGATGAAGTCAGTGGCAATGCATTTTTTGCGCCTAACGCTGAAATCGTGCCGCAGCTTGAAGACTATATGGATGCGATTCGTAAAGAGCGCGATTCGGTTGGCGCACAAATTACCGTGGTGGCAGAAAATGTACCCGTTGGCCTAGGCGAGCCTGTGTATGATCGCTTAGATGCAGAAATCGCTTACGCTATGATGAATATTAATGCTGTAAAAGGCGTTGAGATTGGCGCTGGTTTTGAAAGCATTGCGCAAAAAGGCTCCGTGCATTGTGATGAGCTGACTCCAACGGGCTTTGCGAGCAATCATGCTGGCGGTATTTTGGGGGGCATTTCTACCGGGCAGGATATTGTGGTGAATTTGGCGGTCAAACCCACTTCCAGCATCGCGCAAGAACGTCATTCAATTGATAAAGATGGCAATCCGGTGTTGATGGCCACGACTGGTCGCCATGATCCTTGCGTAGGGATTCGGGCCACGCCGATTGCTGAAGCCATGCTGGCTTTAGTGTTGATTGATCATGCTTTGCGTCACCGTGCTCAGTGTGGCGATGTCAAAGTAGATACACCACGTATTCCTGGGAAAAGGATTTCATGATGCTCAAGCTCATGGTACTTGTTGCGGTGTTTTTAACGGGTTGTGCCGCACCGCAATTTGCTGCAACGGTAAGCGTAAGGCATACCTTAGCCAGCAGCCCTGCGGCTCAGCGTTTTGCATTTGAGCGCAATGCTTCGCAAGTACAAAGCTTAGCTCAGCGTGATTTTGAAGAAGATGTAAGCGCCGAGCTGATGCGTAAAGGCTATGTTTACGAGCCGAATATGAGTGCCGCAGACTGGCTGGTGCGATTGCAATATCAAGTGGATGGTGGAAAAACCATTACCTCACAGGAACCTATTTGGGGGACGGTCGGTTTTAGCACCTATTATCGCCGCGTTTCGACCGCGAATGGCATGGTGTTGGTGCCTTATACGCGGACAGAAAATGGCATTGTAGGCAGCCGCCCTGTAAGCGATACGGTTTATAACCGCCAGCTCAGCTTAGATATTCTGGATAGAAAAGATTTGGCGGCAGGGCGCTTTGCTAAATTGTTTGAAGGTAAAGCGGTTAATCGTAGCTCGGATGATGCGATTGAGCCGGCCGTGCCTTGGCTGATTCGCGCTATTTTTGAGCAGTTCCCTGGCGTTTCTGGCTCCAATCGAGAAGTAAAAATTATTTTATCCGAACAATAAATGAATGCCTGTGGCCGTTATTCTTTTGCATAGAGAGAGTAGCGGCTACAGCGTTGTTTTACGTAACATTAAAACGGAAAGCCCCGTGAGCCCTGAGCAATATTGTGAAGATAAAGCCGCCAAAAGCGGTTCCAGTTTTTATTACAGTTTTCGTTTTTTGCCTTTAGAGCAAAGAAAAGCGATTACTGCCTTATATGCATTTTGTCGTGAAGTTGATGATGTGGTCGATGAATGCCATGAAGAAAGCGTGGCTAGAACTAAATTGGCTTGGTGGCGTAGCGAAATTGATCAGCTCTTTGCAGGTTCGCCACAACATCCGGTCACTCAAGCTTTATTGCCTGCCATTAAGAAATACGATTTACAACGCGAGCTATTTATAGAAATCATCGACGGAATGGAGATGGATCTAGATATGGCTCGTTACAATAGCTTTAAAGATTTGCAATTGTATTGTTATCGCGTGGCGTCCGTTGTTGGGCAAATGGCCGCACAGATTTTTGGCTTTACTGATCGTGGCACGCTTAAATATGCGCATGATTTGGGATTGGCGTTTCAATTAACTAATATTATTCGTGATGTTGGCGAAGATGCCCGTCGTGGCCGAATCTATTTGCCAGTCACTGAATTACAGCAATTTAATGTACCTGCTGCAGATATTTTGGCCTGTCGTGAAACACCAGAATTTCGAGCATTAATGGATTTTCAAATTGAGCGGGCCGAGCAATATTATGCGCAAGCCTTGGCGCAATTACCTGCCGTGGATAAAAAGCCACAACGTACCGGCCTAGTGATGGCGGCGATTTATCGGGCAACTTTAAAAGAAATTAAGAAAGATGGCGTGGGAAAGGTATTAAATCAGCGCATTTCTTTAACTCCTATTCGTAAATTATGGCTAGCGTGGAAAACGTGGTGGTTTTAAAAACACATTCTGTTGCGGTATTAGGGGGGGGCTATGCGGGAATAAGCGCGGCCGCCGAGCTGGCTGCTGCTGGCGTTAACGTCAGCGTGTTTGAGGCCGGTAAGGTCTTAGGCGGGCGGGCCAGAAAAGTAGGGCTGGAAGGCAAGTCGCTGGATAACGGTCAGCACCTTGTGATTGGTGCGTATACCGAGCTGCTCGCCATGATGGCCAAGGTGGGTGTGGATTGCAAAACAGCATTTTTGCGTCGCCCGATGGAGCTGGTGGTCGAGCCTGGCTTTCGGCTCGCTTGCCCTGCCTTGCCCGCGCCCCTGCACTTGGCTTTAGGATTACTTTTTGCTCAGGGCTTATCTTGGTCTGAGCGATTTGCTCTAGTGCGCACGATCCGTGCTGCGCAAGCGACAAAATGGCAATTGCCGCAGGATATGACGGTGAGTGCTTGGCTTAAAGAGTCGCGTCAGCCAGAAGTGTTAATCAGCCGATTTTGGCAGCCGCTGACCGTGGCGGCATTGAACACACCGCTAGCGTTGGCTTCTGCGCAAGTTTTACTGAATGTATTACGAGATAGCTTGGGCGGCCCGCGTGCGGCTTCTGATTTACTGCTGCCACGAGTGGATTTTTCTGCTCTTTATCCCGATACGGCCGCACGATTTATTGAGCAAAAAGGCGGGCATGTTTACCGCTCACGGCGGATTCGACGCGTGGCAAAAACAGCGCAGGGCTGGCAGCTGAATGGCGAGGGTGAAATATTTGATGCGGTGATTTGCGCTTTACCGCCACATGGTTTATCTGCTTTGCAAGTGTCTGAGCCCGACATCTTGCCTCTGCAAGTGCGTAATTGGATTTATCAGCCGATTGTGACGGTTTATTTGCAATATGATTCTGCCGTTAAGCTGGCTAAACCTATGCTGGGCCTGAGTGATTCCTTGGCGCAATGGGTGTTTGATCGTGGCTTTACTCATCAAACAGATGGCTTGATTGCGGTGGTGATCTCCGCGGAAGGCCCGCATCAGGCTTGGGCTCAAGACGAGCTTGCACAGGCCGTTATGCTGGAACTTCATCAGCGCCTTGCTTTGCCTATGGATGCACTTTGGTATCGCGTGATTACCGAAAAGCGGGCCACTTTTGCCTGTACACCTGATTTACAGCGTCCTCCTAATCAAACGAGCGCTGCTGGGTTTTGGCTGGCGGGAGATTACACCGCAGGCTTGGCGGGCAAGGGTGATTATCCAGCAACTTTAGAAGGTGCCGTCAGAAGTGGCGTGGCGGCAGCGCAGGGCGTGCTGAAAGAATTGAATGACTAGTTTTGAAATTTGCTTTGATAAAAAGGAATAAAAATGACTGAAGCAATGGGTGATTGGAAAAACTATCAGGCACCGGCGGGTGCGTTTCGTAGCCGCGTGATTTTGGTGACGGGCGCGGGGCAAGGGATTGGTGAGGCGGCGGCAATGGCCTTGGCCGAGCATGGTGCAACCGTGATTTTGTTGGGCCGCAACGAGAAAAAACTCGCCAAAGTGTATGACGCAATTGAAGCGGCGGGTTATCCGCAGCCAGCAGCAATTCCTTTTGATTTGGCAAAATCGGGCGAGGCAGAAATTGCCCAGATGGCGGTACTGATTCAAAAAGAATTTGGCCGTTTGGATGGTATTTTGCATTGTGCGAATGGCTTTACTCATTTATCGCCACTTGCTAATCAGAAAATGGACGAATGGGTGGAGATGTTCAAAGTGAACGTTGCCGCGCCCTTTGTGCTTAACCGTGCCTTATTTCCACTTTTAAAAGAAGCACCAGACGCCAGCATCTTGCTCTTGGGCGAGCATCACGCTTTTGCGCCCAATGCGTATTGGGGTGGCTATAGCGTGACAAAAGTAGGGCAAAAGAATTTAGTTGAGATTGCTGCTGCTGAGTGGGAAAACATGGAGCATCTGCGGATTAATCTCTTAGTGCCCGGCCCAATTCAATCGCCGTTCCGCCTAAAAACGCATCCGGGTGAAACGCGCGAAAGTCTGCCGCCAACCAGCGCGATTGTGCCGGCTATTTTGTACTGGATGGGCGACGCTAGCCGTGGGCAAAGTGGTCTAACGCTAACAGCTGACATTGCTGTAAATAAAATTGAGGGTGAGGGGAACTTGTCTGCAGAGGACTAATCCTAGCTAGAGTGCTAATGAGTGTTAGTGCTTGCTTCGTCCCCTTATGGCCCCACCGCTGGTGGGGCTTTTTTTGTGCTTTATTTAGCAATCATTTAGAGAGAAGTGCCCCCATCTTGTTACAATCCTGTCTTTGCTTTTTGGCCCATGTTTATGACACTTGATGCGGTTTTTGCCGACGACGGCCCCTTTGCCGATGCGTTTCCTGGCTATAAATTGCGCGTGCAGCAATTAGAAATGGCGCAAGCCGTTGAAGCTGCAATCAAGAACCAAGGCCAACTGATTGCCGAGGCGGGCACGGGCACGGGTAAAACCTTTGCCTATCTGGTGCCTGCCCTATTATCTGGCGGCAAAGTGATTGTTTCGACGGGCACTAAAACGCTGCAAGATCAGCTGTTTGCCCGAGATATTCCAACGGTGCGCAAAGTATTGCAGGTGCCGGTGACGGTGGCGCTGCTTAAAGGGCGCTCAAATTATGTTTGCCATTATCATTTGGCACGCACAGAGCAAGAAGGGCGCTTTATGCGCAAAGAAGACGTTGCCGATTTAATGAAAGTGCAGCGTTACGCCAAAACAACTATCTCAGGGGACAAAGCCGCCTGCCCCGGCGTGCCAGAAAATGCGCCGATCTGGGGGCAAGTCACTTCTACTCGGGATAATTGCTTGGGCCAAGACTGCCCAAGTCACCAAGATTGCTTTGTGCTGAAAGCCCGTAAAGATGCTCAGGATGCCGACGTGGTGGTGGTGAACCATCATTTGTTTTTTGCCGATGTATGGCTTAGGGACGAAGGCGCGGGTGAGCTATTGCCCGCCTGTAACACGGTTATTTTTGATGAGGCGCATCAGCTGCCCGAAGTCGCTAGTCTGTTTTTTGGTGAAACGCTCACCTCGGGGCAGCTGATCGATTTGGCGCATGATTCGCGAGCCGAAGCGTTGGTGGTGGCGAAAGACTTTATTATGTTGCCCGCAGCGGCCGAAGCGCTGGAAAAAGCGGTGAAAGATTTGCGGCTGGTGTTTAAATCGGATGCAACGCGCTTTCCGCTGCATCAGCTAGAACAGCAGAATCCAGAGTTTATCCCTGCGCTGGATCTGGTCGCAGAAAAGCTGGCGACGCTGTGTGATTTACTCGGCAAGCAGTCCGAACGCGCCGAAGGCTTAGAAAATTGCCAAGTCCGCGCATTAGAATGTGTGGATATTTTGAAGCGCTGGAAAGCCGGGGACGATGAAGAAAGTGTGCATTGGGTCGATGTTTTATCGCACGGGCTGATTTTGCACGCTACACCGCTCAATATCGCCCAGCTGTTTCAAAAGCAATTAAAAGCGAACCCACGCGCTTGGGTATTTGCCTCGGCGACTTTGGCCGTGAATGGCCATTTCAACCATTTTAAGCATGAGCTTGGTTTGTGGGATGCGGTTGAAGCCACTTGGGAAAGCCCTTTCGATTACAAGCAACAGGCGGCGCTGTATGTGCCGCAAGATATGCCAGAGCCCAATGCGCCAGATTTTACTAAGCAAGTGATAGAAAAAGCTTGGCCCCTACTGCAAACTACACAAGGCCACGCTTTTCTGCTGTTTACCAGCTTGCGTGCGATGCGTGAAGCGCATGAATTGGTGCAGGAAAAGCTTAAAGCCGCAGGGTTGGAGTGGCCGGTATTTTTGCAAGGCCAAGGTTCCCGTACCGAGTTATTAGATAAATTTCGCCAAGCCCCGAACGCTATCCTTGTGGCCAGTCAAACCTTTTGGGAAGGGATAGATGTGAAAGGCGAGCAGCTATCCCTTGTTGTGATTGATAAGCTGCCCTTTAGCCCGCCGGATGACCCCGTGTTGTCGGCGCGTATCGAGCAGATTAATAAATCGGGCCGCAGCGCGTTTATGGATTACCAAGTGCCGCATGCTGCGATTACCTTAAAGCAGGGGGCGGGGCGCTTGATTCGGGATGAAACCGACATCGGTATTTTGATGATTGCCGATAAGCGCTTGGTGGAAAAACAATACGGAAAAATGATCTGGAAAAGCCTGCCGCCGATGTTTCGCTCCAGAGAGCTAGCCACAGTGCAGCGGTTTTTTGAGGTGAAACGGCAGAAGCAGCAGGATGCAAATGCGGTGGTGGATCCCGTTATCACTGATTAGGGTAGATCTTTGTGCCTATATCCATAACTTAAGACAATAACATAGCAAAAAAGTAGGTTTTTATAGGGTGTGCAAGTCGATTTTCTTGCGCACCGCTCCTTGGTGCGCAACGACTGCGTCGTTGTACACCCTATAAAATCTACCTCTGGTATAGCAAATAGTTTGAAAATTTAATGATCATTGAAGGTAAGTCGCCAGCATGGCTGTAAAAAAGAAACCACAAAACCAATCTATTTTTGGGCGCACGCTAGGGCGCTTATTCTTGCTGATGATTGCCTTAATCGCCGTTTTAGCGATCTGGCTTTATCAATACGCCAGCACGCCTCTGGAGCATAGGGTACAAGACTTTGTGGTGGAATCCGGCGGGGTGAGGAAAGTAGCGGATCAGTTGGTCAAACAAGGCGTGATTGATCAGGCTCTGCCTTTTTTACTGCTGGCACGAGTGACGGCTAAAGATAAACTATTGAAGGCGGGTAGTTACACCATAAGCTCGGCGCTGAGCCCTTGGCAGTTATTAGAAAAACTCAGCAATGGCGACACCACCACGCTAACTTTTACCCTGATTGAAGGTTGGAAGTGGACAGATTTGCGCAAGGCATTAAATAGCCATCCTCATTTGCGTCACGATAGTGCTTTGATGTCAGATATCGAGCTATTGGCTGAGTTGGGCATCAGTGCGCTGAGCCCCGAAGGCTTGTTTTTCCCTGACACCTATCATGTGGATAAGGGTAGCTCAGATTTAAAGCTATTGGCGCGAGCCAATCAGCGTATGCAAAGCAAGCTGGATAAAGCATGGGCCGAGCGCTCGCAGAATGTGCAATTAAAAACGCCATATGAAGCGCTGATTTTGGCCTCTTTAGTTGAAAAAGAGACGGGCCTTGCGGCGGATCGCCCCTTGATTGCCGGTGTGTTTGCTAATCGCTTACGGATTGGTATGCGCTTACAAACTGATCCTGCGGTGATGTATGGGGTGGGAGAATCTCTGGATGGGCGATTGCGCAAAATCGATTTGCTTACCGATACGCCGTATAACACCTATACCCGTAGCGGCTTACCGCCAACGCCGATTGCCATGGTGGGGGGCGCTGCTTTAAAGGCGGTGATGCATCCTGCCTCCACCACGGCTTTATATTTTGTGGCGAAGGGCGATGGCAGCTCGGTGTTTTCTAATAATTTGGATGAACATAATAGCGCTGTGCGTAAGTATATTTTGCGCAAGTAATGGGGTATCCAGAAATCTTACGTTTAACACGGCCCGCTTCATCAGAACTTCATAGAAAAACCTAGAGCGACTTGAATTCTTGCTTTTAATCATGGTCGTTTGAATTCTTCATAACAGCTAAAAAAGCGTGATGCTCGAATGGTTCTATCGGGAATCCAGTCATGCCGCTAGATCCCCGATAAAAATCCTAGGGGATGACAAGCTCTCATTCATAACCTCGAATCAAATGATTTGCTAATCACTTAATAAAGGCACGCAGATGTGCCTTTATTAAGTGATTTCATGCCTTGAACTGGGCATAAAAAAGGCCTCCCGACAAGGGAGGCCTTTCAATGATTAGCTAGCTAGGAGGCTAAGAATAATCAGTCTTAGAACTTACCAACCAAGCCCAGTGCGAACTGGTTCATGCCGTTGCCTTTCGCTAAAGCAAAGCCAGATGCTGAAGTGAAGCTAGCATTTTTCTGGTTGTGTACTTTGGTGAAAGAAGCCACGGCTTGTACATATTTGTGAACTTGATAACCTACTGCCACGCTGGCTTGCTGAGCGCCAGTGTCAACTGCGGTAGTGCCATCAACATCATTGGCTTTTGCGTACTGAACTTGTACTTCCAGCGCGTCTTTCTTGTAGCCACCGATCAAGCCAAATACATTTTGTGTTTGGTCGAAGTTTTTAGCAGCGGTTTGGCCGCTTACGCTAGACGATGTGCGCTCGAATACAAAACCAGCGCTGAAGTCTAGGTAGTTGGCTTGAGCACCCAGTTGGTAAGCATCAAGTTTTTGTGTGCCACCCAAAGTTGCTGGAGCTAAGTTCTGAGCTTTAGCGCCGCTAGAACCGTCTAATTTCCATGCTGCATTGCTAATAGATGTGTAACCAAAGCCAACGTTAAACATGCTGTGCTTGTAAGCAATGCCAAGAGCAACTTGACCCATCAGATCAGTCGCTGGTGTGTTACCAGCAAGGATTGCTGTGGTGGTCGTTGTTGTTATAGTACCAGGTACAGCCGGTTTAACTACAGTCGTGAAAGTCGGTGCAGCCGAACCAGCAGAGATCGAATTGGTAGAGTCTTTACCAAAGTTGTAGCTTAAGTTGCCGCTGAAACCCATCAAATCTGGTGTTTCGTAAGCAACCATATCGCCTTGACGACCACCAAGGCGGTTCAAGATTTGTTTGGAGCCGTAAGTTGCTGATGCATCGTTCATGTTGTTGTACAGCGTAGGAACGATTTGCTTTAAGGACAATTTGTAAGCATTGTCGTAACGACCAAGACGCAATGTACCGACTTGCTTGCCGCCAATACCAACGAATGTGTTACGGCTACCGATTTCTGCTTTGTCATCGGTGTTGTCACCGTTATTGCCAAGGTAGAAGCGGCTTTCAACTTGAGCAAGAGCGAAGAAATCATTGCCCAGGTCGTATTTAACTTTGAAACCCAGCTTGGACGTTTGGTCCATCAAGCGAGTTTGGCTGTCTGCTGTGTTAGCGAGTGGTGCGCCAGTGTTGTTTTCTACTGAGATAACTTCAACCGCTGTTGCTGCTGCGCCGTAGATGCTGAATGGTCCGAGCTCTACATCTGCGAAAGCGGCTGGAGTAACAAAAGCTGCACTAATAGCAAGGGCGATAATTTTTTTCATGAGGTTACAACTCCAAAAAGACGTATGGTAGAAATTACAAACCGATTTGTAATTTCCGCAAGCTAGACAGTTCACGGCACTCTAAAAAAGACGCCATTTATAGTTATCGAGGAGGTCAACATTTTGTGTTTGCTCTTGTTTGTAAGCGAACGAAAGCAAATATTTTTAAATGTCTTATCCATGCTCAAAGAAAGCAGTGAGTGCGTTAATGCAACAAACTGCCTTCGAACCATGCGAAGTTTAGGGGAGTTTTATTAAAAATATATGACAAAAGTGTAGGTTTAAGCCCGTACAAAGCCTTTGTAAGTTGAGCCAAACGTAGTATCTATGCAGCTTCCAGGAGATTCGGCTCGCATAAAGGTTTCACCAACTAGAAAGTTGTTAACCTTATTTTGTTGCATTAGAGCAACATCTTCGGGGGTAACTATCCCACTTTCAGTAATCACAATTCGGCTGCTATCGATTAACGGCAGCAGTTTTAGGGTGTTTTGTAGCGAAACTTCGAAGCTGCGCAGGTCACGGTTGTTGATCCCCAGTAAGGGAGTTTGCAGTTGTTGTGCCAGCTCGAGTTCAGCTTGGTTATGCACTTCTACCAGCACGGCCATGCCTAAGCTGATTGCTATCGCTTCAAAGTCTTTCAGCTGAGTTAGGCTTAGCTCGGCGGCAATCAGCAAGATGCAATCCGCGCTCCATGCGCGCGCTTCAAAAATCTGATACTCGTCCACCATAAAATCTTTGCGCAGTACCGGCAGATTACACGCCGATCTGGCTGCTTTTAGGTAATCCAAATGGCCTTGAAAGTAAGGCACATCGGTGAGCACCGATAGGCAGGCGGCACCATGCGCTGCGTAATCTTGTGCATGGGCTGCAGGCTGAAAATCAGTGCGAATTACTCCTTTGGATGGGCTGGCTTTTTTGATTTCTGCAATGATCCCGGGGTGGCCAAGCGCATTTTTGCTGCGTAAAGCACCAACAAAATCACGTAAATCAATATTTGCTTCGGCCTGCCTGCGGATTTCGCTTAATGGAATAAGCTTGCTAGTTGCGGCTACTTCTTCGTATTTGGTGGCCCAGATTTTTTTTAAGATGTCGGACATGGTTGGCTCTTTGGATATAGGCGTTGCGATGGCGGGGTACGCCCCGATCAACTTAGCTAGATGTTGTTGCGTTTCGCACAATGATAAGCATCGTAGGTCGGATGAAACCCGCGTATTTTTCAGTGTTACTCGCGGGTTGCACCCGCCCTAGGATTCAACGGTTTAAATATTTTGAGTAAATTGCACCAAGGCATCGAGCTTGGCACGGGCGCTGCCGTTTGTGAGCATTTTGCCTGCCTGCTCAATCCCCGCTGCCAGTGTTTCGGCCTTGCCTGCGGCATAAATAGCGGCACCGGCGTTGAGTTGCACAATGTCGCGACAAGGGCTGGGCTGGTTAGCGAGCACTTGCTCGATGATTTGTTTAGATTGCTGCGCATCGCTCGCATGCAGTGTTTTGATGTCGGCCAGCTCAAAACCAAAATCGCGAGGGTTGATTTCATATTCATTGATTTGGCCGTCTTTCAGCTCGGCGACTAGGGTGGGGCCTGAGATAGAGATCTCGTCCATACCATCCTTGCCGTGCACAATCAGCACATGCTTACTGCCTAGCTGCTTGAGTACGCGCGCTTGAATCCCGACTAGATCGGGGTGGAAAACGCCCATTAGCTGATTATCTGCGCCTGCTGGATTGGTCAGCGGGCCAAGAATATTAAATATGGTGCGCACCCCCAGCTCCTTGCGGATCGGGGCGACGTATTTCATGGCGCTGTGATGATTGGGGGCAAACATAAAGCCTAGGCCGATTTCATCAATAGAGCGGCCAACTTGCTCGGCGCTAAGGTTTAAGTTAATGCCAAAGGCCTCTAAAACATCGGCAGAGCCCGAGCTGGATGAGACAGATCGCCCGCCGTGTTTAGCTACTTTTGCACCTGCGGCAGCCACTACAAAAGCCGCGCAAGTCGAGATATTAAAAGTGTGAGCGCCATCGCCCCCCGTGCCGCAGGTATCAATCAAATGGCTGCGATCTTGCACCGCTACTCGTGTTGATAGCTCGCGCATAACGGTTGCAGAGGCGGCAATTTCAGAAACGCTTTCTACTTTCGTGCGCAGGCCAATCAAGAGGGCGGCTGTCTGAACCGGCGACATTTCCCCTGTCATGATTTGCCGCATCAGATACAGCATTTCGTCATAAAACAACTCGTTGTTATCGATCAGGCGATTGAGTGCGGCTTGTATGGTAATCATGATTGCTCCTTGGCTGGGGCGGGGTGATCTGCTGGTCTTACATTTATTTACAGGGCTTATTGCATGTAAAAACGTGATAGCTCTTCGGCACGATTGCGGTCTAAATCAATGCGGCAAGATAGCTCGGCAATGCCTGCGCCGCTGCCGCCCGCAAAGCTTTTGCCTATCCAAGCGCAATGAGCCTGACGATAAGCACGAAAGGTTTTTGTGCCTTGCTCAAAAGCGGGCAGCGCTTCGGGGCGGCCTGTGGCGCGGTCTAAGTTTTTCATCATGGCACGTGCGGCCGCTTCAGCATTTAAGCGATCTTGCTCTGCCTGCGGAGCAAGCTTGGCTAAGCAGGTTTTAATTAATACTTGATTGGCGGCTTCACATTCAACTTGAGCTGCGGGTGAGGTTTGGGCCTGTGCGCTCAGCGTAAATAAAGCGCAAACGAGGGCAAAGATAAAACGCATGATTTCCCTTTCGTTACGTAAGAGACATTTTGTAGGGCGGGTGAAACCCGCCAGATTTAGCGATGAAAGACGACAAAACCCAGCGGGTTTTAACCGCCCTACAAACACACGTCGTTGGATAAGGATGGGGCTAGGTTTTAAGCCCATTCTTTTAAGAAATGATCCAGCATGGCATGGCCGTGCTCAGTCAGGATTGATTCAGGATGGAACTGCACGCCTTCTATCGGCAGAGTTTTGTGCCGCACGCCCATGATCTCCCCATCTTCCGTCCATGCAGTGACTTCTAGGCACTCCGGCAGGCTGGCCCGCTCGATAGCGAGTGAGTGATAACGGGTTACGGTAAAGGGCGAAGGAAGATTCTTAAATACACCGACGTCGTTATGCTCGATTTGCGAAACTTTGCCATGCATCAGCGTTTGCGCGTGCACCACTTTGCCGCCAAACGCCTGACCAATCGCTTGATGCCCAAGGCAAACGCCCAAAATCGGTAACTTGCCAGCGAAATGATGAATAGCGGCCAGTGAAATGCCCGCTTCTGAAGGGGAGCAAGGACCAGGGGAAACTACGAGGTACTTGGGCTTTAAGGCCTCGATTTCTTCGATGGTGATTTCATCATTGCGATGCACCACCACATCTTGACCTAGCTCGCCAAAATATTGGACTAAGTTGTATGTAAAGGAGTCGTAATTATCGAGCATTAATAGCATGTTTTATCCTGTTGATTGATTGAATCTATTGCACGGGAACGCAGAGTTTGTTGGCTGGAGTGCGATCAACGCCATCGACAAAATCGGCATAAGCGCGATGCAAAATACGCAGGAGAAAACAGGCTACTCATTGCAAACCTTTAAGGGGGGGTATCGACGAGCGTTCATTATACGGATAGGCGGCGGGGCGTCCAGATTCGGCGTGTGGAATGAGGGAAGATTTAGGGACGTTTAATAAAATCAAGAAAAATCATGGTAAGCACTAGGGGATAAAAAAAGGCAAACACGCTGTGTTTGCCTTGGGCTTTGAACGAAGAAAAGGCGGAGATTATTTAGCAATTTCTTCTTTTGGGGCCTCTTTTTTCATTTCTGCTTCGTGTTTTTTCGCGTCTTTTCTCGCTTTCTGCTTTTTCATTTCTTTTTTCTGGAGGGGCATGCCGTCTTTATTCATCACGCCTTCAGCAAATGAAGTGACTGAAGTCAATGGCTAAGTAAACTGTAATTTCTACTCTTTGTTATGCTTAAAAACAGCGAGGAAATCATTGTTGTGATTGCGGTTTTTTGCTTATTTCATGGATTTGTAGCAATCAAAATGACAGCTTGTTGTTATCTAGTTTGGGATCACACCGCAAGCCAGCCTTGCGCCGCCGCCGCCCAGTGTTGCCGGATGATCTGCGTGGTTATCGCCGCCGATATGAATCATCAAGGTGTGGCCTTGCAGATCGGCCATTTTGAGCCTTGGTGCGAGGACGGGCTGATTTGATTTGCCATCGCTTGTAATGATCATCGCAGGTAAATCACCTAAATGACCATCACCCCAAGGTGAGCCATGGCGTTTTGTGCCGCGAGGGTCGTAATGCCCGCCTGCAGCAAGCGCAGGGACCATTTTTCCATTTTGCTCCTTAGCTGCGCAGCTGCCATTTTCATGCATATGAAAACCATGTGCCCCAGCAGGTAAGCCTTCAATGGCAGGCGTAAAGACCAAGCCATAGGCGGATTCTGAAACCACGATATTGCCTATTGATTTGACGCTGCCTTTGTCATCCACTAGATCCATAGGGACGGTGATATCAGCATGGGCGCTGAGGGCGAGGAAAATGGCTAAGCTGGCAACTCTCATGGCAAATCCTTTTAAGGGAAAGTGGGCGTAAAAACTTGCGCTAAAGCACTATAGATGGGCCATCTTAAACTAGAGTACACACTATGAATTTGCAACGCTGAAAGGCCGCTTTTACTTAGTAACTAATCACCTCCACCACCGCCCCCACCACAGCCGCCGCTACACCCTCCGCCATCACTGCTATCGACAGAAGACCCACTGTCACTGCTAAAGTCGCTACTGCTGCTAGAGTAAAAATCTGCGCCGCAATGCACGGTGCCGCTACTATTTCCCGCGAGCTGGCTGCAATTGGGCGAGTAATAAAAACCATTGGCTAGCTTCCACTTTGCATCTAAGGCAAACAGCAAGGGGAGGCGAGTTGGGTGTTTGGGGTTGATGTTTTCTTCAAGGCAGGCGTGGTGCCAGCAGGTGCGTAAGCCGTCGTTATTGCGTAGCTCGGTGCTTAATGCGCTGGCAGGGGTGTGATGCAGATAGCGGCCAAAGGCTTTTTGGCAGAAGGCCTGATAATTCTTGGTGTAAAGAATAAATTCATGCCAGAGATCATCGACGACTTGCGAGGGCATCGCGATGTGTCGGTAGCCGCTGCGGTGATAAACCTGAAAAAATTGCCTGAGGGCATGTGCAACCAGTTGCTGATCTTTTAGGTTGAGCTCGGGTCTTACTTTTTTTAGCTTATCGAGTAAGCCTGCAGGAAACATATAGCTGCGAATATAGTCAGCTCGCGCCGCTTTTCTGAGGCGTAGCCACATGACGATGAGAATCAGGCAGAGGGCGATAATAAGATAGGGCACAGCTTTCCTCCTTGAGGGGCTTAACGTTGTACAAACCACTCTTCACGCAGTACGCCCATACGAATTGAGTCGTAATAGATGCCGTTATAATAACGGCATCGACGTAAGCATCCTTCCAAGCTAAAGCCCAGCGCTTCAGCACACCGTACCATTCTGGGGTTGCCTGACCATGTTGTTAGGCCGATTCGGCCTACTTTACGTGATTGAAATAACTCGCTGATCCATAATTGGAGCGCTTTTCGGCCTATGCCGGCATTCCACTGGCTTGGGTCATAGATAAAAATGCCGGTTTCCAGCCAGCGTGTTGCGTCGTATTCCCAATAGAAAGACACGACCCCACATGGTTTTCCTGCGACATCAATAAGCTTGCAGTCCACACCTTGTAGTAGCCGTGCAAATAAGCCTTGTTCAAATTCGGCAAGTGTAGGCGTGGTAAATGGAAAATAGGGCGCGTCGAATTTTTTCCACTCAAGATTAGTGTAAATGGCCGCCCACAGGGGAGCTAGCTCATGTTCAAAAGCTTTTCTTAGCGTAACGGTCATGTATTGCCTGAGGGGGAGGAGTACAGCCAATACCCGCCAATAAATTGGCGGGTGTGCTTAAAAAAAACATGTTGTTTTTATATAGGACGAGTTTTAAAGCGATACCCTTATCTGTAATTAAGCGTCCAAACCATCCTGAACTAACTCAGCCGCACGTAAGACGGCGCGGGCTTTGTTTAAGGTTTCTTGCCATTCACTTTCGGGCACAGAGTCAGCCACGATGCCGGCTCCGGCTTGCATATACAGCACTTTATCTTTCACGACCGCGGTGCGTAGGGCGATGGCCACGTCCATGTCGCCATTAAAGCCCAGATAACCGACGGCGCCTGAGTAAATGCCGCGCTTCACGGGCTCTAGCTCGGCAATGATTTCCATGGCCCGCACCTTGGGCGCGCCGGAAACGGTGCCTGCAGGGAAGGTGGCTTTCAGTACGTCGATATTGCTCATGCCGGGTTTGAGCTTGGCTTCTACGCTAGACACAATATGCATCACGTGCGAGTAACGCTCGATCACCATTTTGTCGGTAACAGAAACGCTGCCGGTTTGCGCTACGCGGCCTGCATCGTTGCGGCCTAAATCCATCAGCATAATGTGCTCGGCAATTTCCTTAGGATCAGCAAGCAGTTCAGCGGCGAGTGCTTCGTCCTCGATGCGGGTTTTACCGCGCGGACGCGTGCCCGCAATGGGGCGCACGGTGACGGTGTCGTCTTCGAGGCGTACCAGAATCTCTGGCGAGGCACCCACAATATGAAAGTCACCAAAATGGTAGAAGAACATATACGGCGATGGGTTTAAGGAGCGCAGTGCGCGGTAAAGCGAGAGCGGCGATTCTGCAAAGGGCAGGCTCATGCGCTGCGAAAGCACCACCTGCATGATGTCGCCATCAATAATGTAATCTTTGGCTTTAAGTACAGCGGCTTTAAAGGCTTCTTCGCCAAAGCCTGAAGTCATCTGGCTGATGCTTGGCGCTCGGCCTTGTAATGGAATTTTGGCAGGCTCGCGTAATGCCATACGCAGGGTGTGTATGCGATCTGCTGCGGTTTGGTAAGCATTGTTGTGTTCGGTGTTGGCGTAGACCACTAAAAATAGCTTGCCGGATAGATTGTCGACGACCACTAATTCTTCAGAAAGCAAAAGCTGGATATCAGGCGCGCCAATTTCGTCAGGTTTTTGGGTGCTTGCGAGTTTTTTTTCGATATAAGCGATGGTTTCATAGCCAAAGTAGCCGACGAGTCCACCCAAGAAACGCGGCAGCATTTTATTGGCTGGGGCGCGATAGCGCTGCTGAAAGCTTTCAATAAAATCGAGCGGATTGCCTTGATGGGTTTCGATCACTTCATCATTGCAAATCACTTCGGTGAGATTGCCAACTACTTTTAAACGCGTGCGAGCGGGTAGACCAATAAAAGAGTAGCGGCCAAAACGCTCCCCACCCACTACCGACTCTAAAAGATAGGTGTAAGGCTGGTTGGCGAGTTTCAGGTAAACCGATAGGGGGGTATCTAAATCAGCAAACAGTTCTAGCGTCAGCGGAATGCGGTTATAGCCTTGGTCTTTGAGGGTGTTAAATTCAGTAATCGATAACATGGGCGTACTCCAAACTTGTTTTCGGCGCTAAGGCGTAGAAACGTGTAAGCAAAAGGGCGGGCTAGGAGAGTGAAGAGCGACGCCATCGCTGTGTATTGGAGTGAAAGTCCATCTTGCTCTGTAGTGTGAGGGGTCTACCCCGATTTTTGCCGATCTTGACCAAAATGGTCAACCTTCTTGAGGGGCTAATCGGATTTAAGTGTGGATTTCTGCCTTTTTTTTGCCCTTAGGGCAGGGTTGATGCGGTTTTACATCATAAACCGGTGGTTTAAATGGGAAGAGGCACGAGCCTTAGCGCAAGGTGCGCTGGGCCATTTCTAATTGCGACAGTAGTTTTTGTAATTTGGCTTCTAGTGGGTGATCCAAGGCAACGAAATGTCCGCCGAGCAAGTATTCACCCTCGTGTTCCACTATTTCTTGAATCTGCCGCAGGCTACAGACCTGAATTAAGGTGTTAGACACACCTGCGTGGCCTAATTCCATGCTGATTTTATGTTGCTGAGTTAATTGCAACTGTTGGGCAAAATTAGGTGGGATCCAGCAGGAAAGGCCGCCAATCGATAAATCATGAATAGCTAAGCGTTGGGGGTTGATGTTTGTGCTCTGAAATAAGCAGGAAAAAGTCTGGGAGCTAGGGACTTTGGAGCGAAAGTACTCGCGGCGTTGCAGTTTAATAATGGAAAGAGGAATTTCGGTACGAAATGCCGCTTGTCCTTGATAGCGCCAAGGAATGAAGTTGCTGGTGAATTTAATCAGCGAACCACCGCCTGGGGTGGCAATGCACACCACCTCGCTTTCTAAGTTGGGTGTGATGTCAGGGCTGGCGTTTAAAAAATAGCAGGCATTGTCAGTAGGGTTAATCTCCAGCAAGTGGCTAAGGATTAACTCTTCACCGTCATTAAGAAATAGATTGATTGCTTCTCCGTGCTTTTGTAGCTGGCTTAGGATGGATAACACCTCGCGGCGGTCATTTTTTCGAAAGGCCTCCAGCTCATCGACCTCACTTAGTAAAGACTTTAAAGTGCTTTTTAAATTCATACACCCTTCATGGCTTGTTTGGGGGCCGGAGACAATATATGTAATTTAGGTGATAAATCATCAATTAGCCTGCCTGATGAGGGTTGTTCTAGGTGGGGAGGGCTCATATTCGGGCCTGCATTTCGTCGCTGTTTTATACATCTTATCTGCGCTAGCTGCGCTTTATCTCATCGTGCTTAGCCCCGCGTAAATGCCGCATATATTGGCTGCATTCCCTTAATGAGGACTGCTCAATGTATCCCGTGATCTTAAAACAGGTGAGTAAGCACTACCGCCTAGGCTCGGTCGATGTACCCGCTTTGCAAGAGGTGAATCTGGTTATTTACCCCAATCGCTTTACGGTGATTGCGGGCCAATCTGGTAGTGGTAAAAGCACCTTGCTGAATTTAATCGGCTGCATCGATCGGGCTGATCAGGGCGAGGTGATTGTGGCGGGGCAATATATCGCGCAATTACCTGACGATGCGCTGGCAGATTTTAGGGCGCGGCATCTGGGCTTTATTTTCCAAAATTTTAATTTATTAGCCGTTTTATCCGCGTTTGAAAACGTCGAATACCCGCTACGCATGCTCAATATCCCCGCCGCCAAACGAAAAGCGCGCGTGATGGAACTCCTAGATGCGGTGGGACTGGCAGACAAGGCCCACCATCGCCCTGGGCAATTGTCTGGCGGGCAAAGGCAAAGGGTGGCGATTGCTCGGGCTTTAGCCCCTGCGCCGCAATTGGTACTGGCCGATGAGCCAACGGCTAATTTAGATAGCCAGACCGGTAAGGCGATTTTGCAACTGATGCGCCGTATGCAGCTGGAGCATCAAGTGAGCTTTGTTTTTTCTTCGCATGATCCACAGGTCATGGCCGAGGCCGATGACGCGGTATTGATTCGGGATGGGCGGATTGTTTCTGTAGAGCAACGCGATCGATCGGTCGTCGAAAAGCAGGAGGAGCGGGTATGAATACCTTTTCTTTAGCATTGCGTAATTTGCTACGCAATTATCGCCGCTCCTTGGGTACGCTGCTGGCGATGCTGGTGGGGGCGATTACCATTTTATTATTTGGCGGCTATAGCCAAGCGCTAAATTTAGGCTTGCAAACCGGCTTTGTACAAAGCAGCGGGCATTTGCAAATTCAGCATAAAGATTACTTCTTATACGGCAATGGCAATCCAGCGGCTTACGGGATTGCCAATTACCCCGTGCTGCTCAAGATGTTGAAGCAAGACCCCGTGCTGGCCCCAATGTTGAATGTGGTCACGCCCACGCTGAGCTTAGGGGGCATTGCGGGTAATTTCTCTGCAGGTGTTTCCCGCACTGTGCTTGGGCACGGCGCGGTGGTGGAAGATCAAAACAAATTGAGGCTGTGGAATGATTACGACTTTGCACTTAAGCCTAGAAAATCAGCATTGACGGGCACGGCAGAAGATTCGGTAGTGATTGGCTCTGGCGTGGCACGGGTATTGGCTTTGTGTGCTGCCTTGCAAGTTAAGAACTGCCCTCAACCTAAGGTTGAAGTCAGTAAGGGCGCGGATGCACCTGCCGATGTGATGGCTCTATCGGTAGGAGCGAGCAGCAAGGCCGCTACGGGGCGGATTGAGATGCTGGCGGCAAATGCACATGGCGCGCCCAATGTGGCTGCTTTGACTGTGGTAAAGGCCGAAACGATTGGCGTGAAAGAGTTGGACGATATGTTTGTGGGCCTGCATTTATCGCAGGCACAGAAGCTGATTTATGGCGCGGGCACGCCGCAGGTGACGGCCATTGTGCTGCAGCTCAAACACAGCAGCCAAATGGCTGCCGCCAACGCACGTTTGGCGGTATTGCTGGCGGACCAGCCGCTAGAGGTGCTGGACTACACCGTGATTAACCCGCAATACGGGCAAATCACCGGCATGTTTGCCGCCATCTTTGGTTTTATTTCCTTACTGATTGGCTCGATCGTGCTGTTTACCGTGAGCAATACCATGAGTATGGCGGTGGTGGAGCGGACGGTAGAAATTGGCACCTTACGCGCCATGGGGCTGCGCCAATCTGGTATTCGTCGCCTGTTTATCTGTGAAGGTGTGCTCTTGGGGGCGATGGGGGCGGCGACTGGCGTGCTGGCCGCACTGGCCTTGGCTTGGCTAGTGAATCACAGTGGCTTAACGTGGACGCCGCCGGGTAATGTAGATCCTATTCCCTTGATGGTGCGGGTATGGGGCGAGGGCAAGATGTTGTTGACCACAGCGCTGGGGCTGGTGGGCGTGGCTTTACTCTCTGCATGGTGGCCAGCAAGGCGGGCTGCTCGGCTCAATATTGTTGATGCCCTAAGGCATGCATAGCGAGAGACACACGATGAATGCCTTATTTCTACATTCCGCTTGGTGGCCAGCCAGACGTGCCGCTCGTTTGAATATTATTCATGCCTTACGGCATATAGAGGGGGCGAGATGAGTCTCTTGTATTTACATATTGCGTTTGCCTTGGCGGCCTTGTTGATGGGGGCTGCGGTGTTATGCCTGCCTAAGGGCTCGGCTCGGCATCGCTTAATGGGCAGAATATGGATGGCCTTCATGGCGGCTACCGCAATCTCCTCTTTTGGGCTGTCGGGGATATGGGCCGGCCATCGCTTTAGCCCGATTCACTTATTGTCGGTATGGGTGTTGATTTGCATTGTGGTGGCCATTCGTGCCGCTAGAGCTGGGGAAATTAAGCGGCATCGGGGCTTTGTCTTGGGCAGTTATCTGGGCTTGCTGGGGGCAGGCGCAGCGACTTTGCTGCCGGGCCGGCTGATTTATACGTTTTTGTTTGCTGCTTAGGCGCAAGGGGTTGTGATGAAATTATTGATTGTTTTAGGCCTAGTAATCAGTAGTGCCAGTTTTGCCGATGTCGATGCTCAGGCTTTGCTGGTGGCCAGCGATGCGATTCGTAACCCAACTCAAGCTTTTGGATTGACGTCCACACTGATTGAATATCGCAAAGGCAAGGAGAGCGATAGAAATACGCTGGCGATTTATTCTCGGCCCGATGGTGGGCGTTTTCGCAATCTGATTCGCTTTGTGGCACCGGTTCGGGATGCGGGCAAATTGCTACTCAAAGATGGCAATGATCTGTGGTTTTATGATCCAGCTAGCAAAGCCAGTGTGCGGATTTCACCGCAGCAACGCTTGCTAGGGCAGGCGGCCAATGGCGATGTGCTGACGGTGAATTTAGCGCTAGATTACCGTGCTGACCTGGCGGGTGAAGAGGAAGTACAAGATGGCGATCGCAAACAGCGTGCTGCTTACAAACTGAAACTCAAAGCGATTTCGCCAGATGTCACGTATCACTCGATTGAAATGTGGCTGGATAAAAGCAGTAAGCAGCCGCTTAAATCCTTGTTTTATACCGAGAGCGGCCGCTTATTAAAAACGGCTTACTTCCGCCGCTATCAAACCCTGCTGGGGGCAGAGCGTCCGAGTGAAACGGTGATTATTGATGGCTTAGACCCTGCTTGGGTCACGGTGATTAAAAACAGCGATTATGCTTGGCGCGATGTGCCAGCCAGTTGGTTGCAGCGCGACTATCTGCCTCGCTTTAAGCCGGAGTAAGCGATGAGATGGCTTATTGGCTTGCTTTGCTCGGCCGCATTCGCTAGCGATCAGGATGCCCTGCTGCTGGCGGATGAAACGTCAACAGAGTCTGTCGCAAGTCGCGACTGGTTTTTGTCTATTGAAGGCGCATGGGGCCGGGCGTATTTAGATAAGGGCTATGAAAATACCCAGCGCAGGTCTGTAGATTTTCGTCTCGATACCCAGCTGAGCACCGATTGGCGTGTGGTGCTGGCAGACAGGCTCGATGGTTTTGGCCCCAGCTGGAAAACGCCAGAAAGTAAGGTGAATACTTTGAAAGAAGCCTATTTAAGCTGGCAGCCCGCCGCCGATATGGCTTTAGATTTTGGGCGGATTAATACGCGTTATGGCGTGGGGCTGGGCTATAACCCGAGCGATTTCTTTAAAGAGGGTGCGGTCAGATCGGTGGTTTCGGTGGCTCCTGCCAGCTTGCGTGAAAATCGCCAAGGCAGTGTGATGTTGCGCGGGCAAAAGCTTTGGTCGGGTGGCGCGCTGACGGCGCTGTTCTCTCCCAAATTGGCCAATGAGGCCGATCCTGAAGCGTTTAGCCTTGATTGGGGGGCGAGCAATCCGCGCGACCGTTATCTACTGGCGCTGAGTCAGAATGGTGATATCTCTTCACAATTTTTATTATTTGGCGATACAGAGACTCAGCCACAGCTAGGCCTTAATTTAACGGGCTTGCTAAACGACGCCACGGTGCTGCATGCGGAGCTCAGCACGGCTAAAGAAGGCGGGCGCTTTTATCGCTTGGCAAGCGGGCTAACATGGACATCTGAATCCAAGCTGTCGCTTGGCTTTGAATATCAGTACGATGGTGGGGCTAAAAATGCGGCAGAGTGGCGCGCTTTACAAGCGGGGCCCTTACAAAACTATTGGCGTTACCGCAGCGACGTGCAATCGCGTCAATCGATGCTTACCCAGCAAGCCACCATGGTTTATGCGCGTTGGCCGGATTTAATCCCCCAGCTAGAACTAGCAGCGATGTGGCGACATGATTTAATCGATAAAAGTGATATGGCATGGGCTGAAGTGCGTTATCACTTTAAAGCGGTCGATATAGCTTGGGAATTTCAGCTTAACCGAGGGGGAGCCCTTACCCAATACGGCGCTTTACCTGAAAAACGCTCAAGTACCTTGTTATTAAAGTATTTCTTTTGATTTTTTTGAAGCTGTAGGGTGGGGGAAGCCCAATCCTATCAACATTTAGCGAAATATTATTCGTAGGGCGGGAGCAACCCGCGAGCCATGCTGAAAAGTACGCGAGTTTCACTCGCTCTAGGATCTTTATAATGAGTATGAACAAGAGTCGTCAATTATCAGCAAGCATGATTAATTTCCCTCTTTTGATAGAGCGCTGGCGGCGTGATTTGCCTGTTTTATTATTGGTTAATACCCTGATTGCCATTTTATGTACTTTATCGAGTAAGGCAGAGTATTTTGTAGATAATTTGCTGATTTCGCATTCAATTGGCTTTAGTATTTCTGTGTTAAATAGTTTTGCTTTTTGTACGGATAGCGGCATGGGGGGGCAGCGCTTATGGCGTTTAATTGTGGTGCTGCCGCTGGGGCTGTTTATTGGTTTTAAGCTGGCCTATTTATTAGGTGCCCCTGATGTAATTAGCTATTTTTGGATTAATCCACAATATCAATGGCGTTGGATTGTCTTGGCTTTTTTGGTGGCGGTATCGGCTACTGGATTCTTTTTTGTACTCTATCGCTCGCAAACTTATCGTGCTCAGCTGGCCATAGAGAAGCAAAGGTTGGCTGAAGTGCAGCAATCTGGAATTGCCGCACAATTAGCAATGCTACAGGCACAAATAGAGCCGCATTTTTTATTTAATACCTTGGCGAATATGCGCTGCTTGATTACGCGTGACGCGCCACTTGCACAAACCATGCTTGATCATTTAAATGATTATCTGCGCGCCAGCTTAAGCCGTACGCGTAAAAAACAAGTCACATTGGCTGAAGAGTTAGATTTGGTGACAGCCTTGTTGGCGATTAGCAAAATTCGCCTAGGCGATCGCTTGCAATATCAGATTGATGTGCCTGCTGATTTGCAAGCCGCGCTCTTGCCGCCGCTGCTCTTGCAGCCCTTGGTGGAAAACGCCTTAGAGCATGGTATTGAGCCTGCAATCGCGGGTGGGGAGCTGCGTATTGTGGCGGATATATTTGAAAAGCTACTGCGCTTGCGGGTCTACGATACAGGCTTAGGCTTGCAAGACACAGGAGAAGAAGGTGTGGGCCTGCCCAATGTGCGTAAGCGTTTAGAAAACCTTTATGGTAAGGAAGGGCGTTTGGCGCTTTACCCCAATGTGCCCTGTGGTGTGATTGCTGAATTAACCCTGCCATTGAATAAAATTCAAGCCTAAGGAAAACCCATGCCCACCGCCTTAATCGCCGACGATGAGCCTTTGCTTGCCAGCAGTCTTGCCGAGCGCTTGCAAGTGTTTTGGCCGGATTTAAATATCGTTGCCGTGGTCAAAAACGGCCTAGAAGCGGTGAGTGAACTCAATCGCCTCTCGCCTGATTTTGCTTTTTTAGATATTCGCATGCCCGGTTTAAGCGGTTTACAGGTTGCCAGCACTTTGCGTGATACGCGGGTAATCTTTGTCACCGCTTTTGATGAATACGCAATTTCCGCTTTTGATAATGCGGCACTGGATTACCTATTAAAGCCGGTGAGTGATGATCGGCTTTTGCAGTGCGTGGCCCGCCTGCAAAGAGAGCGAAAACCACAGCTGGATTTCAATGCTTTATTGCTCAATTTACAAAAAGAAGCCGCGCCACTGGCATGGCTAACGGTGGGGCTAGGGGATGTAACTCGCCTCGTGGCGGTTGAAGAAGTCTTGTTTTTTCAATCGGCGGATAAATACACCGAGGTCGTAACCGCCCACGAACGGCATTTAATTCGCACCCCGCTTAAAGAGCTTTTACCGCAGCTTAATGCCAAAAGTTTTGCGCAGGTGCATCGGGCATATATTGTGAATTTGCATGTGGTGGCACGTATTGAGCGGGATATTCTGGGGCGGCAGCGAATTGAGCTTAAAAATAGTCAACACACCCTACCTCTAAGCCGAAGTTTTGCTGCGCAGTTTCGACAAATGTAGCTCTACGGTGGCTCAGCAGATAAAAACAGCTTCATAATTTATATTTTTAGCTTGCCTTGGGTTTTATTTTTTTGTACAGCAAGACCTAATTAATTCATATGTCGCCCAAAATATGTGTGTGGTAAATGGCTAAGTATTTGAATTCATTAATTGTTATCTTGCTGGCTTATGAGTAAAGCCGATTTAATCAGTGCTTCCATTGGCGGGTGTAGTTTTCAAAACAGCAAATTCTTATGTACCCAGCTATGGCCGTTGTAGCTTAGAATCGAACCCTCGCTTAAAAATAATTTAGTCTGCGCTCTAGGGGTTTGATAATGAATATTTCACAGCGTTTAACAGCATTAATTGCTGTCGCGCTTATTTCTTTACTATCGGTGATGCTGCTAGGCGTATCGAAGTTAAATGATCAGGCCGCACGTTTAAAGTATATCTCTGAGCATTCGATGCAAAGTGCGCTATTAGCCAATCGAATTGCCAATGATCTAAATCAAAATCGTATTGTTTTATTTGTGCATATCCTCTCATCAAAAGATCAGGAAAAAGCAGAGATTGTTAAGTTTGTGTCGGCCAATCGCGATTTGCTGACTAAAAATATTAATGCCTATAGCCAATTGGTGGCAGGGCAAGAAGATGCAGATTTATATAAGCAATTGCAAAGTGCATACAATGACTACGATAGTCTTTATATGAATGCGATTAAATTATCGGATGATAGAGATTTTACAGCTGCATTTGAGTTGGCGAATGCAAGCGGCTTTGCCAAGTTTACCGCCGTGATTCAACCGGTGAATGGCTTGGTTAAATTCAATGAAGATTACGCTAAGCAGTTGATTGTTGAGGCTGAACAGGCTAATTCAAAATCGATAGTCTTGTTCTGGGCTATTTCTGGCTTGGGCATGGTATTGGTCTTATTTATTGGGGTGTTGATCTATCGGGCGATTAAAAAACCGATGGTGGATAGCTTGGCCGCCTTGTCACATATCGAAGCCAACCTTGATTTTACGGGCCGTATTCCTGTGCGAGGTAATGATGAAATTAGCCAATTAGTGAAAGCGGTTAATCATATTTTAGATACAGTTCAGAAAAGCTTTATCAGTATTGAGCAGTCAATTCGGCAAATGTCGGGAGCGGCCACCGAGGTGTCGGCCAATACCCAGCAGCTTTCTAAAATATCCGCCGTGTCGAGCGAATCGGCGGCGCATATGGCAGCCACGGTTGAAGAAGTCACCGTCAGTATTAATCATGTGGCAGAACGCGCGAAAGACACGAAAGCGCATACACAAGATTCAGGTCGATTAGCCAGTGACGGTGAGCGGGTGATTAATGCTACCGTTACAGAAATCGATGCCATCGCAGGCACAGTGCGCGAAGCCTCCACCGAAATGAGCGATTTGCAAGCGAAGAGTAATCAGATTCGTACTGTCGTGAATGAGATTAAAGAAATTGCCGATCAAACTAATTTGCTTGCGCTCAATGCGGCCATTGAAGCGGCTAGAGCTGGTGAATTAGGCCGTGGTTTTGCCGTGGTGGCCGATGAGGTGCGCAAATTGGCCGAGCGCACCAGCCGCTCAACTCAGGAAATCGCCAATACCGTGAGCTCGATTCAAGATGGTTCTGATCGTGCAGTAGCGCGGATGCGCCAAGTGGTGCTGCAAGTAGAAGAAGGCGTGGCCCATGCCCGAGACGCAGGCACGGCCATTGCTAATATTCGTGTGGCGTCCGGTGTGGTGGTGAGTTATGTGGTGGATATTTCTGAGGCCTTGGCTGAGCAAAGCAGTGCCAGCACTGCGATGGCTCAGCAAGTCGAGAAAATTGCCCATATGTCTGAGCAAACCAGCGATGCTGCGGTGCATTCAGCAGCATCTGCTGATCAACTTCAGCGATTAATTGCCTCGGTACAACAAACCATAGCGGGTTATCGTCTGCGTTAAATAATGCTGATGTTGTATTAAATAAGCCCCGTTTTAAGCGGGGCTTCGCTATTTAATAAAGGGAGATCTCATGGTGCAGCGGCTTAGACAATCAAGCTCATTTTGGATGATTGTGGCGTGTTTTTGTTTTAGTCTAATGGGCGTATTTGTGAAATTAGGCAGCGCGCAGTTTTCTACTTCTGAATTGGTGTTTTATCGTTGTATTGCGGGCTTTGTGGGTATTTTGTTGGTGGTATTACCTCAGGGAAAATCGATAAAAGTAAGCGCGCCAATGTTAAAATTGCATATGTCGCGAAGTGTGGCGGGTTTTGTTTCATTATTATTATATTTTTATGCCATTGCTCATTTGCCACTTCCAACGGCCGTGACACTAAGCTATACCTCACCCCTGTTTCTTACTTTATTGACTATTTTTTATCTAAAACAAACACCGCAGCCTAGGCAAATTTTTGCGATAGTATTGGGTTTTGTTGGGGTGGTTTTGCTCCTGCAACCCACCCTAGAAAGCACGCTGTGGCTGGCTGGCGTGATGGGTTTGTGTTCAGGTTTCTTGGCCAGTATTGCTTATTTTAATGTGAATAAATTAGGGCAGGCCGGTGAGCCAGAGTGGCGCACGGTGTTTTATTTCTCCCTTGTTTCATCGCTGGGAGCTGGCGTGTTAATGGCGCTGCAAAATACGCCATTAACCACAATTAATTCTAAAAATATCTGGATTATTATTGGCTTGGGTGTGTCGGCAACGATTGCGCAATTAGCCATGACCCGTGCCTATAGCAGGGGAAAAACACTGGCGGTCGCCAGCCTTGCCTATTTAACTGTTCTTTTTGCGACTTTATTTGCCGTATTGTTATGGAATGAACAGCTGCATTTATCCAGCTATTTTGCCATGGCCTTGATTGCCGCTTGTGGCATATTATCGAACGTATTGAAAAAATAATGTGTTTGGCTTGTTGGTTTTGAATTGAGCTGATGATGTTTTATTGCGCCAGTACGTATATTTTTGCGGCTACCTTAGGAGAATTGCATGCGTTTTTTGCTATCGAACGATGATGGTTATTTTGCCCCAGGGATTGTTGCCTTAGCCCAAGCACTCAAAGAAGAGGGCGAGGTCATTGTATGCGCGCCAGAAAGAGATCGTAGCGGTGCGAGCAATTCGCTCACCTTGGATCGCCCCTTAAGTGTTCGCCAAGCACCTAGTGGTTTTTACTATGTGAATGGCACGCCCACCGACTGTGTCCATTTAGCCTCAACCGGCTTGATGGAAATCTTACCCGATATGGTGGTGTCTGGGATAAATCATGGCGCCAATATGGGGGACGATACGATTTACTCTGGCACCGTGGCCGCAGCAACAGAAGGGCATCTCTTTGGCGTGCCTGCGATCGCCATTTCCTTGGCTTCACGCAACCCCAAACATTTTGATACTGCGGCGCAGGTCGCGAGAGATTTAGTGCAACGATTTATCCGCACGCCCTTTGCGGCCCCCGTGTTATTGAATGTGAATGTGCCGGATATTCCCTATGCAGCGTTAAAAGGCGTGTGTATGACGCGTTTGGGGCGTCGACATAAATCGTCAGGCGTGATTCAATCCAAAAACCCACGCGGAGAAACCATCTGGTGGGTAGGCCCTGTCGGGGAAGTTTCCCATGCGGGTGAAGGGACTGATTTTCACGCCGTGGCGAATGGCTATGTTTCAGTCACTCCTCTTTCGGTTGATTTAACCGCTAAAACACAACTTGATCTTGTATCCACATGGCTATCCGATTAAATATTGCCGCCTTGGGCGGTACAGGCATGACGTCCGCCCGAACACGTGCGAGGCTGGTTGATCGTTTAAAAGAGCAGGGTATCCGCCATCCGGCGGTGCTTGCGGCGATGGCGGAAGTGCCTCGGCACGGGTTTATGGATGAAGCACTGGCGCACAAGGCTTATGACGATGTGTCATTGCCGATAGGCTTTGGGCAAACCATTTCGCAGCCCTATATTGTGGCGCGAATGACCGAGCTGGCAATGGGCGCGGCTCAGCACGATAAGGTGCTAGAGATTGGTACGGGCTGTGGATATCAAACCACAGTATTGGCTTTATTATTTAAAACGGTGTATTCGATAGAGCGCATTGGCGGCTTGCATAAAGCGACACGTGAGCGTTTAAGCATCTTAGGGGTGCACAACGCGCGCTTACGCCACGCCGATGGTAGCAAGGGCTTGGCCGATGCCGCCCCCTTCGATGTCATTATTATCACTGCAGCTGCGCCCATTTTGCCCGAAGATATGCTCCCCCAGCTGAAAGTAGGCGGGCGATTGATTTTTCCTGTTGGGGACATAGAGCAAGAATTGCGTCAGATTGAGCGTACCGAAGAAGGTTATGTTGAAACTCGTTTAGAAAAAGTAAATTTTGTGCCCTTATTGCCGGGCATTGTGTAAATAAGGGATGGAAGACTAGGCGGCGTGACCGTCTTGGTTTAATTCTAGTCCTTAGATATGAAATAAATCGTGAGTGAGGAGACTACTCTGTGAATTGGCAGCCGTATTTGATTGCCCCTTTGGCCTTGCTGCTTGGCGCATGCGCCAGCCAACCTCGCCCTTCAGCGCCTATTGTGGATCGCAGTAGCCAGCCTGTTGTTGCGCCGGTTGTGGCCCGAACTTCCCCTGTTGTCACGCCGCTTGTGAATGCTGATCCACGCCCAGGAAGCTATGTGGTTAAAAAAGGCGACACGCTCTATCGCATTGCCTTGGATCATGGTCTTGCCTATCGTGATTTGGCCGCTTGGAATAATTTAGGCGATATCAATGGTATCAAAATTGATCAAACTTTACGGCTCACGGCCCCAGAAGGTGGGGTTGAAATTCGTCCTTTAAAAACGGACGATGTTGTAAAAACAGAGACAAAAATAGAAGTAAAACCCGATAGCAAAAACTATCCGAAAGTGGTGAAAGTGCCTTATGGAGCGCAATCGGCCAGTGCTGTTGCTGCCATGTCTGAAGGGCCGGTTGTTGCGCCAAAATTACAATCTGATACAAGTAAACTACCGCCTGTCGTCGCACGATCGGCTTCTGAAACCCGTGTTGCATCAGCGGTGAAAACAAGCGAAAAAGCGAGCACTAATGCGTCTTCTGCGCAGGTTGTCGGTGGAAATAGCGCAGATGAAAAGCAGGCTGATTGGGCTTGGCCGACTGTCGGAAAAACCGTTCGTGGGTTTTCTGAGGAAAATCGTGGTATTGATATATCTGGAAAAATAGGCCAGTCTGTAGTTGCATCAGCTAAGGGTAAGGTTGTTTACGCAGGGGCTGGCTTACGCGGCTATGGAAAAATGATTATCCTTAAGCATAATCAAGAGTTTCTGACGGCATATGCAAATAACAGTAAACTACTTGTCAAAGAAGGAGACGAAGTAAGAAAGGGCGAAAAAATTGCTGAGATGGGTAATAGCGATAGTGAACAGGTCAAACTGCACTTTGAAATGCGCAGATTTGGGAAGCCGGTGGACCCTGCAAAATACATCCAAGCGGAAAAAACATGAACGATCAGCTTGATATTCTGGAAGAGGAATTACTCGAGGAAGGCGACGATCTCGAGAAGGCCGAGCAGGAAGAAGGCGCGGAAGTTGAAGCCGAGCCTGCTGCAGATGAGGCCGAAGCACATGTCCATGAAAGCACGGGCGACGTCACGCAGATTTATTTAAACGAAATCGGCCAAAGCAAATTACTCACCCCTGATGAAGAACGGGCTTTGTCTCGGCGCGTTGTTCAAGGGGATTTCCAAGCTCGGCAAAAAATGATTGAGCACAATTTGCGCTTGGTCGTTAATATCGCTAAGCATTATATTAATCGCGGTATGACCCTTCTTGATTTAATTGAAGAAGGCAATATTGGATTAATGCACGCATTAGAAAAATTCGACCCCGAGCGGGGTTTTCGTTTTTCTACCTATGCCACATGGTGGATTAGGCAAAGCGTAGAACGTGCAATTATGAATCAATCGCGCACTATTCGATTGCCCGTGCATGTGATTAAAGAATTAAATGTCTATTTACGCGCCCAGCGTCATTTAGAAGCCCAATTAGGGCATGAGCCGGTGATTGAGGATATTGCTCATTTGGTGGGCAAATCCGTTGAAGATGTACGCCGGGTAATGAGCTTAAATGAAAGAGTCGCTTCATTAGATGCGCCGCTGGATATTGACCCAATGCTGACTATTGGCGAATCAATTCCAGATGATCAGCACGATGGCCCAGAGGCCATTTTGCAAAATGCCGAAGTCGAGCGCTATGTGCGTGAATGGCTGAAGCAACTCAATGAAAAACAACGTATTGTGATCGAGCGCCGTTATGGCCTCAACGGCTATGAAGTTTGTACGCTAGAAGACTTAGCCGCCAATTTGAATTTAACTCGCGAGCGCGTGCGTCAGATTCAAATTGAAGCACTAGAACAATTACGCCGTATCTTACGTCGTTATGGCGTAACGAGTGATGTCTTGCTCTGATCGAGTCTGAGCTCAATATAAAAAACCAGTGTGATCCACTGGTTTTTTTGCGTTTGGATTTATTGCCGATTTAATTTGTAGGTTGGGTTAGCAGGCTTCATCGCGTAACCCAACATCCTTTTGCGCATAAATGTTGGGTCACGCGGGTTTCACCCGCCCTACAGTATTTATAATGAGTTTGAACAAGAGGCATAATCAAGAAGATATATTTGTCTGGATTTCAAAAGCATAGCTTGCCCGCTTTTTGCTAAAGCCGATCGCCTCATAAAAAAGGTGGGCATTTTCTCTACGCAAGCCAGATCGTAAGCGTAGCCGCTCATACCCTTGTGATTGGGCCCAGTTTTTTGCATGGCTAACTAAGGCTTTACCGATTCCGCTTCGTTGCAAGGCTGTATTTACAACCAGCGCACTAATTTCTGCATAGCCATCACTGGCAATCAAACGCACGCCTTGAATATGGCAAAGACCTGCTAATTGCTCATTCTGGAAGGCTAAAAATACAATTTGATCTGGCTGAGTAAAGAGCGCAGTAAAGCGTCTTTCCACGTCCAAGGGGCTGCCTGAATAATCCAGCGCAGGTAGCAGGGCAGAGACGGCTGCCGCATCGCTAATACTCATGGGACGGATGGTGAGCTGCTGCGCTTTAAGGCGGAGACGAAAATCATCTATAAGGCGTTTTCGGCTACTTAATGGGTATTCAATCGGAGAGAATGGCATGGATACTTGGGCAAAAGCATCAATCAGCGCAAGCAAGCTTGGAATCTCTGCCGCAGTGAAATCTGTTTTACTTAAATCGTTTAATTTTTCTTGCAGCACTTCTTTTTCTGCAATGGCCTCTTCTGATACGGGATGAGTAATGCAAAGACCAAATGTGCCATAAAGAAGGTGCTCCCACGCCACATGGCTACGGGCATCTAGTCCTTGATGGATGGGGGAGCCATCTTCATTAAAACTATCTTTTAACGGCCATATTCTGCGATTGCATTCTGCAAGTGCGGCCTGAAAGCGCAAGATAAATGACTCTTTTAGCCCCTCAAATGCCGCATGAATCCCGTGTGTTTTGATTTGCTGCTGAGCTTTCATCACCCAAACGGTATTGTCTGGATGAAAGTATTGAGCAGGTGTGGCGCTTGGTGCAGCCATTTCGCCAAATACATGAGATTTAAGCGTTGAGTGTGCGGTGACAATATAGGATGGAGCGGGGATCAGCCGAGCTTGGAGTAGCTCGTTGAGCTCTTTAATGGTGATGTTGCTGACGTTGGCGAATTGTTCAGTATTTAAATAGTGCTTTGTAAGATAGGCGTCTAATTCGGACATTTTTTATTCCACGAATCACTGATGTTAATTGAGCATGGCTTAGGGCATGCAGAACTATCAGTGCATCGGCCCAATTGCACAGGTGTTATCTCTAAAGTTTTTTAAGCATATTGATACCCGTTACCTCGTAGCCAAGCTGGTGGTATAAAGCTTGCGCACCTAAGTTTTGACCAAACACATGCAGGCCAATGCTGGCTAGCCCAAGATCGCTGACGAGTACTTCTATCGCTTTGAAAGCTTGCGAGGCATATCCCTGACGACGATAGGGCTCTTTGATCTCTAAATCATAAACAAAGGCGAGGCGCACCCCTTTATCTAGGACGACGGCAAACCAGATAAAACCGACGGTAGTCTGGTTATCGTTGCCGATGACTTCAAATAAATATTGATCGGGTGTGTCTATGCCTTGCGGTAGTAATTTGTGGAATTCATTACGAGATTGCTCAAGTGCATTTTCTTCGCGCCAGCGGCCAGACAGAATATTTGCGTCTGCATAGCTAAGAATGGAAGACTTGAGGTAGGACTCGTAAATCTCTGCGCGCATAGGCAAGAGGATGGTCATGAGTTTGTATTTAAGGGGTTTGAGTAGTTGCTAAGCATATCTACTTTCTTGTGTTTTATGGCGATTTATTGACATAAATTGAAAGTAAATGTGCTTTTAAATTTTATTGGCCTGACTAAATGGTCTCTTTAGGTTGACTAAAGTTTGCAGGATAGCTGCGATGCGCTAGTGCTATTTTCTTAAGCTCTTGTAGGTTTTTGTTTAAATATGATTATCTTTTGCTTGATGGCTGGGTGTAAGCAGGAAAAATAGCCGCAAAAAAGCCCAGAGAAACGAGTTCTCTGGGCTTTTTGCATTAATAATTTAGATTAAATACCGCGTAGCAAATCGTTGATGCTGGTTTTTGCGCGGGTTTTTGCGTCTACTTTTTTGACAATCACTGCGCAGTACAAGCTGTATTTTCCGTCAGCCGATGGCAAGTTTCCTGAGACCACTACCGAGCCCGCTGGAATGCGGCCGTAAGTGACTTCGCCGGTTTCACGATCGTAAATCTTGGTGCTTTGGCCGATATAAACGCCCATCGAAATTACCGAGCCTTCTTCAACAATCACACCTTCAACCACTTCGGAACGTGCGCCGATAAAGCAGTTGTCTTCGATGATCGTTGGGTTGGCTTGCAGTGGCTCAAGTACGCCGCCAATGCCTACGCCGCCGGATAAATGCACGTTTTTACCGATTTGCGCGCAGCTACCTACGGTGGCCCAAGTGTCTACCATGGTGCCTTCGTCTACATAGGCACCGATATTCACGTAAGAAGGCATTAACACCACGTTTTTACCGATAAAGGAGCCACGACGCGCCATGGCATTAGGCACCACACGGAAGCCGCCTTCGCGGAAATCGTTCTCGCTGTAATCAGCAAATTTTGACGGCACTTTGTCGAAATACTGAGTGCAGCCGCCATCCATAGGCACGTTGTCGTTGATACGGAACGACAGTAGCACGGCTTTTTTAAGCCATTGATGGGTATGCCACTGACCATCAATTTTTTCTGCAACGCGGTATTCGCCCTTGTCCAGACCCAAAATCACGCTATTAATCGTGTCACGCAGCTCGGACGGTACATTGGCAGGAGTGATCTCTGCGCGGTTTTCAAAAGCAGTTTCGATGATTTGCTGAAGTTGGCTCATGGTGCTTCCTCGGTTAGGTCATTCGTGAGCGGGTGTAACCCGCCAAAGTGGTGATGCGGTATTTGCTTGCGGCTTTTACTCGCGCTGCAGAATTTTAAAAAGTAGTATCAATATGGCGCTGGCAAAAGTGAGTGATGCGTTCTGCTGCAGTAATGCAATCATTCAGTGGTGCAACCAAGGCAAGGCGGATATAGCCTTCCCCGGGGTTGATACCGTGGGCGCTGCGGGCGAGGTAGCTGCCGGGTAAAACGGTAACGTGCTCTTCTTCAAATAGCTGACGGGCAAATGCGGCATCATCCCCTTTAATTTTTGCCCACAGATAGAAAGCGGCGTCGGGCATGCTGACGTTTAAAACGCTTTGTAGCAAGGGGGTGACGGCGGCAAATTTTTGGCTATAGAGCGAGCGATTTTCAACTACATGCGCTTCATCATTCCACGCTGCAGCGCTTGCCGCTTGCACCATAGGGCTCATTGCACAGCCATGATAGGTACGATAGAGCAAAAATTGCGCTAAAAGTTTCGCATCCCCTGCTACAAAGCCAGAGCGTAAGCCGGGTACATTGGAGCGCTTAGACAGCGACGAAAAAATCACCAGATTATGGCTATCGCGCCCCAATTGAGCTGCAGCTTCAAGCGCGCCCAGTGGCTTGTCTTCGCCAAAGTAAATTTCTGAATAACATTCATCAGACGCAATCACAAAGCCGTATTGATCAGACAGGGCAAACAGTTTTTGCCAATCGGCCAGCGAGGCGACTGCGCCCGTTGGGTTGCCTGGTGAGCAGGCAAAAACCAATTGGGTGCGTTGCCAAATCGCGTGCGGCACGGCATCCCAATCGGGCTGAAAGCGGTTTTCTGCATTGCAGTTTACAAAATAAGGCTCTGCGCCCGCCAAAAGTGCCGCGCCCTCGTAAATTTGGTAGAAGGGATTGGGCGAGAGCACCACCGGCTGGTACTCAAGGCTGGTGTCGATTATGGTCTGGGCAAAAGCAAACAGCGCTTCGCGGCTGCCATTGACTGGGATGATTTCAGTGGCTGGATTGGGGGCTGCAATGTTGTAGCGATTGGCTAACCAACTGCTGATGCTTTGCCTGAGTGCATCTGAACCCAGTGTGGCAGGGTAGGCGGAAAGGCCATCAAAGTGGGCGATCAGCGCGTCGGTAACCAGTTTGGGTGTGGCGTGTTTTGGCTCGCCGATGGATAAATTGATATGGGCCAATGCTGGATTTGGGCTAAGGCTCGCAAAAAGCTGCTTAAGTTTTTGAAACGGATAGGGCTGAAGCAAGGAGAGTTGCGGCGTCATGGCGTTCCAAAAGCACTGGGGAAAACCCCGATTATAGCGGCAGAGCGCCGTCAGGTCTTGTGGTGTGTGATTGTAAGAGATGATATAGGTGGCGCAGAGTGAGTGCTGGGACGTGGGCACAGAAAAGTGTCCTATACATGTCCGTTAGGTCCTTGTCATAAGCAGACTACACATCACAAACATTGAATTATTTTAGGGCGGATGAAACCCGCCGTTTTTCGTAGCATTTGATGCCGAAATCTGGCGGGTTTCACCCGCCCTACAAAAGGTGCATGTATGCTATTTGTTTTAGTGGCGTACATGGTGGGCACAAAAACGTGCCCACCTTATAATGTGCTTATTTAAGCAAATCGCCATATTCCTGCATAAGCTTACGTACTTTTCCTGCAACCACGGCCGAGCAATAAGGCTGTTGTGGGTTTTGATCAAAGTAATCTTGATGATAAGTTTCAGCAGGCCAAAATGTGACGGCTGGCGTGACATCTGTGACGATAGGATCGCTGTACTCGCTGGCCAATTCAGCGATCATTGCCTTTGCTGCGGTCTCTTGCGCTTCGCTATGGAAAAACAGGCTGGAGCGATATTGCGTGCCCACATCGCCTCCTTGGCGATTAAGCGTGGTGGGGTTGTGCAGGGCAAAAAATAATTTAAGCAGGGTGCTGTAGCTGATGAGGGCCGGATCAAAAGTCAGCTGAATCACTTCGGCGTGGCCGGTGTCGCCTGCGCATACCGCCTTATAAGTTGGGGCTTCATTCTTGCCGCCCATATAACCGCAATCAACTTGTGAAACACCACGTAGGCGGGCAAAGGTGGCGTCGAGGCACCAGAAGCAGCCGCCAGCTAAAGTTGCGATTTCGCTCATTATTTGTTTACCTATTCAATTGTTTGGGTTGATGGCTTATTGCCGAGCGCCACGCAGGTTGCTGGGGAGCGGGCCACTAAAATTACAGCGGTAGGGGTTGATGTCCAAGCCGCCACGGCGTGTGTAGCGAGCATAAACAGCAAGCTTCATCGGGGCACAGTCACTCATGATATCGACAAAAATACGCTCTACGCATTGCTCGTGAAATTCATTGTGATTGCGAAATGAAATTAAATAACGAAGCAGCGATTCACGGTTAATTGGTTTGCCGGTGTAGCTAATCTGAATGCTGGCCCAATCGGGCTGGCCGGTTACAAGGCAGTTAGATTTTAACAAATTAGATGTTAAAGACTCGGTGATGGTGGTGTCCGAGCTGTCACACTTTAATAAGCCAGCTTGCGGGGCGAATTGATTGACTTCGATATCCAGATTGTCAATGCAATAGCCATCAAGCTCCGCAAGGCGCTGCTGATGAAATTGTTCTGGGCCGATCAGCTGTACGCCGATACTTGCGCCTGCCGCTGCGGACAGGTCGGCTTGCAGCAGGTTTTGTAAGGCTTCGCGTGTTTCTAATTTAGTTTGATTAAAGCTATTTAAATAAAGCTTAAATGATTTTGATTCGATGATATTCGGGCTGCTTGCAGGAATATTAAATACCGCAATGGCCACTTGTGGCTTGCCACGGGAATTAAGCCAAGATAGCTCATAGCCGTTCCAGATATCCATGCCCATAAACGGTAGTGTTTCACCCACACCAATTTCCTCACGCTTGCCCGTGCGCGAAATAGGGAAAAGTAGGCTGGGATCGTATTCAGTGATATAGCTAACTGTTTTGCCCAGAGGGGAGAGTTCAACGTTGCTCACAAGCGCTCCTTAAAGTGGATTGAGCCAGATTGGTGCGATTAAGCAGCAGTATCTGATCATTTACGCCGTATTTTATCGTCTAAAAGCTGTATGGGGGGAAATAAGGGCTTGGCGTAGCTTAATTACCCGTTTTTGCAGCTGCACCATTCCCGCATGCTGTTGGCGGGAATCCGGCTGCCCAATTGGATTCTCGATAAAAAATTCGGGGATGACGGTTTGTTTAATCCCCTCTTTCGATAGATTATTTCGAGCAAGGCCTTATTTATACTTTCGGATCAGCCCCACCATTACCCCAAATATTTCTAGCCCTTCCTTAGGGCGAATAGGCTCGTAAGCGGGGTTGTGCGGCATTAGCACATAGCCTTGTTTATCGCGGCTCAGGGTTTTAAGTGTGTACTCACCATCCACAATGGCCACCACCACATCGCCCAAATTAGCGCCATGACGCTTTTCTACCACTGCGATATCACCATCGTGAATACCGGCGTCTATCATTGAATCGCCTTTTACTCTGACCATCACCGATGCTGAGGGGCGCTCAATCAGGTAATCGTCGATGCTAATGGCTTCGCTCATGGCGTCGTTAGCGGCGGCGGGCAGGCCGGCGGGTACGGGGAAATCAGCCAACTCGCGTTCAAAAAAACGTTTGGTTGGAGCTAGGCGTTTATCGGGCGTGGTATCCACATAGCCTGCGAGTATGAGCCGTTTAACAAGGGCTGATACTGCGGATTTGGAAGCTAAGCCGAGTAAATCACCGATTACCGAATAGGACGGTAGGTTGCGGTAGTCAGCGTAATAGTCTTGTAGCTTGCCAAGGTATTCGGCGTCGCGATTGGGGTGTGCCATGAGATTTGACCTGTACAGAACAAACGTTCTACCCTAGCGTAGTGAACGTTCGTTCTGTTGTCAAGCTTCGGTGATCAGCTTGTTGTATTGGCGCGGATTGATTTGATTATTTGATTGAGTGAGTTTGGACTTTTACCGCACACCTTGGGGCCTGCTGTTTTACAATGACCGCCTTTCTGCATTGCTTTGGCTGTATATCTTGAAGATTTTACTTGCCCCTATGGAGGGGTTGCTTGATTTTGTACTGCGCGATGTGCTGACGCGAGTGGGTGGCATTGATATGTGTGTCACTGAGTTTATTCGCGTGAGTGGCTCTTTATTGCCGAATAAAACATTTTTGCGGATTGCGCCTGAGCTGCTTAATGGCAGTAAAACCGTAGCGGGTGTGCCGGTGAGCGTGCAACTATTGGGTTCTGATCCTGTGTGCATGGCCGAAAACGCCGCACGTTTGGCCGAGCTTAGCCCTTATGAGATCGATTTAAATTTTGGCTGCCCTGCCAAAAGCGTGAATCGCCATCGCGGTGGCGCGGTGTTGTTGCAAGAGCCTGAGTTAATTCACGAGATTGTGGGCGCGGTGCGCCGTGCTGTGCCTGCACATATCCCAGTGACGGCCAAGATGCGCCTTGGCTACAACGATAGTAGCCAGACGATTGAATGTGCGCAGGCGATGGCGAGTGCGGGTGCTGCACGCGTGGTGGTGCATGCGCGCACCAAGCTTGATGGCTACAAGCCGCCTGCTTATTGGGAGCTCATTCCTGCTGTGCGTGAGGCTTTATCTGTGCCGGTGGTGGCGAATGGCGAAATCTGGACGGTGGAAGAGTTTCATCGCTGCGCGGCGGTTTCAGGTTGTGATCAGATTATGTTAGGGCGCGGAATCGTCTCTAACCCGGGGCTGGCACTGATGGCTAAAAATGGCCGGCCACAATTGCCGTGGGCAGATTTGCAGCCATTGTTTATTTGTTTTTGGCAGCTGATTCAGGCGCAGCACATTATGCCTAAGCACCGCGCTGGGCGGATGAAGCAGTGGCTGACTTATTTGCGCCGCACTTATCCAGAAGCCGAGGCGCTGTTTGCACAGGTTCGTACGTTAACTGAGCCAGACGATGTGGCTGCCGTATTGTTGGGAAAGTAGCCTAGAAGGATGGATATGCAAGGGTATTACGAAAGATTGGCGGCGGCTTTGTTGCCGATGCTGGCAGATAGGGCATTGATTCGTGATGCGATTATTTGTGCGGTATTTATTTTTTCTTTAATGGTTTGTCGCTCCCTGGTCCGCCGCGCGATTTTACGTCGGCATGATTTAGGTCCGGAGGTTCGTCGTCGTTGGGTGGTTTATTTACGTAACGGCTCTTTAGGCGTATTTACCCTCGGGATGATTTTTATCTGGGGGCATGAGATTCAAACCTTTGCGGTATCGCTGGTGGCGATTGCTGCCGCGATTGTGCTTGCCACTAAAGAAATGATTCTTTGCATGTTGGGGTCTATTTTTCGCAGTAGTAGCAATGCTTTTGCCGTAGGGGACAGGGTAGAAATTGGAGGAATCCGTGGGCAGGTCATTGATATGAATTTGGTTTCTACTACCCTAATGGAATCAAGTCATGCCTCTCATCGCCAAGGAACGGTTGGCCGTGGTGTAACCGTGCCTAATTCATTGCTGCTGAGCCAGCCTGTATTTAATGAAAGCATGTTAGGCGATTATGTATTGCAAACCATCCATGTTGCTATTTTGCGCAATGATAATTGGGAAAAAGCTGAGCGGGTGTTGATGGAGGCAGGAGGGGTGATTGCTGCTGAATATGCACATGACTTATCCCGTCATGCCCGTGAGCTGGAGCGTCGTTATGCGCTGGAATCTCCAATGATGGAGCCCAGAGTGCGGATCTTTCTTGATCACTATGAGGAAATTGGCCTGCAGCTGCAAATTGCGGTGCCGCTGGGGCATCGTGCCAAAATTGAGCAGCGAGTATTAAGATTGTTCTTGCAAGGCATGAGTGTTAATAAATCATTAGCAAAAAGTGATATGAAGTGATGGCTTTAGAATAGCGTTACATCGATTGCCGAATGCTTTTGTGGGGGATTGAGTGCAGCTGCAGTACTTAATGGCAGGTATTGTGCTGCAAGATGAAATTCTAGAAGCGTGTTGTTTTAGTGATCCTGCAAGGGTCTTAATACATTTACTTCCATGGGCGGCGCTTCATTAGGGAGCCATTTTCGGTGTATTTTTTGAAAGTGGCCTTCTTTTTTGAGCCAGCTCAGTGCCTCTTCCCATTCTTTAATAGTGCGGGCAGGCGTTTGGCTAGAAAACGCTAAATAGAGCTCTAAGCTATCCAGCGTCATGACTTTTTCAACCTCATTAGCAGAGTGGCCGATTTCTTTTAAAACGGATGCTACCACTACGCTGCCATCAACCCATAGATCAAATCGTTTGGCCATGAGTTTTGTTGCTGTTATTTGTGGTGTAGGGGCTAAGTCAATGTTGCTAAAGCCTTTCTTTGCGGCGGTATCCGCAAATATGCTGCCTCTGTAGCCGCCAATAGCTTGCTTGTAAATGCCATCGCCTAATGCCAATAGACGCTCAGCATTGCCTTTACGGGTGTAAACACTGGTACTGCTGATGGCAATGGGGCCAAGCATAATCATTAATTTCTCACGCTCGCTTGAGCGCCCCACGCTAAATAGCATCACATCCGGCCCATCAAGTAGCGCCTTATAGCCGCGTACCCATGGGACGAGCTGAATTGGGTCTTTGTTTTCCATCTTACGTTGTAATGCTTGTACTATTTCAACCCCCATTCCCGTTAATTTATTGTCTGCCATATAACTAATGGGGGGCCAGCTCTCGGTATAAATCGTGAGCGCATGGCTTGGGGCGCTTACAAAGCAAAAAGCAAGCAAGGTGATGGCTTGCTTGAGCATGTAGGCTGTTAGAGAAGGAGAATGTGCTGGCCGCAACATGGATGAGTGTCGAAAGTTAAAATCTTCAATTACGGTATAGCATGTTTTAAGCGGTAGTCGTTTGGGCTTAGCCTAATGGCCTTAATCTATCCTTTTTCTTCAGTTTTATTCCATGTCGTATCGGCTTGGCCAGCCTTAAGTTTGGGAATTGGCGCTTAGTTATTCCGTATCTGGACTGGCTTTTGATAGCTTATGCACTCAAGTCGCCGAGGGTGGAGCCAAGGGTGAATATTTTTCTCGATCACAACGAATAAATCGGCTTGCAGCTGCAAATTGCGGCTCCGCTGGGGCATCGCGTCAAAATTGAGCCGCGGGTATTCAGATTGTTTCTGCGGGGCGTTTTTTCTGAAGGTTTTATCAGGGTCGGAGCTGCTGAGGGCAGGCACTAAGGGTATGAGGGCGGTCGATCTTGCTGAGGGCTTAATACATTCACTTCCATGGGCGGCGCTTCATTAGGGAGCCATTTTCGGTGTATTTTTTGAAAGTGGCCTTCTTTTTTGAGCCAAATCAGCGCTTCTTCCCAGTCTTTAATGGTGCGGGCAGGCGTTTGCGTAGAAAACGCTAAATAGAGCTCTAAGCTATCTAGCATCATGACTTTTTCGACTTCATCGGCAGAGTGGCCAATTTCTTTCAAAATAGCAGGAACCGCTACGCTGCCATCGATCCAAAGATCAAAACGTTTGCCCATCAGCTTGGCTGCAGTCATTTGCGGGGTGGCGGCTAAGTCTATCCGAGTAAAGCCTTTTTTTGCGGCGGTATCCACAAAGATGCTGCCACGATAGGTGCCAATGGGTAGGGTGTAGATGGTGTCACCTAAGGCCGATAAGCGTGCTGAGTTGCCTTTACGGGTGTAGACATTGGTGCTGCTGATGGCAATGGGGCCAAGCATAATCATTAACTTCTCACGCTCGCTGGAGCGCCCCAAGCTAAACAGCATCACATCAGGCCCCTCAAGCAGCGCCTTGTAGCCTCGCACCCAAGGTACCAGCTGAATAAGGTCTTTATTCCCTAGCTTGCTTTGTAATGCCTGTACTATTTCAACCGCCATTCCAGCGACTTTATTGTCCGCCATGTAATTGATGGGTGGCCAATTTTCGGTATATATCGTGAGCCCATAGGCTAAAGTGCTGACGCTGCAAAAAACAAGCAGCGCGAGGGCTTGCTTAAGCAGGCAAATTGATAGAGAGACGTAAGATTTTGGCCGTTTCATAGACTACCTAGCTGCGCCTGTCATTAAAATCTTCAATGACGGTATAGCACGCTTTAGCTTGGCTTGATTATGAGGAAGATTGCAGGGGAAGGTGCTTATCCTCGCCACTTTAAGCAAGCCCGTGGGTAATTGGGCTTGCGTGGTTTAAGTGGCAAGGAGGGCGCAGTAGATATTTAGCCCGCAGCTAGACCGGTTTTAGATAATCTGAGCATGCGCCCACATTTGGCGGCAAGTTCAGGATCATGCGTCACAATCACAAAGCCTGTGCCTGATTCCTTGGCTAATTCCAATATTAATTCAAACACACCACTGGCTGTTTCGCGGTCTAAATTGCCTGTTGGTTCATCCGCCAATACGCAAGCAGGGCGAGTGACCAAGGCACGGGCTATGGCGGTGCGCTGACGCTCGCCACCGGATAGCTCGCTTGGCTTATGGTGGCTACGATCAGCAAGACCCACTCGGGCAAGAATGGCTTCGGCTTCTTTCATGGCAGCTGCCTTATCCATACGGCGGATAAGCAGCGGCATGGCGACGTTTTCTGCTGCGGTAAATTCGGGCAATAAATGATGAAACTGGTAAACAAAACCTAGGTGCTGATTTCGCATCAAGCCGCGTTCGGTTTCATTGCCTGCCAGCGGGTCCTTGCCCATTAGCTGAATTTGCCCACTGCTGGGCGCATCCAGTGCGCCAAGGCAGTGCAATAGCGTTGACTTGCCAGAGCCAGACGCGCCCACAATCGCCACGGTTTCACCACGGTGCAGTTCAAAATCAATATGTGCCAATACTTGGGTTTCTAGCTTGCCGGTTTTATAGCTTTTACTTAAATTTTGTGCCGCGAGTACCGGCATTTGATCAGTATTAATCATAACGTAAAGCCTCAGCAGGGTTGACGCGAGATGCACGCCAGCTAGGGTAGAGGGTCGCGACCAGCGCTAAGACCAGTGAAATGCCGCCAATACTGCTGACATCGCTCCATAGCACACGCGACGGCAGCTCAGAAATCAGATAAACATCGGGGGATAAGATAGTCGTGCCGAGCACGCGTTCAATAAACGGCACAATCACGTCCAGATTCTTAGAGATAAACACGCCAGCCAATACGCCAGAGCCTGTGCCTATGAAGCCAGATAAAGCGCCTTGAATCACAAAAATTTTCATGATTGAGCCGGGGGATGCGCCCAGCGTGCGAAGAATGGCGATATCGGCTTGCTTGTCGGTCACCACCATCACAAGGGTAGAAACCAGATTAAATGCAGCGACCGCCACAATCAGCGTCAGAATGATAAACATCATGCGTTTTTCGATTTCAACGGCGCGGAAATAAGTGGGGTTTTCTTGGGTCCAATCACCAACCAATAAATTAGGCATCTCCTGATTTAGCTCGCGCGATACGCTGCGGGCTAAATTTAGATCATCCAGCTTTAGCCTCAGGCCGGAAACGGCAGCGCCTGTTCTGAATAGTTTTTGTGCATCACCAAGATGAATCATGGCCACGCCCATATCGTAAGGTGCGTAATCGGCTTTAAAAATACCCGTGACGGTAAATTGCTTATATCTTGGGGTAAATCCCGCAATCGTGACTTGGCCTTGCGGAGTAATCAGCGTGACGCGATCGCCCGTACGAACGCCTAGCTCATTGGCAAGAGAAATACCAAGGATGACGCCGAATTCATCCGCGCGTAAGGATTGCAGCTCACCACTGACTAGCTTGCCTGCAACTTCATTGACATCGCTTTCCAGCTTGGGGTCAATGCCTCGGATCATCACGCCTTTAACCTGCTCGCCGCCATTGGTTAATAGGCCTTGCCCTAATACATAGGGGGCGGCAGCAAGTACATGTGGGTTCTTTTTTGCGGTATTGGCGGCAGATTGCCAGTCATTCAGCTGATTACCAACCCCGCTGATTTGCACATGCGCGGCCATGCCAAGAATGCGGTTACGCACCTCTTCTTGAAAGCCATTCATCACGGACAGCACAATAATCAGCGCCGCTACGCCTAGCGCAATACCGATCACAGAAACAAGAGAAATAAACGAGATAAAGCCATTACGACGGCTGGCACGCGTATAGCGCAGGCCGATCAGAAGTTCATACATGGGAGGCGAAATCTAACAAGGCGAGAAAGGCGGCTAGTTTAGCATGCTTAGATCGCGGCGCTTGCTTGCGGAAGGGGTAAATATGGAGATCACACTGGTTTTTTAGTGTGAAATGAGTGTTCTTTCATTGTGAAGGATGACGTGGGCACAAAGGCGTGCCTGATAGGCATCACTAGAGACAAAACATCGCAAGAACGCTGGTTTGCGTAGGGTGTGCAAGTTGTTGCGCACCCTACAATACTCAAAGTCCTAAAAAAGCTTAATTCTAGACTTGTTTTTCTCCGTGAAACTCCGTGTTCTCCGCGCCCTCCGTGTTTCAAGATTTGGGTTGTGGTGTTGCAGTTAACAGGTAAACAAACCGCGTTGGCGGAATTGTTCACGCACTCGCTCGACCAGCTCCATGCTTGGGCTTTTGGTGTCTGTTAGCTCGTACTTCATGCCCAGCTCTGCCCATTTGCTTTCGCCCATTTTATGAAAGGGCAGTACTTCAACGCGCTCGATGTTTTTCATTGGCTTTAGATATTCGGCCAGTTTTTCTACATCCGCGAAGTCGTCGCTGATGCCGGGGATCAGTACGTAGCGAACCCAAACCGGTTTGCCCATCTTTTGTAAGCGTTCGGCAAAGTCGAGTGTGGGTTGGAGTGGTTTGCTGGTCAGGGCTTCGTATTTGACCGGATCGCTGTGTTTGATGTCGAGTAGCACGAGATCTACATTATCAAACCATGCATCATCAAGGTGGGCGGCTAAAAAGCCTTGGGTATCGAGTGCGGTGTGTAGTTTGAGATCTTGCTTGGCGCGGCGGAAGATTTCGCCTACAAAGTGCGCTTGCATCAACGGCTCGCCACCGGAAATCGTTAGCCCGCCTGCGATGCGCAAAAAACTGGCATATTTTTTAAGTTCGCTCATGACGGCTTCTACGGTGTAGCTTTTGCCGTTATGCAGCTTCCATGTGTCTGGATTATGGCAATACAGGCAGCGGAACTGACAGCCGCTTACAAAAAGGGCAAAGCGCATGCCGGGGCCATCGACGGCCGCACCGGTTTCGATGGAATGCACAAATCCCTGTTGATGATGTTCGGTATCAAAAGAGATCGGGATGATTTCCCCTAGTGGCTTAGTCGGCTTCATGTTTTTTCCAGTGGGGCTTATTTTATTGTTTTACGTTAAAACGGATCATTAAGCCTGCGCTTAATGATCCGTTTTGGGGAGTTCTACTTTTCTTTCTAATGCACAACAGCTTACGTTTTTTCGTGGAAAGTACGGCTAATCACGTCCATTTGTTGCTCACGAGTGAGCTTGACGAAATTCACTGCATAGCCAGAAACACGCACGGTGAGCTGTGGGTAGTTGTCTGGATTTTCCATCGCGTCAACCAAGGTGTCTCGGTTTAACACATTCATATTAAGGTGAAATAGTTGTGCCATGGGCGGCTCCTTGGGTGAGTGTATTCTGTAAGTTTTAGATTAATTTGCCAGCCCCGTAGGGGCTGACAAATTAACTAAGCAATACTTCTTAACACTTGCCGTGGAATGTACGGCTGATTACGTCCATTTGCTGTTCGCGAGTCAGCTTCACAAAGTTCACTGCGTAGCCAGAAACACGCACGGTCAGTTGTGGGTAGTTTTCTGGGTGCTCCATCGCGTCCAGCAGGGTGTCACGGTTCAATACATTCATGTTTAGATGGAAGAGTTGATCCATTTTTTCATCAACGGCATCTTTATCTAAGCAGGTAGAGCATTCTTCGCCGTGTGGTCCAAACAGGCCATCGATCGAAGCGGCTAATGTTTTAACGCGATCTGCTGCGTTGTGGCCCAGTGCGTCAGGGGTCATGGATGCAGTCCAAGACACACCATCCAAAGCGGCTTCGTAAGGGATCTTCGATACAGAGAAGCCCGCAGCGATAAAGCCATTGGTGTCGCGGCCATTCATTGGGTTAGCACCTGGAGAGAACGGAGTGCCAGAGCGGCGGCCGTCTGGGGTGTTACCTGTTTTCTTGCCGTAAACCACATTAGAGGTAATGGTCAGTACCGATTGAGTTGGCATGGAGTCACGATAGAACACAGGCTGAGCCTTGATCTTATTCATGAATGTTTCTGTCAGCCAAACTGCAATATCATCGACGCGATCATCGTTATTGCCGTAAGCAGGGTAATCGCCTTCGATTTTGTAATCGACTGCAATGCCTTTTTCGTTACGAATCACAGACACTTTTGCGTGCTTGATGGCAGAAAGTGAATCGGCAGCAACAGCTAGGCCCGCAATACCGCAAGCCATGGTGCGCAGAATGTCACGGTCATGCAGCGCCATTTCGATGCGTTCGTACGAATACTTATCGTGCATGTAATGGATCGAGTTCAGCGCAGTCACGTATGTTTTTGCTAACCAATCCAGCATTACATCGTATTTCGCCATCACTTCATCGTAATTGAGCACATCGCCTTTGAGTGGTTCAAAACCATTGGCGACCACTTTGCCGGTTTTTTCGTCCACACCACCGTTGATCGCATAGAGCATGGCTTTGGCAAGGTTGACCCGTGCGCCAAAGAATTGCATTTGCTTACCGACCGCCATGGCTGAAACACAACACGCGATGGCGTAATCGTCACCCCATTTTGGATTCATCAAGTCATCGTTTTCGTACTGGATGGCGGAGGTATCAATCGAAACTTTCGCGCAGAATTCTTTAAAGCCTTGCGGGAAAGAAGTCGACCACAATACAGTCAAGTTAGGCTCTGGAGCCGGTCCAAGGTTGTACAGTGTGTGCAGAACACGGAAGCTAGATTTAGTCACCAGTGTGCGGCCATCAAGACCTGTACCACCGATAGATTCTGTGACCCATGTTGGATCGCCAGAGAATAAATCATCGTATTCTGGTGTGCGCAAGAAGCGAATAATCCGCAATTTCATGACCATATGGTCAATCAATTCTTGGGCTTGTGATTCGTTAATGCGGCCTTCGACCAAATCGCGTTGGATATACACGTCAAGGAAGGTTGAAGTACGGCCAATCGACATCGCCGCGCCATTTTGCTCTTTAGTTGCAGCAAGATAGCCAAAGTACAGCCATTGGATGGCTTCTTGAGCGGTAGTGGCTGGCTTAGAAATATCAAAGCCGTAAGACTTAGCCATTTGCTTGAGTTCGCCCAGCGCTTTGATTTGCTCGGACAACTCTTCACGCAAACGAATCACTGATTCGGTAAACGGAACATCATTGAGTTCGGTTTTTTCGCGTTTTTTGTCAACGATCAAAAAATCAACGCCGTATAGTGCTACACGACGATAGTCACCAATAATACGGCCACGGCCATAAGAATCTGGTAAGCCAGTAATCACACCCGAGCTACGGCAAGCCATAATTTCTGGTGTGTAAGCATCAAACACGCCCATATTGTGATCTTTACGATATTTGGTAAAGATGTCTACAATTTCTGGGTTCATTTCAAAGTGATAGGCTTCAAGGCCGTTTTGCACCATGCGCAAACCGCCGTTCGGCATAATGGCGCGACGCAGTGGTTTGTCGGTTTGAACACCGACGATGGTTTCTAAATCTTTATTAATATAGCCAGGGCCGTGCGCAGTAATCGATGCGCCAACATGGGTAGATACTTCCAATACGCCACGTTTACGCTCTTCTTTAAGCTGAGCAGATAGCTCGGTCCAAAGTTGAGTGGTGCGTTCGGTTGGGCCAGCAAGGAAGCTATCATCATCCAAGTAAGGCGTGTAGTTGAGTTGGATAAAACCACGAGTGTCGACTTTATCTTGCCACTCGCCGGTTTTAAACCCACGCCAAGCGTCAAGTTGCAGATGATTTTCTGGTGCGTTCATAGCTGATGCTCCTATAGGCCTCAAGACCCTGTTGCCGTGCATGTCTTATAAGGACACGCTTTAAGTTTGATCTGTTTGAAAACGATTTTGTCGCTTCCAATGCATCCATCCTAGTCTGATCTTTGACGTAAAAACTTAATACAAATCAACTTCTTGGTTTTGTAGCTTGTATACAGTTGACTACTTTTGCTTGGGGAAAGCAAAGCATAAATAACAAAAAAAAACAGCGCCATATTGCGGCGCTGTTGGGTTGAATATTTACAGGGTAACGGCGTGTTCACGGGTTGCGTGAAACACAATTTTAGGCCAGCGCTCCTGAATGAGTTGCAAGTTCACTCGGCTCGTTGCGAGGTAAGCTAGGCTGTTTGCAGCGTCCCGCCCCAGATTGTTGACCAGCTGATCTTCAAAATCTTCCAACATTTTTGCATCATCACAGCTCACCCAGCGTGCGGTGAAAATGGTGGTGGATTCAAATACTGCTTCTACGCCATATTCATTAGCAAGACGGGAAGCAACCACTTCAAATTGCAATACCCCCACCGCACCTAAAATCAGATCCGAGCCGTTGAGTGGTTTAAATACCTGCACCGCGCCTTCTTCACCCAACTGTTGCAAGCCTTTATGCAATTGCTTGATCTTCAGTGGGTTTTTGATGCGCACAATGCGGAACATCTCGGGCGCAAAGTAAGGGATGCCAGTAAAGGCGAGTAATTCGCCTTCAGAGAATGAATCACCAATCTGAATATTGCCGTGATTGGGCAGGCCGATAATGTCGCCAGCGTAAGCTTCTTCTACTTGCTCACGGCCTTGCGCCATAAAGGTGACGACCGAGTTGGCGGCAATCTCACGATTCAGTCGCAAATGCTTGAATTTCATACCACGGGTAAATTCACCCGAACACACACGCAAGAAAGCAATTCGGTCGCGGTGTTTTGGATCCATATTGGCTTGAATCTTAAACACAAAAGCCGAAAATTTTTCTTCGGTAGGGCTTACTGTACGCACGGTGGCGTGAGCCTCGCCGGGTGATGGTGCCCAATCGACCAGCGCGTTTAAGATTTCGCGAATACCGAAGTTATTAATCGCCGAGCCAAAGAAGACCGGTGTTAAATCACCTGATAAAAACTCTTCCAGCACAAAGGGGTGCGAAGCGCCGCGTACAAGCTCTAGCTCCATACGGGTGTTTTCGATCTCCAGTGGGAATAATTCATCAAGGCGAGGGTTGTTTAGGCCTTCAATGATTTCCACTTCATCCAGCGGGCCTTTGCCTGGGGTGAACAGCAGTACGGTATCAGTGAGGATGCTGTACACGCCACGGAAGGTCTTACCCATGCCGATCGGCCAGGTAATCGGCGCGCAGCGGATTTCCAGCACGCTTTCTACTTCGTCTAATAGCTCAAGCGAATCACGTACTTCGCGGTCGAGCTTGTTCATTAGCGTAATAATCGGCGTATTGCGCAGGCGGCATACATTCAAAAGCTTGATAGTTTGCGCTTCCACACCCTTAGCCGCATCAATCACCATCAAGGCGCTGTCTACGGCGGTGAGCACACGGTAGGTGTCTTCAGAGAAGTCTTGGTGGCCTGGTGTGTCGAGCAAATTCACGACGTGATCGCGGTAATCAAACTGCATCACGCTGGATGCCACCGAAATACCCCGTTGCTTTTCGATATCCATCCAGTCGGAAGTGGCAAACTTGCCGCCTTTTTTACCTTTAACCGTACCGGCGTTTTGAATTGCTCCCGAGAAATAAAGCAGCTTTTCGGTGAGCGTCGTTTTACCCGCATCAGGGTGGGAGATAATGGCGAAGGTGCGGCGACGGCCTACTTCGCGTGCTAAATCAGTCATGTAAGGGCTACAAAAAAGCAAAAGAGGGATTTTACGTTAATTACGATGGATAAGCACGGATCAAGGCACTCATTGCGTTTTGTCTGGCGCCTCGGTGGGCAGCAAGATGCTAAGGATGGCTCCACCGTCCTTGGCGTTTTCGGCATAGATTTCACCGCCATGATCGGTCATGATTTGGCGGCTAATGGCGAGCCCCAAGCCTGTGCCGCTGGCGTGCCCATTGAGGCGACTGCTTTGAATGAATTTATCAAAAATCAAATCAAGCTCGCCCTCTGGAATGCCCAGGCCGTGATCTCTAACGCTTAATCCCATGGCGGCTTTGCCATTTTTGAGCTGTGCGTTTTCTATAAAGTGAATATGAATTTCGTTGCCATTTGGGCTAAATTTAATAGCGTTGGAGAGTAAATTAATAATAACTTGAGTAATTCGTGCTTTATCAAGGGTCAGTAAAATAGCTTGAGTGGGGGAGTCCAATATTAGTCGGATTTGTTTACTAGAAATAAGGGCAGCCAGCTCGGTTGCGGCCTGTTTGGCAATGATTTTTAAATCGTAATTCATCTTGCTATAGCGCATTTTATTGGCTTCAAGACGTGACATATCTAAAAGATCATTGAGTAAAATAAGCAGGCGATTGCCACTAGAATGAATTCGTTCAAAGTAGCGAACTAAATTAGTTCGATCTGCATTGTCTACTTTAGATAGGCCAATTTCTGAGAACGATAAAATAGCATGCATTGGGGTGCGTAATTCATGTGACATATTGGCAAGGAAAATTGATTTTGCCATATTGGCGGCTTCTGCCGCTTCTTTGGCTTCCAGTAAACGGTATTCCACTTCTTTTAATTTTGAAATATTAGTCAAAAAGGCAAAGGCATATTCTAAGCGATGCTGTTCATCGTAAATACAGGCTGAGTTCACTAAAAATGGCCGGACTTCTCCGCCCGCCGAGCGCAAGGTGACTTCGCCTGCATGATTGGAGCGCACGTGCTGGCTAGATAAATTGTCGGGGAAGATCGCGTCTGCGTGTTCTGGCCATAGTTGATCGGGTTGCTTACCAATAAGGGTTTCTCGGCTAAGGCCTAGTTGTTGGCAAAATGCTTGGTTGATATCCACAATATGGCTTTGGCTATCAATTAAAATAAAGCCATCGGCGGTGCCTTCGATAATGGTGCGTTTAAGCCGCTCTGATTGCTTGAGCGCATGTGCTGCAATCCGTGCGGCACTGACGTCTTCGATGACACAAATCAGCCCCTTGCTGATATCCCCCTCTACCATTTCTTTTGCATAAACCATCGCCCAAAAGCGGGACGTGTCGCGGCGATATAATTCCATTTCACCGCGGTAAGTGCCCTTGCTCTTGATGGCATCACGAATGGGTTTGTTATAGGCGCTAAAATCCTGTGTTGATGCGTGGAGGATGTCGGTCGGCATATCGGTAATTTCAGCTGTGCTATAGCCAAATAATGTTTCAAAAGCAGGATTAACTAAACGAATCGTGCCTTTTACAGAAAGCATAATGGCTAAAGGGCTGGCATCTAATACGGAGCGAATTTCGGCGGTGCGCTCTAATACGAGGTCTTGTAAATGATCTCGGTGGCGACGTAATTCGTGTTCGCTATTTTGTTGCTCAGAAATATCACGCACGGTTGCGCAGAGGTAGGCTGCATCCGAAAAAGTAATTCGACTGAAAGTGATTTCAACAGGCAGCTGTAATTGTTGGGCGTTTATTTGATGGGTTGTGTAGAGAAGTCGTTTTTCTACTATCAGCGTGTCCCAGAAAACTTGCCATTGAGCATGATCTATTTGTGGAAAAATATCGAAAAAACTTAATTTAAGTAGCTCATTTTGTGTGAAGCTGGTGCTGATTGAAGTGGCACGATTGGCGTAGCAGATTTGGCCAGATATATCAGTCCAAAGAATAATATCAGGGGCTTCATCAACGGTAAATTGGGTAAGGTGCAGTCGAGCTTCAATCTTTTCTACACGGCGTAATTGTTGTAATAGTAAATAGAGTAAGCAAGAAATAATCAGCATAAAACTGAGCCCTGCAATGGCGCGGGCAATTAAATCATTATTAAAGCGATTTAATAAGGTATTGCGATCGGTAGAAACCAGAATAATCAGCGGCTGAGTGCTTTGGCTCGTATGAAAAGCCGTGAGTAATTGCATGTTGCTGGAGCGGCTAGGGTAGACGCTAGAGCCTTGCAGGCGGCGTTGTTCAAATAAAAGAGGATCAATCTCGCGTAAATTTCGGCCGACTTGTGCTTCGTCAAATGGGTAGCTGAGTAAAATGACGCCATCGCTGCGCAGTAAATGCACATGGCTGCCGCTTGGTAATTTAAGCGATTGATAAAACTGAATAAAGTATTGTGGCTCTACGCCTGCTAAAATCACGCCGCCAAATTCCCCTTCATTTTTTGTAATTCTTTGCGTAACAGGTATCAACCATTTTCCATCCGTGCGGCTGAGTACTGGATTGCCTATCATTGGGCGAGGGTCATGAAATTGCTTGTGGTATTTAAAATAACTCCGATCGGCCAAAGGAACATGCCTTGTGGGGTATTCCAAACCATGGCTTTGAATATAGCCTCTACTATCAATGGTGATAATGCCGCGCACTTGTGGGGTGAGAGAGACTTTATTTTTTAAGATCTGATGAGTTTGAAATTCATTGGCCTGATCAACTCCACCAAATTGATTGAGATTTTCCACGATATTTTGTAAGGATTGCTCAACCGATACAAACGTGCGGGTGGCGTGCTCATCAAGGGAGCGGGCGAGCGATAGGCTGCTGCGTTCGGCTTCTTTTATCGTTTCTTGGTAGTCATTGATGGATATTAAAATCAGAGCGAGCGCGGTGACGATCGCTAAGATGGCATACAGCAGAATAAGGCCGCCTCGCAGCAGCTTTAGAGAGGTCGCGGAGCCCGTTGGGCGCAGCAAGTGGGTGAAAAACCGGGTCATAGCATAGAAATTTGGATGAGATGCGTCGGGATGGGCTTCACTATATATAGCGTATTGCGAACACTCTAGATGAGCACCGCAATACGCTATTCACTTAAGTTAAGCTGCCTGTTGAACGTAATGCTGATCGTACTGCCAAAAAGTCAGATTTGCTTATATTTCACGTATTTTTCCTTGAGCCACTAGGCTGGAAGTTTAGTAACTACCAGCCCATCTTAAAAAATCGAGAAATCTATTTCAAGCCGCACTTTTCCTCGCGTACAGGGCTTACGTTTTACAGAATGCAGGAAAACCGCTTTAAGCCTTAGCGTCTAGCTCTTCCCAAGTATTCATTTTTTCAAGAATCAAACCATCGAGCTCATCAATGCGTCGTTGCATATCCTGCGCAAGCTTTGGGCCGTTGCGATAGATGCTGGCATCGAGTAATTGCTGCTGGATATCCAGTTTCTCGGCTTCGAGTGCGCTAATTTGTAGTGGCAATTGCTCTAAAAGACGAGCGTCATTAAAAGAAAGCTTTTTCTTGGCTTTAACCGGTTCGCTTGGCTTGGCTTGGGCTTGGGTGTTGGCTTTAGGAGCGGCAACCGGCGCGGCTGGGGCGAGGCTGGCCATCCGTGCTTTGGCTTCCATCCAGTCGGCGTAACCACCGGCGTTTTCAATCAGCACACCGTTGGCCTCAAAGGCAATCACTTGCGTCACGACGTTATCAAGGAAGGCGCGATCGTGGCTAACTAAGAACACCGTGCCGGAGTAGCCAGATAGCAGTTCTTCTAGCAGCTCAAGCGTATCGATATCCAAGTCATTGGTCGGCTCATCCAAGACCAAGACATTGGCTGGGCGAGTAAACAAACGCGCCAGCAGCAAGCGATTACGCTCGCCACCAGACAAGGAGCTAACTGGGCTGCGAGCGCGAGCGGGCGCAAACAGGAATTCTTCGAGGTAGCTGATCACATGCTTGCGCTGATTGCCAATTTCGATGAAGTCATTACCCTGAGAAATGGTATCAATTACGGTGGCGTTTTCGTCGAGCTGCTCACGGAATTGATCGAAGTAGGCCACTTGTAGGTTAGTACCTAAGTTGACCACACCTTGATCTGGCTGCAACTCACCCAAAATCATTTTCAGCAGCGTAGTCTTACCTGCGCCGTTCGGGCCAACCAAGCCAATACGATCGCCACGAATTAAGCGTGTGCTGTAGTTGTTGATCAGCGTGCGGCCGTTATAGCCCTTAGTCACGTTTTCTAGCTCGGCAACCAACTTGCCGGATTTGTCGCCAGCATCCACATTAAAGCTGACATTGCCTACACGCTCACGGCGCTGGCTGCGCTCGATACGTAAAGCTTCTAGGCGACGGACGCGGCCTTCATTGCGGGTGCGGCGGGCTTTTACACCTTGGCGAATCCACACTTCTTCTTGTGCTAAAGCTTTGTCGAATTTCTTATTGGTAAATTCTTCTTGCTCAAGCAATTCTTGCTTTTTGACTTCATAAGCTTTGAAATTGCCTGGGAAACTGGTTAGGTTGCCACGATCCAGCTCAATAATGCGGGTGGAAATATTATCTAGGAAGCGCCTATCGTGGGTAATAAACAACACACTGCCGGCAAAGTTTTTCAGCAGCTCTTCCAGCCACTCAATCGCGCTCACATCCAAGTGATTGGTTGGCTCATCTAGTAGCAAGAGCTGTGGCTCAGAAACCAGCGCACGGGCTAGGGCCACGCGTTTTTTCCAACCACCCGACAATGCGCCAATTTTTGTTTCAGCAGGCAAATCGAGGTGCGACATGATAGAGGCGATCAAGGAGTCGAGTCGCCAGCCATCTTGTGATTCTAATTCGTGTTGCAAATCCATCAGATGAGTCAGGCTTTCTTCGCTGTCATCAAGGGTTTGCAAGGCTGCATGGTAATCAATCAGCACTTGACGCACGCTGCCTAGGCCTTCGGCCACGGCTTCGTAAACGGTTTGTTCCATGTCAAACACGGGCTCTTGTGAAACAAAAGCCATTTTTGCGCCTGTTTCGAGGCGAATCACACCGTCATCTAGCTTGTTGACGCCAGCAATCGTTTTGAGCATGGAAGACTTGCCCGCGCCATTGCGGCCGATCAGACCAACGCGCTCGCCGGGCTCAAGAATAAAGCTGGCACCGTCTAAGAGGGGGACATGGCCATAGGCAAGATGGGCGTTTTCTACAATTAAAATGGGCATTTGATACCTTGAAGCAGGGGTTTTGCTTGTTTTGAATGTTTAAATATACAGGACAACTATTGCACTTCTGTTTGAGCTTGTAAGGGCTGAGACGGTGGCGTGCATTGATTTGCCAACAAAAATCTTAGCGGCGATTATACGGCAGGGCGGCCCTAGCCGATACCTACAGTATTGGAACAATCGACCTTGTGCCTTTAGAATCATGCAAAAGCAAACTCGGAAACCGCGAATGATACGATTCTTAATGCTCTGTTTGTTCCTTGTAACCCCGCTTTGGGCCAAGCCCGTGGCGAGTGTAAAAAGTACGCATCCGACTTTAAGTAAGCCTACTCAATTGGCGGCAACAGGCGCTGATTTTGACCCCGAAAACCCTCCAGAGCGCTTGAGAGTTTTAGTTGCACTGGGGCCCTCCACTTTCTTTATTAAGAATGGCCGTCAGTATGGTGTGGAATACAGCATGCTCACGGAGTTTGAAAAATCCCTCAATCAAGGTCGTGGAAAAACCCTCCCCCCTATACGCATACAATTTATTCCTGTGGATGCAGGGGAGTTAATTCCCGCTCTACGAGCTGGGCGCGGGGATATTGCCGCTGGTCTGATGCCTGTCACGGAAGGCGCTAAGCAGCTTGTGGCGTTTTCCACCCCCTATTTACAAGATCGCTGGTGTACCGTGTCGGCCACAGAAGAGAGCCGCACTCTTACACTTCCTGCGAGTAGCTATGCTCAGCGTTTATTAGGTGATTTTAATGATGCTCGCCGCCGAGTAGGGGCAAATGAGTTTGAAGTGGAAAACGCCGCCCCAGGGGTGAGCAGTGAAATGCTACTCGCGCAAATTAATAAAGGCGCAGACAAAACCACACTGGTTAGTAGCTTTGTATTGGGTTTATGGGGCAAAACACTGCCTAAATTAAAATCCATCAGCTGTGTTGAAGAGCGAGTGCCTGTGGCATGGGCGGTGCGTAAAGAAGATAGTGTGCTGCTTGCTACATTAAATCGCTTTGCAGAAAAATCCGGCTTGATTGAGCGGGCTGCAACAGCCACCAAACACTTTCTCGTTGCTGATGGCAAGGTACAAAGCTCAGAAAAACTCGGCTCCTTGGATAAGTTGGCGTTCTTTGCCCCTGTCTTTCAAATCGTAGCGGCGGCAAATAATTTAGATTGGCTCTTATTAGCGGCAATTGGCCAAAAAGAGACAGGTTTAAATTCTATTGTGCGTAAAAATGGCCCCACGGGAGTCATGCAAATTAACCCAAGTACAGCGCGCAATATGGGGGTTAAAAACCCACATGAAGCAGAGGGAAACGTCACAGCCGCCGCGCGCTATCTCGGTCATTTACGCGACTTTTTTAATAATCCAGGCATCAATGATGAAGACCAGCTGTATTTTATGATCGCCGCCTATAACGCAGGTGAGGGCCGGGTGCAGCAATTACGAAATCAGGCTGCGGCCCAAGGCTTGGACCGAAATCGTTGGCTGGGGAATGTAGAGAAAGTCGCTTTAAAATCAGTAAGCAAAGGCATGGTTGATTATGTGTCTACTGTCAGCCGCTATTACATTGCGTATCAAGCCGCAGAAAAAGCGCGCAAAAAGCACGATGGAGCCTCTGCTGCAGCCGAGCATAAATAAACAGCATCGCTTACGGGCTGCACCCGCCCTAGGAATAACATTTCGCTTAAGTTGTTAGGGTTGTGAGGAGGGGGCGTGCGATAAATCAATCGCCCTCTTTGCATCCTATCCATGCTTTTTTACAGTTTAAACCTCCCTTTTTACACTTGATCGCAGCGCTATTTCGCCTAGGAATGGCTTTGTTTAAAGTGACATTACTCCAACTTTGCAAGAGAATGTCATGAAAGCCTTAATGCTAATTGCTACTGCTCTGGTTATTTCGAACCCTGTTTTTGCTGCGCCTATTGCTAACGACGCAGTGATTATTAAGTTGCCGAGAATAGAGGTCGTTGGAAAGCGTCATGATGCAATCAATAAAGCGCCAATAAAGTGGGCCGCATTTGATGCACCCTTGGCTAAAGACGCAGCAATTATTAAGCTGCCAAGAATAGAGGTGATTGGAAAGCGTCATGATGCAATCAATAAAGGAGCAACAAAGCTGGCCGCATTGGACACTCCCTTGGCTAAAGACGCAGTGATTATTAAGTTACCGAGAATAGAAGTGATTGGAAAGCGTCATAATACAATCAATAAAATGCCAACAGAAATAGCCGCATCAGATACAAAATCAGCTAAAAACGCCGTGATTATTAAATTGCCAAGAATAGAAGTCATTGCAAAGCGAGAACAGGCCCCCGTATTGCCATCAATGATCTTGGCCGCAGAACAGGGCGATGGGGTGTTTTTTAATGTTGTAACGCCATCAATGACATTGGCAAGAAAGATAAATATTTTTATGCCTTATGGCGTGTAATAAATCGTACAAATATAAAGGCTGCGTATGAATGATAAAAATATAAAAATAATCAAAGCGCGCTTCTATGAGTTATTTGATTATGCGAAAAAAGTATTTGACCGGCTGGCTGTTTGGGTAATCCAGATGGGCTGGGGTAAGTTTGTTTTCTTAATGATTTTATTATTGATCATGGGTAGCGCGATCGAGGATGGGATTAATGGGTTTAGAAAAAAAGAATACCATGTTGCTTCGCCAGTCCCTCCTGCGCCGCCGGTTGTGATTCATAAGCCAAGCCAGGAAGAGGAAAAGAAAATAGACTCTAAACCATTGGATCAGTCTTCCAATGCGTGGGAGAGGCAAGTAGAGAAAGACGCAGATCAGCGGCAAGCAGAGCAAGAAAAGGCCGATGCAGAAAAAGAACTCGCAGAGGCTAAAAAAGAAAGCCACGATAAAGAAAATTTTAAGAAAAAATTGCGCGACAAAATCGCTAATTTAAGCGTGATTCAGGATAGTATTTTATCCCCAGATGATAAGGATGAATTGATTGATGCGGTGAGCGATTATTTATCTAGCGTTGAAAGAGAAGCCCCCCCTCAGACCATGGTGTCGACTAGTATTTCTGTGAATGATTGGGTATTTCTGTTTGTTATGATGTTGCTGGGTATTAAAGTATTTATGGGCGGGAAAAAACGCGCCGAAGCCCTTGCCAGAGAAGCACAAAAAGAATCCGAAAGAGAGTCCTTATTAAGGCAAGTGGCCGAGGCTAAAATACAAATGATGCAGGCGCAAATTGAGCCGCATTTCTTATTTAATACCTTGGCCTCCGTTGAGTATTTAATTGAAACCGATCCGCCACGCGCATCCGCCATGCAGCGCAGCTTAATTCAGTATTTGCGCCAAGTGTTGCCGCAGATACGGGACCATGCATCGAGCAATCATTTGGGCCGTGAGGCCGATATGGTGGCGGCGTATTTAGAGCTGTTAAAAATGCGTATGGAAGAGCGCTTAGAATTTAATATCCATATTCCCGAAGGCTTACGCTCGGCCGCTTTTCCGCCGATGATTTTGCAAACCCTCGTTGAAAATGCAATAAAGCATGGATTAGAGCCTAAAACAGAAGGCGGGAGCTTAAGCGTATATGCAGAAATTGCGCATCAGAAATTAAGAATTAGCGTGATTGATAATGGCTTGGGCTTTGGTATGGCAAAGAGCAGCGGCACAGGATTGGGATTACAAAATATTCGCGAGCGACTGGCCTTGCTTTATAAAGGAAATAGTCTTTTCTCAATTACAGAAAACAAGCCGTCGGGTGTGTGTATTACGATTGAAGTGCCTTATACTTTGGCTGCATAAACAATAAGCTGATGATGTCTCTTGTTCAATCATCCTTGTGGAAATGAATTCCTAAAGAGCGGTACTCGATTTTTGAATTTGTAGGGTGGGTGAAACCCAATCCTAGCAACTTAGCTATTTATCATAAAAAAACAGCAAAAAAATGTATTGCCCATGCTCTCCGCACGGGGCTTTAGAGTCCCCTTGAAGCACGCCGAAACGAGGAACAAGCGGGGCGGGGTTTCGGCGAGGACTGTTCGAGCGAAGCGAGTTCCGCAGCCGCCGCCTCGATTGTCCGCAGTGAGGGGATTTCGTGCTGGACGGGGCGGCCTTCTTTGGCTTCGTTTCTTGGCCGTTCAAGAAAGGAAGGCCCCTGCGGTGGCTACCGCTCTAAAATTAACGTGCCGAAGGCACTAAAGTCTTGTTGTATTTTGGTTAGCACACATGGAGTGAAGCCCGTGTATTTCGCGGTTTGCACCCGCCCTACGAAAAACTTTGCCTTAAGTTGATAGGATTGAGATGAAGCACGCGAAATAAGTGGGTTTCACCCGTCCTACAATATTTATATTCCATTTGCACCAGATGCATAATCAGGGTCAATAATGTGATGTTTTCATAAAAGGATTGCCATGCCTACCGCGCTAATTGCCGATGATGAACGTTTAATGCGTGATCAATTAAAACTACGCCTCGCACAGGTGTGGCCAGAATTAGAAATCATTGCTGAGGCCAAAAATGGCGAAGAGGCGATTAGCCTAACATTAGCGCATCGCCCTGATTTTGCTTTTTTAGATATTCGTATGCCAGGGCTGACCGGTTTAGAGGCGGCGCAAGCCATTTCGCAATTAACCCATGTGGTGTTTGTAACGGCTTATGATCAATATGCGGTAGAGGCATTTGAGCATGGCGCGATTGATTATGTATTAAAGCCCGCCGACCCTGAGCGTTTAGCTTTAACGGTAGAGCGTTTAAAAAAACGCCTCGCCAGCCCGCCCAATGATATGCAAACCTTAATTGCCCAAATTGCTAAGCAGGTCACCAATAAACCTGCTTATTTGCAGTGGATACAGGCATCAATGGGGCAGGAGTTGCGTTTGATTCCGGTTGAAGAAGTGTTGTTTTTTCAATCGGATGAAAAATATACGCGGGTACAAACTAAGAATTACGAAGCTTTAATTAGAAAGCCCGTGCGTGATTTATTAGAAGAACTTAATCCTGATTTATTTTGGCAAATTCATCGTGCCACCTTGGTTAATAGCAAGGCGATTGAAGGCGTGGTGAAGGATTTGCGTGGGCGTTTATTGGTTAAAGTGAATGGCTTGAGCGAAAAACTAGAAGTCAGTCGCAGCTTTACCCATTTGTTTAAGCAGATGTAAGTTTCTGGCATGAAGTGCTTACCTCTGGCAGCCGCTGCCTACCTGCATTTTTGAAATAAATAGCTGAGTTCCTAACTATTTATTTATTGCGCACTATCCTGATAATAAGCGTAATGCTATGTGGTGTTACTTCTTGCTTGAGGGGCGGGGATGCGTAAGTATTTACTCAGCGCGATGTTGGGGTTTTGTGCCATGAACTTGTGTTTTGCAAGTGGGGCATCGGCTCCTTCTCCGCTTAAATATACCTTTGCAGTGGTCCCTCAGTTTAGTCCCAGCCAATTGCATCAAGAATGGATCCCCGTTTTACAGCGAATTTCGCATAAGACCGGCATTGCTTTGGAGTTGAAACTCGTTGCTTCTTTTCCAAAGTTTGAGTCTGAATTGATGCGAGGTGTGGCTGATTTTGCCTATGTAAATCCCTATCATGTGGTGATGAGCCAGCCCACTCAGGGCTATTTGCCCCTGCTGCGAGACAGCAAGCCTTTGGTGGGCATTTTATTAGCACGTAAAGATAGCGCTTTTAAATCACCGCAAGATTTAAAGGGGCAAATTATTGCTTTTTCTGCTCCAAATGCGTTCGGTGCATCTCTCTTTATGCGGGCATTGCTGACTGAGAATTTTGCGCTGCAATTTACGCCGCGTTATTTAGGCACGCACTCCAATGTGTTTAGGCATCTGGCGCACAATGATGTGGCGGCTGGGGGCAGTGTGATGTCGGCGTTTAATGACGAGCTGCCAGAAGTGCGAGAGCAATTACATATTATTTATAAAACACCTGAAGTGGCATCGCACCCGATTGTGGTGCATCCGCGCGTGCCTGCTAAGGTGCGAGAGGCTGTTTTGCGTGCTTTGCTTGATATGACTAAAGATGAGGCAGGGCGGGCCTTACTCAAAGAAATTCGCATTCCAAACCCTGTGCTAACTCATTATGAAAAAGATTTCTTGTCTTTGGAAACTTTGAAAATTCAAAAGTATTTGGTGGTCGAGAAAAACTAGCCGCCGATATGGCGAAATAAATGGTTTTAGCTGACTTTTTTGAGGCGATAAGGGTTCGTTTTGATGAAGAAAGAACACTACCAAGCAGCCTTGGACGCTGTGATTGATGTGCCACCTCTGCGTAAGCGCTGGCTCTATGCGGCTTACCGGCATTTTCCACGTAGCTTGTCACGGCAAATTATGTTGCTTACAACAGCGTGTTTGATGGTGTCTATCTTGGGCTACGGCGCATATACGGCACACAAACAAACTGATCTGCTGCGCAGCACGATTACGACGCATATGGCGTCCTTGGCGCAACACTTAGCCACGGTGGCGGGGCAATTCTTACTGGTGAATGATTCTGTAAGTATTGAATTGGTTTCCATGCAAACGGCGACCTCCCCCTCGGTTTTATTAGTGGAAGTGATGGATGCGTCGGGCAAGCTGCAGAGCGAAGTGGCGTATGAAAAAGGGCATGCAGTCCCCAAATTTAGCAAAGAAACACGGCAGGTGCCCCAAACGGCCCAGCCACTGACCCTCTTTGAAAAACCCCTAGCGAACGCGATTCAGGCAGAAAGATACTCTGCATGGCACCCCATTTTTGCTGGCTCGCTGGTGGGTTGGGTGCGGGTGAGCTATCAGTTAGAGAGCTTAAATCAGGCAGCCATCGCCATTTGGACTCAGGCCATCTTGGCGATTGTACTGGCGTTGGGGGTGATGTTGGGGCTGCTGACGCTCTTGTTGCGCCCACCCATGCGTGCTTTACAGTTGGCGACACAATTTGCCACCGATTTGGATCACTCCCTCGGGGCAAAAATAGATGTTTCCAGCGAGGTGATTGAGATTCAAGCCTTGGGGAATGCGCTTAATCATGTTTCGGCGCGCTTATTTACGCAAAATAGGGCGCTCAATAATCAGCAATTCGCCTTGGATCAGCATGCCATTGTGAGCATTACGGATCTTAATGGCACCATTTGCTATGCCAATGATTTTTTCTGCGAAATAACCGGCTATTTACGGGCCGAGTTAATCGGAAAAAACCATCGAATTATCAATTCGGGCTTTCATTCGGATGCTTTTTTTCAAGCGCTTTGGGCGACTATTTTGAGCGGAAAAGTGTGGCATGGTGAGATTAAAAATCGCAGAAAAAATGGCGAACATTATTGGGTAGATTCCACTATCGTGCCCCTGTTAGATGCGGGCGGCATTCCAGAGCAATATATTGCGATTCGCACCGATATTACTGAAATAAAAGATTTTGAATTGTCATTACAAGAGGCCAAAGCCCATGCCGAGGCGGCAACGCTAGCTAAAAGCCAATTCCTTGCCAATATGAGCCACGAAATTCGCACGCCTATGAATGCCATCTTGGGTATGCTCAAATTATTAAAAAACACCGATTTAAGCATTCAGCAATTGGATTACACCAGTAAGACAGAAGGTGCAGCGCAATCATTATTAGGCTTGCTCAACGATATTTTGGATTTCTCTAAAATGGAAGCGGGCAAAATGGAGATTCATCCTGAGCCGTTTCGAGTAGATAGGCTATTGCGGGATCTCTCGGTGGTTTTGTCCGCTAATATCGGATCGAAACCACTCGAAGTGCTATTTGATATTGATCCGGAAACCCCCAAAGGAATGATCGGCGATATGCTGCGCCTGCGGCAAATTCTGATTAATTTGGCAGGTAATGCCATTAAATTTACGGCCACAGGCGAAGTGGTGGTGCGTATCAAAGTATTAGCCAAGGCAGGCGTCGATACGCGCTTGCATATTTCGATTAGAGATAGCGGTATTGGTATTTCGCCCGAGAATCAACAACATATCTTTGATGGCTTTTCACAGGCCGAAGCCTCAACAACACGTTGTTTTGGTGGCACGGGGCTAGGGCTCTCTATTTGTAAGCGTTTAGTAGAGATGATGGGCGGGCAGCTGATGTTGGCGAGCGAGCTGGGCAAGGGCAGCACCTTTTATTTCGCCATTACGCTGCCAGCCACGGACGAGCTGGCTAACGACGCCGATCAGCCTTATTTGCCTAAGCAGGCCCTTGAAAATTTGCAGGTTTTGGTGGTGGATGATCATGCTACTGCGCGTGAAATCATGCTGGATATGGTGCGCTCTTTGGGCTGGCAAGCGGATGAGGCAAGGGGAGGGGTAGAGGCCGTGGCCATGGTGGAGGCAAGAGCCAATGGGGCACAAGCCGGTTACCAAGTGATTTTTATGGATTGGCAAATGCCCGATATCGATGGCTTGGAAGCCAGCTTGCGTATTCGGCAAATCTGCCATGCTGCGGATGCCCCCATTATTGTGATGGTGACGACGCATGGCCGAGAATTATTGGCGCAGCGAAGCCGCGAGGAGCACGCCGCTTTAAATGGCTTTTTAGTCAAACCCGTCACGGCATCGATGCTATTTGATGCGGTGGCAGAAGCTAAAGCGGGCGTGCTTAATCTGAGAGCCAGTCGCCCAAGAATGGCAGGAGGTAAGCCACAGCGACTTGCGGGCTTACATATTTTGGTGGTGGAAGATAATTTACTTAACCAGCAGGTGGCGCAAGAGCTACTCAACGCAGAGGGCGCACTGGTTGAGCTGGCAGCCAATGGGCAATTAGCGATCGATGCCATCACTAAAACGCCGCAGCTTTTTGATGTGGTGCTCATGGATTTACAAATGCCGATTATGGATGGCTATACCGCCACCCATATTATTCGCCACGGCATGGGGCTAAGGAGCTTGCCGATTATCGCCATGACCGCCAATGCCATGGCTGTAGATAGAGAGGCTTGCCTAGCCGCAGGCATGAATGATCATATTGGCAAGCCGTTTGATCTAGCGCATTTAGTTAATATTTTGCAAAGCCAACTGCGGCATGTCCATCGCCAAGTTGCTGCAAGCCCTGTTGAAACATCGATAAGCATCATTGAAAACGTGCTGCCAAAGGAGGATGAGGTTGATACGGTGGGGGCGCTCGAGCGGCTAGGCAATAACACCGCGCTTTATGCCCGTGTGCTGCAGTCTTTTTTAGTGGAAATCAGCAGTGTTCCAGATCAACTAGATGCCCTCTTAAATGCGGGTAATCAAGCGGAAGCCTGCCGCTTAATGCACACCGTGAAAGGCCTTTCGGCAACCGTTGGGGCGAGCTATTTGGCGGCGGTGGCTAAAAATGCTGAAAACACCCTGAAACAAGCCGCGGACACTTTTGCAGGGGATGATTTAGCTGCGCAAATCAGAGCGGCCGTTATATCCAGCACCAAGATGATCGCTCAAGTGGCGCAAGGCACGGAACCTCCTGCTATGGTGATGACGGAGCAAGGGCTGGATACGCAGCAGCTTGTGGTCGATATCCAAGAATTGCATGTTTTATTGCGTCGTTCTGACATGCTGGCCTTTGATGTGCACGCCAGATTACAAAAAACCCATGCCCTCACCGCCGCAGGTGAGCTGAAAGCCCTCTACGACGCGATGGGCGCATTCGATTTTATGCGAGGGCTAAAACAATGTGAGACGCTATTGCAAAAATACGGCGCTTTAAATTGATGGGTATATCCACTTCAATCCTATCAACTTAAGCCATGCGCCATGGCATGCCACACAATGACAAGCATTGAATCATCTTAGGGCGGGTGCAAGCCGCGTATTTTTCAGCATTGCTCGCGGGTTGCACCCGCCCTACGTAAATCATTTCGCTTAAATTGATAGGATTGATATCCACTTTAATACGCATGAATCGCCTGTAATAGCTCGGCCTCTAAAGCGCGGGAGGCATGCTGATCTTTGAGTAATTCCCCGCTAATTAAGAAATTATCTTCCGCCCGCTCGCCCAGCGTCATAATTTTTGCCGATTGAATCTCAATTCTATTCTTCGCCAATACTCTGGCAATGGTCGAGAGCAAGCCGGTTCTATCTCCTGCTGCAATCGATAAAACATGGTATTTGCCACGCTCATCCGCACGTATCATCACATGCGGCTGAATGGGGAAATGTTTTAATTGCCGTGATATGCGCGTTTTATGCACCGAGGCCAGCGGCAGCCCTTTTTCTAATTGCTGACTGAGTTCAAATTCGATATAGCCAATTAAATCACGGTAATTGTCGACGCGATTATCGGGGATATAAATATAGAAACTATCTAAGGCATAGCCATTTTGCGTGGTATGAATATGTGCATCAAAAATGGTATAGCCAGCGCGCTCAAAAAAACTGCAAATTTGCGCGAATAAATCATTCTTATCCACGCTATACACCATCACTTGCAAGCCTTCGCCAGATTCTGAAAGCCGTGCACGCACAATAGGTTTGAGCGTGTTGACGCGGGAAAACAGCATGCGGGTGTGCCAAGCAATTTCTTTGGCGTCGTGGCGTAAGAAATACACAGTATCGAGCACTTTCCAGAAATCTTCATGCGCTTCTTGGCGTAAGCCATGCAGGCGAATTAAGCGCAGCGCTTCGTCTTGACGCTCCGCTAGCCATGATCGATTACTACTGGTGTTGCTAAATAGGTGCTGAGTGGCTTTGAATAAATCTTCAAGCAGCTTGGCTTTCCATGCATTCCACACCTTGGGGCTGGTGCCGCGAATATCGGCCACCGTCAGCAAATAAATGGCAGTGAGCTTGCGCTGGTCACCCACCCAAGTGGCAAAGGCTTGAATGGTTTCGGGGTCGTACACGTCTTGTTTTTGCGCCACGGAAGACATGGTCAGGTGATGCTCAACCAGCCAAGTAATTAACTGGGCGTCATCCGTTGTTAGCGGCATGCTGGCACACCATTTAGCCGCGATCTCTTTGCCTAATAAGGAATGGTCGCCACCACGCCCCTTGCCAATATCATGAAATAGCGCAGCCAGATATAAAACCTCGGGCCGATCGAATTCCGCCAATAGTCGAGAGCACATCGGGTATTCATGGGTAAAGGCATTCACCGCAAAGCGCCGCACATTGCGCAACACCATTAATGTGTGTTCATCCACGGTATAAACATGAAATAAATCATGCTGCATACGGCCAACAATTTGCCCAAATTCTGGAATAAAACGCCCTAATACGCCGTATTGATTCATGCGGCGCAATACACGTGTTAAGCCGCGTGGCTCGCGAAAAATATCAATAAAGCACTGCTGATTAACCGGATTGCTACGGAAATCATCATCAATGCTGGATCTGGCATGCCAAAGCGCCCTGAGTGTGGCGGGGCTGATATCCCGAGCATCTCTTATGCGCTCTAATTGCCAGAATAATTCCAGAATGGTTGAAGGCTGGCGTTCAAATACATCGGGGGCTGTGATTTCAATCGAGGAGCCACGTAATTGAAAGAATTCATTAATCGGGCGAATCTCAATCCCAACCTGCGAAAAAATACGCGCTTTCAGGGCTTCTAATAATAAAGGGGTGAGTTGGCTAATAATTCGGGCAGAGCGGTAATAGGTGGCCATGAGGGCTTCGCTGGCCCGCAAGCGAATAGAGCCTTTCTCGCTGTCTTCAAATTTAAAATCGCTGGCGAGCGTATGCTGGTAATCAAATAAAATGCGATCTTCACGGCGTTTGGCCCGCCAGTGCAATTGAATCCGATAGGCGCGCAATACCCGCTCGGCATTTTCTAATTTAATGATTTCTTCATCGGTCAGCATTTTAAGCTGCGCCAAAGCATGCCAATCGCGGCCCAAGCCTTGGCTAGCGGCAATCCAGCCAATTAAATGCAAATCGCGCAGGCCACCTGGAGCCTCTTTGATATTAGGCTCAAGATTATAAGTGGCGTTTTGAAAGCGCCCATAGCGAGCCTGCTGCTCTAATAATTTGGCTTCAAAGAATTCCTTGGTATCGATATAGCGATGCACAGTGTCATAAAATTCTTTAAAGCGCTCCGGGTCCCCCACCAAAAGCCGCGCTTCTAAAATAGCCGTTTGCACGGTGATATCTTTTTCAGCCTCGTGCATACAGTCCGCCGTGGTGCGCACCGAATGCCCCACTTCCAAACCAATATCCCACAGCTCACCCACAAAGACTTCGAGTTTTTCTAACAGCGCAGGCGAGGGCAGGTCGGGCAATAAAATCAGTAAATCCACATCAGAATAGGGAAACAACTCGCCCCGCCCATAGCCCCCAACCGCCACCAGCAGCACCTCATCAATAAACTGATGCCTGCCCCACAGCTCGCTTAAGGTGCGATCAGTCAGCTGCGTCAGTTCCGCCAAGATCGGCAAGGCCTCGCTTGGCGTATCAAAGCGTTGGTGTAAGGCGGCTTTATCAGCCGCATAAGAAGCTCGGATGGCACTAACAGGACGCATAACTCAGCCAAATGTAAGGTGGTGCTGTAGTTTATAGGAGAAAAGAGCTGGGTGTGGCGGCGGATAGGATGGCTGTGTGTAAGAAGGTTATTGTAGGCATCAAGTTAAGACAAAAACATAGCAAACAGCCGATTTTTATAGGGTGTGCAAGTCGTTTTTCTTGCGCACCGCCTCTCTGCGCTCCGACTTTGTCGTTGTACACCTTATGAAAACCGAGTTGCCCTATGGCAAGGGCTTAAGTTGATGCATATAGGCTATGTGTTAGTGGGCTTTATGCGGTTACATCTTTTTGGCTCTTTTCGCAGTCAGTTTATTTAAACAGATCAGCATATTGCATTGAATCGCTTTGAATTCAGGCGGTTTATCGCCATTTAAAATCGTCTGATTCTGTAGTCTCGCCATTATCTGTGTCATCAGAATAATCAGCAGTGCGTAGTTTTTTCTTTGTAAGCAAGGGGTTGAAATGTAGTTGGCCCATGTCAGCCTGCTGGCAAGCTAATTGCTAAATAGCTAAGGGACGCCTGTCAGGCTGTCTGCCTTTACCTTTTAGCTACGGAGTTGCAATGATGAAATTCACTTTGATCGCATCGCTGGCCATGACTTCCTTTTCTGCCTATGCCGCAGAGGATGTGATTCGTCTAGGTAATCTCAAATTCGCCCATTACGGTGCGGTCTCGTATATCAAGGAAATCGCGCCTAAATGTGGGATTAAGGTAGAGGAGAGGATGTTTGCCAAGGGGCTGGATATTATGCCGGCCATTATTGCGGGCGAGATTGATGTGGCGGCCAGTGCGGCGGACGCGGCCATTGCCGGGCGAGCTGGCGGCGTGCCGGTGTATGCGGTGGCGGGCTTTGCCAAAGGTGGGATCAGGATTGTGGTGCAGCCGGGTTCCACCATTAAAAGCGTGGCGGATTTTAAAGGTAAATCGCTAGGGGTGGCACGTGGCGGCGCGCAGGAGTTGGCGCTACTGGCGGAGCTGGCTAAGGCGAATCTGAGCTGGTCTGAAAAGCCGGGCAAGGATGTGAAAATTATTTACCTGCCGTTTGCAGATTTAAACCAAGCGCTGATGCAAAAGCAGATTGATGCCATGTCGCAATCCGAGCCGCAGGCTTCGCAAGCGATTAATAAGGGCTTTGGTGTGGAATTGCTGAAGCCTTACGACAGCCCGATGGGCGAGCCGATACGTACCCTTGTGATGAGCGAGAAGCTTTACAACAGCAATCGCCCGCTGGCGGAAAAGTTTATGAAATGCTTTGTGCAAGCCACCAAAGCCTTTATGGATGACCCTAAACTCGCCGAAAACTATGTGCGCAGCAATATGTTTAAAGGCCAGATTACGGTGGATGATTATCAGGATGCCATCGCTAATTCGCCGTTTTATTACAATCTGAGCGTTGAGCATATGCAGATCACCACCGATTTTATGGTGAAGTATGGCGTGGGCAAGATGGTGAAGCCGCCGGTGGCCAAAGAGTGGGTCAAGCTTGATCTGCTCGATCAGGCCAAGAAATCTTTAAACGTGAAATAAGGGCAATCCGATGAATAAAACATTATTCACTCGCGCAGTAACGGGGCTTTGGTTGCCCGTAGTCTTGATTGCGCTTTGGCAGGCTGCGGCGATGGCGGGCTGGTTAAATCCACAGATTTTGCCTTCCCCATGGCAGGTAGTGGTGCGCTGGTATGCGTATTTATTGCCGATGGAGGCCTATGACGCCAGCCAGAGCAGCTATACCGCTTGGTTGTTTTCGGGGGAGATGATCCACGATGCCATCGGCACGCTGTATCGGGTAATTGTGGGCTTTGCGATTGGCGCGGGGCTGGCTTTGCCGCTGGGTTTATTAATGGGGGCTAGCCCACGGGTGTATAGCTGGTTTAATCCCATGATTCAGGTTTTGCGGCCGATTCCTCCAATTGCCTATATCCCGCTCTCCATTTTATGGTTTGGCCTGGGTAATGCACCGGCGATTTTCCTGATTGTGATTGGGGCGTTTTTTCCTGTATTGATGAATACCATTGCTGGGGTGCGTCAGGTGGATTCTATTTATCTGCGCGCGGCGCGTAATTTAGGCGCAGGCCAGAGCACCTTGTTTCTGAAAGTGATCTTACCGGCGGCCACGCCGTATATTCTGGCCGGTGCGCGTATCGGGGTGGGCACGGCGTTTATTGTGGTGATCGTTTCCGAAATGATTGCGGTAAATAACGGGCTGGGTTTCAGAATCTTGGAAGCGCGTGAATATTTTTGGTCAGACAAAATCATTGCAGGCATGTTGACCATCGGCTTACTGGGCCTTGCGATCGATATGGCGATGAATAAACTCAATAATCACTTGTTGCGCTGGCACCGCGGCTTGGAGCACTAAGATCATGACGGCACAAATCAAAATAGAGCAGGTTAATAAAGTTTTTAAAACGCCTGGCGACGATGTGGTGGCCTTGCGGGATATTAATCTGGAGATCCCCAATGGGCAGTTTGTTTGCCTGCTTGGGCCATCGGGCTGTGGCAAATCAACCTTGCTCAACGCGGTGGCGGGGTTTTCTCATCCAACAAGTGGCAGCATCACCGTAGATGGCACGCAGATTAAAGACACTGGGCCAGATCGCGGCATGGTGTTTCAGGAATATGCGCTGTTCCCATGGATGACGGTTGAGCAGAATATTGCCTTTGGCCTGACCATCCAAAAAATGCCGCAGGAGCAGATTGATAGCAAAGTGGTTGAGCTGCTAGAAACACTGAAGCTGGTGGAGTTTCGCAAGCGTTTTCCTAAGGATTTATCTGGCGGCATGCGCCAACGCGTGGCCATTGCGCGTATTTTGGCACTCAATTCGCCGATTATGCTGATGGACGAGCCCTTTGGCGCGCTGGATGCGCTCACCCGCCGCAGCTTGCAAGATGAGCTACTTAAAATATGGCAAGAGCATAAAAAGACCATTTTGTTTGTGACCCACAGCATCGAGGAATCAATCTATCTGGCCGATCGCATCATTGTGCTCACTTACCGCCCTGGCACAGTGAAGCGCGATGTGCTGGTGGATATTCCAAGACCGCGCGATCCTAGCTCGGCCGAATTCAACACGCTTAAACGCGAGCTTGGTGCCTTGGTGATGGAAGAGCAGCAGCGCCATCAGCAGGCTGAGCTATGCGGCTCTAGCTCTGATTAAAGATGCTTAAACCAGCGCGATATTTCTGGATATTAGCGACACTTTGTCTGGCGGGCAGCCTGTTGTGGCTGGCCGCCAGCTGGAGTGAGCGCAGCGCGCTGGCGCAATTGCGCACGGCTGGTCAGCATCGCCTCGATGTTTACACCGGCAGCTTGCGCAATGCGGTAGAGCGCTACACATGGCTGCCCTTTGTTTTATCCAGCCAGCGTGATCTCGCCGATTTACTGCGTGCTCCGCAAGATGCAGTGCTCTTGGAACGGGTCAATCGCCATCTAAAAGCGGTGAACGATGCGGCGCAGGCCTCGGCGATTTATGTTTTAAATGCTGAAGGCTTGGCGCTGGCATCCAGTAACTGGGATAGCCCGCAGAGCTATATCGGCAATAACTATGCGTTTCGGCCTTACTTTCAGCAAGCCCGCCTGGGCTATGCAGGGCGTTTTTATGGCGTGGGCTTTACTACACAACAACCCGGTTATTTTTTATCTTATCCAATCAGAGATGGCGAGCGGGTGCTGGGCGTGGTGGCGGCCAAAGTGAGCCTCGATGCGCTAGAGAATAATTGGCGAGCCACCGGCGAGCGCATGCTGGTGAGTGATAAAGATGGCATTGCTTTTTTAGCCACCGATCCGGCTTGGAAGTGGCACACGCTGGCCCCATTGCCCGGCTATACGCTGCGATATATTAAAGAGAGCCGCCAATATGGCCGCAATATTTTTCCAGAGCTGGCTTTGTTAAAGCAGCAGCGCTTGGATAGCAATACCCAATTGGCACGCTTTAAAACAGGTGGTGATCAATCCGATGTGCTGGTGCAAACCGCCAAAGTGCCTGATCTGGGCTGGCAAATGGTGCTGTTTACGGATCTCACCCCGATTCGGCAGGGCGTGAGCCGTGTCTTGCTTGGCACCAGCTTGGGTCTATTGGCTTTGCTGGCCTGGTATTTATTTTGGCGGCAAAGGCGGCGGCGTATTCGTGATAATTTGCGCGCCAGTCAAGCGCTTAAACAGGCGCATGATCAGCTAGAACAAAAAGTAGCGGCGCGTACCGATGATTTGCTGGGGGCCAATACCCAGTTGCAGCGCGAAATTGCCGAGCGTATTCGCACCGAGCTTGATCTGCGTGCGGCGCAAAATGAGCTGGTGCAAGCAGGCAAAATGGCCGTGCTGGGCCAGATGGCCGCCGGTGTCACTCATGAGCTTAACCAGCCGCTGACGGCCATGCGCGCCTTGGCCGACAATGCCAAATTGCTGCTGGAGCGCGGCAATATCACTGAGGTAGCGGGCAATCTGCTGTATATCAGCCAACTGACCGAGCGCATGGGCAAAATCACCGGCCAGCTGCGCTCTTTTGCCCGAAAAAGCGATAATCGCGCCGAGCCGGTACTGCTGAAGCAATCCATTGCCAATGCGCTGCTTTTGCTGGAGCAACGCTTACGCCAGCAAAGGGTGGCGTTAAATATCGAGCAGCCCGATCAGGTTTGGGTGCTGTGCAATGCGGTACGGCTGGAGCAAGTGCTGATTAATTTACTTAGAAACGCTTTGGATGCGGTAAAAAACCAGCCCGATGCCAGCATCTCGCTGGCGGTGCAGCAGCTGCAAGGCAAAGTAAAAATAAGCGTGCTGGATAATGGCTCCGGCATTGCCGAAGAGCAGTTGTCTAATGTGTTTGATCCCTTTTTTACTACCAAGGGCGACGCTGAGGGTTTGGGCTTGGGACTGGCGATTTCGCTATCAATTGTGCGTGATTTTGGTGGCAATTTGCAGGCCAGCAATCGCCCGGAAGGTGGGGCTTGTTTTGAGCTGGAATTATTAGCAGCCTGCCGGGCTTAAGACTGATCTACTGCGGAAAAGCCGGATTTGGCCATATTTCACGCATTTTTTCGTTGAATAGCTGGCTATTCGCCTCAAAAATCCGGGAAATCTGTCTCAAACCGGTCTTTCCCTCGTTACGATCGCTTAAGCCCGACAGGCTGCCAGCGCCACAGGAGCCGCAATGAAAGTGCTATTGATCGACGATGAAGCAATGATCCGCCACGCAGGCAGCCAAACGCTGGAGCTGGCAGGCTTTGCGGTGGAGACCTTTGCCGACGCCGAATCGGCCCTGCCATTTTTGCAAACCGATTTTGCTGGCGTGGTGGTGTGTGATGTGTGCTTGCCGGGGCTGGACGGTTTGCAGCTACTGGCCAAAAGTGTGCAGCAGGATGCCGAGCTGCCCGTGGTGCTGATTACCGGCCACGGCGATGTGGCGATGGCGGTGCAGGCGATGCGGGATGGCGCTTATGATTTTATCGAAAAACCTTTTTCATCCGAGCAGCTGATCGAAGTGGTGCGGCGGGCAGAGGAAAAACGCAAATTGGTGCTGGAAAACCGCCAACTACGGCGTGAATTAGAGCGCAGATCCGGCATAGAAGGGCGCTTGCTGGGGCGCGGCGCAGGCATAGAGCAATTGCGCCGCCGCATTATGAATATCGCCGATACCGACGCCGATGTACTGATTATGGGCGAAACCGGTACCGGTAAAGAGTTGGTGGCGCGTTGCCTGCACGAGCACAGTCATCGCGCAGCGCATCCCTTTGTGGCGCTGAACTGCGGCGCGCTACCCGAGCAATTGTTTGAAAGCGAAATCTTCGGCCATGAAGCTGGCGCATTTACCGGCGCAAGCAAGCTGCGGATCGGCAAAATTGAATACGCCAATGGCGGCACGCTGTTTCTGGACGAGCTAGAAAGTATGCCGCTAACGCTGCAAGTAAAGTTGTTACGGGTCTTGCAAGAGCGGCAGCTGGAGCGCCTTGGCGGTAATGTCAGCATCCCTGTGAATTGCCGCGTGATTGCCGCCAGCAAAAGTGATTTAAAGCTATTGAGCGATCAGCAGCAGTTTAGGCTGGATCTTTACTACCGCTTGAATGTAGCAACCTTGAATCTGCAGCCCCTGCGGGAGCGGCGCGAAGATATCCCGCTATTATTTGAGCATTTTGTCCTGCAAGCCGCACTGCGCTACCACCGCCCCGCACCGATCGTAGACCCAGCTCGGATGCGGGAGCTGATGCTGCAAAGCTGGCCAGGCAATGTGCGCGAGCTGCGCAACGTGGCCGATCGCTTTGTGCTGGCGCTGCTGGACGATCTGCCCGCCAGCGAAGCCGCGCTTGATTTACCTTCTTTAGTTGAGCGCTTCGAAAAAAATCTCATCGAAGACGCCTTGTTAAGAGCCGGAGGCCAAATCACCGCCGCCAGCCTATCCCTCGGCCTGCCGCGTAAAACGTTGTATGACAAAGTGAAGAAATATCATTTGGGGGCGGGTGAGGGGTAGTTTGCAAGGAGAGTTATATGTGGTGCAAGGGCATTTTTGGAGAGCTAGGCATCACTAAGGCTTTTATCATGTGCCAATTAGCCACTCCATTATGTCATTCGTAGGGCGTTAATAAAGCCAAGCGTTTTTTGCGTGGCTGCATTACGCCGCATGGTGGTTTGCCACATACGGCGCAATGCGTCTGGATAAAGCCTCAGACTTATTGCGCCCTTCGGTTTGCTGTAGGTATAACTTGATGTGCATCCTCTCTGGAGTGCCCAGTGAAGGTGCTACGCCGGAATCTGGCTCTATTTCACTGAGGTTTTTTTTAGACTAAAGCGGCACCCCTGTCGCCATACTCGCGGTTCATTTTTCGTTTTTCTCCGTGAAACTCCGTGTTCTCCGCGCCCTCCGTGGTTCAAGGTTTGGGTTGTAATGCAACACAGAGCTACTTCACCGCATCCCTAGGCTTATCCAATAGTCGGATTTCTTCTTTTAGCCATTGCTCATCCTCAGAGCCTACTTCTAGCAAGATCAGTAGTTTATTCCACCACTCTTTGGCGGCGGCTTTGTCACCACGCTCGACGGCGGCGCTGCCGGCTAGCATCAGGGCATCGGGCTCGCTGGCGTTGACGGAGAGTGATTTGACGAGTAGATCGGTTGGCTTACCCTTGAAGCTCTTATGCTCAATGGCGATTACGCCTGCAAAACGGGCGATTTCTCCTGCGTCTTTTTCAATGGCAGGCCATGCTTTTTCGTAAGCGCTGATTGCTTCCGCGTAGCGGGCTTGCGATCGATAGCTGCGTGCCAACATCAGCCAGCCTTGTTGATCGTTCGGCTCTAAAACCATCCGTGCTTCAAGTTTTTTAACCATGGCGGCGATTTCATTTGGGCCGATATTGGGGCGCTGACGCGTGCTTGGATCGAGCGCGGTGGGCGTGCCCAGCTTGAAATACAACCCGCCTGCGGCTAATGGCAAGATCAGTAGCAGAGTGATGACTAGGCCACGCGCAGATCGCTCGTTTAGCGTTGGGCTGGCGTTGCCGACCTCATTAATCAGGCGGCTTTCAGCCTCGAAGCGGGCGATAACGTGATCGGCTTCGCTTAAACGGCCATAGCGTAAGTCTTCATCCAGCTCGGCTAAAATAGTGTCGTGCAAGGCATAACGCGCGCGGCGAATATCACCGGCTTGCGAGCGGCCTTTAAGTAGCGGCCAAACCAGCGCGGCCAGTGTGATGACCACCATCAGTGCGCAGATGATGGCAAAGAGGGAGAAAGGATTCATGAGGATGTGCTCCCTTGCGAGCGGCGATAGGTCGACTCAATGAAGATATGGTTTGAAATAATTCTCCAATATGGCAAGCCGTCATCCCCGAATGGTTTTGTCGGGGATCCAGCCGTGCTACTGGATTCCCGCCAAAGGCACGCGGGAATGACGGAGTTTGGAATGTGGAAAATTAATAATGATCTAATCCTGGCGATAGCTAGTGTAATCACCACCATCAGTGCGCAGATTAGGGTAAATAAGCCAAAGTGCGATGTGTTCATTGCGTGTCCTTGCCATTGTTGGTGCCATCAAACTCTGCTCGCAAAGCAGCCAGCTGGGCCGGATCGACCTCGCTGGGGGCGGCCTTTCGGTGGCGAATTTGCCGCAGCAACAGAAACAAACCAATTAAGAGCAGTAGCGGTGGTAACAGCCATAAAAGCAGCGTTCTGGCTTTGAATGGCGGGCGGTAAGTGACAAAGTCACCGTAGCGATCGGTCAGGTGGCTGATGATTTGCGGGTTACTGTCGCCAGCAGCGATGCGCTCTCGCACTTCACGGCGCAGGTCCTCGGCCAGCGGCGCACGCGAGCTGGCTAGGCTTTCATTTTGGCAAACAAGACAGCGCAGCTCGGCGGATAGCTCGACCAAACGCGCATTCGCTGCCACATCGCTGGCGGCTGGAGCGGCCACCTTGGCCGCTGCGGGCAGCATCAGTGCAAGCCATAATCCACATATAGCCAGAGTGCTAAAACCCAAACCTTGAATCACGGAGGAAAAGGAGGACACAGAGAGCCACGGAGAAAAAAGCCAAGGTTTTCTCTGTGTAACTCCGTGTTCTCTGTGTCCTCTGTGGTTCAGGGCCTGGGTTTTAATATTTTGTGTTTTAAAATATGCCAATAAGCGGTAGTTATTCATAGCCGTGCCTTTTGCAGCTCAGGCAGTAGGATGTTTTTAAAGATGTCGGGGGTGACTGCACCGATGTGTTTGTAAGCGATATTGCCGTTTTTATCGATTACAAAAGTCTCAGGCACGCCGTACACGCCGTAATCAATGCCCACTCGGCCATCCCTATCCGCTACCACTACCTTGTAAGGATTGCCACGGTTTTGTAGCCATTCTTTGGCGTCCTTATCCAAATCTTTATAAGCCAAGCCAACGATGGTGACTTTGTGCTCTGAAGCAATACTGTTGAGCACCGGATGCTCCTGTATGCAGGCGCTGCACCATGAGGCCCACACATTGAGTAGCCATGCTTGGCCCTTGAGGCTGCTTGACGAAAACTGGTCTGTGGCGTCTAAGCGATCAAGCTTAAATTGCGGCGCAGGCTTGCCGATCAGCACGGAAGGAATTTCACGCGGATTAAGCGTTAAACCCGCCGCCAGCAACAGCGCCAGTGCCGCAAAAATAATTAAAGGAGCAAAGCGTTTCATTAAAACTTCCTAAGCTGCATAAAAGGTCTGTAGACACAGAGAACGGGAAAAACACGAAGCACACAGAGAAACCCAAAGATAGTCTTGTTTTTTCTTTGTGTTCTCCGTGTCCTCTTTTTGCTCTGTGTCTACAGATTTTAGGGTTTATTCGTCAGTGTGCTTTTTAGCCAAACGCTTTTGGCGATAGCGGCGGTCGGACAAGGCGATGGCTCCGCCCAAGGCCATTAATATGCAGCCGTACCAGATCCAGCCAACCAGTGGTTTGTAATGCACACGCACTAGCCAATCGCCGGTGAATGGGTTGTCGCCTAACGGCTCGCCTAGGGATACATAGATATCTTTGAGCGGCGTGTGGTGAATTGCCGCTTCGGTCATCGGCATCTGGCTAGAGAAATACTGGCGCTTTTCAGGCTGCAGCACGCTAATCGCCTTGCCGTTTTGGCTAAGCGTAAGCTGGCCTGTGAGCGCCGCGTAATTGCTGGCGCGGGTTGATTTAACCGAGTCAAAGCTGAGGGTATAGCCCGCAATATTGTGCGTGTCACCAAAGGCCATGCGTAAGTCATCTTCGTGCTCATAGCTCGATACCACGGTCACGCCGGCTACAAACACGGCAATGCCAAAGTGGGCGATATGCATGCCAGAAAAAGCCGCAGGCACATTGCATAGCACTCGCCACCATGTGCTGCCATTGCGGCGATTGCTGATTAAACGGCGGCTCCAGTCACGCACTGAGGTGATCGCCACCCAAAGTGCCACGGTAAGTGCGGCGGCCACGCCCCATTTCCATTGCCCCCAGCAAAGTGGCAGCAAGATGCCACCCACAATCGCCAGAATCATCGGGCCGTAATAAGCAAGCCATAGGCCGTGGCCATCTTGGTTTTTCCAGCGCACGTTGCCACTTAAACCCATGAGCAACATGGCGGGCATCATCAGAGGGATAAACACGCTGTTGAAATAAGGTGGGCCGACGGAGAGCTTGCCTTGGCCGAGTGCGTCAATCAGCAGCGGGTAAAGCGTGCCAAGGAAAACCGTGGCGCAGGCGACGACTAAAATCACATTATTGGCGAGCAGCAGTGCTTCGCGTGAGCACCAGTTAAATGCGCCGCCACCCTCCAGCAAGGGCGCGCGCCAAGCATACAGCGCCAGCGATGCGCCGATCACAAAGCAGAGAAAAATCAAAATAAATAAGCCGCGCGCCGGGTCGGTGGCAAAGGCGTGTACCGAAGTCAGTACGCCAGATCGCACTAAAAACGTGCCTAAGAGCGAGAGCGAGAAGGTGCCAATCGCTAGCAATACCGTCCAGTGCTTAAAGGCATTGCGTTTTTCGGCCACGGCTAAGGAATGAATCAGCGCCGTTCCGGCCAGCCAAGGCATAAAGGAAGCGTTTTCAACCGGATCCCAAAACCACCAGCCGCCCCAGCCCAATTCGTAATAAGCCCATGCGCTGCCCAGCATAATGCCTAGCGTAAGCGACACCCACGCGGCGGCAGTCCAAGGTCGGCTCCAGCGTGCCCAGCTGGCATCCAATCGGCCAGAAATCAGCGCGGCCACGGCAAAGGCGAAGGCGACCGAAAAACCGACATAGCCCATATAAAGCAGTGGCGGGTGAAAAATCAGCCCCAAGTCTTGCAGTAGCGGGTTTAAGTCTGCGCCATTACTCGGTGCGGGAAGCTGGCGAATAAAGGGGCTGGATGTGAGCAATATAAACAGATACAGGCCACTGCCTACCCAAGCCAATACGCCACTCACCAATGATTGCACCGAGAGTGGCAGGTTGCGTGCAAACACCGCCACCGCAGCGCCCCAGCCAGAGAGCATCAACACCCACAGCAGCAGCGAGCCTTCATGCCCGCCCCAGACGGCTGCAAATTTAAACCAGACCGGCAGCAGGCTATTGGATTGCCGCGCCACATAGCGAATCGAAAAATCGTCTTGCAAAAAAGCCGTGGCCAACAGCGCAAAGGCCGTGGCGGTAAGAGCTAATTGCAATAGCGCAGCTGGTCTGGCGATGCGCATGGCGGGCAGCCACTGCTTAACCCCGCCCCAAATCCCCAGCGTGCCCTGCACCAGCGCCACCAGTAGCGCCAGAATTAACGTGAAAGTACCGAGTTCACCAATCATTGTTTTTCCTGAAATTGAAGCTGAGCATGGAGGTCGTTAAGGTCCAAAGTTCTGTAGACACAGAGAGAATGAAAAACACCTTTTATAGGGTGCAAAACGCCGTAGGCGTTACGCACCAAGAAACGGTGCACAAGAGAAACGACTTGCACACCCGTATAAAAGTCAGCTTTTTTGCTATGTTTTCGTCATTGGTGATGCGCATAGGGCATGAATTGTGCCCACCCTAGATGGTTTTCTCCGTGTGCTCTGTGTTCTTCCCTTGGCTCTGTGTCTACAGATCTTTTAAATCTTTTTATCCGCCGCTTTCTGATGCGCTTTGTTTACTGCATCTTGCGCTTCGGGTGGCATGTAGTTTTCGTCGTGTTTGGCGAGCACTTCGGTGGCGGTGAAGATGCCGTTTTCCCAGCTCCCTTCCGCCACTACGCCTTTGCCTTCTTTAAATAAATCTGGCAACAGCCCGCGAAATTGTACGGGGATGTTTTTATCGGTGTCGGTAACCGTAAAGCGAATGCTCACGCCATCGCTGGCGCGGATCAGACTTTTATCCACCACCATCCCGCCCAGCCTAAAAGCCCGGCCCTGCGGCGCTTCGCCATTAACGACTTGGGTTGGCGAGTAGAAAAACACCAAGTTTTGACGAAAAGCATTCACTACAAAAAAAGCGACCAAAGCCAGCGTGATTAAAGCGCCCACAATCCAAAATATACGTTTACGTCTGGGGGACATGGGGTTCTCCTATTTATTGATGATTCTTAGCGTGTTGCTGTCTGTGTACTAAGCCGCAAAGCAAAAAAGGTCATTTTAGTGCCTTCGGCACGTTGATTTTGGAGCGGTCGCCACCGCTGGGGCCTTCCTTTCTTGAACGGCCAAGAAACGAAGCCAAGCCACAAACTCAAAGAACGAAACCCCTCGCTGCGGACAATCGAGCGGCGGCTGCGGAACTCGCTTCGCTCAGACAGTCCTCGCCGAAACCCCGCCCGCTTGTTCCTCGCTTCGGCGTGCTTCAAGGGGACTTAAAAAGCCCCGTGCCGAGCGCGGGGTTGTTATGTTTTTTCGTTGTTTGCTACTAAAAAACAAATTGCTTAGCGTGTATGGCGGTAACCCGTGTATTTGTCAGCATCGCTCGCGGGTTTCACCCGCCCTACAAGAGCGATGAATGCTCATATTCCTCATTCTCCATCTCTTCTGCCAAAGCCATTCGCCGTAAATGCTGAATCACTTGCTTACGTTGCTGCTTGATCAATAGCCACTCTATGCCTAGCCCCAAAACACAGGCGATGAAAGATCCCCACACATAAAGGCCATAGCCGCCCATATGGATAAAATCGCTGAAGCTGGCCCAGTAGATGCTTGAGAACATCATTTTTCTCCTTGGGCGATGCGCTCTTTTACCCAGCGAGTGCGGCCTTCTCTTTGTAAAATAAGCGTGCGCACGCGGGCAAGGCAAGTGGCGATGCTGTACATCCATGCCGCCAGCGACATCACCAGCATTGCAATTAGCATGGTGCTAGCCATGCTGCTGCCGTTTTCCATCGAGATTGACGCGCCTTGGTGCAGGGTGTTCCACCATTTAACCGAGAAATAAATAACTGGCACATTAAATACCCCTACGATGGCCAGCACTGATCCGGCCTTGTCGGCCCGATCTGGCTCATCAATGCTGCGGGTGAGGGCGATAAAACCTAAATACAGGAAGAACAGCAGCAGCATGGAGGTGAGCCGTGCGTCCCACACCCACCAAGTGCCCCACATCGGCTTGCCCCACAGTGCGCCTGTGAATAGCGATAAAAATGCCATCAAAGCACCTGTCGGAGCCAAGGCTTGCGCCATCATCGCGGATAAACGGGTACGCAGAGCCAGATGCATGACCGACCAAAACGCCATCACGATGTAAATAAACATCGCCATCCAGCTGGTGGGCACATGCAAAAAAATAATCCGATAGCCTTCACCCTGCTGTGCGTCACCCGGCGCAATGGCAAAGCCCAGCCACAGCCCCATAGCGCAGAGCGCAGCAGCCAATGCCATAAATAGCGGGATCAGCCTTCCAGCCAGCGGGTAAAACTGCATGGGGGAGGCGAAAGAAAATAAATTCAGCCAGCGCGGCCCGTTATGGGGTGATTTCATTGTTTTCCTGAATATTTCTTGTGTGACAGCCATGTGTAGGGCGGGTGCAACCCGCCGTTTTATATATTTAATATTGGCGGGTTGCACCCGCCCTACAAAACATCGGTTTTTTACTCTATTTTTTTCGGAATAAAATCATTCAACCGCCAGCCTCACCGCCATCGCAGCCAGCAAAGGCGCTAAAAATAAGGTGGCGCAGAGAATGGCGGTAAGTAAGGATAGCTCGGCCATGCCAGATAAGCCGCCAGCCACTGCAGCTACTGCGCCGCTGCCAAAAATCAGCACAGGTGCATAAAGAGGTAAAACTAAAAGAGCCAATAACATTTCTCCCTGACGCACACCCAGCGTGAGTGCTGCGCCTATGCTGCCTAATGCGCTGAGTGTTGGCGTGCCGAGCAGTAAGCTGGCCATTAGCATCAATAGCGTGTCGCTTTCTAATCCGTATTGAATGCCCAATAGCGGCGCAATGAGGGTGAGCGGAATGCCAGTCGTTAGCCAGTGCGCCGTTAGCTTGCCTGCCACCATCACGCTGGCGGGAGCTGGGGAGAGTAATAGTTGTTCTAAGCTGCCATCTTGCCAGTCGTTATTAAATAGCCGTGGTAGAGCGAGCAGATTAGCAAGAATGACCGCCACCCACAGCACGCCGGGGCCGATGCGGGCGAGTAGCTTAGGCTCGGGGCCGATGGCCAGCGGAAATAGGCAGGCCACCAAAACAAAAAACACCACGCCCACCAGCAAATCGCCGCGCTGCTGCCAGGCCAGCAATAAATCACGGCGAACAATCGCTAAAAAGAAGCGCGTGCTGCTCATGCTGCACTTCCTTGGCTTAAATCCAGTTCAATAATGTTTTGAATGGCATCAGGCAGGGCTTGATGCGAGGTAAGAATAACCATGCCTCCATTGCTGGTGTGCCGCGCTATCCATTCACCCAACTGATTTTGTGCTGCCTGATCGAGCGCCACAAAAGGCTCATCCAGTAGCCAAAGTGGGCGGCTAATCGCCAATAGCCTTGCCAGCGCAGCGCGTTTTTTTTGCCCTTGTGACAGGGTGCGGACGGCTAGATTACTCTGGCGGATTAGCCCGACTTGAGAAAGTGTTTTAAGTGCAGAGGCTTCGCTTAAAGCCTGCCCAGATAGATCAGCTGTTAGGCGTAAATTAGCTAGCGGGCTGAGCAAGTCTTTTAAACCATCTTTGTGGCCCAGATAATGCAGCGCAGTGTAGTAATCATCACCCCAAGCCGCCAAGGCCTTGCCCTGCCAAGTGATCTCGCCAGCCTGCGCCGTGCTTAGTCCCGCCAGCATTTTAAGCAAGCTTGTTTTACCCGCACCGTTCGCGCCGCGCAGGTGCAGGCATTGTCCCGCATTCAGGGCAAAAGATAGGTCGGTAAAAAGGGGGCGATCAGCGCGCTCTGCTGAAAGTCTGGATACAGAAAGCATGGGTCAGTAGTCAGTCAAGTTGGAAAAAGCAGCTTAGACATCGATGTTTGTTTGCTTGGCAAGTTTTCCGGCTCAGCGCAATTGTGAATGAAACGCCAACAGACCCTAGTATAGGGATGTAGCGCTTTTTGCTGACAGGTATTTGGGCCTATCTCAGAAGAGGTAGTCCTAAATGCAACAGGCTAATTCACAGGCTTGGCGTTATAGTGGGAGGTGACGATTTGGGAATACTTAGAAGTCTGTATGCACGTGTGGCTTGGCTACGTTTTTGTACACACTCAGAGCCCTACATCTAAACCCCATGGTGCAGATTGTCAGAATGTACATTGTTGAGCTGTCATAAATCACCATATAGTGCGACTAATGATGAGCTTGATTGAAAGCTGCTCTCTCCCCGTTTTAAGGAAGCCTGATGTTTGCCTCACCGATTGCTCCCTTACAAGATCGCTTTGGCCGCGCGATTCGCTACCTGCGTTTATCGGTGACGGATCGCTGTGATTTGCGCTGTAATTACTGCCTGCCTAAAGGCTTTAACGGCTATGAAGAGCCTGTAAACTGGTTGAGTTTTGACGAGATGACTCGCTTGGTTGGCATCTTTGCCCAAGCGGGCGTTTCGCGCGTGCGCCTTACGGGGGGGGAGCCTTTGCTGCGGCATAACTTGCCTGAGCTGGCGGCTAGATTATCTGCGTTGCCGGGGGTGGAGGATTTATCGCTCTCTACTAACGCAACGCAACTGGTAAAACATGCCGTAGCGCTAAAAGCCGCTGGCGTGAAGCGCATCAATGTGAGCCTCGATTCACTGGATAAGGGCTGTATTAATACAATTACCGGTCGCGATAGTTTCGACGCCATTATGGCGGGGATTATGGCGGGCAAGGCCGCTGGATTTGATCCGATTAAGCTTAATATGGTGGCGATGCGCGGTGTAAACGAGCACGAAATCAACCGCATGGTGGCGTTTTGCCTTGAGAATGATTTTATTTTGCGCCTGATTGAAGCCATGCCCATGGGCAGTACTGGCCGCAATACCCAGTACCTAGATTTAAACCCTGTGCGTGAGCAGCTAGTCGCTCAATTTGGGCTGATTCCCGAAGTGGCCGAGTTGGGCGGCGGGCCTGCGCGTTACTGGCAAACGAGCGACGGCAGCGGGCGAGTGGGCTTTATTACACCGATCTCGCAACACTTCTGTGCCACCTGTAATCGAGTCAGGCTGGCTGTAGATGGCACTTTATATATGTGCCTAGGCCAAGAAGAAAAGTTTGAATTTGCACCGCTATTGCGTGGCGGCGCAAGCGATGCAGAGATCCTAGCCGCGCTCAAATCCGCCATCGAGCTAAAACCAGAACGCCACGAGTTTAAAGAGCAGCCCGGCAAAATCATCCGCTTTATGTCGCAAACAGGCGGTTGATGTTTCTTTAGTCATGGTTGAAGTTTTTGCACACAATGTTAAATCTTAAACCACAGAGTAAAACGAGCACACAGAGCGCCACAGAGAAACCCAAAAGCGAGGGGGAGTCCTCCGCGATAAGTTGAAAAATAAGTATTCGCAGGAGTGATTAAATGCGGCATAAAGGCTTTATATAGCCTCACGGCGCTTTAAAAGAGAGTGAGGGCTATGTTGCTTGGTCTAGCAGCCTGTCGGACTTAGCATCAGTCGGCTGCAAAATCACCTGATTGGCCCATATTTCACCGGATTTTTGACCAATAACTCGTTATTGGCGCTGCAAATCCGGCAAAATCTGGTCTCAATCATGCGATTTTTCGCTTCGACCGCCTAAGTCCGACAGGCTGCTAGGGGCTGATAAATCTTTAGCTCTGCCTGCCTTGTTTTGCCTAGTTAGAATTTTAGAGCTAGATTTCATGGCCAACATCTTCCGCGTGAATGGTGAAGATATGCTGGAAACGTATCGACAGAATATTGGCGGGTAGTCCTGACCAACTTAAATATTTAAGCCCACTTCGGTGGGCTTTTATTTTGTGAGCTAGAGTGTATTAGCTTGGCTTCTCTTTCATGGATTAGCCAGCAGAGTTACCACAGGCGTCAGGAATTTATGAGTGAGTGGAGTCCAGAGACCACTTAAAAAAACGGGGCGAACCCGAAAAGCCTTACGAGTAGGATGCTACAAGGAGATTTTTATGAGTGATACTGCAATAGAAAGCTCGTCATCTGAATACGAAGTAACTGTATCAACACCCGCAACAACAGAGCAGGTCGTAGAATACTTAAGATCTAAAGGCTTTACGGGAAATGTGGGCGTTAACCCAAATTATCCTGGCGTGATTTGGTTTGGCTCTTAAGGGCTAACCCTCGCCAACTGAAATACTTAAGCTCACTTTGGTGGGCTTTTTTTATTGGGTTTTGTGGTTAATCAATCTTAATGGGTTTGGGCTTATTACTTTCGAGGGGGCAATATTTACAAGTGGTAAGATAAGGACTTAATCCTGATTTTTGGTTCAAAAACTAAGTAGGATTAGATCTAACATATGCAATATTTTTTGTTAGAAGTTTGATCTTCCCCAGTAGTCGCCGCAGTGATTTTAAGGGCGTACATTTTATTAAAGACTCAATGCAAAATTGCCATTGCAGCGGAGCTGCTTTGCCATAGGGAATCCAGTGAAAATTGATTTCGGAAAAGTTGAAAGATACATTGAAGATAGAGGATTCGGCTTTGTCTCTCATACCTTTGTAGAGTCGCCTTCTAATGAGATATTTTTCCACATAAAAAGCGTAAAACGAACTCATCCAGAGTTGGCTCGGGCATTAAGTACCCATAAGGCAGATGAGCCTATATATTTTTGGTATGAATTTGAAACAACAGAGAAAGGCCAGCAAGTTCTCCTGATTCTAGATCCAAAAAAAATAAGTAAAGATCACATGAGTAATGCATCAGCTTTCGTCGAGATGATAGAAAAAAGCTGGATGAATGCAGTGATGCCGCTACCAGAATCGATTAAAAAAGCAACGTTTGATCTTTTACCGCCAAATGAAGTTGATCAATTAGCCGCAAAGAGGAAAATTTTAGAAAAAGAAAAAAATAGAAAATACGAAGAAATACAAAAAATAGAAGCTACTAGGCTTCAAAAAATAGCAGATCAGACCGCAGCCCAAAAAGAAGTGGAAGAAGATGAGTTTCGCAAACTTGTTGCAGATATGTCTACTCTAGGATTTACCCGCAGCAAAGATCTGTCCGCATATATTGTTCGCCATAAGCTTGGTCATAAATACCCACACATTTCCGGTATTTTACAGATGGCGAACGGGGGCGATGTATGGGATTTTAATGGTGGTTTTCCGTCAAAGATTTATGCAAGGCTGTGCAGTGAATTAGGACTAATAAATCAAGGATCATCGGCAAGGCCACTGAAATTTACAGCTTACAAAGATATCAATAGGCTCTAACAACTGACTCTGCCGATACAGCACGGCAGGTTGGGCTAAAGCTGTAGCAGCTCAATATTTCAATATGCCTAAGAATGTTGGGCTGATAAGTCACTAGCCCAACCTACCGTGCTTCGTGTCGTTTGAGTTGTCGATCCCCACGTTAATAACATTCACAATTTGGATAACTGTGATGTTTTCACCGGAAATTTTGTTTCCGTTAATCGTCACATGTTTATCTATCTTCTTTGTATTGCCAGTGCCGCTCTTCATCCGCTCATATAGCCAAGATGCAAACAGACTTACTCCAACTGCTGATGAGAAACTAAGAAATAACTCCACCAGTTTTGGCGCGTCAAGAACAGAATCAAAAGCCATTTCGACTGGCTTGTGGCTGTAAGTAAGTCCGTCGACAGTGTTGAGGAATGAAACGATATCAATACTTTTGTCATAGATCGAAAATGAAACGGGTTTGTTCATTGGTCGCTCACTACGCTCGCTAGGTTGGGCTGATAAGTCACTAGCCCAACCATACTTCTCTTGTTAAGAATCTAAATATCAGATGTGTTACGTCTTAGTTCCATATATTACTTACTGGAAGGAGGCGCATTACCTCGCCCGCCGCCCGATGGATTCCCTGTGGTACTCGGCCAGCCACCGGGTTGACCACTCCCTTTACCTCCACTACTCGACCCACCTTTGGAGCCGCCAGTGCTCCCACCGCTACCGCCCGTGTTTCCACTGCTGCCGCCCTTACCTCCACCGCCACTGCCTTTGCTCATTTGAGTCACCTTCACGATAAGCCGGATTAAAAGGGCCAACGCCGGTCCGGCAACGACGTAGACGCCTATAAGTATTAGCCCAATACACTGGGCTTTGCTCGTCGCCGCTAAGAAAGTCAGTCCGGTGGGCTTTTTCTAAACCCCATTAACTGACTCCCGCTCCCGCCTCCCGCAAAATCCTTTGTGTATGCCATCACGACCGGCTAATTCACTCACACAAAGGGCATCCCATGAAAATCACTTTATGTTTTCCATTCACCACCGCTGCTGGCGTTCGTATTGAGTCGCTGGAATTGCCACGTCCCAAGCGTAGCGATTTAAAGGCGGCGCAAAAATTTAGCGATGATGCGATTGATCAAGAAGACTTTTTGTTCTGCCGCCTTACTGGGCTGGTGGTGGAAGACCTTGATCAATTGGAAGTGGCAGACAATAAGGCGCTCTCCGATGCCTTTCAGGCCATGGCAGTGGCGGAGAAAACCCTGCAGTCGCTGGACGATATTCTGCTGTTGGTACTACGGCTACAGTTATCTGAAATTGATGCGCTAGAAATGGATGATTGTTTTTTCTGGGTAGGGGCAATGGCCGAGCTGGGGCTAACCACCAGCCACATGATGATCTCCGTCAACGACATCTCAGAGATGCGTGAGGTATTTAATGGGCTGCTTTTCGGGCAGCATGAAATGCTGCGGAAAATGATGGAAAATGCAGTCAATTCGTTTGTCGCGCGGCGATTCATTTGACGCCATGTGATACAACCGCTACCCCAGCTTGATCCCTTGCTCCACCGCCCAAATCGCCGCTTCCAGCCGTGAGCGGAAGTTTAGTTTTCTGAGCAGGCTTTTCACGTGCACTTTCACTGTGCCTTCCGCAATCCCCAGTTCTCTGCCGACCAATTTATTGGATAGGCCATTGGCAAGGCAGCCAAGGATTTCTCGTTCCCGTTCGGTAAGGGATGCCATCATGGCGTTGCGCTCGCTGCCGTCGTCTTCGCGCATCGCTAGGGCAAGGACGCGGCCTAGGCGTTCGGGAATCGCCATTTGGCCGTCCAGCGCTTCGGCAAGGCTGGCAATGATTTCTTCTGGCTCCATATCTTTCAGCAAATAACCATCAGCACCGGCCCTCACTGCGGCAACCAGATCGGATGATTGATCGGATACGGTGAGCATTACCACCCGTGAGTCCAGATCAAGTTCTTTAATGGCGCGCAGCGTGGCAATGCCATCCATTTCTTTCATATTTAAATCTAAGATTACTAGGTCTGGATTTTGGGCTGCAACCAGCACAAGGCCTTCTGCTCCGCTGGCCGCTTCGCCGATAACATTAAAACGGCTATCTAAAGCCAAAAGCTGCACCACGCCTTTACGGAATAGGGGGTGATCGTCGATGACGACGACGGAATATCTATCGCTCATAGCGCATTTCCTTCGGCCACTGAGAATGGCGTTTTAGGGGTGAATTGTAAGGAGATAAGGGTGCCATTGGGCTGTTGGCGGGTGATGCTTAGCTGGCCTTGTAAGCTATTAGCGCGGTCTCGCATAATGCCTAGGCCGTAATGTTGCTTTTTGTCGGGATGATCGTCGATGCCGCAGCCGTCATCTTGAACGGTGACCAAAATGGTGCTCTTTTGCCATACCAGCGTGACCCAAGCGTGCTGTGCATGGGCGTGGCGCTCGATATTGGCGAGCGCTTCACGCACGATTTGTAAAATATGGATTTCTTCGTGTGCACTCAGCTCAACCCCCATTAGGTGATTCTCTAAAATGACCGGATGGGCCGCACGCTCTGCGAATTCGCTTACGGTTTGTTCGAGTGCCTCAGCCAGCCCGCGCTCGTGCATTTGTAGGCGAAAGGTGTTGAGTAATTCGCGTAGCTGGCGGTAAGCATCATTTAAGCCTTGGCGTAGTTCAGTGAGCACAGCTTGGGCGGTGTCGCTGCGGGCGGATTCGGGGAGTTCATTTTGTAATCTAAGTACTTGGATTTTTAAATAGGATAAAGATTGTGCTAAAGAGTCGTGCAGCTCACGTGCAATCACCGAGCGCTCTTCGTGCAAGGCTAAGCGATGCAGGGATTGCGTGCGCTTGGCATTGGCGAGAGCCGTACCAATTTGCCGCGCCACAGCTTCCAGCAATTGCTGCTGCCAGTCGGCTAATTTCTGTGCTGGTTTGAGTTGAATCGGCATGATGCCGTAATTTTTTCGGCCGTCACTGAGTTGAAAAACAGGGTAATCGGTGGATTGGGCGGGGGTATTTGTGGCGTCGCTACAGCTTGCGCAGGCTTTTTGATTGCAGTGCTCGCTCGGCCTGTTCGGCATCATGGCAAAGCGAAATGCCAGCGGAGCTTGCTCGGTTTCTGTGATGCAAATGGCGGCGTGTTCTAGCTCGATCACGCTGCCTAAATCGCTAAGGACTTGATCAAAGGTCGTTTGGTCGGGTTCTTGATCAGAGAGGCGCTGTTTAATGCGATAGAGCAGCTCTAGGCTGTGCTGGTTCTGAGATAGGGCCTTGGTTTTCTCGCTGACGCGCGATTCTAATTCGGCAATGCCACGGGCTAATTCGGCCACCATATGGTTGATGGCTTGGCCAAGTTGGGTAATTTCACCCGCGCCCTGCTCTGGTGCGCGCACGTTTAAATCGCCGTTTCTAATCTTGCTGGCGGCGTGTGCCATAGCAATTAAGGGCTGAGTTACCCGCAGAGATAGCCAGCGTAAAGTTCCTAGCAGGACTAAAAGCATAATGCCCAAAGCAATCCATTGAATACGCCCCAGCCAGAGTAGGCGGGTTTCGTGCTTGGCTTCGATGGCCGCGACATAAGTATCAATTAAGGAAACAAAACGAATTGCTTTGGGGAGTAGGCTGCCATCGTGTTCGCTATTGAGTTGCGATAGTTCATTTTTAACGTCGGTACGCCAGGTCATTTCCATGCGGTTGTAGCTCACGCGTACCGGATCATCGGCTTGATTAGGTAGATTATTCAGTAGCGTGGGGTGGTAAAGGCGTTGCTCAAATTCATCAATCACTTCTTGCAATAGGGGGCGACTGCCGGGAACTGGGGCTGGCGGGGATTCGTGGGTGGCGACGATCAAATACACTTGCTTACGTAAGGAGCCAGCCAGATTAATTGCCGCGCCTTCGCCTGTGGAGCGCACAACCGTGCTCCAGCTCATAAAAAACGCCAGAAATGCGGGCAAAACCATGAGTAATAACGCGCGGGTAATAAATTGCAAAATCGACGCTTGGCGGAAATAGTCCCCAATACGCATAAGCCCTACCTCCAAATTTCCACGCCATCTATCGCCCTGAGAGCGGGGCATTTAGCCGATCAGAATATTCACTACTTAATCTGATGGGCTTGGTGCCGAAACTGAGCCTGCCTTGGCGTGGGGTAGCAAAACATAGCCTAATCGCCCGAAGTTTGCCATGTACTTTGAACAAGGCGCAGGGCTTCGTATTGTTTTGCTTACCACTTAGGAGGTAGTGGCTTGCTTGCGTCTACGGCTTACACCTCTAAAGAGGCATTGTATGTATTACAAGTCCGGCCTAATCTTTAAGCTTACTATTTAAATTAGCTGCCGCAGTGGACCCTTCCCGTCGCAATTTACTTTTTGGCCGTCGTCCGCAAACGCCTACTGCGCCGCGCCCCCCTTGGGCAACGGCGCGTTTTTTGGATCGCTGCACACGCTGTGGTGATTGTGCCTCTGCCTGTCCTACTCAAATTATTAAGGTAGGCGAGGGTGGTTTTCCGATTGTGGATTTTGCGCAGGCTGAATGTACTTTTTGTGGTGATTGCGCGCGCGCCTGTACGCCTTTGGCCCTCGATCAAAGCATCAGCCCCCCTTGGAAAATTTACGCAGAAATAAATAGCAGCTGCTTGGCCGATCGCGGTGTTGAATGCCGGATTTGCGGTGAGGTCTGTGATGAGCAGGCGATTCGTTTTCAGCTTGCCGTTGGCAAAGTCGCCCATCCCCTTGTTAATGCTGAGCAATGTACTGGCTGTGGTGCCTGTGTTTCATCTTGCCCAAGCCAGAGCATTCGTTTGTTGGAGTTGATCGCATGAATATTTTTAGCCTTGTGATTCGGGCGGTTCCCGATCATTTAGAAGAAGTAAAAGCGGCGGTGCTTGCTGTGCAAGGGGTGGAGTTACATCTTGAGCACGAGGGGCGGCTGATTATCACTATCGAGGATGTGCCAGGTGTTCGATCCTCTGATCTGCTTACGCAAATTCAAGAAATTCCCCACGTTGCATCGGCCACGCTGGCTTATGAATATTGTGACGAAGAAATGCCACCACCCCCTTCATTGAAATCAAAAAAATCTGAGGAGCGCTTATCATGAGCTTGGATCGTCGTGAGTTTATTAAAATATCTGCTGTCGCTGCTGCGGTAGCCAGCGCAGGCATTCCCCTCGCAAATGCTGCGCCCAAACCCATGCCAGCAACGGCGGGTGATGGTAAAAGCGCCATTCGCTGGGATAAAGCACCCTGTCGGTTCTGTGGTACGGGCTGTGCGGTGCTGGTGGGAACGCAAGATGGCCGAGTGGTGGCGACGCAGGGGGACCCCGATGCCGAAGTTAATCGTGGACTAAACTGCGTGAAAGGCTATTTTCTTTCCAAAATCATGTACGGCGAAGATCGCTTAACTCAGCCTTTGCTGCGTAAGAAAAATGGCCAATATGATAAAGAAGGTGAATTTACCCCAGTGAGTTGGGATGAAGCCTTCGATATTATGGAAAAGAAATGGAAAGAAGCGCTTAAAACCAGTGGGCCAGAATCGGTCGCCATGTTTGGCTCGGGCCAGTGGACGATTTATGAGGGTTATGCTGCCGTTAAGCTAATGAAAGCCGGGTTTAGATCCAATAATATTGATCCAAATGCTCGCCATTGTATGGCCAGCGCGGTGACCGGCTTTATGCGTACCTTTGGTATGGATGAGCCGATGGGCTGTTACGATGATATCGAAGTGGCCGATGCCTTTGTGCTTTGGGGCTCGAATATGGCCGAAATGCACCCGATTTTATGGAGCCGGATTACCGATCGACGTTTATCTAATCCCAAAGTAAAAGTCGCTGTGTTATCGACTTACGAGCATCGCTCTTTTGAATTGGCCGATATTGGCTATGGCTTGGTATTTACCCCGCAAACTGATTTGGCAATGATGAATTTTATTTGCCATCACATCATCAAAACCGGTCGTGTGAATCAGAAGTTTGTAAAAGATCACTGTAATTTCAAAATTGGCGAAACGGATATTGGTTATGGCCTGCGCCCGAATAATCCGCTAGAAGTGAATGCCAAATCGAATGGTTACCCTGATGCGTCAGGCAAACCAAAGAATAATCCAAATGATATGAAAGACGGCTCGTTTGAGCAGTTTTCAAAATTTGTATCCGATTACACAGTCGATAAAGTCAGCAAGCTTTGTGGTATTCCGGAAGACCGCCTGATTGCGCTGGCTGAGCTCTACGCCGATCCTAAAATCAAAGTGACTTCGTTCTGGACCATGGGCTTTAATCAGCACACCCGTGGCACATGGGCGAACAATATGATTTACAACATCCATTTGCTGACGGGTAAAATCGCCGAGCCGGGCAATAGCCCATTCTCGCTGACCGGCCAGCCTTCGGCCTGTGGTACGGCGCGTGAAGTGGGTACTTTTGCTCACCGCCTGCCTGCCGATATGGTAGTGACTAATCCTGAACACCGTAAACATGCCGAAGAAATCTGGCGTATCCCTGAGGGCACTATCCCCGGCAAAATTGGTTTACACGCCGTGGCAATGGCGCGGGCGATTAAAGACGGCAAGGTGAAAGTCTATTGGCAGATGTGTAATAACAATATGCAGGCTGGCCCGAATATTAATGAAGAGCTGTACCCTGGCTGGCGCAGGCCAGACACCTTTATTGTGGTGTCTGATCCTTATCCAACCGCCTCGACCTTGGCGGCCGATCTGATCTTGCCGACCGCGATGTGGGTAGAGAAAGAGGGCGGCTTTGGCAATGCAGAGCGCCGTACTCAGCTGTGGCGTCAGCAGGTGAATGCACCTGGCGAGGCTAAATCAGATTTGTGGCAGCTGATGCAATTTGCCAAGCGCTTTAAGGTGGAAGACGTTTGGCCTGCCGATTTGATCGCGAAACAACCGGCAGTTAAAGGCAAAACGTTGTACGACGTGCTGTATGTGAATGGCAATGTCGATAAATTTAAAGCGGCGGATCAATTCAAGGGCTTTGAAAACGTTGAGGCTAAACTAGCTGGGTTTTATATTCAGAAAGGCTTGTTTGAAGAGTACGCCCAGTTTGGTCGCGGCCATGGTCACGATTTAGCACCGTTTGATCTCTATCACCAAGTGCGCGGCTTGCGTTGGCCTGTGGTGAATGGCAAAGAAACCAAATGGCGCTATCGTGAAGGCTACGATACTTACGTGAAAAAAGGCGAGGGCGTGCGTTTCTACGGTAATAAAGATGGCCGCGCCAATATTATTGCCCTGCCATACCAAGCGCCGCCGGAAATGCCTGATGCTAACTTTGATATGTGGCTCTGTACGGGGCGTGTATTAGAACATTGGCATACCGGAACCATGACCCGTCGCGTGCCTGAGTTACATAAAGCCGTGCCAGAAGCAATGGTGTTTATGAATCCGAACGACGCTAAAAAACGCGGCTTGCAGCGCGGTATGTTAGTGAAAGTATCGTCACGTCGTGGCGACATCCAAGCTCGCTTAGAAACGCGTGGCCGCAATAAGCCACCGATGGGGCTGATTTTTATCCCCTTCTTTGACGAAGGCCGTTTGGTGAATAAGCTGACGCTGGACGCGACTTGCCCGATTTCTAAGCAAACCGACTACAAGAAATGTGCGGTGAAAGTGGTCAAGGCTTAGGCGTGTATGGTGGGTGCATCCCGCCAAATTACTTGGAATAAATGGCGGGTTTCACCCGCCCTACGAATGGGTGAGGGATAAATGGCGCGGGGTGATCGGGCCATTTATTCATCCAAAGGAGAAAAAAATGAAAAAATTAATGTCAATGCTGGCGCTGTTTCTGAGCTTCTGTATGATCTGCGCCCCCGTGGCGCAGGCAGAAACCTTGAAGTCTTTGCGTGGTAGCGAAGCGGTTAAAGGCGATGCACCTTCTGAAAATTATCGCTGGGAAAAAGATCGCAAACCGCTGCCTCGCCAATTTGTGCAGCAGCCACCGCTGATTCCGCACACCACCAAGGGCTATTTGATTACCAAAGAGTTTAATAAATGCCTCGATTGCCATAGCTGGGATCGCACCGCGGATACGGGTGCAACCAAGGTATCGATTACTCACTTTAAAACCCGTGGCGGCACTGAGCTTACCAATATCTCGCCACGCCGTTATTTCTGCCAACAATGCCACGTACCACAAACGGATGCCAAACCTTTGGTTGGCAATACCTTTAAGCCCGCGATCGGCTTGGTTAAGTAAAAGGATTGAATAATGAGCGATGAAACCAAGCCCTCACTTAAGGCACGCCTTTGTGCCTTGCTGGCAAAACTACGCAGCTTACGCATCGGCTATGTCGGTGTGATTGTGGCGTTTATTGTGGGGATTATCTTTTGGGGCGGTTTTAACACCGCGCTAGAGATGACCAATACCGAGAAATTCTGTTTAAGCTGCCATGAAATGGCCAGCAATGTGTATCCGGAATATCAAGAAACTGTTCACTACACCAATCGCTCCGGTGTACGCGCTACCTGTCCAGATTGCCATGTGCCGCATGAATGGGGTCCAAAAATGTGGCGTAAGCTTGAGGCTTCTAAAGAAGTCTGGGGCAAGCTCACTGGCTATATCGATACGCGTGAGAAATTCTTAGATAAACGTATCGAGCTGGCACAGCACGAATGGGCAAGGATGAAGGCCAACGATTCCAAAGCCTGCCGTAACTGCCATAACTACGAATATTTTGACTATATGGAGCAAAACACCCGCTCGGCCAATGCCCACCAAAAAGGCTTGTCTGAAGGCATGACCTGTATCGACTGCCACAAAGGCATCGCCCACCACCTGCCAGCCGTGAATCAAAACGTAGGGCCAGATGGCAAGGGTGTAAGCAAAGAGGTCATGCACCCTGTTCAGCCTAAAGCTGCAACGCCTAAGGCAGAAAGTGCCAGTGAGGAAGAGATGGCTGGGACGCAGTAACAGTTAAGCAGGGCCAATTCTTGAACCACAGAGAGCACAGAGAGCACAGAGTTTCACAGAGGACATGATAGATTGGATGGTTTTCTCTGTGGCACTCTGTGTGCTCGTTCTCCTCTGTGGTTCAAGGTTTAGTACTCTATTCCCTTAGCCAATGGGACGAAGTTCGCGTTTTTCAAAGGCTGTGTATCATTAGTTAAGTATGCAAAAACGGGCATCTTCAGATGCCCGTTTTTGCGTGGATGGCGTGTTTTGTTGTAAATACGTGCGCCTTGTTCAGATATATTGAGATTATATTTACAGCATGCTTTCAGTTTGATAAATTCGCCGCTCATTTCATAAAAGGATATCCGCGAATGTTTCGTGCGAGCCTTTCCTCAGTAGCCCGTTCTGCTGATGCATTTCTGATGACTCCCCACTAGTCTCCTGCCCAGCAGGTTGTGAACGCCTGCGTGTTATCCAAACCGTTGATGTTTTGTTTGAGCATGGGCTTTGCCGTGTATGGCGTAGCTTGATGGCGCACTGCTGCGCGTCTCACTTTTCGATACTGTGCATCGCTAAGCGAAACGCTTCGAGAGCGCCCTACAGCCTCGCGCCCAAAAAATCATCACGGGATAAATTCCCTTTCTAACTCGTTTGCCTACGGCTAGGCAGGCGCGTGCGCGCTATTGGAATCATGATGATTAAATTATTAATGTCTTCCCGCTGGTATCTGTGGTTTAGCCTCGGCTTGCTTATTACCAATATTGGCTCTGGGTTAACTGCGGTGGCGGTGTTTGGTGCTTTGTCTAAAACAGCTGCAGCGCCGTCTGATTTTGCTTTGACTTTCTCAGTGTCGATTGTGCCGACTTTATTTAGCGCTGAAATTGGCAAATATTTAGGGCGGTGGTGCAAGCCTTTTTCTATATTGATCGCCGTAGAAATAGGTGGGGTCTTGTCTTTATTGCTGCCTTTTTATGCCTTGGCTTCGGGTAATTTACTGATGCTGAGCATGGCACTGGCTTTGCCGAGTCTTTTTTCTGGCTTGGCGGTTTCGGCTTATCACACGATTAATAAGCGGGGTTTTGGCGAGGCAGACTATTTGCATATTGCCACCATAGAAACCATTTCATTTTCTGCTATTACCATTGTTGGTACGGGAATCGGCGGGGTGATTTATCCTTTGCTCAGTAGCGCTCTCTATTTTGCCTTGGATGCACTGTCTTATCTTTTAGCGATGGCGTGTTTGTTTTATTCGCGCGCTTTGATTGAGGATGCTGCGCTGAATCGTATCGATCAAGAGATGGTGATCAAAATACGGTTTTTCTCTTTGAATCTTGAGAAAAAAACCATTTTAATGATTATGCCGCTACTCACTTTAATCTCTGCGCCCGCCATGGCTTTGTTGCCGGTTAAGGGTTTAGAATTTAATGATTTTAAAGTATTAGGGCTGGTGATTAATCCGGTATTGATTCTGCTCTTTGCCCGCTGCATTGGCCAATTGATTGGGCCATTGTTAACGAGCCAGAAGATGATAGATCGCTTGTTTTATTCGGCCTGGGCCAAATCCATATTGGGTCTGGGATTTTTCCTCATGTATTTATTGGCGTTTTATAGCCAGTCATTAGTCTTAGTGATTTTGGCGGTGATTCTGGCGCACATTAGTTCGAATGTTTTATTTGCCTTGTCGTATTCCACCATGCTGAGTCGTTTTGGCGAGGATGAAATCGGCGCGGCGTCGGTGTTCTCTTACCAAAGCACCACGCTAATCTTGGCGTTGTTCTCGCTGCCGCCCGGCTTTTATGCCGATCAATATGGCCTAGTTGCTGCCATGCTGTTGTTTTCCTTGCCTGCAGTTTTGGTGATGATGGTGGTGTTTGTTAAGCTTAAACCGAGGCCGAAATTCAGCGCGATCTAATGATATAAGCTGATTTTTCTGTTGTGGCGAGGGCCATTGCAGCAATCCTATCAACTTAGCCCTTCGTCATGATGCTAGTGGCCGCACAATGGCCAGCATTGCATCATCTTAGGATGGGTGCAATCCGCGTTCTGTTCAGTATTGCTTGCGGCGTGCACCCGCCCTACAAATATCATTGCGCTTAAGTTAATAGGATTGGCCATTGCTGGCCTTCGCTATCAATATTGATGTTTTTATATTTTGGGCTAGGGGGCTTCTACTCTGGCTAGACATCTCGGCGTAAACCCAACATTGGGTTTTGTTGTAGTGTTTTTTTCTTATTTTAATCAATCACTAAGTGTAAACACTTACGCCGGTAGTATGTAAGTTTGTTAATAATCACAAGCTTTTGTAATCGTTGGGACGGGCTGTTAAATCATCGGGTAATCTGCGGCATTGATAAAATCGTGGAATACCCGTGCGCCCCGATCAGTTACTTGCTTCTTTTGCTGCTGCTTTTTCACAAGACCAACGATTAATCTCTTTGCAATTAGGTGATGGTGCAGCTTGGGGAGAGCAGCTCTTACCCCAGCGCGTAAGCGGTAGTGAGGGGATCAACCAAGCGTATCGCTACCAGATCGATTGCTTGTCGCCCGATGCAGCCTTAGAGCTTAAATCCTTGCTGGGCCTGCCGATTGTGCTATCGATTGCCGATGCGGGCGGGGCAGAA